>JBBILN010000037.1:0-76469 GCA_037444905.1 bacterium | reverse complement strand
CCGAAAATACGAAAGAACCCACTTATCCTTCAAATAAGAGTTGCACATTAGGTACTCCTCTCATAATTAATCTATACCCTTCAGCAACATTAAAAACTCCGCTAACAGTCTTCGGATTCATAACCTTGGAAATTGAAGATTGGTCTGGCCTCGCGTCCCTTTCAATCGGCTTGATTTTAGGTGCCCTTTCAGATGCTATAATTGCCCGCATAGATCGCTTCAAGGATGTTGGAGATCATTTACAGTATTCTTTGGCAGCAGAAGTTGTAAACAAGCTTCGTGATCCTGTTGATTCTACAATTGAACGCATGCGCGTTTTTGCTCACGAAGAACTAAGAATCTTGATAGAGTCCCTAATACAAAGAACGATGCGAGATGAATTGAGAAGCGCCATCGAATTTCCTGTCGGCGGAGGAATCACTATTGGGATGAATACACGAATGTACATTCATAGCGCACTCCAAAAGGATACTAGGTGGGGAATAATTAAGGTGCTTCACGAGGTCGTCGAATCACAACTCAATTCGTATTGCCTTACTTTGCATTCAAAATGGGATGTTTATAAAGATCTCGTAAAACACCTCACGGATGAATCAAATAAGTTATTAATTTGGACTATGCTGGGAACACCCCTGCTCTATGATCAAGATGACATTGACGAGGTCCGAGGAGATAACTATCTTACATATCAAGATTGTTGGTTTAGAGATTGGAAAGGGTTTAAAGAATCTACTAAGGTACGTATTGTAATATTCAGAGGCCCTGACGAAATCGAAGATTATAAAAATGCGCTAGGAATACGTCGGCCTCCTCGCACAAACAGAAGTCAGCCACTGAGAGATTTCAGTAAATTTACCAAGAGTGACCAACAACTTCGTAGACAATTTTTTGACGGCGCTTCTACAAAAGACGGCAAGTTGTTCTTTACAACCGTGAATATCTTTCGTCATAAACTTGACCTTCAGAACGCACAACCCGACTTGTTAGATTTTGGCATTTTTGATCGTGAAGTTTTAATCAAATCCAATATCACCAATGTTCACAGGGACGGAAAAGTTGAAATGTTTTTATGGGAAAGTCCTTTGTTGGATAGCAGGCGACGAGTACCTGATTTGATCGCTCATCCTCAAACATTGGGACTCTTTGCCAATAACCAACTTGATGACTTACTGAAAATGGAGCAGGAGATCAACTCATGGCCCCAATAAAGCATTTAAATCTTGAGATTACCAAGAAGTGTAATCAGCGATGCTTTTACTGCTTTAATAATTCGGGCAAAGCAATTTTCGATGAAGGATTAACTTTGCCGACGTGGATGAGAATCCTATGCGTCATGAAGCAAAGAGGTTTGCGGAGTATCCTCGTTACCGGAGGAGAACCCTTTGTTTGGCCCAATATCATGGAACTCCTAAGTGGAGCGCAGGAGTTGGGAATAGCAACAAGTGTTTTGAGCAACGGGTTTAGAATACCTTATTATGCTCAGAAGCATCCAGACATATTTTGCAGGCTCGTGGTCGCACAAATTAGTTTAGATTCAATGAACCCGATTGAACATGATCAACGAAGAGGAGCCAATGGTGCATGGAATGATGCGATAAATGCGATTTCATTTTTGCGGAAACTAGATGTATCTGTTGAAGTGAGTTGCACTGTTTCCGATGAAAATTTGAAGAACCTGATTGATGTTGGAGAATACACAAAATCTGTTAGCGCCAAACTTTTAATCCGGCCCTTGGCGCGGGTAGGTCGTGCAAGCCACATAGTAATTTCACCGTCATTCAAAGAACATCTCGATACAGTTACAAATCATCTACAAGCATCTTACGGTGTAGAGATTGTAAGTGACCGTTTTTTTTATGCGCCAATTTTTAGCCAAATTGATATCGAAGCCTATAATTCCGGTATATTAACTGTCGAGTCTTCTGGTAAATTCCGATGCGGCAAGCTCGCAACTTCTGATAACTTCGGTATCGACGATTTAACCGAACTGCTTAAGGCCGCTTAACCCATGGCGTTGTTGAGAGATAAAAAAGTAATAATAACTGGCTCGGGACGAGGAATTGGTGCTGCCATCGCTAGACGCTTTGCGCAAGAGGGTGCAAGAGTAGTTATCAACTATCTAAATGATAAGGAATCTGCAGAACGTGTGCTTTTTGCGTTAACGGAAAATGGTGGAGTGGGAAGTTTGAAAAAAGCTGATGTTCGACTAGAAAATGATATAATTACACTTGTTGAGCATACCGTTCAAGTATTTGGCGGTATAGATATTCTTGTAAATAATGCACACACGGCTTTTAAGGCGACTTTGTTTGAAAATTTAACTTGGAAAGATGTTTTTGATCAATTAGAAGGTATTGTCAAAAGTTCTTTTCTTTGTATTCAAAAGGCATTGCCATATTTGGAAAAAAGTTCGAGTGCGGTTATACTCAATATTTCATCCGTTACTGTTAGGCAAGCAGAGACAGGTTTTAACCACCGAAATATTGCAAAATCTGCTCTTGAGGGATTGACCCGTTCATTAGCCGTAGAATTGGCCCCGAAACAAATTAGAGTTAATGGTCTTTCGGTGGGATGGACAACGACAGACCAAATTTCGTGTTTTCCAGAGGAGTATCTTTCACAAAAGAAAGCTCAAATTCCCATGAAGCGTTTTGCTTCTCCTCATGAAATTGCGAACAGTGCACTTTATTTGGTCTCATCATTATCGAGCTATGTTACTGGAACCATAATACCTGTAAGTGGAGGCCTCTGGCCCGACTTACGGTAAGAATCTATGGAGACCTTGCCATGAAGAAAAAATTGTTTGCTTGTTCGAATATGATCATGCTTTTGATCATATCATTGTCGATTTTAATGTGTAAACAGCGCGACAATATTCAAGAACTTAAAATCGGTGTAATTTTCCCTTTGACAGGTGAAAATGCATCTTATGGCGAAAAAGGACAAAAGGCGATAAATATCGCCGTTGCCGATGTAAACAAAGAAAGTGTCGCCCACAAAAAAGTGACTGTAATCTACGAGGATTCTCGTGCCGAGCCGACAAGCGGAGCGACCGCGATTCAAAAATTAATCAGTATTGATAATGTTCCTGCTGTGATAGGAGATATTGTCAGTGCAGTGACGTTGGCTGCTGCACCTATTGCGGAGAAAAACAAGGTTGTGCTACTTTCTCCAACATCTTCAGCTCCTGCAATTACAGAGGCAGGCCAATTTATCTATCGGATTTGGCCCAGCGACCTAGCCGAAGGAAAGGCAATCGCTGAGTTCGCTCGAAAAAAGGGTTATGCACGTGCTGCCATTTTGCATCTGAATAATGACTACGGAATTGCGATTGCCAAAATTTTCAAAGAAACTTTTGAAGCTGAAGGTGCGCAAGTTGTCCTTCACGAAGGATATTTAGAAACTACCAAGGATTTTCGTGCTGTACTTACAAAGCTAGTAAAAGAAAATCCAGAGGTAGTTTATGTCGCAGGATACTTTGGTGACACAGCAAGAATATTGAAGCAAGCGAGAGAAATAGGCTACAAATCGCAATTCCTCGCGACAACGGCAATTGAAGATAATAAATTTATAGAAATCGCTGGTGACGCAACCGAAGGTGTTATATATCCTTTGGCTACGGGCTTTGATGCAAAATCTGATAATCCCGAAGTCGCTAGATTCGTCGAAGAATTTCAAAAACAGTACGGCTATGAGCCAGGTTGGGTTGAAGCTCAATCTTATGACGCCTTCATGCTTATCTACAAGGCAGCCAGTACAATTGACGGCAAAATTGATGGTCTGCAGATCAAGAGGTTTTTTGATAGTATGAGCGAGTTTGAAGGCGTTACGGGCAAATTTAAGTTTGACGAAAACGGCGATGTTTCCAAGTCCGTCGTTTTTAAGACAATCAAAGACGGTAAATTTCAGGCGCTATAATGGTTGCCCAATTGTGGGTCAACGGCCTTATCGCCGGGAGCGTCTACGCCCTCATCGCTCTCGGCTTTTCTATTGTCTACAGCACGGTTCGCTTCTTTCACTTTGCGCATGGGGCGGTTTACACGGCCGGAGCATATTTCACTTACCTCTATTTCGTCCTTTTCAAATTGCCGTTTGCAGCCACAGTAGCGCTGGCGGTTTTGTCGGCAGCGTTTTTGGGCATGGTCATCGAGTTCCTCGTTTACAAACCAATCAAGAGGCAACGAGCAAGTGGCACAATCTTACTCATCGCCTCTCTCGGCGTTTCCATCATTCTGCAAAACGTCATCTCGCTTTTTTTCGGGGATGACACCAAAACCATTCGCACGGGTGAGGTGCGCGAAGGGCTGAATGTCTTGGGCGCGCGCCTCACGCCGGTGCAAATCGCCATCATTCTCACCAGTCTCGTGCTATTCGGGCTCACCTTCCTCATTCTCAAACGCAGCAAAATCGGCAAAGCCCTGCGCGCGGTAGCCAACGATCCGGAGCTGGCTGTGGTCATGGGGTTGAACAAAGACCGAATCGTCTACTTTACATACTTCGCCGGCTCTGCGCTCGCTGTCATTGCTGCTATTCTCATCTCGCTCGATATCGATATGACGCCGCTCATGGGTTTTCAGGCTATGCTGTACGGCGTGGTGGCGGTGGTCATTGGCGGGTTGGGCAACATTCTCGGCGCATACTTGGGTGGCCTGCTTCTCGGCTTGGCGCAACATCTCGGGGTGTGGTACATCTCTTCGCAATGGCAAGATGCGATTGCGTTCGTCATTCTCATTTTGTTTCTGCTCTTCCGGCCGCAGGGTTTCTTTGGGAAGAAAATTCGGAAGGCGGAGGTGTAGCGAGGGCAAAGGGCAAAAAGAAAAAAGCAAAAGGGATAGGCGAAGAGAAAAGCGTTGCGATTGCTGGTGGGGAATGTTATAATTGGCCGTTGAAATCAGGAGCGGCGTTGTGATGCAATGATGAGAGGGATGGATGTTTGACCTCACCAAGTTTACGCCCACGCGCAAAGCGGAATTCGAGCAATTGGCACGAGATCGCAAAGAAGACTTCGACGCCCTGCGCGAGAAAGGGCGATGGACCGCGTCGGTTTACATTGGGCCGTACATTGTCGAGGCGCGGCTGAAGTTTAAAATCTGTGACGTGCTCAAGCTGGAGCATTTGCCGGCAGTCCTCAAAACGCATGACCTGCGCGGTCTGATAATTTTTGCCGGATTGGCAAACGAACTGGAGACCATGCCGAATCTCCAAGATAATTTTAAGAAGATCACGGATATTCACAAGGAAGTCGTTTACCGCTACAAAGCTGCCGACCCTTCTCATCAAGCCGATTCAAATGAGTTATACGATTGGCTATTCAACCCCAACGATGGAGTTATAACATGGCTGGGACTATGATCATAAACAAAAAACTTCTCGAACGTTTGCGCGCGGCGTTCAAACGCTACGGCAATGAAGTCCTTGGCGATCCTGATATCACGATCGATTTTCTGCCAACGGAATTTGAGGAATACTTCGAAGTTCTTTTGACGTCACCTAGATTCCAAAACATGAGGATAACCGAACGACAAAACTCCGTTTGGAAATTCCTTCGAGCTGCCCCCGAGGTGAATGATAAAGATTTGCGATATATCTCTCGAATTGCCATGGGTACAGAGGCCGTCGAAGTTATTTGAGCTTCGGAGTCATGACATGGCTGGTATTATTATGGTCAACAAAAAAACTCTCGACCGTCTGCGTGCGGCGTTCAAGCGTTATGGGCGCGAGGTGCTTGGCGATCTTGATATGACGGCCGATTTCTTTCCGACAGAATATGAAGGGAGTGTGGGCGTTTTTCTTTCTTCACCAAGTTTTCAAAAAATGCCCTTTTCCGAACGCCAGAATTCCGTGTGGGAATATTTGCTCAATGATCCTCAGGTAAATAAGGATGACATGTTTGTCATTTCACGGATTTCAATTGAGCATGAAACCGTCGAATTTGCGTGAACACGTCGAGTTCATCCGAGCCTTGGGCGTAGTCATGGCCTACCTTCTCCACATTCTCATCCTCATCAACATCTACATCATCATCGCCATTTCGCTCAATCTCATTGCGGGGTACACGGGCATTTTGTCGATTGCGCACGCGGCGTTTTACGGCGTGGGCGCATATGTCGCGGCTTTGCTCGCCGTGAATTACGGCACGCCGTTTTTGTTGAACCTCGTGATCGCGATGGCAGTGGCGGGCGCAGTGGCGGCAGTGGTGGCTTTTCCCTCTTTGCGCATTCACGACGATTATTTGGTGATTGCCACGTTCGGCTTTCAAATGATTCTGTTCAGCCTCTTCAACAACTGGGTCGGACTTACGCGCGGGCCGTTGGGCATTCCAGGGATTCCGCAACCCAACATTTTCGGTTTCGCGATCTCTTCGCATATCGAGTTTGTGATACTCACGGGCGTCTGCGCTTTGGTGGTTTATGTCATCACAAAACGCCTGGTCGAGTCGCCGTTCGGGCGCGTGCTCAAAGCCGTTCGTGAAGACGAAGTTTTTGCGCAAGCCTTGGGCAAGAACGTGATTCGCTACAAGATTCTTGTGTTCGTCATGGGCGGAGCGTTGGTTGCGATTGCGGGTGCGCTCTATGCGCATTACGTGACGTTTATCGATCCCACCAGCTTCACCATTCTCGAATCGATTTTCATGATCTCGATCGTCATTGTTGGCGGCGCGGGAAGCTTGCGAGGCTCGGTTGTCGGCGCCGTGGTTTTGATCGTGCTTCCTGAAATGCTGCGCTTCCTCGGCATGCCCAATGCGATTGCAGCGAACATGAGACAGATCATTTACGGCACGTTGCTCGTCGTCATGATGATCTTTCGGCCAAAAGGGCTGGTCGGCGAATACGAGTTGAGATAATGGATTGTTGGATTTCTGGATGGTTGGATTAATGGGTTTTTGAAAATGAGTGTCGCTCTGCTCACGATTTCAAATCTCTCCAAGACTTTTGACGGCTTGAAGGCAGTCGCGGGTTTTTCGTGCGCGATTGCGAAAGGAAAGATCGTCGGGCTTATTGGTCCGAACGGCGCGGGCAAGACCACGGTGTTCAATATCATCACGGGATTTCTAGCGGCGGATGCCGGTGAAATTTTTTATGCGGACAAGAACATTACGCGCTTGCCGCCATATCGCATTGCGCGCAACGGCATCGTGCGCACCTTCCAAGATCTGCGCCTCATCGCAAGCCTGCCCGTCATCGAGAATATTCTTTTGGCGCGGCAAAAGCAAACGGGCGAGCATTGGCTGGCCGCGCTTGCGCTTCGCAAAAAGGTTCGGGCAGAAGAGCGAAAGAACAAAGAGCTTGCTCTCGAAATTTTAAATCAAGTCGGACTTGCGAATCATGATGAACATTTGGCTGGCGCGCTTTCCTATGGGCAGCAGAAGCTGCTGACGCTCGCTTGCTGTTTGGCGACCGAGGCGGACTTGCTCTTGCTTGATGAGCCGGTGTCCGGTGTGAATCCGAGCATGATTGAAAAAATGCTGGCGCTCATGACTCAGCTTGCCGCGAACGGGAAAACAATTCTATTCATCGAGCACAATTTGGAAGTGGTAATGCAGGCTTGTGATCATGTCATCGTGATGGATGCCGGACGCAAGATTGCGGAAGGCCGGCCTGAAGCCATCAAAAACAATCCGGAGATTTTGGAAGCTTATTTGGAGTAGGCTCTTGTTGAAAGTGATTGACCTGCACACCGGCTACGGCAACAAGCGGATCATCAACGGCGTATCGCTCGAAGTTGCAAAAGGAGAGGTCGTTGCTTTGATCGGCCATAACGGCGCAGGCAAATCGACGATTCTCAAAGCGATCTTCGGGTTGTTGCCGGTGTGGAAGGGTGCGGTGCAATATGACGGTCGCGAGATTCAAAACCTTCGTCCTTCGTTTCATGTGAAGAACGGCATGTCGATGCTCTTGCAAGGCAATCGTGTGTTTACCGAATTGACGGTGAAAGAGAACTTGGAAATCGGGGGCTACTTGCTTGCGGATCGAATGCAGTTGCATGCTCGCCTAGAAGAAGTGCTCCATCTTTTTCCCAAGCTGCGAGAACGTCAGCAACAACATGCCGGCACGTTGAGCGGCGGCGAGCAACAAATGCTGGCTCTTGGTAATGCGCTGATGCTCAGACCGCAATTGCTCTTGCTGGATGAGCCTTCGCTCGGGCTTGCGCCACAAAGCCTGCGAATGATGTTTGATCTGATCCGGCGCGTCAACAAAACTCTCGACACAACAATGTTAATTGTGGAACAGAAAGTACGTCAAGTTTTGGAGATTGCGGATCGCGTTTACGTGCTAAAGCTTGGGCAGGTGAGTGATAGCGGAAACGCAGCCGTATTTTCCAATGAAGAGAGGTTGCGGAAAGCTTTCTTGTGATGATGATAAATGCCCCCGTCCTCATTGTGATCTTGCCAATTGAATTATGCCTTCCCATACGTTTGACTTTCATCCCACCATTCGCACGCTCTTCGGCGAAAACAAAATCGAACAACTCGGTGCGCTTGCAAAAGAGTTGGACGCGCGACGAGTGATGCTCGTGAGCGACGCAGGCCTCGTGCATGCCGGTCACGTCGAGCGCGCGCGCGCTTCTCTTCAAAAAGAAGCGCTCGAAGTTTTTCTCTTCACTGAAGTAGAGGAGAATCCCACCACGCGCACGGTTGAGAATGGCGTGCATTTCGCGCAAGCGCATCTGCCCATTGATCTGATCGTTGCGCTCGGCGGCGGCAGCGCGATGGATTGCGCGAAGGGCATCAATTTTCTGCTCACCAACGGCGGCAAGATGGAAGATTATTGGGGCATGGGCAAAGCGAGCAAACCGATGTTGCCTTCGATCGGCATTCCCACCACTGCGGGCACGGGCAGCGAAGCGCAATCATACGCGCTGATCACACATGAGCACACGCATCGCAAAATGGCGTGCGGCGATCTCAAAGCGCGCTTTCGCGCCGTGATTCTCGATCCGACCCTTCTCACTTCCGTTCCGAAACGAGTCGCGGCCATCACCGGTATGGATGCGATTGCGCATGCGATTGAGAGCTACGTTTGCACGCGGCGCAACGCGATCTCCCAAATGTTCAGCCTGGAAGCTTGGCGCTTGCTTGAGAAAAATTTTGAAGTCATATTGCGCGCGCCGAAGAATTTGGAAGCGCAAGCCGCCATGTTGCTCGGTGCGCATCTCGCCGGCCACGCAATTGAGAATGCCATGCTCGGCGCGGCGCACGCTTGTGCGAATTCATTAACCGCAAAGTATGGCATCACGCACGGTATCGCTGTTGGACTGATGCTTCCGCACGTGCTGCGATTCAATCACAAAGCCGTTGCGCGCGAGTATGAAGAGTTGCGGCGCGCAGTTGTTTGCGCGATGGAATTGCACGAACGTATTGCTTCGCTTTTGCAGGCTGCAAATCTGCCGTCGCGTTTGCGCGAGTGCGGCGTGGAGCAAACGGCTCTAACCGAATTGGCGCAAGCCGCAACGCTGGAATGGACGGGCAAGTTCAATCCGCGCGCACTTGATGCCGCAGCGTTTTTGCAATTGTATGACGCGGCGTTCTGATATGAACGTTTCAGCCTCGCTCCCGTCTTTTTTATAGACACTTTGAAACTCATTAAAGAGAGATCCCGACATGTCCTCCGTCTTTTCCAACCCCGCGGGCGCGGCGAAAGAAGCCGCGACGCAATACGTGCAAGCCTTGATGGATCTGCTCGGCAATCGCGATCCGCTTAAAGTGCAAGAGGAGCTTTACGATGCGCTGGTCTCGGAAGTCACCGGTTTGGAGGAGATTGCGCTGCGCCGTGCGGAAAAGCCGGGCAAGTGGTCGATCATGCAAGTGGTGCAGCATCTCGCGGATTCAGAGTTGGTGGCCGGTTATCGAATGCGCATGATTCTCGCTCACGATCGGCCCGTCCTTCAAGGGTACGATCAAGACGCATGGGCGAACGAGTTGCGCTACAACGACGTGAGCTTGCGCGATGCACTAGAACAATTGCGCGTGTTGCGCAGCCTTAATCTCAAATTGCTTCGTTCATTGAGCAAAGAGCAACTTGCGCGCGAAGGTTTGCACAGCGAACGCGGCCCCGAGAGCATTTGGAAAATCGCGCAGATGATGGCCGGGCATGATTTGCTGCACCGCAATCAGATCAAGAGAATCAAACAAAGTTTAGGAATGGAGTGAATGAAGAGGTCACTGCGTCAATATATTCCCCCCTTGAGGGGGGCAGGGGGGTGTCATTGCAGGCTTGCACGAATTGAAGAACACCCCCCCAACCCCCCTCAAGGGGGGAATGAGCTTCGTAGAGTCATTTCACTTTTTACGCTTGTTCTGCTTCTGTTCGTCAATACCATCACGCATGCGCAAAACGACTGGCCCATCTTTCGTGGCAACGCACAACTGACGGGCGTTAGTCAAAGCACGTTGCCCGAACAGCCCGAGTTGCTCTGGACGTTCGAAGCGAAGGGCGACATCGAAGGCTCGCCCGTGATTTCTTCGAACATGGTTTATGCAACATCACTCGATAGCAACCTCTATGCGCTCGATTTGCATTCAGGGAAATTGCAGTGGAAATATGCTGCGCTCGCTGAAACCAAAGCTTCGCCGGCGGTATCAAATGGTGTGGTATATTTCGGGGATGAGTCCGGCGCATTTCACGCGGTGGAGGTTGCGACGGGCAAACGCAAATGGCTTTTTCAAACCGACGGGGGCGTGATTTCTTCCGGCAATTTTTATCAGGACCGCGTGCTCTTTGGCTCGTATGATAATCATCTCTACTGCCTCGACGCGCACGGCAAGCTGCTCTGGAAACTTGAAACCGATGGCTACATTCACGCGACGCCCGCAATTTTCAGTGAGTTGGCAGTGGTGGCGGGTTGTGACGGGCTCTTTCGCGTGGTTCGCATTCGCGACGGCGTGGAAGTGAAGAAAGCGCAAGCGGGCGCATACGTTGCCGCGAGCACGGCGGTGTTAAATGGCCGCGCTTATGTCGGCACGTTCGCGAATCGCGTTTCATGTTTTGATTTGAACGGCGCGAGTGTGGTTTGGGAATACGATCATCCGCAACGCGATTTTCCATTCTTCGCTTCCGCGGCGGTGACGAATGAAATCCTAATTGCATGCGGCCGCGACAAATTGGTGCACGCGCTCAATCCGCAAGACGGCAAGGTTTTGTGGACGCACAGCACGAAGACGAAGATCGAAGCTTCGCCGGTGATCGTCGGCTCTCGCGTGTTCGTAGCCGTTGCGAACGGCGATTTGCTCGCGCTCGATTTGAAAACCGGAAAAGTGGCTTGGCAATTCGAATCCGGTTCGTCGTTCATTGCTTCGCCCGCAGTGGCGCAAGGCAAATTGGTTGTTGGCTCGACGGACGGCGTGATTTATTGCTTTGGAGGGAAATGATCGTTCGCACAGAATTTTTGTTGAGGTGAGCCTCCTCTAAAGTGTCATTCTGGAAGAACCTTCCCTCGCGCTGGGAACACCTCTCAATAACAGGATGTGTACCGAGTGCTAGGGAAGGTTCTTACAGAATGACATTCCCGAAAATGTTTATCAAAACCATTGCTCGAAAGAATCCCTTCAACCAAAAACCCACAGGCCTAATGACCGAAACTCTCAATATCATTCAACCAGACCCCGCCACCTCTCGACATGAGGCCAAAGAAACCGAAATCGGGAGCGTTTTTGTTTCGAACTATCCGCCCTATTCGTTTTGGCGCGCGGAAGAAGTGGGCGCGGCACGCGCCGCATTGCAAGCGGCGCCGCGGCCTGCGTATCCGCTGGGATTGTATCTGCACATTCCCTTCTGCCGCAAGCGTTGCAAGTTTTGTTACTTCCGCGTGTACACCGACAAGAACAACAAAGACATTCAATGCTACCTCGATGCGCTCGCGCAAGAAGTCGAGTTGTACAGCGCGCTGCCCGCGGTGCAAAATCGTCCGTTGAAGTTTGTGTACTTCGGCGGCGGTACGCCTTCGTACATCAGCGCGACGCATTTGCAAGCCGTGGCCGAACGCCTGCAAGCTGCGATTCCGTGGCGCAATGCGGAAGAGATTACGTTCGAATGCGAGCCGGGCACGCTGTCGGAGCCGAAGCTTGAAACGATTCGCGCAATCGGTGTGACGCGGCTGAGTCTCGGCATTGAAAATTTCAGCGACTACATTTTGCAGGAGAATGGTCGCGCGCATCTTTCCGAGGAAATTTATCGCAGCTTGCCGTGGATCAAAGCGCTGCAATTCGATCAACTCAACATCGATCTGATTGCGGGCATGGTGGGCGAAACGTGGGAGAATTGGCGCGATTGTGTGCAGCGCACGATCGACTGCGATCCCGATAGCGTGACGATTTATCAAATGGAATTGCCGTTCAATACGGTTTATTCGCAGGATTATTTGCACGGCCAAAACGGGCTGCACTTTGCGGATTGGGAGCTGAAACGCGATTGGCATGCGTATGCGTTCGAGCAATTGGGAAACGCGGGCTATGAGCTTTCGAGCGCGTACACGATGGTGAAGAAGAGCAAGCACAGCCAGTTTGTGTATCGCAACTCGGTGTGGCAAGGCTGCGATATGCTCGGCACGGGCGTGGCTTCGTTCTCGCACATGAGCGGCGTGCATTTTCAAAACGCGGCGAGCTGGAATGAATATCTCGCCCAGCTCGAAGCGCAACAATTGCCGCTCGCGCGCGCTTTCGCCACGAATGAAAAAGAGCGCTTGACGCGCGAGATGATTTTGCAATTGAAGCTCGGCGCGATCAACACGAGCTATTTCAAACAAAGATTCGGCGCCAACATCATTGCCGAATTCGGCGAGGTGTTTTCCGCACTCAAGCAGCAAGGCATGCTGGATTACAACCAACATGAAGTGCGGCTCACGGAAAAAGGCTTGCTGCGCGTGGATTTGTTGCTGCACCAGTTTTATGAGCCGAAGTATCGCAACGCGAGATATACTTGATTCGCGACGATCACAAAACGTTCAAACCTCGGCCTGCCGAGGTTTTGTTTTTTGCGGCAGAAAATTGCCGCAACGCGAAAGCGATGGTGCGCGTGGATGTGATGAAGCGAATCGAATTCTGATGAAAACGAGCGCAAGGGTTTCTTAATTCTTTGGTTCGGCCGGAAAGCCAATCGTAACCTCGATCCGGTGCGCTTCCAAATTCGCTGCAATCGTGCCGCCCAATTTTTCCGTCAACTCCTTCACAATAGTCAAGCCCAGGCCGGAGCCGGTGATTTTGTCCGCATCAGTAGGGTTGCGATAAAACGGCTCGAATAGTCTCTCCGCAGGCACGGTTAGTTTCCCCTTCAAATGATTCACAATCGTGATCGCAATGCCGTCCTTCGTGCGTGTTAGCTCCGTGCGAATCGGGTGCGTGAGATCGCCGTACTTCAAACTATTGCTCCACAAGTTGTCAAGAATCTGTGCGAGGCGGTCGGGGTCGGTGTGCAGTTGCACCGGCTCCGTCAGTTTGTTCACTAAGCGCGCTTCGGCGTTGAGCGCCTTCGCCTTTTGCGCAAAAAAGCTGTGCTCTTCTTGCAAAAAAGCGCGCGGTTCGATGCGCTTGTAAGCGAACTTATATTCCGGGCTGCGAAGGCGCGCGAGCTGCAAAAGGTCGTTCGTAATTTTGAGCACGCGATTGAGATCCTTCTTCACCGCGGGCACCAGATGCTGCTGTTGCTCCGGCGGCAGAACGTTCATGTATTCGACAATATCCACGAAGCCCTTGATGGAAGTGAGCGGCGATTTGATTTCGTGCGAAGCGTGCGCGAACAAACGCTGGCGCGCCGCGTTGCTCTCTTCCAAACTTTCAATCAATCGTTTGAGACGGGCGGACATGGCATTAAAACTCTTCGCGAGAAACGCAATTTCGTCTTCACCTGCGATCGGCAACTGCACTTCGAACTTGCCCTGCGCAATCTCGCTCACGCCTGCTTTCAAACGCTCCAAACGCGTGTTGAGATAAGAGACCATCTTCCACCCCATAACAACAGAGACCGCAACGATGGCGAGCCCCGAGAGCAGAAACAAAACCAGCACGCTGCGAAACACCGGCGCATCCGGCAGATGCACTTGAATTTTGAGCGCCGCGAAGGGAGAAGTCGGGTGGGGGTTGTAATAGATTTTCGAGAAGCCGGTGAAGCGTTGCTCTTCGTGCAAACGCGGCTGCGGCGGCGACTCGCGTTGCGCCGTGTTCCCGGCGATTCGAATGCCGTTGCGATCATAGAGTTCGATGGCATATTCAAAGTAGAGCGAATCGAGAAACGCCGTGAGCGTTGCCGGCGGGGCGGATTGCGGAAAACGTTTTTCCAAGCTTGCAAACAAACGCTGCATGCGTTGCGTTTGCAGCTTGCCCATGAGCTCGTCAATGGCGACGCGAAAGAAATATGCATTGACCACCGCAAGCACGGCAAAGAGCGCAAGCGAGACGGTGGCGAGAATGAAGATGACGCGCGGATAGAAGGATTTGAAGCGCATGGCGGCAAAATTATTTTTCGAGCCTGCGAAGCATTTGCGATGAGCTGAAAGTAGGCCCACGCCATAGTTGAAGACCTGCGCCATTCAAAAACTCCACCATGGCCAAACCGTGGCGGAACGAATGGTTTTACCTGCCGAATTTATAGCCCACGCCAAAAACGGTTTTGATGTATTCGGGATTCTTGGGGTCGCGCTCAATTTTGCTGCGCAGGCGTGCGATATGCGAATCCAGCGTGCGGCCATAGCCTTCGTATTCGTAACCCAGCACCAATTCGATGAGCCGGTCGCGGCTGAACACCGTGCTCGGGGATGGCATCATGATTTCGAGAATCTTGAACTCCGTGGGCGTCAGCTCGATTTCTTCTCCCGCCACTTCCACTTTGCGCGTTTCCAAATCCATCGCAATTTCACCGTAACGCAGCGGCGCGTTCTTCGATTTGGGAGTCGCGTCCGCTGCGCGGCGCAGCAAGGCTTTGATGCGCGCGATCAACTCCATCATGTCGAACGGCTTGGTGAGATAATCATCCGCACCCGCTTCGAAGCCTACGAGCTTATCTACAATTTCCGAGCGCGCGGTGAGCATCAAAATCGGGGCCTTGGTCAATTGCCGGATTTTCGGAATAATGCTCGGGCCTTCGGCATCCGGCAGCATCCAATCCAACACAATGATGTCAGCTTCCTTTATGCGCTCGGCTTGCAGCGCGGACTTCGTATCGGCCACGGCTTCCACTTTGTAGCCGACCAGTTGCAGTTGTACGCTGATCATCTGCGCGATACCGGCTTCGTCTTCAATCAACAAAATTTTCTGCATGTTGCCCTCTTCGAATGAGTGCGTCAATGTAGTAAAGAGAGAAAGAGGAGTACAGCACTTTTCCGCGCAGCAAAGGATTGCAAGAAGGCCGCAACAACTTCGCAACAAGCGCTATGGATTTTAGCAGCAAGTCAGCCGTTGTAGAAAGGCAAAACGATTCACGCAAAGGCGCAGAGACGAAAAGCACCCGCAAAGCAGGCCCTCGTTGCGGAGATTCTGCGCTTTTGCACTTTTCGAACGCTCTATTCGAGGTCTCCGAAACATTCCCGCCGGTTTTCCAGCACGCTTTCTTCACGCCATCGCAACGTCTGCGCAACACTTGGCCGCGTTTTCCGCCGTATCTTTACCCGAGCAATGACAAAGCAAAAGCCGCGGCCGAGCCGTGGTTGAGTAAACGTCGGTGTGTAAGAAAGGAGTTTTACCATGAATTTTCGTCGCTTGTGTTTGAGTTTGCTGCCCGCATTCTTGCTGGCCTTCGGGTGTTCGAAAAATTCCACCGGGCCGGAAGAGAACGAAGTAGAAGACCTTTCGGATGCGGAACAGATGACCATCGTTGCCACCGAAGTAGCACAGGCGAGCGGCGGCGCGATGAACGATCTCGCCATGGTCGCAGCGAATGCCAATGGCTCGTTCGATGCGCTCGGTAAGAACGCAGGATTTGATACGACCATCACCAAAGGCTGGATCACATACTCGCTCAATCTCTCGTACTTCACGGAGCGCGGCGTGCCGCAAAACAATTTTGTGAAAGGCGTCACGGACAGCGTGGTATACAGCAGCGCGTTGTCGGGAAATTATTCCGATGCGTTGGACAAAATCAGTATCGGCTTGAAGAGCGGATCGAATTTGATTGCCGACGGCTTGAAATCCGGCAGCGCCACGGTGAATGGCGGCGGCGCGAACAACTCGACGTATAGTTTCGAGGGCAATCGCCGCGCGCTGAATATCAGCTCGGCGAGCTTCTACAGCGTGAGCAACGTGGTGATCCCGTTGAACGGCAGCTCATATGTTCCTTCTGCCGGCACGTTGGAAGGCGCGATCAAAGGCAAGTTCACAGCCGTGGGCGCGCAACAAAACACGGAAAAAGAGTATTCGTTCACGTTCACGGTCGCGTTCAACGGCGCCAATCAAGTAACGGTGACGCTGCCGAGCGGCAAGCAGTATACGCTGAATTTGACAACGGGAAAGTATAATTGAGCGCAATGAGGTAGCCATGCGGTTAACAAACCATGCGGCGCCTTCGCTCAAATGAAGACTCCACAAAGTGTCATTCTGAAAGAATCTTCCCTGTGCCCGATACAAATCTCCAAACGAGCGCTGGCCCGAGCACGAAGGAAGAATCCGACGGCATGACATTACAAAGCGAGACGTTTTAAAAGCCACATATTTCAAGGAGCGACAACATGCTGCATATTCATCAACGGCTCACGAGCATGCTCTTGCTCGCGAGCATACTCTTGCTCGCGAGCGCGCATGCGGTTTTCGGAAGTGTGCTGCGGATCAAAAGCTTCGGCGAAGATCTGCAAACCAAAAATCTCGCGGCGCATAGCACGTTTCATTACGAATTGACGCGTGCACTGGCGCGGGCCGCGGGCTTCACTGCGGAAGAAGCGGAACGCATCGCAGTGATCGCTGAGGCCACCGACACAGGCGCATTCAAGGGCGAGACGGGTTACAACGTGGCCTTACAAGGCACAAAACGTGTGAGCGCGGCCGGTTTGTATTGGCACTTCGCGCGCCGTGATCGCGACAATGTCACGAACGAGTATACGTATCCGGGCGAGCGAAACACGTGCGCGTATTTTTCCGGCTCCGCCGATATGTGCGGCAATCACCAACCGGAATTGGATGAGATTGAGAATTGGGCGGTATACGGTCGCGCCACGCCGAGCACGGGCACGCCCCAGATTTCTTATGACGGCGGAAATGTTTATCAAGAAGTCGCGGGTAAAAGCGTGGAGGCGCTGGCGATTTACTTGCACGCGCTCGCAGATTCCTATTCACACGAGGCATGCATGAAGGCCGAGCAATTTCGCGGACACAAGCCGCGGCCGCTCGAATGCACGGCAGTGGACTGGCACCTCGACGAGGAGTTTGGCCGGAATGAAGACCAACAAGCGGGCGTAAGTTACACCGCAGAAGCTGCGCTCGCAACCTGGCAAGCGCTCAAGTGGTTTCGGCAACAAAACGGTTGGAGCACAAATGCAAACTGGAGCGATGCACAAGCGGAATCGTTCATCAAAAAATGGGTAAGCTTGGAGCAAGCCCTCATGCGGCGCGAGCTGGCAGTGCAGGTGTTTGAGGCCTGGTGAGAAGAAACGCTCATGCAATCGCAATCCCACGAGAAGAATCTTGTTTCGTGGGATTGCAATTACGGTGCGTGAGATGCTGTTCTTCGACAAAACACAATCTTTGAGCGCGTGGAAAACACGAGCACAAATTGTATGCACGCTGCGCGCCCGGACTCCGCTTTGCCGGTTATTGCGCTTTCGGCCCGGCCGCTCGAATGTCTTCCGACACATCTTTCGCGAACTGCGCGAAATTGTTGTGGAAAAGCCCGGCGAGATGTTTGGCTTTTTCATCATAGGCCGCGACATTCTTCCACGTATTGCGCGGCTTCAAAACTTCATTGGGCACGTCCGGGCAGGTCTGCGGAATGTGCAAACCAAAGATGGAATCTTCTTCCGTCGCGACCTGTGCGAGGCGGCCATCCAATGCGGCGTTGACCATCGCGCGCGTGTAGGCGATCTTCATACGCTGGCCTTCGCCGAACGGCCCGCCGGTCCAGCCCGTATTCACCAACCAACATGTGACTTTGTGTTTGGCGATTTTTTCGCCGAGCATTCTCGCGTACACACTCGGGTGCAACGCCATGAACGGCGCGCCAAAGCAGGTGCTGAACGTGGCCTGCGGATCTTTGCCGAGACCTTTTTCCGTGCCCGCCACTTTCGCGGTGTAGCCGGAGAGAAAATGATACATTGCTTGCGCCGGCGTCAGTTTCGAAATCGGCGGCATCACGCCAAACGCGTCCGCGGTGAGCATGATGATGTTCACGGGATGGCCGCCCATGCCGCTCGGCTCATGATTGGGAATGAAGTCGATGGGATAAGCCGCGCGCGTATTCTCCGTAAGCGAAGCGTCATTGAGATCGAGGCGGCGCGTGTATGAATCATATGTGACGTTCTCGAGAATCGTGCCGAAGCGCCGCGTGGTCGCATAGATCTCCGGCTCCGCCTCCTTCGAGAGTCGAATCGCCTTCGCATAACATCCCCCTTCGAAATTGAACACACCCGCGTCGCTCCAGCCGTGCTCATCATCGCCGATCAAACGGCGGTGCGGATCGGCGGACAGAGTGGTTTTGCCGGTGCCGGAAAGCCCGAAGAATACGGCGACGTCTTCGTTTTTGCCGACGTTCGCAGAACAGTGCATGGAGAGCACTTCTTGCAAAGGCAAGGTGTAGTTCAGCACCGTGAAGATGGATTTTTTGATTTCACCAGCGTAGCTCGTGCCGCCGATCAACACCAGGCGCTTGCCGAAATTCACAATGATGAAGACCTCGGAGTTTGTGCCGTCGATGTCGGGAATCGCGTGAAAGCGCGGCATGTTGATTACGGTAAACTGCGGCTCGTGCGTTTCCAGTTCGTGCAGCTTGGGGCGGACAAAAAGATTGCGCGCAAAGAGGTTGTGCCAGGCGCTCTCGGTAATCACGCGAATCGGCAGGCGATAGCGCGGGTCCGTGCCGGCGTACAGGTCTTGAATGAAGATCTCGCGGTTCTGCATGTACGAAAGCATGCGATGATGCAAGCTGTCGAAACGTTCGGGTTCGATCGGCCGATTGACTTTGCCCCACCAAATGTTCTTCTCGCTGGAAGGCTCTTTGACGATGTACTTGTCGTTGGGAGAGCGGCCGGTGTGATGGCCCGTGCGCACCACGAGCGGGCCATGATGCACGATCGTGCCTTCCCGGCGGCGAATGGCTTCGTCATACAGTGCACCGGAAGTCAAGTTCCAATACTGTTCGTTCACATTGCGAATGCCATGAATCTCCAAA
This sequence comes from bacterium, assembly GCA_037444905.1. Taxonomy (GTDB): domain Bacteria; phylum Zhuqueibacterota; class Zhuqueibacteria; order Zhuqueibacterales; family Zhuqueibacteraceae; genus JABWAN01. Next base: position 57,171 of record JBBILN010000037.1, on the reverse strand, counting down.
CCATGCTTGCTGCGACTGACGATACTGTCCGACATGGATGCTCCTCTTCGCTCGTTTAGTTAATCAAAAATTGAAAACCACAAGACGCACCAGGCTGATTTCAAAACCAAGTATCGCTGAAAATGAAAATCCCACCGAAGGCAGAGAGGAATTGGATTCAGTGGGAAGAAAAGAAATGTAAGTAGGACCGGCGAGAGCCTTCGTCTTTAGAACGCGGCCAATATAGAAAAAAAATCCGCAAATTCAATCTCGATTTTCCCGCCCCGCTGCGATCATGTGTAGTATCATGAACCAGCATAAAAATAAAAACGGGCAGCCCGAAAGCGCCGCCCGTTTAGACCGACCACAAAGAAGATTTTTAGCTCAGCGCTTTTCCCCAAAAACAGCTTTTCGAATTGACAAAGAACGTGCCCGCCCGCACAAAGGCCAAACTGTCCGCGTGCAGAGTAAAAATTTTTCGTTGCACCTTTCTGCACGCGCCTTTTTGGGAAGGAAGCTTGACAAAAAGAGAGAAGAAAAGCTCAAACCATGAGCCGTACGATTCGGCGGGGTGATGAACGCGGCGCCGTTGTGTTTCAAGTTTCGCATACGCGCCGATTTTGTAAGACGAATTCGTAGCTGCGGCGGCACAGGCTATTTTGAAAATCAGCTTTCGGCGGCGGGAGGCCGTCGCTTTGAAGTTCGCTAGCTTGAAAAAATAAAGGTGAGATAAACAAGCAAAGATGAACCCTCGGCGGCGCAGCGACACCACATAAAAATCTCGCGCGGACATACACGCTGTTCGTCATTCGAGAGGAATCTTTTCCGTGCTTGGCGGTGTCTGCAGCGAGTGAAAAGATTACCACGAAAATTTCGTAATCCCGGTCCCTTGTGGGACGCTGATTCTGCACACGTTACAGTGCCCCACAAGGGGGCAGAACTACATTTTCATCATGCTCGGGTGCCGCCGCCACGGCATGGCAATTCCTTCTGAATGACAGAGGGAGGAGTGGCGTGTAACTAGTTTCATGTTTGGATAACAAGAAAGCCGTTTCTCTTCTCCGAAAATAGCTAGGCTTCGATCCTCAAAATTTCCAGCGGCGAGCGGTCGACGAGGCCGCGACTATTCACCATGCCCAACAAAATCGTGAGTGCAACGACGTCGGCAATGATCACGAGCGTGGGCAAAATTTCGGGGGCGAACGTGGTTTCGAACACGAAGTGCGCGAGCGCCCAGCTTCCGGCAAAGGCGAGCAGCAAGCCCGTGAGCGCCGCTAAGCCGCCGAGAAAGAGATATTCCAGCGTCATGATTTTGAGCACCTGTTTGCGGCTCGCGCCGAGCGTGCGCAAGAGCACACTTTCTTGCAGGCGTTGATAGCGGCTGGTGATCACCGCGCCGGCGAGCACGGTGAGGCCGGTGAGAATGCTGAAGAGCGCCATGAAGCGAATCACGAACGCGACTTTGCTGAGAATGTTGTCCGCGGTGCGCAGCACGAGCGTGATGTCGATGGCGGAGACGTTCGGAAAAGTTTGCACGACGGCGCGCTGCAATCGCGCGGAGCTTTCGGCGTTGGGAACGCGCGTGACGAGCACGTGAAATTGCGGGGCTTGTTCCAATGCGCCGTGCGGGAAGAGAATGTAAAAACTCGGCATGATTCTGCGCCAATTCACTTCGCGCAAGCTGCCGACCACGGTTTTCATCGGCACGCCTTGCACGTCGAACACGATTTCGTCGCCGAGGTTCACGCGCAGCGATTTGGCAATGCCTTCATCCATCGAAACGCGAATGGTGTCCTCCGGGCCGGCCACGAGTTTTTGCAAACTTCCGGCAATGAGTTTTTCATTGTCATTCAAACTGTCGCGATACGAGCTGCGATATTCGCGGCGCAGCGCCCAACTTGGAATGCCGTTGGTCGTGTCCTTTTGAATCTCGCGCACGTTTTTGCCGTTGATCTCTTCCAAACGCATGGTGACGACCGGCACTTGTTGCAGCAGCGGCAGGTTTTGCGCGCGCAGAATTTCCGCGACGCCTTCCTTTTGGTCGGTTTGAATATCGAACAAAACGAGATTGGGTTGCTCGCCGGTGCTCGTTAATTTGATTTGGCGCAGCAACGCTTGCTGCACCAGCAATAATGTTGCGATCAAAAACGTGCCGAGGCCGAGCGCGAGTATCATGGTCAAAGTTTGGTTCTGCGGGCGATAGAGATTGGCGAGGCTTTGCCGCCAAACGTAGCTCCATGAAGCGGGAAAATATTTTTTCACGGCTTTCATCAACAATTTGGCCACGACGAAAAGCAAGCCAAACGCAATGGCCAATCCCACGCTGAAGCCGAGCGCCACGCGCCAACTCGGCGATTGCAAACGCGCGAAGATCACGAGCGCGAGGAGCAGCGCAACATAGGCGAAGACTTTGAGCCAATCGCGTTTCGTCTCGCGCTGTTCTTCAAAAAAAGAACGAATGGCGAGCAGCGGCGAAATTTTGCGGAGGTTGAGCAAGGGCAGCAGCGCGAAGAACAGCGTCATACCCAGGCCGAGGCCCAGGCCTTCTGCGACCGCGCTCCACGAAGTGGTGATCGCGATTTGCACGGGCAGAAAGTCGCTCAAAACTTTCGGCAGCAAGCTTTGCAGATAAATGCCGAGCAACACGCCCAGGCCGGACCCGATGAGGCCGAGCGCGAGCGATTGAATGAGAAAGATGACGAAGGTTTGTTTGCCGCTTGCGCCGAGGCAACGCAGCACTGCAACGGTGTTCAATTTTTGCTTGATGTAAACATGAATGGCGCTGGCTACGCCGACACTGCCGAGCACGAGCGCGATGAAGCCCACCAAACTGAGGAATTGATAAAGATTGCGCATACCCTCGCCGAGGTCTTCCTTCTGCGTGGCAACGGTTTCATACGAGATGCGATATTTTTCTCGCAATGGTTTGAGGCGCGCGACGAGCGAATCTTCATTGACGGGCGCGTTGAATTTGAAATGCACGCTGTATGTGACTTGACTGCCGCGTTGCAGCAAATCGGTTTGTTCGAGATAGCGCATGGGAAAGTAAACGCGCGGGCCGATGAAGGCATCCGCAGCGCTTTCGCCGGGCACATTTTTCAAGCGGCCAGCAACGGCAAACATGACCGCGCCAATTTTGAGCGAGTCACCGGGCTGCGCATCGTATTGCAAGAGCAGCGCATCTTCCACGAGCGCAAACGGCCCATTTTTGAAAGAGTGCGCCGCGCTTTGCGGCTCCGCAGTGAATTCGCCATAGAAAGGATAATCGCCTTCCAACGAACGAATGCGCGCCAGCCGCGTGCCGCCGGTCTTGGGAAAATAAACCATCGAAGCGAAGCGTACCTCGCGCGCTTGCTCGCCGCCGAGCGAGTCGATGAAGGCCTGCAACTCGGCATTGAACGGCTGGCGGCTGCTGAGCATCAAATCCGCGCCGAGCAAAGATTTCGCTTGCGTATCAACCGCGCGTTCCAAATCTTCACCGAGCGAGCGAATTGCCACGAGCGCGGCAATGCCGAGCACGATGGCGGCGGAGAATAGAATCATGCGGCGACGATGCGTGCGCGAATCGCGCCACGCGGTTTTCCAAACCCAGGGGTTGAAGATGATGCGAGTATTGGTCATGGTATTATGAAGAGAGTTTTTTCAAAAACATTAGCCAACGGATAGAAACAACCCCACTGATCAAAGCATTTCATCCGTTGGGGCTTTTTGAAGCGTGACTATTTTGTTGGAGCCATTGCATCTTCCTCATCTGCAAAGCTATATTGCGTCGCTTGATCGGAAACAATCGCCCCGCCTTTGAGACGGATGATGCGCTGCGTGCGTTGCGCGAGATCGAGATCGTGCGAGACGAGCACGAGCGTGGTTCCGGCTTCGCGATTGAGCTCAAAGAGTAAATCGACCACATGCGCGCTGGTTTCCACGTCGAGGTTGCCGGTGGGTTCATCCGCAAAAAGAATTTTGGGGCGATTGATAAAAGCGCGCGCGAGCGCCACGCGCTGTTGCTCGCCGCCGGAAAGTTGAATGGGATAATGCTGCAAACGGTCGCCGAGACCGACGCGCTGCAACAGCCGCACGGCTTCCGAACGCACTTTAGCCTCGCCGCGCAATTCGAGAGGAACCATGACGTTTTCCAAAGCGGTGAGCGTGGGAATGAGTTGAAAGTTTTGAAACACGAAGCCGACCAGTTCATTGCGCACGCGTGCGCGTTCGTCTTCACTCAAATTGTCGAGCGCGATGCCGTTCAAAATCACCGAGCCGGAACTGGCGCGATCAAGTCCCGCGCACAATCCCAGCAAAGTGGTTTTGCCGCTGCCCGAAGGCCCAACGATGGCGCACGTCGAGCCCGTCGGGATGGCAAAGGTGACTTCTTTGAGGACGGTCAAAGTGCGATCACCGCTGTGATACGTGCGCGTGAGATGGCGTACTTCCAAAATGGGAGAGGACATAACGGGCTTTCAGTTGAGTTCGAACAAAAACTTTACGAAACTTTTCAAGTTTCGTAAAGTTACGGTTTGCCTCTGAAACTTCTCAAACGAAAAAGCGGTAACAGGGTTGCAATGTACAAAAACCGAGTGGAAGATGCGAAAACAAGTTCGGATTTTTTTAGTGCTGGCGCTCGGTATAATGGCGAGCGAAGGTCATGCGGAGTTTGACAACGGAACTCATTCTCTAAATCCCCTTCTCTTAAAAAGAGAAGGGGACTTGCACAGCTTCGAATCTCCTCTCCCCCTTCTCTTCCCAAGAGAAGGGGGCCGGGGGGATGAGTTCAAAAGCGTTGCGACCTTGATGAATTTGAATTGCATCGACACGCTGGAGAACACCCCCCTAACCCCCCTCAAAGGGGGAATTAGCGATAGCTCCAAATCAAAATCTTCTACAAAAACCATTCTCTTCTTCGGCAATAGCCTCACTGCGGGTTTTGGGTTGGAGCCCTCGCAAGCGTTTCCGGCTTTGATCCAGCAAAAGATTGACACACTGAAATTGCCTTATCAAATAATCAATGCGGGGTTGAGCGGCGAGACGAGCGCGGGGGGATTGCGCCGCATCAACTGGCTGCTCAATCGCAAGATCGATATTCTCGTTTTGGAATTGGGCGCGAACGACGGTCTGCGCGGTATCGCGCTGGAAGACACGCGCAGCAACTTGCAAGAGATCATCACGCGGACGAAGAAGAAAAATCCGCAGGCCAGGATTGTGCTCGCGGGCATGATGGTGCCGCCCAATCTCGGGGTCGAATATCGGCGGCAGTTTCAGCGGCTCTTTCCCGAATTGGCCAAACAGAACGGCGCAGCGCTCATTCCTTTTCTATTGGAGGGCGTGGGTGGCGTGCCAGAGTTAAATCTGCCCGATGGTATTCATCCTACTGCCGAGGGGCATAAGAAAGTCGCGGAGAATGTGTGGCGCGTATTGCGCCCAACGCTGTTGGCGCGATGAAAGAGCAGCATTACAGTTGCTTCTCAGCTTTTGCCGAACATGCGCAGAAGCTTTGCGTCAAGCATCTTCATTGCAATGCACCCTAAAAAGTGAGGAACGCGCCGAAAAAGTTTGAGAGAAAAGTTAGGCTCACTGTGTCTAAACGTTAGGCTGTGAACTAGGATTTGTTTGGCAAACGCACATCTAAAAGCCCCGTTTAAAATTCCTTTGTATCGGCGCCGGAAGTTGGAGCCTAATTTCCGGCGGCTCATCTCCACAGGAAGCTGCACATTACTCCACCCCGCGCAGAGAACCTGATTCTGCGAAAGTGAGACAAGGATGACCCTGCTATTAAATGATGCCACTGATCAGCGCCGGGCAGACATGACCGTGAAAGAATTCAGCCATAACCAACTCATTCGCTTTCTCGCGAACCACCCCCGTCACGAAGCGGCGTGGAGCGAATTCTATCGCCGCTTCCACAAATACATCAGTTTGACTATTTTGCGCACTTGTCAACAGATCGGGCATCATGAAGGCGCGGCGCACACGGAGGATTTGGCGCAGGAAGTCTACGTCAAACTGCTCAAGAATGACGCCGAAGCGCTCAAGAATTACGAGGGCCGTTTTGAGAATGCGATTCTCAAGTATCTGACGATTGCGGCCACGCGCGTCGCGCTTAACTCCTATCGGCGCGCACAGGCGAAAAAACGGCCCTCGTCACGAAAACGCTGCGAGCCAAGCTGGGAAATCGCGAACGGGCGCCAACAGGACGCCGTTGAGCTTTTGCCAAATTTTGCCGAATTGAACGAGGAGAGTCGCGTCCAATTGATTTTGTCGATAGAGCAATGCCTCGAACACATCCGCAAGCTGTTGCGGAGCGGCGTTCGGGACGTTCTGATTTTCAAATATTATTTGTACGCCGAGATGAGCGCAGAAAACATTGCAGTACTGCCGGACGTTCAGTTGTCTTCCCAGCGCACGTTCGGAATCATTGCAGCAGTGAAAAAGCGCTTGCAGAAATGCTTGCGCGGCTAGGCCCGCGGCGCAAAAAAGTTGAGAATAAATTCCGCCGTTATTGTCTCTGTCAATAGAACGAATCCAAAGCGCAAAATGCTCCCCCCCGTTGTCTTGGAGTGACGTCGGTGCAAGCAGAAGATGAATCCGGATTGGAAAACAATTCCAGAGCTGATCCAGATGCTGGCGCAAGACCCTCAAGATCGCACGTCTCAGATGAAGTTCATGCAACGCTTTCATGGGTACCTTATCGCGGTGCTCGCACGCGAATTGAAAATGCAGGAGGGCAGCTTGGGTTGTAGAAGATTGGAAGCGTTACTTCTCCAGGTTTATCTGAGGCTCTTCGACCGGCGCAGCGCAGCCTGGCCAGAAATGCAGGGCCGAAGCGAAACCGCGATCTGCAAATATCTCGAAATCGTCGCCATTCGTATTGTGTTGAACAACACAAGGCTCGGGCAAATGGCGCGGAAAGCGGGCGGTAGCATCAGCAAAACGCACGCTCCCGTACTAAGGGACAGTTCCATTACGGAAATAAGATGAGGAAATATCTTACTCATGCCGAATGACATGTTACAAAACAGCCTGGCTGCCGATCCCCCCAGCGCGGATTGCATCAGTGATGTCCTCTTGTTTAAATATATCGAAGGCGAGGCCACCGCGCAGGAGGCTGCGGCCATTCAAGAACACCTCAATGAATGCGCCCTTTGTTTTCACGTGGTCGCGGCTATGCGCCGCAACGAGGGGGTCCCGTTTACGGCAATGGAGGAACTGGAAGTCGCGAAGCTACTCAAGCTGAGCCCGCAAGCGCAAGTCGCCAAGATTTTGGATTATGAAAAAGAGTTGAATCCGCATGCCGCGCCCGAAGAAGATGCCGAAGATGAAACCACAGAAAGTCGGTCATTTGCTGTCGAGGCGGCTTATCGCAAAAAACGCTCGGCTATCTTGGGCTGGCTCCAGACGCCTTTAGTTTGGCGACCGGCGTTTGCCGCGCTCTTCGTTTTGCTTGCATTGGGAGGAAGATGGGGCTGGCGATATGCACAAACGGACTATAAGATTCACCAAGCCGCGGCGTTGTTGCAGAAGGAACACACAGTCTTCATCAAAGATGCCCGCCTCTCCGGCGGCTATGGCTCCAGCGGGATGAGTGTATTGATGGGCACAGAGAAAGAAGAAAAGTATTCCGCGCGCGCAGAAAAGCTCACGGCGCAGGCGATCAAGAACGGCGCTACGTCCATACCTGCGAAGCAACAGCTTGCAAAAATTTTTCTAATTGAAGGAAAATACGAGCGCGCCGATTCTTTGCTGCAAGAACTCGCTCCCTTTGCGAATAATTCTGCCAGCCTGCTCAATGATCTCGGCGTATATCATTTTCAAAAGCAGAACTGGGACAGCGCGGCAAAGTATTTCACGGCCGCCATTGCAGCCGATCCGAAATTTTTGGAGGCGCGCTACAACCTTGCCCTGGCGAATGCCGAGGCCGGCGCAATCGAGGAGGCCATTCGCATCATGAATGAATATCTCGAGCTGGAAACCGATGAGGAATGGCAAGCCGCCGGAGAAAGCCTCATAAAAAATGACTGGCGCATGAAAAAATAAATTAGCAAATACTCACCCTCGCATGGAGTCTCCTTCAGGATGATCGTTACGACGCGGCACAAAACCTAAGACGCTTGGTTCCCAATTTCCAGGGAGGAAGTTCATGGTTAGTATCGTCCTGTTTGTTGTGAGCCTCTTTCGGCCCGAACGAATCATTCAAATCCGACGCGTCCCACCGACCAAAAACCTTCGCGCGCACTTGCTCGGGCTGACTTTCGGGCTGTTGTTCGTCACGGCCAGTCTCTCTTTCAGTTTTACGCTCGCCCATCTCTATTCAAGCTTTTGGGTCTTTTTGTGGTTCGCGCTCGTGACTTATTTCGGCGGCGCGCTGATTTTTCTCACGCTCCTCGTCTGGTTGCTCTTGAGCTTGGCCGCGGCTTCGGGCAGCGTTTTTCTCAGCATGCTCATGGCTGGTTGCCATTGGTACTTTTTGGGCTATTGCTTCGGCGCCACCTTGGCCATTTTCTACAACGACCTGCTCTTTCTCTTTTTTCACGCGTTCGAGAAGAGGAAAATCAAGCTCGTTTTTGCGTATGACACGCGGCAGAACGTTAACGTCATCAAATCTCCCATTGCAGAGGAGATGCACGCGCTCAACGAACTGCTCGCGTGCAAGCCGTGGCTAAAAGACCGCCTGCTCTATGATTATCATTTGAAAAACCTTCCGGCGCACCCCTATACCATCGCCTTCGTCGCCAACCCCAAAATCCACAAGCGCGATGAAGATGAAAACCGCGAAGCCGGGTATGAGATGGATCCCATCGCGCGCGATCGCGATTTGTTTCTGCGCGCGGTCGATCGCGCGCTCTTCAGCCTCGAAACCGATCCGGTGGTCGGGCGCCCGGAGATTTGGAGCCGCGTGCGCGTGGTCACGGTTTTCAATCCCGTGCTGGCTGCGGCGAGCGGCCCGCTTTATGGCATGGTGGAGGAGTTTCAAAAAGAGCTGGAGCAAGACGGCGTGCGCGTGGACAACAACATTCTCGATCCCATGCGCCGGATGTTCGAGAACTTTGAAAGAATACTTGAAGAATCGTGGGGCAGCGCCAAACGAGATTTCGATCACAACGACGTCGACGTGATCTTCGCGATTACGGCCTCGCCCACGCACACGCGCGCTTTCGCGCACTTCTCGGATTGGATCGAGCACGAGGACGTCGATCCGTTGAAGAACCAAATGGATCGCGCCGGCAAGTGTTTTTCTTTTGATGCCACGCCTTGCGAAGTTGGCGTGGAACCGCCTGTTGCCGAAAGGGTTCCGCAATGTTCGCCGACGCACTATCAAATTGAATATCCCGAGATCAACAATCGCGCAGCCTCCGACGCTGCGGCTCCCGGTTTTCGCGCGGTACACGACTATTGCCCAACGCGCCCCGGGCGCATCGCGCTCAACGTCATCAGCGCGCGCCACAAAACTTACATCCACGAGTTTGCGCACGCGATGTCTTCCGCCTTTCACGGCACCATTACGGATGAATACGTCGATTGCTTCATTCTGAAAAAAGTCGGCAGCGAGGAAGAGTGCATCCAAGAGAAACACTTCTTCGTGAATCGCATCGACCGCAAGATCGATGCGACTGAGCCGATCCCGGTTCCGAAAATTTTCGCGGACTACAATTGCGTGCAATACCACTCCGATTTGGCTCATCCCTCCGCGGAAGAGGAATGGACCGGCTACTTCCCAGACAAATTCGACAAAGCCACACCCTGCCTCATGGATCGCGACATCACCGGCTACTATCGTTTCGATGAATTGTTGAGCACGTTCATTTATGACCGCATGATGGCCAAGGTCTCGCGGCCTGCAAAGTGCGTGCATCAAATTGAACCTGTGCCTCCATCCAAATGAGCCGTCAATACTGCTTTTAGAATTGCTCCGCCTCGAATTTATCTCTCTATAGGAGACAAAGCCATGATGCCCTTGCATCCCAGCTTCCGCAAATTGGTGCTGGAAAACATTCCCCAACTCGATCGCGAAGATTTGGATAATTACGACAGCCTGCTCGCGCTACGTTTGGAGTTCGTGCATCGCCGCAGCCACGTTGTCGGGCCTCGCAAACCCCAAACAGGCGAACACGATGATTCCGGCAAACCCCCAAGCGGCGACGATCCCAATGCGAAGCGACAAGGCACGCCGCGCGAGGAGCTTGATCATTTGATCGAAGAAACCACGCGGCAAGCGAACAAGATCATTGCCCCGTATCGCGCGCAATTCGACGCGCTGCACAAGCTTTGGTCCGCGCGCCGCAATTTTGCGCTGCACCAGGGCGGCATCCTGCAAATCCCGGCAAGCCGTGAGGAACTGGGAAACTTCTTTCGCACGTTGGGGCAATATCTCCGCGCGCAGGTGCAGACGTTTCCAGTGTTAGCGAAAGGGCGTCTCAAGAGGCCCGCGTATGTTGGCCGATTGGCAGCAATCGTTGTTATGGTGTGCATGATTCTCTACGGCCTCGGCTCGCTCGAGAAGGATCGCAACGGCAAAGATCCGCAACCGCCGAGAGACCCGGATTCGACCGCGGTGCAACAGTGAAGACGTAAGAAGAACCTCGAACTTTTCCACTTTCTGGTTTTATGAAAAAGTATTGGCTAGCAGGATTGCTCCTCGTTGCCGGCCTGGCTGCAACGGCCTATTGGCAGCTCAATCGCAAGCCTACGCTCGTGGAGCTGCAAAAGGAAATCTTGTTCGCGAAGAGCGCGGCAGATTCCGCCCGAGTGAGCGCCCGCTTGCAAAAGTATTATTTGACGCTTGAGATTCCCGACAGCCTCGTTGCGGGCGTGGCGAATGACGTGTCAGCGCGTTTGGACACGACCAAGCTCGAGCGCGAAGAAATCCTCGCGTCAATCAAAGACGAGGAGAATGTTTACAAGGCGGAAATTCGGCTGCAAAGCGCGTTGGAAAAAGCTTTGATCGCGCGCGCGCAGGAACAAGCGCAGTTGAGCGGCGAGATTTTCAGCCATTTGAAAATGAGTGCGCAAAAAATTGACGCGGGCTTGGGCGTGACTTGTTGGGAGCCGTTTCTGGCGCAAGCTGCGCGGTTCACACCGGAACAGGCAAAGTTCTGGCTGAAAGCCAAACGCGCCGCGGCATTATGTTTTGAGTTGCATAACAAGAGCAAGGTTTGGGAAGAGGGCGAGAAGTATGGCGCTCTCAGCCTGCAATATTTAGAGCGCGCATCCGATGAGCGGCTGCGCCTCGATCTCGCCCAACGCCTGCAAGTGATTCTTTATGACTATCGCGGGCTGACGGATTTGTCGTTTCTCATGGCGCAGCGCGCACGGTCACGCGCGGAAGCACTCGGCTATAAACTGCGCGCCCTGGGCATTCTGTTCAATTACGCCAATGCCAAACACAGCGCCGAGCAGGATCATGAAGCTTTCACATTGTTCCAAGAACTTATTGCCGCCACGGAGCAATACCATCACGTGCCGAAAATAGAGTGGTATCAAACAAACGGTTATTTGCGTTTGGCGAATGTTTACTGGCAATTGGGACGTTATGACGACGCTCTCCGTGCATGTGCGCGAGTGGAGGAATACAAACCGGGGAGCAATGAAAAAATCAATTTGCAGCTTACAAAAGGGAACGTCCAATTGCGTTTGGGAAACTATCATTTGGCGGAGGAGGCTTATCGCGCGGCAATTGCACTGGCACATGAAACGGAAGATTACGATAACGAGACCATCGGTTATCTCAATTTGGGCTCAATGTTTATCAACCTCAAAGAATATGAAAAAGCTCTTGCCAATCTACGCATTGCACGGGAATTACTCGAGCGTTTCAACCCCGAAGATATGATTACCAAAATCAAGATTCTGGTCAACATGGCTGAAGCACAGGCGGCGCGTGGTAAGATCGAAGAGTTTCAGCTTGTGCAAGATGAGGCCAGCCGCTTGATTCAGATGGTTACCTTGGCTTCGAGAAAAGCGCAAATCCTGCAAAACCTTGGCAGGCAAAATCTAAAAAGCCAGAAGTATGAAGCCGCCTATGCTTACTTCGAGAGAGCTGCAGCTATTTATGAAGAAAACTGGCTGCTGCGCCTGAGCCTGGAAAACAGGTTCAATCTGGCGGCTTGCGACCTCAAGCTGCGCAGATATGCGAATGCGAAAACGAAATTGATCGAGGCTTTGGAAGAAGCGCGACAAATCAACGAGCCGGAGAGGATTATCGACGCCTACGGCCTGCTGGCTGAAATTGCCCACGCGCAAGGCGATCTCGAGAGCGCTCTGGCAAATTCTGATCGACTCATCGATGAAATCGAATCGCTCAGCGCCCGCTTTCGCAATATCGAACGTTTGGCGCTCTATCGCAACAAGATCGACGAGTATCTCAAGAACGCGGTGCGCTACGAAATTCGGCGAAATAGAATCGATCGCGCGTGGGAGAAACTGGATTATGAAAAAGGCCGGTCGTTGAAGGCGGCTTCCAATGGTTATGGCAACGGTGCGCCGGCTCGTTTCGTGAGTCTGGATGAAGTTCAGAGCGCCCTTGACGGGAAAAGCCTTGCCGTCGATTACATGGTCACGGCAGATTCCCTTTACGCTTTTGTTCTAAGCGCAAAAGTCCGAAAACTTTTGCGCAAGCCCATCAACATAGAGGACCTGCAAAAAAGAGTTGAAGACTATAACCGGGCTATTCGCAGCACCAACGCGGCGTTCACGCCATACAATGCTTCTGCCATACAAAACCATTTCAAAACCACCACCGCTCTCGGCCGGCAATTGTATGAAGACTTAATGGTGTGGCCGGATTTTGAACTCTGCGCAAAAGAGGCGCGCAAGCTTTACCTCGTTCCGGATGCGTTTCTGCACGAAGTGCCGTTTTCAACCCTCGTGGTCGACACTTCCGATAAAGCCGTTGCTTTCGTGATTCAAGCGGCCGCGGTTCTTCATATTCCTAGCCTTTCGTTTCTGCTCGCGCACGCGGGAGCGCAGAGTAAATTTTCGCCGCAAACGGCGAAGGTGTTGCTCAGCGCCGATCCGGCCTTTGCGAAAAGTCCGGCGCTCGTGCAATCGGTTCAGGAAAAGTATCCCGGCGCCGCGCTTTTGGAAACAGCGCAATCGCAGCTTGATAAAGACGTGATTTTGGCTGCCCTCGCCGCAAAATCGGACTATGATCTCCAGCTTTATGTCGGCCATAGCGTTTCCAACAACGAAGAACCCGAGTTGTCTTTTATAAATATGGCCATTCGCAGTCAGGCGAGCGGCAAAACCAACACCCTTGCAATCACGCTCGCCGATTTGAAAAAACTTCCCGGACTTTCGGCGCAATTTGTTTTATTAGTCGGCTGCGAGACCGCGCAGGGGAAGCTTTTGCAGGGCGCCGGCCTCGTCGGCCTGCAGCATGGATTTTTATCGTTGGGGGCGAAGCGCGTGCAAGCGAGTCTCTGGCGCATTCCCGCCGAGGAGGCGATTTCTCAAACCCAAGATCTCCTTGAGCAATGGGCTCGGAATTCCTCCTCGGTGTGGGGACTGCGAGCAATTCAATTGCAGTACATTAAAAAATACAGCAACGGCAGCATTTACTTGCAACCCCACCCGTACTTGTGGGGAAGCTATGTGTTGACAACAACTTTGAATGAAACTTAACAGGATTGGAGGTTCACAATGATTAGCATCGCAGCAGATGAAAGCTCCGGCAAAGGCGGCGGCGGTCCGGAAGACGATCCGCGGTTTGGCGGCATTGCCGTGCGTGCGCAGGGTCTCTTGACTCTCGCTTTTGGTTTTGCGCTGGGCGTGGCGTTGTGCCTACTCTTTTGGCTCATCAGCAGGTTTCCGCCAAGTACGGCAGTGAGAGATTTGGTTGCTCCATTTACAGCGGGGTGGGTGTTCTTGGCGGGCTTCATTGTCGGCACAGTCGCCGCAGGCATTTACAACCTGCTCGTCGTACGCCGCGTCAATCTCTTCGGCCTGGAAAGCAGCATGGATTAACTGTGTGCTCGTTACGCCGTCAGGCGCTTTTTCACAAAACACGAACGGTCTGGAATTCTTTCCGGGCCGTTTTCATTTTGAAAATTCTCAAAGCCAACGTCCCAAATATCAGTGCCAACGGTTTTCAATGTATTGAGTTTTTCCAGCAAACCTTTCGCCATTTTGATGGTCAAGTCAGCCAGAGCTGCCGGTGAAGTCCTTTTCAATTCAACGTTGATAGTCGGCCATGCGCCGATTGTCGTACATTCGCCCCAACTCGGCAAAGATCTTTCTGCGAATTTCACTATGATTGGGTTGATGATACTGAAAGTGTCTTCTTATGCTCCAATGATCTTCGCCGGTATATTTTTGCTGAAAGCCTTCGCCCTCGGCAAAAAGAATCGCACAATGAAAAGCCGCGTAGTATGCGCGGCTCGTAGCTGCACGGAGAGCAGCTTCACGCGGATCCGGCGAGTCGGGGTTGGTTCGCAAAGCCTCCGCTAGCTTCAAATAGTCTGCCCAAGCAAAACTCATATCACTTCCAGATTGAAATTGAGATGGTCGCCGACGCGATCGAGGTGATTCAGAAACCATTCCTCATCAAACCGGCCTAAGCGCTTGAGAGCCTCGTCCGTTGGCGCGGCAGTCTTGATATAAACGAACAACTGCTGTTGCTCCGCTTCCGGGTCACGAACAACTTCCAATGCCAGCTTTGCTGCTGCTCCAAAATGCTTCACCAAATAGCCATGGCTTTCTTCGAGGAAGCTCGACAGCTCCGGATGAGATTGCAGATACAAATCAACCTTGTCGCGGTTGCGGTATTCAAACAATTCGTGCAGATTATAGCTCGTGGCTGGCGGCTCATAAACCGTGGATAAGCTTTGTCCCAGCGCGGACTGCGTTTCAACGTTCATATCGTGCCTCCTAAAATTCATAATTTCTGCCGGTAACCATACAGTGCGCGGCTCTAAATTGCAAGCGCTCTTCTCTGCTCAACGGTCGAACAAAACCGCAAGAAGGTATTTCGAAAAACGACCCTGCGGTAATGCCTCAGTTACCGGTGGAGTAGCGCGGGCGTCCCCGCCTGCAGACAAGGATGTCTGCGCTACGTTTTCCACCAATAACTGAGGCATTACACCCTGCGCCAAAAAACACTTGAGAATCTGCACCTGCGCACTTAAACTCTCACCGGCTTCATCTCGTCAATTACTTTGTCCGCGGTTTCATGCCATCGGCTCGTTGCAACATGACAACTCCTCTCGTTTACGGCATTATCCTTAACTTCAACGGCAAACCGCTTTTGCTCGAAACCCTCGCCTCGGTCAAAGAAATCGCGTATCCCAATTTCAAAATCATGGTTGTGGATAACGGTTCCACTGATGGAAGCCAGGCCGCAATGCGCGAACAATTCCCCGATGTCTTTTTCATTGAGAACGAAGAAAATCTCGGCTTTGGCGAAGGCAACAACGTCGGCATGCGCTACGCTCTGCAGCATGGCGCGGCGTGGGTGCTGCTCTTGAACAACGACATTGCCGTCGCGCCGGATTTGTTGACGCACATGATGCACGTCGCGACCTCGGATGCCAAGATTGGAATCCTCGGCCCCAAAATTTATTATCACGATCAACCCGAAACGATTTGGTTCGCGGGCGCACGCATCAATTATTGGGCGGGGCTCACGTCGCATCGCGGCATTCGCGAGATCGATCGCGGGCAATATGAGCGCAGCGAAGACGCGGATTACGTCACCGGCTGCACCATGCTCATTCGCCGTGAAGTATTGGAGCGCATCGGCATGTTCGATCCGGCATACTTTCCGGCCTATTCCGAGGACGCGGATTTGTGTGTGCGCGCACAGCGAGCGGGGTATCGCTTGGTTTATGTACCGCAAGCGCGAGTCTGGCACAAAGTTTCTTCTTCCAGCGGCGGCGGCATGACGCCGTTCAAAACCAAATTGAAAGTGGAGCACAGTCTCCTCTTCTTCAAACGCTACGCGAAATGGTATCACTGGCTCACGATTCCGTGGTGCATCGCCGGCCTTGCCGCTTGGTTTATCATGAAAGAGCTGGGCAAGCGCAATTGGGGCGTGATCTTGGCTTTGCTGCGCGGCTTCGTGCGTGCACCGAAAAAATTGCAGAAAAGGCTTTAGATATTGCGACGACACGAACACGCGCTTGCTTTTCGGAATCCACGTTGCTATTTTGCCGCTCGCGAATTTTTTTTCACCGCAATTTTGGATAAAAATTCAGGCTCATGATGATGCCCACGGTCGAGGTTGTGATTCCGCTGTATAATGAAGAACGTGATATCACTCCGAGCATAACGACGCTGCGGGAATATTTGCAAAAGCATTGTCCCTATCCGTGGCGCATCGTAATCGCGGACAATGCCTCCACGGATCGCACGCCGGAATTGGGGCGCGCACTCGCCGCGCGCTGGCCGGAAGTCAAATACGTCCGTTTGGAAAAAAAAGGCCGCGGCCGGGCGTTGCGTCGGGTTTGGCTCGATTCCGAAGCCGACCTCTTGAGCTACATGGATGTGGATTTATCCACGAACCTGCGCGCATTTTTGCCTTTGCTGGAGCCGCTTGCGCGCGGCGAAAGGGAAATCGCCATCGGCTCGCGTTTGAAGCGCGGCGCCAGCGTGACGCGGCAATGGAAACGAGAAATCATTTCGCGTATTTACAACCTTATCATCGCAATCATGTTTCCCCGCCGCAAATTCTCCGATGCCCAATGCGGGTTCAAGGCGCTCACGCGTAAAGCCGCGCAGGAGTTGCTTCCGTTGGTCCTCGATCAAGGCTGGTTTTTTGATTCCGAATTGCTCTTGCGCGCCGAGCAACGCGGCTACCTGATTCACGAAGTCGCGGTCGAATGGATCGAAGACCTCGATTCCCGCGTCAAAATCTGGTCGACGGCTTGGGACGATTTGAAAGGCCTGTGGCGCGTGCGCTGGACGCCCCACCCGGCGCGGACGAATATCGAAAGCTGAGAAATGGAAGAAAGTCTTTATCATCTTTTCAATGAAGTGCAAAAAAGCCATTGGTGGTTTCAGGGTCGGGCCGCAATCGTCACAAAACTTATCGAGAAATATTTGAGCACGCGCGAGCGCAGATCGGGACGAAGCCTCGAGCAGCGCACGCTGGCTGAGATCGGCTGCGGGACCGGCGCCATGATTCCATTCCTCGAAAAATTTGGAACCGTGTACGGCATCGAAGCCTCGCAAACGGCGATCGACCTTTGCCGGCAGGACGGCTTTCAAAACGTGTATTTAAACAGCGATCCGCAATGGCAGAACCGGCGCTTCGATGCGCTCGCTTTCCTCGACGTCATTGAGCACCTCGATGACGATCTCGAATTCGTCAAACATTATTTGCAATGGCTCAAACCCGGCGGATGGGTGGTGGTGACGGTGCCGGCATTTATGTGGCTGTGGAGCGAGCACGACCTGATCAATCAACACCGGCGGCGTTATACGCGCGCACAACTGCGCAAGCTTTTGGAAACGGCCGGCCTTAAAATTTGGAAGGCCTCCTATTTCAACTCAATATTCTTTCCCTCGATTGCATTAATTCGATTGGTGAAAAAAATCCTGCCGCAACACGCCGGAGCTCCGCGCGCCGATTTAAATTTGACCAGCTCGCGTTGCAACGCGCTGTTCAAAACTATATTTGCGAGCGAGCGGCACTGGCTGGCGCATTTCTCTTTTCCCGTCGGCATCTCCATCATTTGCATTGCGGAGAACCAGTAAATGGCGTTTAGAAAATTCCCGGCGGCAATGATTTCGATGCTCTTGCCCGCCGCGCTTTTTCTCAGTGCGACTTTGCCCAACCTCTCGCTCCCCGGCCTGCAATATGACGAGTTGTATTACGTTCCGCCTGCGGCTGCATTGCTCAAGCAGCAACATGATATGGATTACGTGCGGATCGATCCTTCGGTCATTCATTTGGGTGCGCGGCCATTTCCTTTGATGTTCAACTACTACACCAGCTTTTTGCGCACGTACGTGACGCTGCCGGTGTTTGCATTGTGGGGCATCAATGTCGCAACCGTGCGCGGTTCTTCCATCGCGCTCGGCGCCATTGCACTGTTGTTCTTCATTGCCTTCACGCGGCGCTTGACCGGTCGCCTCGAGGTGGCGGCGATGACCGGCGTGCTGCTTGCGTTGGACGCGAGTTTCATCGCCTACACGCACAATGACTACGTTGCGGCGAGCCTCATGATGGCCCTCAAAGGCGCAGGCTTATGGGCGCTGCTGCGAGGGTGGCAAGAGCGCGAAACCCACTGGCTCTATCTCGGCGCGTTGCTGATGGGCCTGGGCATCACCGATCGCGCGAGTTTTTTGTGGCTCCCCTTCTCACTTGGGCCCACATTGCTGCTCGTGCACGGCAAAACAATTTTGCCGGAAGTGAGGCAGCGCCTGCCGCGACTGAAGCATTGGTTGTTTGCCGCGTTTGCTTTCGCGCTCGGGGCCGCCATTTTTATTGCCTTCAATCTTGCGACTCTCGGCGGAACGTTTTCGCCGATGGCGGGCAGCTTCCGGCACACGACCGGCGGCGCAGATAATCTGGATTTCTTCGGCAACCTGTATTTGCGTTTGCAGATGTTGACGGACGTGTTCAGCGGGGGCTATCTCTCGCATGCGATTGCAGGGGAAGTTGCCTATCAAACTACAGACTGGCATTTTTCCGGCTCGCCGTTGTCGTGGCTGGTGCCTTTGTCATTCTGCTATTTCGTAGCGAAAGCCTTGATGAGACTCATGGCCCGTCTTCCGGTGAAGCGCAGCATGGTCTTTCTTCTTGCCATGACCGCCCTGCTTTTGCTCTTCACCTGCTTCACGCCAACGTTGCATCGCGGCCATCAATTGCTCATGTTGTATCCCTTCCCGCACATTCTGGTTGTGCTGTTCTTGCTTGAAATGCTCGTTCGGCAACGGATGATATGGCGTTTTTCAGCGCGCACACTTGAAAGACTCTGGGTCGCCGTGCTGCTCGTCCTCATGCTGGCCATGGCAAGGCCGATCATCGATTATCATCAACTCCTGCAGCGCACTGGCGGCCGCGGGGTGTGGTCCGACGCCATCTATGAAATCGTTGCCGAGGCTGACCAACATCCCGAGCGCACGAGCGTGTGCATGGATTGGGGCTTCAATGCCAATCTGCTGTCGCTCACGAAACAACCGGTGCGCACGATCCGCAACTACGAAACCACCCGACGCACACCGCAACAACTCGCGCAGCTTTTCGACTCCACACACGTTTTCCTTTTGCACGCGCCGGAGTACACCTACGTGGGCGGCGCACGCGAAGATTTCTTCGAAGCCGTGGAACAGGCGCGCGCAAAGGTGGATACGCTGCGCGTTTTTCATCAACGTGAAGGGCAGCCGGTCGCGTATCTCCTCAGCGTGTCCAAGCCGCAAAAGGAGTAAGGGAGTTTTGGAGTGTTGGAGGAATGAAGCGGACTATTTTCCAACAATCCATTAATCCAACAATCCCTCAATCCACTATTTCCTCAACCCAATAGTCCAGAGGAACTCTTCGTGCGCCTGAGCTCACATCTCGACAAAGGCTTTTGGACGCTTGCCGATAAAAGCATACTTGCGGCGTATGGCATTGTGTTCATGCTGTTGGTGGTTCGTATTCTGCCCGAACAGGAATACGGCAATTTTGTTTTGATCCAAAACGCCTTTCTCATCCTTTCGCATCTTGGGGTATCATTGGGCATGGCGCCCTATGTGAAGCACTATCACGACAACCCATACCGCTTGACCTTGCAGAGCAACGCGCTGTTGTTGTTCGCCGGCTTCTTTTTGTTCATCATCATAACGCTCTGGCCTGCCCGCGTGACGCTGGGCGTCTGGTTCAATAGCCCTGATTTCGCCGCGCTCTTTTATTTTGTTCCGCTGCTCATCGCCGCTTCTTTTCTCAAACAATTCACCAACGAAATGTTCCGCGCCAGCTATCGCATCAAAGCGATCTGCTTGACCGACGCCATGCTCGTCTTCAGCAACGTCCTCATGGTCGGCGGCATGATCTACACGCACCAATTGGATTCCGCCTATGACATGCTGTTGACCACGACGATTTCCTATGCGGCCGCTTCCGCAGTGGGCTTCGCGCTCGCCTTTCGCCAATTAGAATTTGGCTTTCGCGTGGAGCGCAAACTCATGGGACGCATGTTTGAGTTTGGCAAATATACCATGGGCAGCAGTGTTTCGGGGATCGTCTATGAACGCGCGGATAATTTCATCATCGCGGCCTATCTCGATCCCGCCGCGGTCGCGCTGTTTAATGCCGCGCGCAACTTTCTCCGCGTGTTCGATTTCTATCGCCAAGGCCTCTCGCTCATCGCATTTCCCGCGTTCACGCGTTTGCATGCGGAGCGCCGCGAGCAGGATTTGCGCGCGCTCTACGAAAAAGGCATTCTCTTTTCAAATCTTCTGCTCGTGCCCGCCGTGCTTGTGCTCATCCTTGGCGCGGACTTTTTCTTCAAAGTACTGCTGGCCGACCGCTATCCCGAAGGCCCCGGCATCTTGCGCTGGTTCGCGTTGATGGGGCTATTCGTGAGTTGGCACAGCATCGGTGAGGGGCTGCTGTTTGGCATCGGCGAATCAAAGTATCCGTTCTGGACGCGCTTGATTGCAACCCTCGCCAGTTTGGTGTTGAATATCGTGCTGGTCAAAGCTTTCGGCGTGATGGGCGCCGTTTGCGCGACGCTGGTGTCGTTCGGATTGCTGGCGGTAATCTCAACTTATTTCGTGCGGCGGCGCGTGAAGTTCACGTTGGGCAGCATCTTGCGCAGATGGCACGATGCCGTGCGGTTCGTGATAAAACTTCGCGACGCCAGACTATAGGCAAGAAAGAATGGCGCGGAGGCAATACGCGCTTGCGAGCAGCAGTATGGTCATTGCACAGTGCGGCAGTGAAAACCATGTGTGATTGAAGGACTATTCTTCCAAGCCGGCGCCAAACTTGAGCCGCGCAGCTCAAAGAATCTTTCCACGTGCTTGCCCTCCAAACTTCTATTTCGTATATTGCCGTTCCGCACGGGGCTCCCGAAGGCTAACAGCTTTGCAGGTTTGCCGGGAAGCCCTATTTTTTTGTGACGACATTCGACTCAGCCGTGCTAAACTTTCAAAGTTCAGTACGAGTATGTTCTTAAAGGAAAATATGATCGAGCCAAAGACTTTTTATCGTAAACTAGATGATCTGCTGCGCAAGATTGGCAAGGAAAAATCCGGCAAAAAATTTCTCTCTACCATAGTGGCCGAGATCGAGCATTTATTTGGAGAAGATTTGCGCATTACGAACGGGCGCATCTATCAGGAACAAGGCGAAAATTTCACGCTCGTTGCGCCGCTGGAAAAAATCAAGCCCAAGCACGGCCACCGGCTTTCCGCAAAATCAGAAGCCGTGCAGCGCGTGCTCAAATTTGGCAGCTATATTTTTGATGACCCCGCTTTGGGCACGGAATTCGGCATCGACGGCCAAACCGAATACGCCATTCCCGCGGCTTTCACCGTCGCGCGCAATCCCGATCGCCGCTGGCTCTTCGTGTTCGAGTTAAACAGCGGATGGTCGCGCGAAGAAATCGAATTCTGCATGAACGCCGTGCGCTCGGCGCTGAACTATCGCCTCTTCTCGGATGCGATCAAAAACGATCTGCAGCAAGCCGCGACGATTCAGCAAAGCTTGTTGCCGGCTAGCGCTCCGCCGGTGCGCGGCTATGAAGTCGCCGGCCGCTCGCAACCCGCGGAACTCGTGGGCGGTGATTTGTATGATTACATTCCCTTCGATGACGACATGTTCGGTGTGGCCGTTGGCGACGCGAGTGGGCACGGTTTGCCCGCGGCGCTGTTGGTGCGCGACGTGGTCACCGGCTTGCGCATGGGTTTGGAAAAAGAGATGAAGATGGTGGAGACGCTCAAAAAGCTCAATCGCGTCATTCATCGCAGCACGTATTCTAGCCGCTTTGTTTCGCTCTTTTACGGCGAGATTGAGAGCAACGGCAACGTGATTTATGCGAACGCCGGCCATCCCGCGCCGCTGCTGGTGCACGGCGAGCGTGTGGTGGAGTTAAAAGCGAATGGTATCATTATCGGCGCACTGCCCGAAATTTCGCTGCATCGCGGCTATGCCTTTTTCGAGCCGGGTGGGGTGTTGTTGATGTACAGCGACGGCATCTTTGAACGGCAAGGCCGCGACGGCCAGCAGTTCAGCATCGCGCGCTTGAAAGAGCTGGCCGTGCAACATCAAGCCAAATCCGCGCAGGAAATTTTGGATACGATTTTCAATGCGGTCTATGAATACGGCGAGGGCGCAAATTGGGAGGACGATGCGACGTTGGTGGTGGTAAAAAGAGTCGTGCCGGAGCAGGCCGCAATTGCGAGTGCATGAATGAATTATTTTCTGCTGAAAATTCTGAATGCGGTTTGCTGCAGCAGCTATCCGGCAATCGGTGCATTATCATTCCGAGTTCCACACGCGAGACGCGGAATGAGAACAACGGCTTCTAGGGCGTGAACAAATCAAACGCCTTGCGCAAAGTATCCCCCTTCGACAAAACGATGCGCAGGTTGCGCGTGCCCAATTGTGGATGTCGCACGGCCAGCTCGTGCAAGCCGGGCGTGAGCGCCAACGGCGCGGCAAGCGGCGTGGTATCGATCGGCTTGCCATCCACCCAAATTTCTCCCCAAGGATTCACTGTGATTTCCAAGTACGCGGCTTCCTTCCACAAATTCAAACGCAGTGTGTCGGATTCGATGATCGTCGCAGTTACGAGTGTGCGGATTTCCGGCAAGACTGGAGAGACGAAACGCAGCTCGTAAACTTGCTCGCGCTGTGGAATAGTCCAACGCAGCGGCGTGACGCCTAAAAAATTATTCTCCACAAACACACTCGCGCGCGGCTCGCTCAACAGCCAAATACGCGGCCCGGGCAGGGTTTCTTTGACGAGGTTTTCCGGAGCAGAACTTGCGGATGAAACCGGCGTGGGGGCGCTGGAAACAGAAGGCTTTTGATGCGGGCTTGCTTGTATCGGCGCATCTTTTTTAAAGATCGTTTTCGACGAAGAGGCATTGTTTGCGCTATGATCAATTGCAGTCAAAGAGTCAAGCTGTTCCACTCGTTTCTCCGCGGCGGCAACGCGAATACCCTCCGACTCACTCGAAGTCACAGCGGCGCTGTGCGGATCATCGCGGCCCCAATTGAGCAACACCAACCCGAGCACGAAAACTCCGGCAATGAAAAGTGTGAGCGCGCGCCAGCCCTTGCGTGAAGTTTGCGTTTTAGAAGATGGCCCCGGCGCGATCTCCGCAACCGGGCGCGAAGAAGCCGGCAAAAATTTCACCGCCTGATAACTCTCCGGTGCTTGCAGATAAGCCGCCAAACTCTCCGCAGAAATATTGAGGCGATGCGTGTGCTCGAATTGCGTGAGAATATCCACCACTTCTTCCGCACTGCGACAGCGCGCTTCGGGCGTTTTTGACAACAGCATCCGGCACAATCCCGCCAACTCCTCGGGCGCTTCGGGGCGAAGCTTGGCAACCGGTGTAGGTTCGAGATTCGCGATGCGATGCAATATTGCCGAAGTGGTGTGATCGGCAAAGGGCGGCGCGGTCGTCAGCATTTCATAGAGCACCGCGCCGAGCGCGAACAGATCACTACTTGCGGAAATTTTTTGTCCGAGCACGATTTCCGGCGAGAGATAGGCGGGCGTGCCTGCGAGCGAGATGCTGACTTCGTCCACCTCGACGGCCAGCCCTAAATCCCCAAGCTTCACTTCTCCCTCCCATGAAATGAAAATATTGTGCGGCTTCACATCGCGGTGCAAAATCCCCTCGCGATGCACCGCCACCAATGCCTGTGCAACTTCCTTTGCGATCCACACACAAAATTCGATGGGCAAACGGCGGGCAACCAACTCGGCGAGCGTCGGTCCCTCCACATATTCGAGGATCAAATAGGCGCGGTCGGAAAATTTCCCGGAGGCATACACGCGGCGTAGATTGGCGTGCACCAACCGAGGACCCAGCTCGCTTTCAACGAGCAATTGTTCTTGCACGATGCGCGGCGCGTGTTGGTCGTTCAAGAGCTTGATGAGCACCGTGCGGTGATGCTGCAAATCGAAGGCTTTGAACAATGTCACCCAGGCGCCGCGCTGCAGCTCTGCGAAGATTTCATAACCTTCAATTTTGACCATTTTCCCACTGCTTCAGCTTATAATGAATCCATCGCCGCGAAACTCCCAGCCGCTCGGCGGCATGCGTGATGTTGTTATCGACCTCGTCCAGTGT
The DNA here is from genome assembly GCA_037444905.1 of bacterium. Classification (GTDB taxonomy): domain Bacteria; phylum Zhuqueibacterota; class Zhuqueibacteria; order Zhuqueibacterales; family Zhuqueibacteraceae; genus JABWAN01. The sequence goes on along the minus strand of JBBILN010000037.1, from coordinate 32,967 downwards.
TTTTTCAACGAGGCGGCGTTCCATCTGCATCAGCGTAAGGCCAGAGGGCAGAGACATTTCGCTGGAAGACTCTTTTAGTCGCAAATCCGCCGGAGCCAGATAACGTTCCTTCGCGAGCACCACCGCGCGTTCGATCGTGTTTTCCAATTCGCGCACGTTGCCGGGCCACGAATATCCCGTGATCTCGTCGAGCGCTTCGCTGGTGAAACCGAGAATTTCTTTCGGGGTTTTGCTCGTATATTTTTGGAGAAAGTGGTGTGCGAGCAATGGGATATCTTTGGCGCGTTCGCGCAGCGGCGGCATGTGGAGATTGATGACGTTAAGGCGATAGAACAAATCTTCACGAAATTTGCCTTGCGTGATCAGCTCGCGCAGATTGCGGTGCGTTGCCGCGATCATGCGCACGTCCACTTTGCGCACATGATTCTCGCCCACGCGTTTGATCTCGCCCTCTTGCAGCACGCGCAAAAGCTGCGTCTGCAAATTCAGCGAGAGGTCTCCAATCTCGTCCAAAAAGAAAGTGCCGCCGTGCGCGGCTTCGAACAAGCCTTTCTTGTCCGCCAATGCGCCAGTAAAGGCGCCCTTCTTGTGACCAAACAATTCGCTTTCGAGCAACGACTCCGGCAAGGAACCGCAGAATAGTGCGATGAACGGCTTGTCGCGCCGCTGGCCATTGTAATGAATGGCACGCGCCACTAGTTCTTTGCCGGTGCCACTTTCGCCTTGAATCAACACCGTCGCGTCGGAATCCAGCACGCTGTTCATGGTATCGAACACGGCTTTCATCTTCGGACTTTGGCCGATGATCTCGCTGAACCCGCTGGCTTCGCGCGCTTGTTTGCGCAATTGGCGATTCTCTTCGCGCAGGGCCTCATAAAGCTGCGCGTTCTCGATGGCGATTGCAGCTTGATTGGCAAACGCCGTGAGGAAAGGCACGCTCGTTTCGGTGAAGCCGCTGCGCTGCTCGATGCTGTCGAGATAAAGCGCGCCGATGGGACGTTGCTTGATCGCCAGCGGCACGCACGCCACGGATTGAATGCGATTGAGGATGATGCTTTCGGATTCGCGCAAAGCCTCATCGACTTGCGCATCGTAGGAGATCACCGCGTCGCCCGATTGCAAAACGCGCTGCACCACGCTGTTCGAAATGTTGGTGATGTCTTGAATATTCTCCGCGGAGATATTGCGCGCCGTGCGCGGCCGCAATTCGCCGTTGGCCTCCGTGAGCAAAATAAAGCCGCGCTCCGCGCCGACGGTTTCCACCGCAATATCCATGATCTTTTCGAGCAGCGGATCGAGTTCTTGCAGCGTGTTGATGATTGCGCTAATGCGCGAGAGCGCGGTCAATGTCGTTGCGAGATGCGCGGCGGGGTTTTCTAGTTTCATTGCGAAATTCGAGGACCATGCGAAATCAGAGCGCGTATCATTACTTTACCACAAAAGCCGCGGGGGCGGAGGTGCTGGTGTTGCCGAATTCATCCACGGCCGCAACTGTCCAGCGATGTTCCCCACGTGTCAAGGCGCGATCGACGCGTAGAGTAGAAAGGGAGTCCGCGATCGCAAAACGTTCCCACACCAGGCTCGGGATGCCGCCCACGATTTTTTCCACCCGCACGCTGTATGAAAAGGCGAACGTGCGCGGCAGCGGTTGCCAAACCAATCTCGGCCTGGTCGAGTCGGCGCTCGCGCGGTCTTTGGGCGAAACCGTTTCCGGAGGCGGATCGATAATGCGAAAGAGTATGACTTCTTCGGTGTCAGATTGATGCCCCAAACGATCGCTGACCATGAATCGCAATCTGCGCCCCAGCAAGTGGTGCAGGCTGCGGTTGGGAAAATCGGCGCCGAACACTTTCAAGTCATAGAGGCCTGCTTGGGAAGTTTCTCGCAAAGTATCGGCGCGCGTGTTGCCCTCAATTTGCATCCATACTTTGGCGATATCAGCGCGGCCATCGGGATCTTCCACGTGGGCCTCGAACAAAGCGAAATCCACATTCTCTTCCGGCGGCACATTGCTCACATGAAAAGTGCGGCCGGTCACACTTGTGATTTTGGGCAAGGCATCAAGCTGAAAAGTGAGGCGTGCGGAGGATTCTTGCGCAACGGTAACTTGCACGGAGTCGCTGGCATAATTCTTATGTCGCGCATAGAGCACATAATCCCCCTCCGGAATATTACGTAGCGTAAACGTGCCCGTGGTATCGGTGAGCGTGCTCATATTGCCGGGTGAAAGCTCCAGCGTAATGCCGCGAATCCCACGATAGGGTTGATAAAACGTTGTCACTTGCCCGCGCAAAACGCCGGTGCTCACAAACGCGGGAGATTGTGGGTCGAGCGGATTTTCGTGCGGCATGTCGCCGAGGCATGACCACGACAAGACGGCGCACAACAGTATTAGTTTTTGTTTAGATAATTGCATAGTCAGAACGGTTTGATGCTTATCCCAATATATACGCGCAGAGAAGGGCAATTGAAGAGAAAGACGGCAGCAAGCACTTACACAATTTCAGTTCGCAAGGCTTTGCGCAATCATCTTGAAATTCAAATTGCAATTGGCCAAAAGGTCTGTTAGATTTTGCGCGTAGGACATACATGCTCGGCCCCAGATCGAATCACCCGGGAGTATCATGCGCGCCCTCCAAATTCAAAACGACACCAATCATAGTTTGGCGCTTGTCAAACAACCCGATCCTATTTATCGCGAGGAGGAGGTCCTCGTCAAAATACACGCGACCGCGGTCAATCGCGCGGATTTGTTGCAGCGTCGCGGACTTTATCCGCCGCCGGCAGGGGAATCGGAGATTCTCGGTTTGGAAGCTGCAGGTGAAATCATAGCGCTGGGTGCAAACGTGAAGGAATGGCAAATCGGCGCGCGCGTTTTTAGTTTGCTCGCTGGGGGCGGATATGCGGAAAAAGTTGCCGTGCATCAAAACATGCTGCTGCCCATACCACCAGCTTGGACGTATGAACAGGCCGCAGCCGTGCCTGAAGCATTTTACACTGCTTTCGTGAATTTATTCGTTGAAGCCAGATTGCAGGTGCGCGAATTGTTGCTCATACACGCGGGCGGCAGCGGCGTAGGCACGGCCGCGATTCAAATGGCGCGACTCGCCGGCGCATTGGTGATCGTGACCGCGGGCTCGGAAGAGAAATTGGAAGAATGCCGTTTCCTCGGCGCGAATCACGCCATCAATTACAAGCAGGATGATTTTGCCGACATGGTGCGCAAGCTCACGAATGATTCCGGCGTCGACGTGATTTTAGATTGCGTGGGCGGTTCCTATTTTCAAAAGAACCTTGGGCTCTTGCGCACACGCGGCCGCTTGGTATTGATCGGCTTGATGGGCGGCCCGAAAACGGAAGTGAATTTGGCCGTGCTCATGCGCAAACGCTTGCGCGTGCTTGGCTCCGTGCTGCGTTCGCGTTCGCTCGCAGAAAAGATCGCGCTGACGCGACTCTTTCGGAAAAAAGTGCTGCCGCAATTTGAAAACGGCAACTTGCACGCGGTTATTGACCGCGTCTTTCCGCTTGCCGAAGCCGCACGGGCGCACGACTATGTGGCAAGCAATCAAAATTTCGGCAAAGTGGTTTTGAAGGTAGGATAATACCGATCAGAAATCGCTTAACATGTTTTCTCTTGAAATTTTGACCGATTTAAGGTATGCTTTTTACCAACGGAAATAGCACGAGCTTGATCAATTCTGTCCAGTCCATGTGTGAGGCACTTGCACGAGGAAATCCGATATGTATGAATTAGCCAAAATTGATTTAGGGCGAGATGAAGCCGAACAAGATCAAAGGCTGCGCGAATATTTTTTGAAAACGTCGCATTACACGAACGCCCTCACAGGAAAAAAAACTATCGTGATTGGCAGAAAAGGATCTGGCAAGTCGGCAATCTATACGCTCATGCAAGTCGAGCTCGCGGAAAGCGGTGCAATGATCATTCCCATTACGCCGGACCAGTATTCTTGGAGCGCGCTAAAAGATTATCAGGAAAAGGGGATTTTGCCTGTACAGGCACATTCGAATGCCTGGAAGCTTACATTGCTATCTTCCATAGTATGGAAGTTGAATGAGAGCAAACTCATTCTCAAAAATTCCAAATTGAATGATTACTATCGCTACATGCAAGATGCTTTCATTCCTGATCAAAACAATTGGTTCTTTCACGTCGTCGACAAAACCAAACGTTTTTTGAGTGGAATCAAAACCCAATGGGTTACTTTGGATTGGGGAGAAACCGGAACTATAGCTACACCTTTGAGGATTAGCGAAGATATCAAGGCGTTGCTGCGTGCAGAGTTGCCCAACGATAGGCCTATTCGCATACTCATTGATCGGCTCGATGATAGCTGGGACGCATCCAAAGAGTCCGAATATCTCATTATTGGCTTGCTCAAAGCCGCCAACGAATTAAACGCGACATTTGCCGGTAGAGTTGTCATTACGGTTTTTTTGCGCTCAGATATCTATGACAGCCTGTTCTTCGACGATCAAGACAAGCTGCGCCAATATGAAGAGACCTTGCAATGGAACAATGACAATTTGAAAGCAGTGGTGTGCGAACGCGTTCGCGTCAGTTTGAGCCTGAATGGCCAGGATAACGAGTTGGTTTGGCGAAATTTGTTTTCGCCGAAATTATATCGCAGCCGTGCGCAGGCAGAAAAATACCTCATTGATCGAACTTTCAAGCGTCCGCGAGATATTATCTCATTCGTTCGCTTTGCCATCGAAGTTGCAATCAGAAATCGCCATAACGCGATTGAGCCCAAAGATACGAGGTTGGCAGAAGAGGAGAAATACAGCCAAAGCAAGTACAAGGATTTGATCATCGAGTATCAAAATCAGTTTCCATACATCAAAGACTTGCTTGATTCTTTCTCGAACTCTTTGCACAAGCTGACACAAGCGGAGCTGAAGAAACGCTTGGAACATTTCATTGAGACCAAGAACGTCCAATTGCAACCAACGCAGCTTTTACGATATCTTTTTATTTGGGGCGTGATCGGCATAAAACGCTTGGGGCGGGCCGGCGTCAAGCATCGTGGTGGGGCTCATTTTTTTTATTACTACGACGATCCTTCGATCAACCCACTGGCGCACAATGATTATTTCATTCATCCTTCCTTACGCTACTATCTGAATATTTCGGAGAAACGAGAACGCATCCGAAGTTCCTCCTGAGTTGAATACAAAATAGATCAATGACCTCGACTCGACTATCGGCTTCATCCTCTCTCTATGCTTCCGCGCGCGCGCTGGCCTGCGAAATTCTTACCGAAGCCGAAACCGGCTCGCTCTATCTCGATCAAATTCTCGAACGCAGTTTGGCGCAAGCGCAGCTCTCCGCGCCAGATCGCGCCTTCGTCACCGCCTTGACGAATGGCACGATGCGTTGGCGCGCGCGTTTGGATGCCGAGATCGCCGCGCATTTTCGCAGAGATTACGCAACCGCGCGGCCGTTGCTCAAAAATATCTTGCGCACTGCCTTGTTCCAAATTCGATTCATGGATCGCGTGCCGGCTTATGCCGCCATTCACCAGGCCGTCGCTCTGGCGCGCGCCAAATTCGGCGAGCAGCTCGCGCGTTTGGTGAATGCCATTTTACGCAACACGCAGCGCCAACCTTATGCGTGGCCCTCGCTCGACGTGTTATGGCAACCACAAAATTTGCCGCGCTTGGCGGAATACTTGAGCTATCCGGCATGGTTGCTGGAACGCTGGCGCGCGCGCTTTGACAAAGAAGAGCTGCTCGCGCTGGCCGAAGCTTGCAATCAGATTCCTCCGATCACGCTGCGCGTGGTGCGCCCGCAGGAAAACTCGGAAAAATTCTTAAAAGAAATCGCAGCCCAAGGATTGGTTGCCGAACCCGTTCCGGATTTGCCGCACGTTTACAATGTTTCCCATCACGACCAAATCACCAAGCTCAAGTCGTTCGAACAAGGCCTCTGCACCGTGCAAGATGCGAGCGGCAGCTTGGCGGCGGCGCTGGCTGCAATTCAACCCGGCGATACTGTCATTGATTTGTGCGCCGCGCCCGGCGGGAAAGCTTTGCACATGGCCGAATTTCTGACGAGCGGAAAAGTTATTGCAGTAGATCGCAGTTTTGCTAGATTGCGATTGCTCAAACAAGCCGCAGCACGCTTGTGCTTGCCCGTGCAGCTCGTGGTCAGTGATGCGCGCCATTTCGTTGCGCCGCCGGCCGAGGCGGTGCTCGTCGATGCGCCCTGTTCCGGTTTGGGCGTCTTGAGCCGCCGCAGTGATTTGCGTTGGCGCCGCCAGCCTGAAGACCTCCGCGCACTCGCTGCGCTGCAAAAAGAAATTCTAAGCAATGCCGCACGCTTGGTCAAAATCAACGGGCGATTGATCTACAGCACGTGCACGACCGAGCCGGAAGAGAACGACGAAATCGTCGCTTGGTTTTTGCGCCACCATTCCAACTTCGCACTGCAATCCGGCCAACAATTCGTGCCCGCGCGGTTTTGCGAAGTCTCGGGGGTCGTTCGAACCTTGCCGCACCGCCACAATATGGATGGCAGTTTCGCGGCTCATCTCAAAAGAATAGCAGAGTGAAGCCTTTCATGTCGATGGAAAATTCCCCCAACCGTCCGTTGCATTTCGCGGGCTTGCGCCGCTTCTTGCTCGCGCTTTCCCACCACCCTCTCGTGCGCGTCGCCGGTATGCTCTTCATTCTCGGAATGGCAATCGTGCTAATCATGGACTGGATCGTCATGCCGCTCTATACCAGGCACGGCGACGAGGTGGAAATGCCCAACGTCACCAAGATGCGCTATGAAGAAGCAAAGCGTCCCCTGGAAGAAGCCGGCTTTGTCTTAGTGAAGGATGAAGAGCGCTATAGCGATCAACATCCCAACGGCTATGTGATCGAGCAAAATCCTCCGCCGCATACGATGGTGAAACCGGGCCGCCGCGTTTACGTCGTGGTCAGCCGCGGCGAAAAACGCGTGCTCATGCCCAATCTGATCGAACGTTCGCAACGCGACGCGGAATTGATTCTGCGCAATCATCGCCTCGAACTGGGTACGGTGGACCAGGATTTTTCCAGTCTCCATCCGCAGGGCGTGGTAATTCGGCAATCGGTTCCACCCAATGCCGAAGTCACCACGAATACGCGCGTGAATATCACGATCAGCATTGGCGGCGAGCCGGCGCAGTTCATCGTTCCGGCCGTGGAAGGCCGCATTTTCAACGATGCTTTGAAGCGCATCAAAGAAGCCGGATTGCGCGTCGGGCAAATCACCTACACCGTCGCACCGGATCTGTTGCCTGAAACCGTTATTCGACAAACGCCTTCCGCCAATACCGTGGTTGAAAAAGACAGTGCGGTCGATTTGGAATTGAGCTCGTTATCCAGCGACGGAAACGGCCAATAGAAATCTTCGAAAGAACTTTTAAAAGATAAAAGCAGCCTACGACTCAAAAAGGATTGTCTCATGAGCAAGAGAACGTCTTTGGAGATTCCCCCCTTGAGGGCGGCAGGGGGGTGTTTAAGTGCATCCCTAAGTTTTGGACAGTTTGCTCGAATGAGAAAACACCCCCCTCAGGGGGGGAATATCGCGAAACTCTTTTTGCTCTTTCTCTTCCTTTGCTTTCAAATGCTCTCCTTGCTGCACGCGCAAACGCTCGGCACGATTCATCGCGTTGACCCGAGCCTCAACAAGCTCATTCCCAAAGACGCCGTGATCGAAAAACTCGCGCAAGGCTTTGAATGGAGCGAAGGCCCGATTTGGATCGCGACCGGCAAATATCTCCTGTTTTCGGATATCCCCCCGAACACCATCTACAAGTGGAAAGAAGGCGAAGGCGTGAGTGTGTTTTTGCGGCCTGCGGGGTACAGCGGTGAAAATCCGCCGGGGCTGGAGTTGGGCACGAACGGCCTTGCCCTCGATGCCAAAGGCACGCTCACGATGTGCGATCACGGCAATCGTTGCGTAAGCCAATTGAACGAAAAGAATTTCACGAAGAAGATTTTGGCGAGCACATATCAAGGCAAGCGTTTCAACAGCCCGAACGATCTTGTGTTTAAATCAAACGGCGATCTTTACTTCACTGATCCGCCTTATGGCCTCAAAGGCCTCGATCAAGACCCGAACAAACAACTCGAATTCAACGGCGTCTATCGCGTCACGCCCGCGGGTGAAGTGACCCTTTTGACGCGCGAGCTGACGTTCCCGAATGGCATCGCCTTTTCACCCGATGAAAAAACTTTGTACGTCGCGCAATCCGATCCGCAAAGAGCGTTGTGGATGGCTTACGAAGTTTTGGCAAACGGCACGCTCGGCAAAGGCCGTGTCTTCTTCGATGCCACGCCATGGGTGAAGCAAAGCAAGAAAGGTTTGCCCGATGGCTTGGCCGTCGATCAGTCCGGCAATCTTTTCGCGACTGGCCCCGGCGGCGTGCATGTTTTCAGCGCGGCCGGCAAGCATCTCGGCACGATCGACGCCGGCGAAGCGACTGCGAATTGCAAGTTTGGCGATGACGGCTCGAGCTTATTTCTCACGGCCGATATGTATCTCTGCCGCATCAAATTGACCACCAAAGGACTTGGGTTCTAAGCTCCCGTCTTCGGATTTTCAGAATGCCCTGCTGCCCTGCGTGACTACGCATCTAAATGTCGTGTAATGATCTTCTGCCTGCAAACTTGATCAGAAAATCAAGCGAGACTATCGCTATGGCTGCGTCCAAAACCCTGCCTATGGGCCAGCGAAAGAAAATCGCCCTCGTGGCACATGACAACAAAAAAACCGACATCTTGGATTTCATGCTTTCCTCGCCGCTGATGTCCGATGAATACGAAAGGCAGTTGCCCGATTATGAAGAATATCGGCAGTGGCGCATTGGAGGCGTGGAATGATGGCGCATCTCAAAGCTCGTGTCGTGCTCGCGGCAGCCTTTGCTCTCTTTATGAATGCATGCCGAGAGCAGCCGCATCCTAGCGTGCTTCCAGCAAACCCATCGGCGGCGGCGTGGGATCCCTTTCTCGATTCCCTGCAAGTGCGCACGCTGAAATTCTTTCTCGAAACGACGGACCAAACCACCGGCCTCACGCCCGATCGCTGGCCCTCGCACAGCCCTGCGAGTATTGCCGCCGTCGGCTTCGGACTCACATGCTATCCCATTGCCGTCGAGCGCAAACTCATTGCGCGCGAAGAAGCGGCGCAACGCACGTTGAACACGTTGCGGTTTTTCTATCAACTCCCGCAAAGCGATCAACCCGAGGCCGGCGGCTACAAAGGTTTCTTCTATCATTTCTTAAAAATTCCGAGCGGGCTGCGCGAATGGCGTTGCGAGCTTTCGACCATAGACACGGCGTTGTTGTTGAGCGGCGTGCTATTCAGCCAAGCCTACTTCGAGGGCGCGAGTGCAACGGAGCAGGAGATTCGCGCGCTTGCCGATTCGCTGTACTTGCGCGTTGACTGGAAGTGGGCGATGGCGGATACGAACGGCATCAAAACCGCGTGGCTTCCCGAAAAAGGTTTTGGCCCACACATTTGGGACGGTTATGATGAGGCGATGATTCTCTACTTCCTCGCACTCGGCTCGCCGACGCATCCCGTTCCCGCAAGTGTGTGGCAAACGTGGACGAAGCCTTATGTGTGGGCGGAATATTGCGGCTTGGAGTTTGTGAGCTTCGGGCCGTTGTTCGGACATCAATACTCGCACTGCTGGATCGACTTTCGCGGCATTCAGGATGAATACATGGAAGCGAAGAGCATTGATTATTTCGAAAACTCACGGCGCGCGACCTATACGCAGCAAGCTTACGCCAAAGATAATCCGCGGCGATACCGTGATTACGCTGAGAACATTTGGGGCTTCACCGCGTGCGACGGGCCGAAGGACACAACCTTCGCGGTTGAGGGACGCAAGCGCCAATTCTGGTCGTATCGCGCGCGCGGCGTTTCATTCGATTGGATCGAAGACGACGGCACGCTCGCGCCCACCGCTGCCGGCGGCTCAGTGGCATTCGCGCCCGAGATTTGCATTCCCGTATTGAAAGCTCTGCGCACGAAATATGGCAACGCGCTCTTTCAAGAATACGGCTTTCTCGACTCTTTCAATCCAACCTACATCACACCGAAAACGCCCAACGGCTGGTTCGATCACGACTACCTCGGCATCGATCAAGGCCCGATCGTGATCATGATCGAAAACCTGCGCAATGGCTTTGTGTGGAACGTGATGAAGAAGAATAAGTATATCGTGAAGGGTTTGCAACGCGCGGGCTTCACGGGCGGGTGGCTGGCGCAACAACGTTAATTGACAGCGGCTCCTCAGCTAGTCATCTGGAAGAAACTTCCCTCGCACCGGGAAAAGTGCCGAGTGCTAGAGAAGGTCCTTCCAGGATGACATTTTATAAATGGGTGTTACAAAAACTCAGAAGCAGCATATGAATACCTTCGCACCCCATCACGTGGCGCGGCTCGATCAACTCACCGGAATGCCGTTGGCTTCATTCTCGCGCCGGCTATTTGCCTTTGCACTCGATTTTCTCGCCGCGTTCCTGTTGTTTCTTTTTATTTTGATTTACGGCACGAAACTGCTCGCGTATTTGGGCGTGTTGCACTTGGAGTCGGACCTCAATTTGAAATTTGATCTGCAGCATTGGTACAGCATCCTGTTCGTCGTGGTCTACTTCGGTTTATTCACGTATTGGGGCAACGGCAAAACGCCCGGCAAGTGGCTGATGAAAATCCGCGTGGTCTCACTGACGCACGAGCACATTTCACTGTGGCATGCGATTGAGCGCGCGCTCGGCTATGGCGCTTCGGCGCTCGAACTCGGCTTCGGATTCTTGCAGTATTTCATTCATCCCAACAAGCAAACCGTGCATGATCGCATCGCCGAAACGATTGTGATACAGGAGCGGAAAACATGAGCCAAAGTTTTTCGCGCCGACGATTTCTTTCGTCTATGGCCGGCGCAACCGCCGCGCTTCCTCTCTTGAGTACTGTCTCGTTGTCTCCTCTCAAAAAACTTCAATCCGCCAAGCCTCGCAACATCATTTTCATTCTCAGCGACGATCATCGTTACGACTGTTTCGGCTTCATGGGCAAACCGAAATTTTTGCAGACGCCGAACTTTGACCGCCTCGCGCAGCAGGGCGCGCATTTGCAAAATACTTTTGTCACCACCTCGCTGTGCTCTCCCAGCCGCGCTTCGATTCTCACCGGCAAATATCCTTTTGCGCACGGCGTGGTTGATAACGACAGCCCGATGCCGCCGGGCAACGTTTTTTTTCCAACGTATTTGCAACAGGCGGGATACAAAACCGCCTTCATCGGCAAATGGCACATGGGCAATCACACCGACGCGCCGCAGCCGGGTTTCAATCGCTGGATGAGTTTTCCCGGGCAGGGCGTGTATTATGATCCCGAATTTAATATTGACGGCACACGCAAAAAGCATACGGGCTACATCACCGATCTGCTCACCGATTACGCGGTGGAATGGATCAATGCGCAGCGCAACAATCGTTTCTTTCTTTATCTTTCACACAAAGCCGTGCATGCGCAATTCGAGCCGGCGAAACGTCATCTCGGCAAATATGAAAACGTTGCGCTCGAGTATCCCGCGACCATGGCGAACACCGAGGCCAACTATCGCAACAAGCCGCGCTGGGTGCGCGCGCAACGCAACAGTTGGCACGGCGTGGATCACATGTACCACGGCGAAATGGATTTCGATACGTTTTATCGTCGCTATTGCGAAACCTTTCTCGCCGTGGATGATAGCATCGGCCGCTTGCTCGATACGCTGAAGCAAAATGGTTTGTTGGAATCGACGCTGATTCTATACACGAGCGACAACGGTTTTTCGTTCGGCGAGCATGGCTTGATCGACAAGCGCCACATGTACGAAGAGTCAATTCGTATTCCGCTGCTGGCGCATTGTCCGGAGTTGATCAAACCCAATACGAAAGTGCGTGAGTTCATTCAAAACGTGGATTTCGCGCCGACGATTTTGGAGGCTGCGGGTTTTCATGCGCCGAACGATATGGAAGGCAAATCTTTTCTCTCTTTGTTGAAAGGAGAGAAGACACCGTGGCGCGACGCGATTTTTTATTTCTACTTTTGGGAGCGGCCCTTCCCGCACACGCCGACGATGCTCGGCATTCGCACGGCGCAATACAAGTACGTCACCTATCACGGAGTTTGGGATGTGGATGAGTTGTATGATTTGCAAAGTGATCCGAATGAAACGGAGAACTTGATCGACCGCGCCGAACACAAAGCCTTGATTGAATCACTGCGCAAAAGGATTTTCGATTGGCTGGAAGAAAAGAAAGCTGTAGCAATTCCTCTGCGCCGCAGCGGTTTGTGGCAGGCCGCGGAGAGAAATGTGCATTTTGATCATTGAGGCCATTGTTTGAATCGTATGTTTATCACAGGAGCATTGCGATGCTCGAGAATCTTTTGATGCGAATAGCCGCATTGACACCCCCCTTTATCCCCCCTCAAGGGGAGAACCATCACGCACGCACTCCAAAGCATTCCTCACTTGAGGAGGGCAGGGGAGTGTCGCTCGGGAGCTTGCACATTCTCCGAATCGCCTGCGCGATGCTAATAGTGATTCTCAACAGCAATACCGCCCTCGCGCAAATCAAAGCACTCGACGATTTCGAATCACTCTCCGATTGGAAGGCGATTGCTTCCGACGGCGTAGCCATCAATACGGCGCTGGTCGCGGGCCGCACCCATCGCGGTTTGAAGCTCGAGTTCAACTTTATCGCGGGCGCGGGCTATTGCGGCGTGCAGAAACAATTTCCGCTCGCGCTGCCGGAAAATTTTCAATTCTCGTTTTACGTGCGCGGCGAAGCGCCCATCAACAACTTCGAGTTCAAGCTCGTCGATGCGAGCGGCGACAACGTGTGGTGGCGTAATCAACGCAACTTCGAATTTCCCGAAACGTGGACGAAGATTACGATCAAGAAGCGGCACCTCGAGTTTGCGTGGGGGCCGACCCAAGATCGCGCGTTGAAGAACATCGACAAAATAGAATTCTTCATCGCCTCCTCCACCGGCGGCAAAGGCGCGGTTTATCTCGATGATTTCAAATTCGAAGCATTGCCCCCGCCTTCGAATATTCTTCCGCAGCCGACACTCTCTGCCTCAACTCACAACGAGTCGATCAAACTCATTGCCGATGGCGATCCGCAAACGTTGTGGCGCAGCGCCGCGCAACCCGAGCATCAGGAAATCGTGCTCGATTTGCAAAGCAGCACGGAGTTCGGCGGGCTTGTGCTTGATTGGGATGAAAAAGATTTTGCGCAGAAGTACGACGTGCTCTCTTCGAGCGAAGGCAAACAATGGGATGCGGCTTACTCGGTAACAGCGGGCAAAGCGGGTCGCAACTACATTTCTTTGAAAGATCATCAAGCGCGCTATCTCAAATTGCAGTTGCAGCAGAGCAGTCGCGGGCAAGGCTATGCGATGCGCGAATTAGCAATCAAGCCCGTGGCGTTCTCGCAATCGCCCGAAGCGTTTTTCACAACGATTGCCGCCGATCATCCGCGCGGCTATTTTCCGAAATACCTGTACCATGAGCAATCCTATTGGAACGTCGTGGGCGTGAATCACGACACGAAAGAGGCGCTCATCAATGAAGAGGGCATGATCGAAGTTGATAAGACCAGCTTCTCGCTCATGCCGTTCATTTTTTATGAAGGTAAACTGCTCACGTGGAACGACGTCACGCGCTCGCAATCTTTGGAGAAGAATTATCTGCCGATTCCAACCGTTACATGGCGGCACGCAGATTTGCAGTTGGACATCACCGCGTTCGCGGCCGGTGCAGCGGATACTTCGCTGCTCTACGCGACGTATCGACTCGAAAACACTGTGCAGAAAAACGTGCAAGGCTCGCTCTATCTTGCAGTGCGGCCTTTTCAAGTGAATCCACCCGCGCAGTTTCTAAACTGGCCCGGCGGCACTGCGAAAGTGAAGAATATTCGCCGCGAGGGCGATGCAATCTTTATCAACGAGAAGAAAAAGCTTTTGCCGTTGAGCGCATATGACTACTTCGGCGCGCTTACGTTTGATGAGGGCGACATTGCGGATTTCATTTCACGCGACATGCTGCCCTCGAATCACGCAATCAATGATCATTTCGGCTACGCGTCTGCGGCAATGCAATATCGCTTTGAGTTAGCGCCGGGCGCAGAAAAAGTCGTCGCCCTCGCGATTCCCTTTCATGAGCAATATGCTGTTCCGTTGCAACCGGCGGAGCAAGCACGGCAAGCCACCGCGAAATTCTGGGAAGAAGAAACCAATACCGTCGATCTGCGCTTGCCGCCTTCTGCCCCTCCATTAGCAAACCTCGTGCGTTCGAACCTCGCCTACATCCTCATCAATCGCGACCGCGCGGGCATTCAGCCCGGCTCGCGTTCGTATGAGCGCTCGTGGATTCGCGACGGCGCGCTCACTTCCGCGGCGCTGTTGCGCTTCGGCATTCAAAAGGAAGTGCGCGAGTTCATTGATTGGTACGCGCAGTATCAATATCCCAGCGGCAAAATTCCGTGCGTGGTGGATACGCGCGGCGCGGACCCGGTGCCGGAGAACGACAGCCACGGCGAGTTCATTTATGCCGTGCTGCAATATTTTCGCTTCACGAATGACACGCTCTGGCTGCGGCAAAAATTTCCACAGGTGGTGAAGACGGTCGAGTACATCGAGCTTTTGCGCAATCAACGCAAGACGGAAGTTTATCGCAACGGCACGGCGGAGCAGCGCGCGTGTTACGGCTTATTGCCCGAGTCGATCAGTCACGAAGGCTATTCCGCGAAACCGATGCACTCGTATTGGGATGATTTCTTCGGCGTGAAAGGTTTGAAGGATGCGACAACCATCGCCGAAATTTTGGGCGAGCGCGAACGCGCAAAAGAGTTTGCTGCGGCGCGCGATGATTTCAAAAAGTGCCTGTATGCTTCGATGCGATTGGCAATGACGAACACGAATATCGATTTCATTTCCGGCTGCGCCGAGTTGGGCGATTTCGATGCGACTTCGACGGCCATCGGGCTTGATCCCTGCGGCGAGTTGGCGAATATTCCGCAGCCGCAACTCAATAATACTTTCGAAAAGTATTATCAGTTTTTCACCCAGCGTCGCGCGGGCACACTTAATTGGGTGGATTACACGCCGTATGAAACACGACTGATCGGCGCATTCATTTTGCTCGGGCAGAAAGCGCGGGCGCATGAGTTGTTGCAATTTTTTTTGGGCGATCAACGCCCGCGTGGGTGGAATCATTGGGCCGAAGTGGTGGGCCGCAACGCGCAAGAGCCGCGCTTCATTGGCGACATGCCGCACACGTGGGTCGGCTCGGATTTTATTCGCGCGGTGCGCAACATGTTTGTCTATGAAACGGACGACGACGCGCTCGTGCTCGGCGCGGGCATTCTCGCGGAATGGGTGCGCGACCCGACGGGTGTTGAGGTCAAGCGGCTCCCGACATATTATGGCGTGCTGAATTATACGATGAAGATGAGAGGGAAGAGTGTAGTGGTGAAATTGACGGGCGACGTGCGCATGCCGAAGAGAGGAATCATTATCAAGTCGGCGTTTGATGAGCCGATTCGCAGCATGCACGTGAACGGCAAAGCGGGCAAGGCGTTCACGAATAACGAAGCAAAGATTGCGGCGTTTCCTGCGGAGGTGGAATTGAGCTATTGATGCCCGTTTTGAAAATGTGCGTTGAGCAATAGGATGCTATCGCTTTGAAGTCGCTTTGCCCGAAAAAATAAAGGCGAGGTCAACCAGCCAAGCTGAGACTGCGATGGAGCAGCGACCCAGCAAAAGAAAAAGCCTGTTGCGCATGATGTGTTCAATATGTGAGATGAGTTATTTGAGATGATAAAGATGAAGCGCCGTATCCCGATTTCGAACCATCATCATTGCATGTCATTCTGGAAGAATCTTTTTCAGCGCCGGCGAGCAATTCCAATTTGGAATCGTGCCCGGTGCTTAAAAGGATTCCTTCTGAATAACCAGAGCAGAGAGGCGCGCAATCGGCTCGGATTGTTCGCACTCATGCTCTCGTTTCTCGCCTGCCAAGCTCCCTCCGAACAAAAGACCGTGATCAAGTTTTGGGCGATGGGCGCGGAGGGCGAGCACGTGCAGAAGCTCGTGCCGGAGTTCGAGCGCAGGCATCCGGATATTGCGGTGAAGGTGCAGGGCATTCCATGGACCGCAGCGCACGAGAAACTGCTCACGGCCTACGCGGGAAATTCTTTGCCGGATGTTTGCCAACTCGGCAACACATGGATTCCGGAGTTCAATCTGCTCGAAGCGTTGGAAGATTTGGAGCCGTGGCTTGCGCGCAGCAGTGCGATCAAGAGAGAAAATTATTTCCCCGGCATTTGGGAAACGAATGTGATTGATGGCGCCGCGTTCGGCGTGCCGTGGTACGTGGATACGCGCCTGCTGTTTTATCGCAAAGATATTTTGGAAAAGGCGGGCTACGCGCGCGCGCCGCAGACGTGGGAAGAATGGCACGAAGTTTCGAAACGCATCAAACAATTGCCGGGGAATAAAGAAAAATATGCGCTGCTGCTGCCGACGAACGAGTGGACGCCGTTCGTGCTCACGGGATTGCAAACCGGCTCGCGGTTATTGAAAGACAATGATCGCTACGGCGATTTCAGCGGCGAAAAATTTTCCCGCGCGTTTTCTTTTTTGATGCAATTCTATCGCGCGCAACTTGCGCCGGTGGGCGTCACGCAGGTGACGAACATTTATCAAGGCCTCGCCGAGGGCTTCTTTGCGATGTACATCACCGGGCCGTGGAATATCGGCGAGTTCAAAAGGCGGTTGCCCGCGGAGTTGCAGGATAAATGGATGACCGCGCCCATGCCCGGCCCGGAGGCGAACACGCCGGGCACGTCGCTCGCCGGCGGCTCGAGTTTGGTATTATTCAAACACTCACAGAAGAAAGAGCAGGCGTGGAAGTTCATTGAGTATCTTTCCGAGGCGGAGCGACAGTTGGAGTTTTATCACCTCACCGGCGATTTGCCCGCGGTGCGCGCAGCGTGGAACGACACGGCGTTCACGAACAACGTTTATATCAAAGCGTTCCATGAGCAACTCGAACATGTCGCGCCCACGCCGAAGATTCCCGAGTGGGAGCAGATTGCGCAGAAAGTGCAGCAGTATGCGGAGATTGCTTCAGTGCAGCATAAGTCGGTGAAGGAGACGCTGGCTGCGCTCGATCGCGAAGTGGATTTGATTTTGGAGAAGAGAAGGTGGATGATGGCGCAGAAATAAAACTTGGAGGGAAGAAAAGGTCATTGCAACTCATCGAGGTTGGCGACGACTAAACCACGATTTTCGACGTTTTCAAGGGCTTGCAATAAACGTTTTTTGTTGGCCGGCGACTTCAGCAAGTATGCGGTTTCATCGTTTTCAGTTTGCGCCGCTTCGCACACCGCAATTTCGATTTCTTTGTTTTTGAACATGGCTTTCATGGCGCGAACAAAACGACTGTCCAGTTCATTGGCGTTGATTCGATAAATCGTGTACATCGCAATTCTCTTTTTTTATTCGACGTGTGAATATAGCAAAAAATCCGTGTCACGCAATTTCTCCTTTGAGACGGACAAGATATGCCTCTGCCTCGCAATAGCCTGCGCATCACCTACTTCTTTCTCGCGCCGGCGCTCATTCCGATCTTTATCTTCTTCTTTGTGCCCGCGCTCGCCGCGTTCGCGTTGAGCTTCACGGACTTCGACATTTACTCGCTGGGCAATTTCAAATACGCGCGCTTCGTCGGGCTGCGAAATTATTTTCAGCTTGTCCATGATCCGCTGTTTTGGAAAGCGATGGCGAACACGTTTTATTACGTGCTGGTCGGCGGGCCGCTCGCGATTGCGGCTTCACTGGGAACAGCCTTGCTCATCAATTCAAAGCTCATTCGCTGGCAAGGCTTGTTTCGCACGATTTACTTCATGCCCGTGGTCACCACGCTCGTCGCGGTCGCAGTGGTGTGGCGGTTTCTGTATCATCCGCGTTTCGGTTTGTTGAATTACGTGCTCGGCTTTTTCGGCGTCGATCCCATTGATTGGCTCGGCGATCCCGCGTGGGCCATGCCTGCCATTATTCTCATGTCGATCTGGAAAAATTTCGGCTACAACATGATCATTTTTGTCGCGGGCTTGCAAAACATTCCGGCGCAATTATATGAAGCCGCGCGCATGGACGGCGCGAGCGCGTGGCAGCAATTCAAAAGCATCACGCTGCCCATGCTCGCGCCCACCACCGTGTTCGTGAGCATCATCGCCATGATCGGCAATTTTCAACTCTTCACCGAGCCGTATGTGATGACGCAGGGCGGCCCGGTGAACAGCACGCTCAGTATTGTGTTGCTCATGTATCAGCAAGGTTTTCGTTGGTGGAATTTGGGATACTCTGCGGCGATTGCGTTTGTGCTCTTCGGCGTGATTTTGGTGGGATCGTTGATTCAAGCGCGCTTGCAGAAGCGAGGTGAAGCATGATGGCAACGATTGGAAAAGCATTTGTCATCGGGCTAGCGATCATCGTCGCCATCGTCACACTCACGCCCGCATTGTGGATGGTCTCCGCGTCATTCATGCCCGGCGGCGAAGCGAGCACGTTTCCGCCCAAGCTCGTGCCTTCGCAAATTACTTTCGAGCATTATTTCACGCTGTTCACGCGGCTGAATCTTTCGCGCTATCTATTGAACAGCCTCATTCTGAGCGTGAGCGTGACGGCGATTTCGCTCTTCTTCAATTCTATGGCGGGCTACGCTTTTGCGAAGTATCGTTTCCCCGGTCGTGATCGCCTCTTTCGATTTCTTGTTGCGGAGATGGTGATTCCCGCGCAGGTGACGACGCTGCCGTTGTTTCTCATGCTCAACAAAGTCGGTTTGATCAACACCTACGCGGGCGTGATCGTCGCGGGCATGGCTACGATCTATGGCATTTTTCTGGTTCGCCAATTCGCGCTCTCGATTCCCGATAGCTTTCTCGAAGCCGCGCGCATGGACGGCGCGAGCGACTTTCGCATTTATTGGCAAGTCATTCTGCCGCTGTGCAAACCCATCCTCATCACGCTTGCGATCTTCACGTTCATGGGCACGTGGAATGACTTCCTCTGGCCGTTGATCGTGATGACCGACGATTCGATGTACACGCTGCCGGTCGCGCTCGCCAATCTCACCGGCGAGCACGTGCAAGACACGGAGCTGATGATGGCCGGCTCCGTGATCACGATTCTGCCGGTGATGATCATCTTCATCGCGCTGCAGAAATATTATATCAGCGGGATCATGGCCGCGGGGCTGAAGGAGTGATGAAAGAATAGAAGCGAGAACGCAGATCAAAGCGGAAAAGGCGTGGATGAAAGAAGGATTTTGAAGCAAGACTGTTTATCAAAAGAATCTTTTCTCTTTCCTCTGTGATCTGCGTTCCAATACTTTTGTAACCTGCCGAACCAATCCTACCGCAACACAATCACCTGCACATACGAGCTTTGCTGTGGCGAGGCATACACGCGATGCGTGGCTTTGATGAAATCCGCAGCCTCCGCGTGGAAAATATTCTCCACGTACTTTTGCGGATTGCGATCGACGAGCGGAAACCACGTGCTCTGCACTTGCACCATCACGCGGTGGCCTTTCTTGAAGGTGTGCAGCACGTCGAGCAGCGCGAGATGCACGTCGGTGATTTCATTCGGCGTGAACGGCTCGGGCTTTTCGTAGCTGTTGCGGAAGCGGCCGCGAATGACTTCGCTGCGCACCATTTGTTGATAGCCGCCCATTTTCACGTTGCCGGGATTGTGCGGAAAATTGGGATGATGATCGGGATACACGTCGATGAGTTTCACCACCCAATCCGCGTCCGTGCCGGTGATGGAAACTTTGAGATGCGCCATCATGTTGCCCGCAAGCGTGAGGTCTTGCGCGAGCGGCTCGGTTTGATATTCCACCACGTCGGGCCGGCGCGCGGCGAAACGCTGATCATCGGTCATGTACTCCACGGTCATGCCGATGGCCGTGGCTTCGGTGAAGGGCACGGGATTTTCGGGATCGCTGATAAACTCGTCGAAGGCTTCCGCGCTTGCCATCGGCGGTGTGAAAGTGAGCGCGCCGTTGGTGTTGAAATACAGCCGCTGCGGCTCGAGGTTTGGCGGCGGCCACTTATCGAACTTGCGCCACGCGTTCGCGCCGGTTTCGAACATATAGGCTTCGGGCAAGGCGGCCGTGCCTTTGCCTTTGAGATGATAATTGAAAAAAGGAAACTCGATGTGGGCTTGATAAAAATCCGAGGGCGCCGGGCTGTCGCCGAAAAAGACGTTGCCCAAACTCGAGCCGTTGCTGCGCGCCCAACCGCCGTGGCGCCACGGGCCCATGACGATGGTATTCGTCGCGCCCGGCGTGCTCTCTTCAATGGTGCGATAAATTTTGAGCGGGCCGTACAAATCTTCGGCATCGAACCAGCCGCCCACGGTCATCACCGCGGGTTTGATATTTTTTAAATGGGGAGGAAGACTGCGTGCTTGCCAAAACGCGTCGTAATTGGGATGCGCGGCGATCTCGTTCCAAAACGCAATGTTGCCTTTGAAGTATTTCGCGTCCGCGTTTTTGAGCGGACCAATCTTGTTGAGAAAAAAATCATAACCGTCGGGCGTGCCGTGATCGAAACGCGGGCCGCGCTCACTCGTGGGCTTGGGGCGCGGGTGGCCAAAATTCGCGAAGAAGTTGAATGCATGCGGCAAGAAGAACGCGCCGTGATGAAAGAAATCATCCCAAAACCAATCGGCAATCGGCGCTTGCGGCGAAGCGGCAACCAACGCAGGGTGCGCGTTGACGAGGGCCGCAGCGGTATAAAACCCGGGATATGAAATGCCCCACATGCCGACCTTGCCGTTGTGGTTCGGAACGTTTTTGAGCAGCCAGGCAATCGTATCATAGGTATCCGTGCTCTCATCAATTTGTTTCTTGCCCGGCTTGCCGGTGAGTTGCGGCCGCATGTTGACGAACTCGCCTTCGGACATCCAACGGCCGCGCACGTCTTGATAAACAAAAATAAATTTTTCCCGCGCGAATTGCTCCGAGGGCCCGAGCTGCGTTTTGAATTGATCATTGCCATAAGGCGCGACGCTGTACGGCGTGCGACTATACATGAAGGGATACTTCTGGCTTTTGTCTTTTGGCGTGTAGATGGCCGTAAACAGCCGCACGCCGTCGCGCATGGGAATGAGCTGCTCCTGCTTGTCATAATTTTCCCGAATGAATTGCGCTTCGTCGGGAGTTTGAATTTGCGCGAGGCCGGACAAGGCGTGCGATAGCGTGATTGAAAAAAAGAACAGTCCAAACGGCAGGCGCAAGCGCTTCATGGGGGCTTTCTCCTTGTGCGGATTAGTTTCTTTGATACGGCGCTTTAGAGCAAAAATTTTTCCCAACGGATAGAAACGACCCAACTGATAAAAAATTTTCATCCGATGGGTTGTTGTTATCCGTTGGAGAAAATTTTTTTGTGGGACGGCTGGTCCGCATTGCGGCTAGATGAACTCATAGGAATAGTACAGGCGCTTGATGCCGCGTTGGCGGGCATATTCTGCGGTGTCAGTCTCGGAAATCATGTGGGTGACAAGAATGGGAAAAATCTCGACGTCGAATACGCCGGCGAGTTGTTTCAGCTTCTTTCTAAGAAAAGCATCCACCTTGCTCTTCGAAAGCTGGGATTTGGCTTCGCCGATAATCATGAAGCGCTCGCCGTTTCTTGCGGCTTCGCCGACGATATCCAGCTCGACCGGCTTGCCTTTGCGATCCGGCACCGATTTTCTGATTAGCCGCCCCTGGAGCTCGAGATTAAACTCCTGCTTCAAAAGTGCGGGCAGATGTTTGAATGCTTCGTTCTCTAAAGTGAAGCCGGCGGTTTCGCTCAATCCGCCCAGTTCTGTCCGTGTTTTTTGATGTTCGAGCACGAGGCTCTGATGGGATTCCGCGAGTTCTTTGATGCTGCGCTGCATCTCGGTCATGCTGCGCTGCATCTCGGTCATGCTGCGCTGCATCTCGGTCATGCTGCGTTGCATCTCGGTCATACTGCGCTGCATTTCCTCGTGCGATGTTGCCAACGCCGAGACTTTGATTTCAGTCGCGCGTTGTGCTTCCGCCAAGCTATCAATCTTCAACTGTGTAGAGCGTTGCGCTTCGGCAAGCTCGGCGACAATATCTCGCAGCGCGCGAAATTCGTTTTTGGTGACGGCCTCTTCCCGCTGGCGCTCGACTTCGTCGAGAATAGCCCAGAGAACTTCTCGCAATTGTGGATCGACGACGTCGAGCTTTCTCGCAAGCGTGACACTGATCGGCATGATGAACCCTTTTCATTTGAAAAAACAACACGCACACTTTTTTAAGCGCCGCACTTCAATATAGCCTCCCCGTAAGCCGTAGTCAAGCCTCGAGATTTGAGTGAGCCGTTGCGCGCCGCTTTGCCGCGTTATGAATGTGAAGGTCCGCGCCGCGGCTCGTTTGCGAGTTGCCCGCGCGCTACTGTTTCTCATTCCACATTAACGCGGAGGCTATTATGAAACGGCTCAAAAAGTCTTGGGGAACTCATGCGGTTCCGCTGGCGATTTTTTTGGCAATACTGGGAGGGTGCAAAGGATGTCCGCCGGAGACTGATTCCGAAGCTCCAACCGTCGTGATTTTATCGCTCAAGCCGGATTCCACTTATAGCGGCAAGCTGACGCTGCAATTCGAGGCGAGGGATAATAAAAGCGTGGCCAAGGTCGAGTGCTATGCCGACGGCCGACTCATTGGCGTGGATGCCAACGAGCCGTGGTTCCTCGAATGGAATACGGCGCAGGTTGCCAACGGCAGTTATCAGCTTCAAGCCAAAGCCTATGACGGCGCAAAAAATGCCGGCAGCTCGGCGAGTGTGCGCGTCAAAATCGCAAACCAGATCGACAATACCGGCGAGATCAACGCGCGCGTGCGCGCAATTGCTTTGCTGGCGCGGCCGCCGCTGCCCGCGAGAAGCTTGCTTGCGGTGAGCAAAAAAGACACGATGGCGCAAGACAGCACGTTTTATGAATACACGGAAAGAGAGTATGACTTGGTTAACAACGCCAGGGAGATTCTCGCATTCGGCTCGGCGTTGAACAGCGTCATCTGGCCCGGTGCGCTGGTGCAAGGCGAAAAGATCGAGAACGGCACGCCCACGATTATCCAGCCGGAACACCGCCCGGATCTCACCCTCACAGTCGATCTGCCCGGCGCGCCGGAACCGAGCCTCGTGGTTGAGAATCCAAGATACTCGAGCATTACGACTGCCATCAACACGCTGCTGCAACGGAACGCCGGCGGACCAACCGCGGCGCGAGTCCATTTCGATTCCACCTCCGCGTATTCGCACAAACAGGCGCTCATCGATCTGGAGATTTCGCCGGCGTGGCTGGGCAACTTGGAATTTCATTTCGCGGAAGAGGTGGCCACGAGGAGCATTCTGGTGAAATTCACGCAGGCGTATTATACCATCTCGTGCGATCAACCTTCCTCGCCCGCGGCGTTTTTCGATCCGCAACTGAATCCGAGCGCGCTTGACGCATGGATGGGGCCCGGCAATCCGCCGCTGTATATTTCTTCCGTGACCTATGGCAGGCTGCTCTTGTTCAGCGTGACTTCGACTTATAGCCAAACGGAAATGTACGCAGCGTTGCAAGCCGCGATTGGCGGGAATGCTACGGCTTGGGACAAAGAGGTTTTGGATAAAAGCCGCTTAGAAATCGTCGTGATCGGCGGCGCCGCCGCGGCTGCGCTCAAGCCGATCGTTTACCATGACATCGCAGGCTATATCGAAGAAGGCATCAATTGGAGTCCCGCTTCGCCCGGCTTGCCGATTTCCTACGCCGTGAGTCACCTGCGCAACAACGAGTTGGTCACCATCGGGCTGATGACGCGCTACAAAGCCAGAAGCTACCAACTGAAACAACAACCGATCACCGTGATCATCGACAAGATTCACGTGCATGGCGATTGCGACACCGACATTTTCGATGGCGACGGAGAGTTCTTCTGGGAGTTCAAAGCCAACGGCGAGATCATTTACAACGTCTCCAGCGACAACCCCATCGGTCTGGGCAAAAATCAAATCTTGCCCGTCAATACCGGCAAAACGATCTCGATTCCTAAACGTATGCGCGAGCCGATTGAAGTAATTGGGCGTTTGTTCGAGGAAGACAGGACCGGCAAAGACGCTTTGCCGCCGTTCACGCGCACGTACTTGTACGATTTGACGAAGACCCGCATTGACGAGGTGGTGCCGTGCTTCAAAGATCACGGCTGCAACGTGACGGTGTATTATCACGTGGATTTCGGCAACTGAGAATGGTTATGCCCGCGGCCGGCCACGCGAAGTGGCCGGTCCCTCTTGCAAATTCTTTTTGTTCCCTCCGCACCTTACTTCCGCACCTCGCTCTTGATGCGTGTATCTCTTCTGTGCGTCAAGAAAGAGCAGGTAGCTCGTCTTGAGATGTACTCACCCTTATCTTCATTTCTCAATTTCCCGTCAGGATTGGACTGCATCGCGCCTACGGCTGGGCGGGCTGTTTAGGATAATACAGCATTCGAGTTGAGAACGCACTCTGTAATCGATCATGGCTGCTGCAAGGGGTTGCAAAGAGCGTCAACTCTCATCAAAAGAACTAACCGAAGGATGCGCCATGAAGCAAGATACCGCTTCCACGACGTCGCGTTGCATTCCGCTTGCAGCTCTGCGCCGTTTTCTTTTCTGCCTCATGCTCTTTTCAGTCGCGTGGGGCTACGCGAACCCAGGTCTGGCCGCAGAAGCCGCCAGCAGAAGCGCAGCAACGCAGAAATACACTGTTTCCGAGACAAACACCAAGTCCGCCTCTTTTATCTTGCCGGTAACTGCCGATGCCGGCCCGGACAAATTCATTCTTGCCGGACAATCCACGGCTATTGGCGGCAGCCCCACCGCCACCGGCGGCACGCCGCCATACACTTACAGTTGGTCACCAATTGCGGGGTTGGATAATCCCGCATTGGCGAATCCAACCGCGACCGTGAACTCGAACAAATTTTTTATCGTCACAGTAACAGATGGCAATGGCGACACCGATACCGATACCGTGAAAGTGACGGCGCATGTGATTTTGAAAGCAAAGGCCGGTTTGGATAAAGCCATCACTTTGGGGCAAACGGTACAGATTGGCGACACACCTGCAGCCACGGGCGGCTATCCGGGCTATACGTACAGTTGGTCGCCCACGACCGGCTTGAGCAATCCCGCGGCAGCGCGGCCGAATGCCACCCCTGCGACTACTACGAATTATATTCTCACCGTCACGGATATCTACAGCAATGCCGCGAAAGACACGATGACGGTCTTCGTCAATCAGTCTCTCAGCGCCAATGCCGGCCCGGACAAAAGCGTTTGCGGCGGAGATAGTGTGACGCTCGGCGGCACGCCCACGGCGATTAGCGGCACGGGTCCCTATACCTACAATTGGACGCCTACAACGGGCTTGAGTGATGCGTCCGCGGCCAATCCCAAAGCAGCGCCTGCCGCAACGACGACGTATATCGTGCAGGTCACGGATGCTTCCTTCGCTACAGTCCTGGATACGGTAGTGGTCACCGTGAATCCCTCGCCGCTCGCAGATGCAGGAGCGGACAAGTTTGTTCTCTCCGGCCAATCCACCGGCATTGGAGGAAGTCCGGCCGCCTCGGGAGGCACGGCGCCATATACATATTTATGGACGCCGAGTGCGGGATTAAGCAATACCACGATTGCCAATCCCACAGCCACGGTTACCTTCACCCGAAACTATGTGCTCACCGTAACGGATGCGAACGGTTGTCAAGATACCGATACCGTGAGAGTGAATTCGCGCGTCTTGTTGGCGGCGAATGCCGGGCCGGACACGACCATTTTGCCGGGCCAATCCACGGTCATCGGCGCGAGTCCGTCAGCTAGCGGCGGTTATCCGGGTTATACCTACAGTTGGTTGCCAACGACTGGGTTGAACAATCCCTCAGCGAAAAATCCCACGGCGACTCCCGGTGCGACCACAACTTACGTTCTCACTGTGACTGATACCAAAGGCTTCACTGATGATGATACGATGACTGTGTTCGTCGGCTCTGTCGTTACGGCTAATGCCGGTGTAGATAAAGAAATCTGCGCGGGCGGAAGCACCGCAATTGGCGGCAGCCCAACCGCGAGCACGGGAACTGCCCCTTTCACCTATAATTGGACGCCGGCGACCGGATTGAATGACGCCGCCGCTGCGAATCCCATCGCTTCACCAGCAGTCACGACAACTTACGTCGTGCTGGTAACGGATGCGAACGGCGATACGGATACGGACACCGTCGTGGTGACCGTGAATCCCAATCCAATTGCCGACGCGGGTGCGGACAAAGAGGTTTGCGCCGGGCTGTGGACCACGATTGGCGGCAGTCCAACAGCCTCCGGCGGCACACCGGGTTATACTTATAGTTGGACGCCGGCCACAGGTTTGAACGATGCGACCGCGGCAAATCCTACTGCCTCGCCGGCTGCGACGATGGCCTATGTTGTGTTGGTGACGGATGCGAAAGGTTGCAGTGATACGGATACGATGATCGTCACGGTCAATCCCACTCCGATTGCCGATGCAGGTGCAGATAAAGAAATTTGTGCAGGCACCGGCACGATCATTGGCGGTTCGCCTGCTGCAAGTGGCGGCACGGCACCTTATACTTTCGCTTGGTCGCCGGCGACCGGCTTGAATGATGCAAACGCCGCAAATCCCATTGCGACGCCGAATGCAACGACGATTTATGTTTTGGCCGTGAGCGATGCGAAAGGCTGCA
Organism: bacterium; assembly: GCA_037444905.1. GTDB lineage: Bacteria > Zhuqueibacterota > Zhuqueibacteria > Zhuqueibacterales > Zhuqueibacteraceae > JABWAN01. Next base: position 6,106 of record JBBILN010000037.1, on the reverse strand, counting down.
GCGATACGGACACCGTGCTCGTCACTGTCAATCCGAATCCAACTGCCGATGCCGGCGCGGACACTGCGATTTGCGCCGGTGGCAGCGCTGCGCTCGGCGGCTCTCCTTCCGCAAGCGGAGGCACAGCGCCATACTCGTATTCATGGTCGCCCGCTGCCGGCTTGAACGATGCGAACGCCGCGAACCCAATCGCTTCGCCGAGCGGAACCGCGACTTTTATTTTGACCGTGACGGATGCGAAGGGCTGCGTGGATATGGACACAGTGCATGTAACCGTATCTTCGAGCCTCACTGCAGATGCGGGAGCCGATCAAGCCATTTCGTTGGGAGCCTCAGCTAACTTGGGCGGGGCGCCAACCGCAACAGGCGGCACTGCGCCTTATACCTATAGCTGGACGCCTGCAACCGGCCTCGATGATGCAACCGCAGCGAATCCCATGGCAACACCGGCGGCTTCCACAACCTATATCGTCACCGTGACGGACGCGCTCGGCTGCACGGACGATGATACCGTCAATGTGATTGTGAGCACCTTGCCCATTGCGAATGCCGGCCCGGACACTGCGATTTGCGCCGGTGATTCCGTGACGATCGGCGGCAATCCCACGGCGAGCGCGGGCACAGCGCCGTACATATATAGTTGGACGCCGACCACCGGCTTGAGCAACTCCGCCGCGGCAAATCCCACAGCCTCGCCCGCTGTGACGACGGCCTACGTCGTGCACGTGACCGATGCCAATAGCAACACCGATACGGATACGATGACCGTCACGATTCATCCGGCTCCCGTTGCAAACGCAGGCGCCGATACGACCATTTTGCTCGGCAACTCTACAACAATAGGCGGCAGCCCGAGCGCGAGTGGCGGCGCAGCGCCCTACACCTATGCGTGGTCGCCCACATCCGGCTTGAGTGATGCAACCGCGGCGAATCCTCTCGCAACGCCGGCGGACACGACGGCCTATGTGTTGACCATCACTGACGCAAAAGGCTGCACGGATACGGATACGATCAACGTGTACGTAAATAGTGCGAACGCGCCTCCGACGGCAATCGCAAGCGCCAGCCCGACCAGCGGCGGCGCGCCGTTGCTCGTGCAATTCACCGGCTCCGGCTCCACGGATACCGACGGCACGATCGTTTCGTTTGCATGGGACTTCGGCGATGGCAATTCTTCCACGCAAGCCGATCCACAATATACCTACAACGCCTTGGGTAATCCCATCGCGCGCTTGATTGTCACTGACAACGGCGGCGCAACAGACACGGCCACGGTTGCGATCAACGTGATTGATTGCTTGAGTCTGCCTTCGGCTCCGGGCTATGGCAAAATCAAGGGCGGGGATCAGACGCACGTCGATAAAGTGATCTATTGCTTTGCCGGCAGCCCGGGTAATATGCAATTGCATTATGAAGTCTATGACGTCGATACTAACATCGAGGTCGAAGTACGCGTGAACGGCAAAAAAGTCTTTAATGCGCCGATCACGTTGAGCAGCCAATGGAGCGCTGCGCTCACTGCGTTCATTCCAGATTCGGTTATTCTCGACAGCGGCACGAACGAGTTGGTGTTTGACAATACCAAGAATCCGCCCAACACCAACCTTTGGGGTGTGCGCAATGTTAGCATTGGGCCGCCGCCGGCGAATCAACCACCGAATGCCATTGCGAGCGCAAGCCCGACAATTGGCCCGGCGCCGATGAACGTGCAATTCACCGGCGCCGGCTCGAACGACCCGGATGGCACGATTGCTTCTTATGCGTGGAACTTTGGCGAGGGCAACACCTCAACGCAAGCCAATCCGGCGCACACGTACAACGCGCCGGGCGTTTATTCCGCGCGCTTGATTGTCACGGATAATGGCGGCGCGAACGACACGGCTTTCGTCAGCATCGAAGTCGTCGCTACTTGCCTCGCATTGCCGGATGCCGCGGCGTATGGCAAAATCACGGGCGGAGATCAAACGCACGTCGATAAGGTCGTCTATTGCTTCCCGGGCATGGCGGGCAACGTGTTGCTCTCTTATCAAGTCTATGACATCGACACGAATGTTGAAGGCGACGTTTTCCTCAACAACGTGAAGATCATCGACCTCGATCCCAGCGGCGACAATGCCTGGAGCGACACGCGCACGTTCTTGCTGCCCGATTCTTTGGTGCACAACGCCGCGACGAACGTGCTGGTGTTCGACAACACGAAGAATCCGCCCAATGCCAATTTGTGGGGCGTGCGGGAAGTGAGCGTAACCTCGTTGGTTGTGAATCAACCGCCCACCGCGGTGGCGAGCGCGAATCCGACAAACGGCTTGGCGCCGTTGAACGTGCAATTCACCGGCTCCAACTCGACGGATGGCGATGGCACGATTGCCTCGTATGCGTGGACCTTTGGCGATGGCGGCAGCTCGACGCAAGCGAATCCGCTGTATGCATACAATACGCCTGCAAATTATTCAGCGCGTTTGATCGTCACTGACAATCTCGGCGCAATGGATACCGCGTTTGTGAACATACAAGTCAATGCCAATCAACCGCCGCATGCCGTAGCCTCGGCCAACGTTGATAGCGGGGCTGTGCCGCTCGCTGTGAATTTCACCGGCTCAAGTTCCTCCGATCCCGACGACGGCATCGCAAGCTACTTGTGGAAGTTTGGCGACGGCGACAGCGCAACCACTGCAGATGCTTCGCACAACTATACCGTGGCCGGAAACTACGTCGCCAGCTTGATCGTCACGGACGCCGGCGGTTTGAAAGACACGGCGCAGGTGAATATCACGGCGCAAGCGGCTTCGGGTTTGCCTACAATTCGCGTGAACGCGGGCGGCGGATTGTTTACCACGGTCGGCGGAAAAACTTTTTCTGCGGATCAATTGTATACGCCGGGTAGTTGGGGCTTCGTCGATAGCGGCTTTGTGCGCATTGAAACGCTTGCCATCAGCGGCACACCCGATCCCGATCTCTATCGCGTGCAGCGCGAGCGCATTCAATTGGATTATCGTTTCGATGTTCCCAACGGCAGCTATGACGTGATTCTGCACTTCGCGGAATTGAAGGACAAAGAAGCGCTCAGTCGCGTCATGGATGTTTCGCTTGAAGGCGTGCTCGTTTTGGATGACTTCGACCTCTTCGTGCAAGCGCCGGGCAAGGCCGTGGCTTTGCAGCGTCGCTTCAACGGCGTCACGGTCACCGACGGCCAGCTTCATCTCAATTTGATAAAATCGCTCTCCACGTATAAGCGCCCGTGCGCGATTGCGGCGATTGAAATCGGCCCGGCTGGCGTGCTGCCGAAAGGGGCTGCTGAGGAAGCAGCCACGGCCGCAGTTGAAGTGCCAAACAACTATGCGTTGGAACAAAACTATCCGAACCCGTTCAATCCGAGCACGAACATTACGTTCAACCTGCCGGAGCCGGGCGAGGTGAAGCTCGTCATCTACAACGCCAACGGCCAGTTCGTGCGCAAAGTGGTGGATCAACGCATGGAAGCCGGGCGCCACACCGTCCGCTTCAACGCGAGCAAGCTGCCTTCCGGCACGTATTTCTACGAGCTGCAAGTGAACGGCTTCCACGCACGGCGCAAAATGATTTTGACGAGGTAGGATTTGAGGCAAGGAGCCAATGTGGGATAGCGCAGACTTCCAGTCTGCAAGCAGATTTGAAACACAAAGCCCCAGGTTCGAGATGAACCTGGGGCTTTTTAATTCTTATGCGAGCAGAATGCGCGAAGTTTTCATTCTACCAATTGCACCCCGATCACAAAATGGCCGGTCTCGCCAAAACAGGTGGTGGGGATGCCAACATGTTCTTCATACTTGAGCGTCACGCGGCGGCCCAACGATTCATTAATCTTCGCGGCAACGTTATCATCCGGCACCGTGAAGTAAAAAATCTCCGGAAGCGTGCCCGGGAGGCTCACCATCGCGAGCTCGCCTTCCCAGGTTTTGCAAATCCAACCTTTCTTCGAAAGTTTCTGCACGTAGCCCGCGCGCTCGCCGGAAGAGTACACGTAGTTGAGCGAGGCCCACGTCCATAAGCAGAAGTCGATAAACACGACGACGATTGCGATCGCCAAGAATTTGAGGAAGCCTTTCATAGATTCTTCACGCGTGAAATACAATTTTTCGGAAATACGAATGGTTATTTATGGTTTCGATAAAAATTATAAAAAACCGCTTGATTTCAAAGCATGCAAGAATTATCATGATGTGCGCGAACATCTGTGAGTATGTCGCAAAGGGGAGTGGTGGGAATTTTGTATGCGAAACTGTATCAAAGGGCTTCGCCCTTCCTTCGCCCTTCGCCCTTGTGACATAAGCGACACGAAGTTTAGATGCTAGATTTTGTTTGTGCTAACATATTGCTCTTTCAACTGCGTAAAGAACCCGATCTAACGTAGAAGAGTATTGCATGAACAGCACGGCTTTTTATCCCCGCAAAGCGCTGGCGAGGCCGCCGCATCGTTCTTTTCGTGGGCGTTCAACATTTGGTTGAAACTTCCTCTTCCTCATAGCTTAACAAATTCCCTTTCAAAAAATAAAACCTTTGGCAACCTGAGATTAGGCCACTAAAGCTTCTGTTGCAAAGGTACCTTGAAAAGGCTTCCCACATTTCTACATGAGGAAAAAATGAAAACGTTACGAAAATACCTGAAGAAAAGCATCCAACCGTTGGTTGCCGACTGGTTCCACTATTTCTATTATCACAATGAGAATACTTGGGCAAAAAACACATTCCTCGGTTACCCGATTCACCAGTGCCCCTTAGATTTACAGTTGTATCAAGAACTGGTTGTACGCATTCGCCCAGCCTTTATTCTTCAAACTGGCGTCTACCAAGGCGGTTCACTACTTTACTTCGCTAGCCTCTTGGATTTGATCAAAGCCAGTCAAGACGTGATAGTCGTGGGGATTGACATCAAGATAACGGAACAAGCGCAGACGCTGGCACATCCACGAATTCGGCTTATAGAGGGAGACTCTAGCAGTATAGACACGCTTCAACATGTTACAGAGATACTTCCGGCTCGCAATGGTTTAGTTTCACTAGATTCAGACCATTCGAAAAAACATGTTATGAAAGAATTGATCATGTACAAAGATTTCGTTGGAGTGGGCGGTTATCTCGTGGTGGAAGACACAAACATAAACGGTCATCCTGTAGCCCGTAATTGGGGCACAGGGCCATTCGAGGCGGTTGAAGAATTTTTAAAATCCGATGATCACTTCGTTAGAGATGATGAATTTTGGAAAAGAAACCTTTTCTCATTTCATCAGCACGGCTGGTTGAAACGCATTCGGGAAAGTGACATTCGCAAATATTGAGAACTTGTTTTCAATAAGTCAGCCGAGAATCCCAGCAAAAAATCATTCGAGATTATGGAAGATCTTATTTTTGGAAAAAGCCGTGCAATGGCGACCGTGCGCCAACAGGTTCTTTTGGTTGCTAAACGCGGGACAGAAGTTCTCTTGACAGGTGAGACGGGTACAGGAAAGGGGCTACTCGCCAGAGTGATACATGAACAAAGCCCTAGAGCATCCAACCCGTTTGTGCCCGTCAACGTAGCGGAGGTTCCGAGAGAATTACTTGCCAGTGAGTTATTCGGACACGAAAAAGGGGCGTTTACTGGCGCGCTAAATATCAAAATAGGCCTTTTGGAATCGGCTCATAATGGCACCTTGTTTTTAGATGAGGTTGAGGCAATCCCCACAACCGTTCAAGCGTCGTTGCTCAATGTCATAGAAGAAAAACAATTCCGTCGAGTCGGTCGAACGGATCGAATGAAAAGCAATTTCCGCCTCATCGCCGCCACGAACGTTCGTTTGGAAAGCCTCGTCAAAGAAGGCCTGTTCCGTAGTGATCTTTTTTATCGCTTAGAAAAGTTCAAGATTCGGTTGCCTCCCTTGCGCGAGCGACCAGAGGATATTCCATTTCTAATCGAGTATTTTTCAAATCATCTTAGCGAACCATTGGAAAGAAAACCTCGGTATACATCAGAAGCCCTTCACTATTTGCAAAAATATACATGGCCAGGGAACGTGCGGGAATTAAAAAATCTTATAGCCTGGATTATTCACAAATTTTCAAAAAGGGCTAGCAACTCCAGCCATAATGT
>JBBILN010000036.1:0-79071 GCA_037444905.1 bacterium | reverse complement strand
TCGTGTTGGCCGAGCTTGCCCAAACTAGTGCCCCAACCGTTATACGCATAGGCAAATTTCGGATCCAGCTCAATGGCCTTTTGGTATTTCGCAATAGCTTCCTCGTGTCGCCCGAGATCCCCCAAGCGGTTGCCCCATGCGTAATAAGCGTTGACATATTTCGGATCCAGCTCAATGGCCTTTTGGTATTTCGCAATCGCTTCTTCGTGTTGGCCGAGATCGCCCAAGCGGTTGCCCCAGTTGTAATAGGCCTTGGCATCTTTCGGATCAAGCTCAATGGCCTTTTGGTATTTCTCTATCGCTTGTTCGTGTTGGCCGAGCTTGCCCAAGCTGTTGCCCCAATTGTTATACGTCCACGAAAAGTTAGGCAAAAACTGCGCGGACTGTTCATACAATTGCGCCGCAGCTTGATGCTCGCCGCGTTCGGCTTCCATGAAGGCCAAAAGAAAATGCAGAATGCCCTGGCTCTCGCGGGAGAGCGTTGCTTCTTCTCTCAAGCTTTGCAGCCGCGTTATTTGCGCGGGAATCTTTTCTTTATCCGATAACTTGAACTGCTTCCAAAACTCCACCCACGCCCACGATTCTTCGGACACCTTAAAAATATCTTCCGCGCGAATGGCAGCGACTTGTTCGTAGAGCTTCGTCAAAAAGGCCGGGCGTTTATTAAAATTTTCCAGCACGAGATTGAGAAAGTACACGCGACCTTCGGCGTCCGAAGCGGCAAAGGCATAGTAAAGCGCATTCAGAATATTCTCCTGCCAAGCGCTTTCTTGCGGCAATTTTTCAGGCGTCATGCTGCACCTCCTCCGTGGTTGCCGCGGCTTGTTGCGCATAAAATTTTTGCAACTCGCGGCTCACGTCTTTCACGTACTCCGGCGCGTGCCGATCCAAATGCCGCATGATAAACGTGCGCGCCAACTCGTGCATGGTCCAGCGCACGCAATCGATGAAGCTGTATTGCAGCGAGAGCTTCTGCAGCGCGTCCTCAATTTCAGGAAACGTCATGTCGCTCTTTTGCAGAATGTACTTGATCGCCTCTTTGTCAATCTTGCCGGTTTTAGAGCAGCAGATCGCCAGCTTGTACACGGTCTCGCGGTGTTTGGGGTTTGCGTTGTTGTCCAAAAACCAATTGATCGAGTGTTTGATGATGTCGCTCTCTTTGTGCGCCAAGTCCGCGGCCATTTGCTCCAATCCTTCTGCCGTGTGCAGCGATTGCAAACTGCCGCGCAAAATGCCGACGGCCACGGGAAAGCCTTGCGTGGCTTCGAATACTTGGGTAATAAATTTTTCATAGGCTTTCATCTGCACTTGCAGCACGTGCAAATGCGAGAGCGTTTTCGCGAGGTCTTCGGGCTTAAAAGCCTGCAAGCGAAACGAACGCACGTGATGCCGGGGCAGGCGAAGTTGATAATCGCTGTCGAAGTCGAGGCGGCCGTTTTGCACCACGAGAATATCCGCGCCGAGATTGCCGAGAAAGTGCTTGTGCCAATATTCGTAATAGGTGTGGTCGGATTTGAGATTGGAAGAGAGCGCGAGCTTTTCGAAGCGGTCGATGAAGAGCACAAGCTTGCGCTCGCGGCCGAGGTCGTTGAGCAATTGCGCAAAGCGGCGCGCCTGTTCGGCTTGCAAATCTTTTTGCAGCAGGCGATACTTTTCGCGCTCAAGCTTTTTGCGGCCGAATTGTTGGCGCAAAGCCGTGATGCCGCTGGCAATGCCCTCGGCCACGAGGCCCGTGACCTTTTGGATGTTCTGCTCGCCGAGAAAAGTATTCGCGCCGGGCACGACGTCGGCAATGGCTTTCGAGGCCACGGCAGAAACCACGCTCGCGACCTTCTGCGCGTTTTCCGGATTGGCGCGAATCTCTTCATCGACGGCCTTGTCGATCTCTTCGATTTGCTCGAGCAGTTTGAGATACTCTTCAAACTCTTTTTTGAAGCGGGATTCGAGTTGAATGTGAAGGTCGTAGAGCAGCGCTTCCAAAGTCATGTTGCTGCGGTCGCAATCCACATAAACGGGGAAGGGCTTGCGCGAGTCGGCCTGCGCGAGGGCGAGGCATTGCTGCGTGAGCCACGTTTTGCCCATGCCGCTGCCGCCGTGAAAGAGCAAAACCTGCGGCGCGCCGGGCTTGGCATAGAGCGCGTGCAAAGCCTCGCGAAAGGCTTGCTGTTCAGGTTCGCGATCGACGAAGAAATGTTCCATGGGTTGAAGCCCCAAGTGAAGAAGAAGCTATAGAGCGATATTGTAGCACGCTCATTTTGTAACACTCCTTCAAACTGTCATTCCGCAGGAACCTTCTCTAGCGCTGGGAACAAAGCCAAGCCAGAGAGGTTGTGCCGAGTGCGAGGGAAGGTTCTTCCAGAATGACAATTCAAAAGGAGGCGCGGCAAAGGTACACCGCGTTTTTGCGCGGGCAATATAAAGAAAGAAGGCGGGGATTGCAAAAGCAAATCTCGACAACCTTTTTCGAACACGGATGACGCGGGAAAAGCGGATGTTCACGGATAAAGCCTATCTGTGAAAATCCCTCCAATCCGTGGCATCCGTGTTCAAAGCTTTTTGTTTTTGAGGGAAGAAAAGCTAGGCGTGCAATTCCGCAAAAGGAGTGGCGTGCTGCTTTGAGGTTTGCAAAGACTGAGGCGTGCGGATGCAAAAACGATATCCCACATAGATCAAAACAATGCCGAGCAACTCGGTGACGTACAGCACTTCGGTATACCCAAAGCGCGTGAACGTGCCGCCGACGCCGGGCAGCAGCGCGCCGAGGGCGATATACACATTGCCGATGAAGCGATGGCGTGTATTACGATTTTTGTGAAAACGATACGCTGACAAAATCGCTCCACCAACGAGAAACACAAAAGCATAGGTGTTGATGAACGGACTGAAGAGTCGCACCCATTGCCACGCCAAAGCTTTTCCACTGAGACGATGCGCTTCGACGAAGGCATAATCAATCGGCGAGAGCAACACGCACGTTGCGGCGAGGAGAATAACGGGCACGGCGACAAGCGTGAGGCGATCGGCGAGTTTCCGTTTCATGAGCAGATACACCGTGCCTTGCGCGAGCGGCATGCCGCCGAGCAACGCGCCGGTGATATACCACCAACGGAAAATCGTTTCATTCCAACCGAACAAAGTAACGAAGCCTTCCGCAAAAGTGCCGGCGCCGTACATGAGCATGCCCGCAGCCCACCACAACAAATGCGCGCCGCGGCCTTTCGTGCGATAGCGCCGCACAACTTCAAGCGCGAATCCGAGCGCGATGAGCGTGGTGAGAATGGGAATGTGAGAAATGAGCTTCGACATCATCGTAAGATGAAACGGTCAGAGTTAGTTATAATCGTGAAAGTTTTTTTTATTCCAACCTTTATTGTCATCCTGTAAGGACCTTCCCTGGTTCTCGGACCACCCTCATTTTGCGAGGTGTGTCCAGCGCTAGGGAAGATTCTTTCAGAATGACATGTTGGGGGGGAGAGCGCATCAATCCAACAATCCATCGATCCAACACTCCATTTCAAAATTCCCAGCTCGCGCCGGTGATCCAGTGGCGGCCGGGCATGCGATAGCGCGCGAGCTCTTCATATTGCGCATCGAGCAAGTTGTTGCAGCCCACGGAAAACGCGAAGCCTTTGAAGAAACGCGCTGTGGCTTTGGTGTTCAGCAGCACATAGGCTTTCGGCTCGTCGTTGGGATAGAGAAAGACTTCTTCGACGCGGCCGTTGTAGCGGCCATCGAAATTCAACTCATATTTTTGCCAGCGCCAATTCGCGCCAAAATTGAGCGCGTGGCGAATGCGATAGGCCAGCAAATCGTCTGTGCGATTTTCGGAGCGGTCTTTGGCATCCAAATACGTGTAAGCGCCGCGCACGTGCAAATGCGGCCGCCAATAAAGATTCACGCCCACTTCCACACCCTGCATGAGCGCGCGATTGAGATTGCGCACTTGAAAGATCGGCTCGAGCTGCCCAATCTGTTGCGGCAGCGCGATCCAATAGATCATGTCGCGGTAACGATAGTGGAAATACGCTGCGTCGGTTTCAAACCATTTGCCGATTTGCACGCGCCCGCCGAACTCGATGGAATTCATGCGCTCGGCTTTCAACTCGGGATTGGGCACGAACGAAGTGTTGCCGCTGATTTCTTTTTGAAAGAAACGCTCGGCGATTGAAGGCGCGCGAAACGCCTGCCCCGCGAGCGCGCGCAACGCAATATTGTCGCGCACTTGATAAACCGCAGCGAGCTTGGGGCTGATTTGGCTCTGCCGTTTGCCGTGCACGAGCACGTTGTAATCGAGCCGCAGCCCGGTGGTGAGCGTCAAACGCGGATTGACGGTGATCTCGTCTTGAATGTATGAGGCGAAATTATTGACCTGGCGATCGCCGTACATGATAGAATCCGGCGAGCTTTGCACGCGGTCGAGTTGCGTGTCCACGCCGATGATGAGATAGTGCGAGGAAGCGAGCGACCAATCGAGCTGGGTGATGTTGCCGAGTTTGTCGGCGTCGATGTCCGTGCGCAAGCCGAGCGAGTCGTTGCGCGTGCGCCTCCAGTCCGGATCAGATTCATTGAAGAAGCTGTGCGCCGAATTGCGATAGAAATAAAACCGCGAGCTGTATTTCGCTCGGCGCGAAGGCACGGCCCAATAGAATACGTCGGCATTATAATTCAACTTCTCTTGGCGATCATCTTGATAGCGCGGAATGACGCGATACGGCTGCAGATTGTCGCGCCACGTGTGGGGATAATCATTCTGCGCAGAGGTGGCGCCGAGGCTGACTTCGAGATTGCGGTTTTGGCGGAAATCGAAAAGCAGCTTGCCGTAGAGATCGTAAAACGCATACGCGCTGCGCTCGCGAAAGCCGCTGGATTGCTTGCGGCTGAAATTGAGCAGATATGAGAGTTGATTCTTTCTGCCGCTGTGACTGAGCGCGAGACTGGTCAAATAGCCGGGCGTATCGGTGTGGCGCAATTCCAACGCGGGCAATTCATACATGCCATACGAAGCCTCCACGCGCGTTTGGCGATTATATGTCGGCCGCCGCGTGATGACATTGACCACGCCGCCCATGGCGGTGCTGCCATAGAGCGAAGAAAACGCGCCTTTCACAATCTCAACGCGGTCGATGAAGTTGGTGGGCACCAGGCTCCACAACGCGCCGCCCGCGTCCGAGCTTAAAGCCGGGCGGCCGTCGATCAACAACAACACGCGATTGCCCACGCCGCCGCCCGCCACGTCGGACGAGCCGCGTATCGACAGCGATTGCACGTTTGTGCTCGCGGCGCGCAGCACGGAAACGCCGGGGACGGTTTCCAATGCTTGGTCGAACGTGGCGATTTGGCGATATTTCAATTCCGCAGCATTGAGAATGGCCACGCTCGCCGGCGCCATTTGCGCGGTTTGTTCTTTGCGCGCCGCGGTGACCGTAATTTCTTGGCCCGTGAGCGGGCTTTCGTGCATGAAGAAATCGCGTGAGAGCAATTTGCCCGGCGCGAGCGTCAAATCCGCAACGAGAATGTTGTCATAACCCAAACGCGAAAGATGGAGACGGTATTTTCCCGGCGGCACGCGCCGCAGCAAAAAGCTGCCGTCGTTCGCAGTGGCCGCGCCGAGACGTGTGCTGTCGAGAAAGACGTTCACGAACGGCAGCGGCTCGTGGGTTACGGCATCCAACACGCGCCCGGCAATTTCGCCGTAGAGCACGTCATCGTTTTCGGAAATTTGCGCTGTGCCTTGCTTGGCAAGCGCGCACACCAACAGAATGAGAATTGCGTCACGTAGGTTCTTCATTGCATTCTCGCATTGCGTTTTTTTGAAAAGATACTGAAGGCTTGACCCTGGATACTGGGCTATGGCGATCATCAACGCCAAGGCTCAAGCCTCCAATAACGAGCTCTATTGCACGAGCGACAGATCGGCTTTTATGTTGGCATTCGTCCAATCGATCTTCGCGTCGTTGATGTTAATCACTGTCGGCGTCGCATACGAGGGGCGGAGTGTGACTGGATCGACGCTCACGCCGCTGCTGTCGGAGTTCGCCCAATAAATGCCGAGCACTTTCGCGCCCGCAGGATTGGCGGGATCGCGCCAGCCGACAGTCAGTGCTTTATATTCGCCTTTGTTCAAGCCTTCGAGTTTGTAGTCATACACCGTCGTTCCAGAGGGGATTACGCTCGAAGCACTGGCAGGCGGACCCGCGGGCGGCCAGGAAGTCCAGATGGAAACTTGCACGTCGCCAGTTGCCGGCCAGGTGCCGCTGAAAGTCACGCGTCCAGAGACGGTGCCAAAATCCGGCGTCTTGGTGGGATTTGAATCATCGCTGCACGCAGTAAAAACCATGAAGACCGCAAGGGCCAACACGCAGAGTATACCTTTGCACTTCATTGTAAAACTCCTACAGTTTGGAAAGTAATCAGGAATAAAGCCAGTCTTATCCACTTGTGGATTATATTTGGACATTAGCTTGTTCAAATGGCATACCATGTCGTGGAGATGGCCGACCGGACAAAACACAAATTTCGCCGCTTCAACTTAACTCTCAATAAAACTTCACACTCGAAAATAGCCTCGAATGGACGCGACGTTGTTTTTCGGTCTAAAACATTTGCAGAGATGAGAAAGACCTTTTCAAGATGAAAAGCTCATCATTCAGAATGAAAATCAGAGCGTGATGCGCGAGGCACGTTTTTGAAAGAAATGGCGAGGTTGTCGTGTAAGACCGATCTCGAACTTGGCCCTCCGCGATTGAACATATGGACAGAAACAAAGTCAACACGTAGCGCAACGGCGCAAGCCGCTTCGTACTGCTCTGAACTCGAAATAGGTTACACTTCTTGCCCTCGTGACTGCCATTCAACGAAGAATCTTTTTAAGCACAGGGCAGTTGCTGCAACACAGAATGAATCCTTGAACGAATAGGGTCGCGAAAAGAGGCTTTTGTGGAAGAGAATTTTGAAGTATTTTGTCGACGGCTATCTAATACGAACGAAACGCGATTTTCAAACAACACGGTCTCACTCATCACAGGTACGCTCCTATGAAAATCGGCATGATCTGTTATCCCACGCACGGCGGCTCCGGCGTGGTCGCGTCGGAACTAGGTTTGGCGCTCGCGCAACGCGGGCATGAGGTGCACTTTGTGAGTTACGCAATCCCCTTTCGCCTGCGCGAATTTCATCCCCGCATCTTCGTGCATGAAGTCGACATGGCGACCTATCCTTTGCTGAAGCATCCCCCCTATGAATTGGGCTTGACCAACAAAATTGTGAACGTGGTTTCGGAATACGGGCTCGACATCATTCACGCGCACTACGCCGTGCCGCACGCCACGAGCGCGTATCTCGCCAAGCACATTTTGAATTTGCCCAACCTGCGCGTGGTGACCACTTTGCACGGCACAGACATTACGCTGCTCGGCGCGGACAAATCGTTTTTTAGCGTGATCAAATTCAGCATCGAGCAATCCGACGGCGTGACCGCGGTTTCAGATTATCTCGTGCAACGCACATTGGAAGAATTCAATATCAAGCGGGAGATTCGCCGCATTTACAATTTCATCGACACGGAGACCTCCCAAGTGCGGAGCGAAGGACCGTGCCGCAAAGAGCTGTATGCGACGAAAGGCGAAAAGGTGATGATGCACGCTTCGAACTTTCGGCCCGTGAAGCGCGTGAGCGACGTCGTGCGCATCTTCGCGCGCGTGCGCGAACAGATGCCGTGCAAATTGCTCCTCGTGGGTGAAGGCCCGGAGCGGTTGTTTACGCAACAATTGGTAAAGGAGCTGAAGCTGCGCGACGATGTTTTCTTTTTGGGAGAAGTCGATCACATTGAACAAATTCTACACTGCTCGGATTTGTTCATCCTGCCGAGCGAGCAGGAGAGCTTTGGCTTGGCGGCGTTGGAGGCGATGAGCTGCGGCGTGCCCGTCATCGGCGCGCGCATCGGCGGTCTGCCGGAAGTGGTTGTGCACGGCGAAAACGGTTTTCTCTTTCCGGTCGGCGAGACCTCGGAAATGGCGGAAGCGGCGTTGCAATTGTTGAAGGATGATACGAAGCTGCAGACCTTCCGGCAACGGGCGCGGGCGCGGGCACAGGTATTTGATGTCGAAAGAATCATGCCGGAGTGGGAGGCGTTTTACAACGAGGTTTTGGAGAAGCGGCAATTTATCGCTTGACATTATTGGGCGCGATTGCTATTGTCACCCCCTGAATTGTCATAAACAACCTTATTCTGCTTCATTCAGCTTGCAAGGAGGTTCTCAACATGCACGCAGTCCTCTCCGGGCTTCTCGTAGTAACCACCGCCATGTTCGGCTTTGTGGCAACGGGCGACAAGGACAATGCCAAGGAAGCACCTGCCACAGCCACGGCATATTCGGCCATGCCGGTGCAAAGCGGCGGCGCAGTTTCCGGCACGATCACCTATTCCGGCAAAGCGCCGGCTCCGAAAAAACTTAGCGTGACCAAAGACACGCAAGTCTGCGGCAAGGCCGAGCACATTGATGAAAGCCTGGTCGTGGGCGCTAACGGCGGCATCAAAGACGCGATTGTCAGCCTCAAAGGCGTCAAAGGCGGCAAGGGCTTGGATGCGCTCGGCACGAGTTTCGTGCTCGATCAAAAGGGCTGTATGTACTCGCCGCATGTTTCCATTGTGCCGGTAAACGTGCCTGTGAAGATTCTCAATCCCGACGGCATTTTGCACAATATTCATACCTATAGCACGAAGAACCCTCCTTTCAATAAGTCGCAACCACAGTTCAAGAAAGAAATGACCGCGACCTTCACTGCGCCGGAAATGGTGGTGGCAAAGTGCGACGTGCATGGCTGGATGAGCTCGAATATCATGGTGGTGGATCATCCCTATCATGCGGTGACGGATGCGAAAGGCGCCTTCACGATCAAAGACGTTCCGCCCGGAACTTACACGGCAGAAATCTGGCAGGAGAAGCTCGGCACGAAGACCGCGCAAGTCACGGTGGCTGCGGGTCAAACTGCGACGCTGAACTTCGCGTTTCCGGCTGCGGCGAATTGAAATCTTTTTAAAAAAATCAAACCCACATTTATGATTGCGTGGTGCAATCGGAATGTGGGTTTTTTTATTGATACGGGAAAACCAGGTTCTCGTCGATGCGCTTCACGCGGCTCAACCTCGAAAACTCCTCCTCACCCACAACGCTTCCTGCAAAACGATTTTGCACAAAGCCGCCAACGGCCCGGCGAGCAATATTCCCCAAACTCCTCCCAAGCTTGCTCCCAAAAGCAGCGCCAGCAACACCTCCCAGGGATGCAAGCGTACAATTCCGCCAAAACGCGAGGAAGATAAGAAAACATTGATGAGCACTTGCATCGTTGCAATCGCCAGCACGATGCCGAAAGCGGTGTTGAAGGAATTGGTGGCGTTCATGCTCGCCACGGCCACCGGAATCGCACCGACGAAGCCGCCCCAATATGGCGTTAATAATGTGAGCGCGGCATAAACGGCCATGGCCAAAATGCCCGGCAGGTGCATGAGATGGAACGCCAGCGCGAGCATGAGACTCGCCGCGAGCGCAAGGAACGTTTGCACGCGCACATACCGGCTGCAACGCGCCACCGTCTTTTCCAAAAACAGCACAGTGCCTTCCCAGCAACGGTTCGGCACGGCGCACACGATCTTACGCTTTGTCGGCTCGCCCCAGTGCAGCACATAAAAAACGAGCAGCGCGATCACCACGTAGCTGATGAGATTGGCGAGCAGCGCCACCTCGAAAGCCAGCGCGGCTTCCACAAACGCCGCGATCATTGGCGCGAATTCTTCTTCGAGCTGATGCAGCACACCCTTCGTCTGCAACCAGGGCAGCGCTTTCAAAAGCAACACCGAGAGCTTGCTGGCTAATTTCTGCGGCTCGGAAGTTTCGAGCAGGCCAGCAAGCGTGGCGATTTCTTTTGCTAGAAATGGGTAGAGCCAAACCAGCATGCCCGTTAGCACCGCTGCGGTTGCGCCGAGAACAAAAAAAATGGCGAATGGGCGCGGCATTTTGCGGCGAACGCACAACGCGACAAGCGGCGCGAGCCAGGCCGCCAGAGCCAGCGCCGCGCCGATATGAATGAGCGCGAATGAAATTCTCGGCAGCAATATGAGCAAGCCGGCAAGTGCTAGCCACATCGCCAGGCCGGGAACGAACTCACCCGAAGATTTCCGGTCGAGTGGAGCAGGAGAACTAAGGACGGGGGGGAGAGGAGTCGCGGATTGGGTTCGGCGCGCAGTGACTTTGAATACGTCCTGCCGGGATTTCATAGCACGATCTTCACTTCCTAGAAATCGCCTCGCGATAATGGCTCGCGCCAAAATAGAGCGGGGTTATAGAATTATATCCGAGCGATCGAGCTGCGCGCGCAGCTTTTGCATTTCGGAGTTGTTGTGCTTGAGGCGGTCGCCAATGATGAGCGCGAGCTGGAAAAGAAATTTGTTCCCCAAACGCGGCCGGCGTTCGAGCAAACTAAAAAGATCGGGGCGAAACAGCCCGAGTATTTTGGTGGTCTCTTTTGCGATCGCCGTAGCGGAGCGCGGGGATTCATCCAGCAGCGCCAACTCGCCGAAAAATTCGCCGTTCTTCAACACCGCGAGCACTTTGCGCTCTTCCTGCGGAAAGTATTTGCTGATGGAGACTTCGCCCGCTTGAATGATATACATCCCGACTCCCGGCTCCCCTTCCCAAAATATCGTTTCACCCGCTTTGAAGTTGCGGCGATGAATAAGCTTCTCAAATTCGCGCAACTCGGAGTCGTTCATATTGGCGAAGAGCGGCACCTGTTCGAGCGTGCGCATGACATCGGCTTCATCGTCCGATTTCTTTCTGAAAATGTTGCCCCAAAAAGAATCGTTTCGGGGAGTGGCAACGGCGTCGTGATGATTATTCATGGCGCCAATATAAAGAAACGGGATTCAGCGAGTCAAGCGCTTTGACGAGATAGACGACACTGTTGCGCAAACTTCACAGATCGAACGCGGCCGGCGAAACCCACAGCGCGCCAAATTTCCGTTTGCATTTTGCGCCTCACTTTTTAGATTGACCCTCGTATTGCAATGATCACAACGGTTCAAGAGTTTGAAAAGCCACACGCCGCATGCAACATTCGCCACCGGCGCAAAAAAAAAATCGCCTGTGCCTCGCCGTCGTTTTTCTGATCGCCTCCCATTCCGTTTCGGGCCGAGCCCAGAACAAACAACAGCAGCTTGACGATCTGCGCCAAAACATCGAGCGCCTGCAATCCGAGTTGGCGGGGTTTGAAAAAACGGAAAGCGCCACCTTGGAATACTTGCGCACGCTAGAGAAGGAAATCGATCTCACCAGCAGATTGGTCGGGCAACTCCGCAAGCAGGAAGCGGAGAAACGCGAAGCCGTCGCAAAAATGACGCACGGCTTGCAAAGCACGGAGGCTGAGTTGGCGCGTTTGGAGAATCTCGCCGCGCAGCGCGCCGTGTTCTTCTATAAGTATGGCCGCATTCCCGATCTCGAAATGCTGCTTACTTCGCGTTCGTTGAATCAAGTGCTGCTGTGGGCGGAATATCAGCGGCGTTTGGCGGAGAGTGATCGCCGTTTGATGCGCGGCCTCAACACCAAGCAACAACAAATTCGCGAGCAAAAAGATAAGCTCATTCCAGAGTTGGAAGCGCAGCAGCGCTTGCTCGCCGAGAAGTTGAAGCAAGAACGCTCACTCCAAGGCCGCAAAAAAGAACGGCAGGACGTGCTCAAGCGTGTGCGCAAGGATAAAAAATTCTATCAAGCCCAGCTTGCCGAGAAAAGACAGGCGGTCGAGGCGATCACCAAGCTCATCAATGCGGATATCGCAAACAAAACGAATCCCACCGTGCCTTCGGCGAGCACCGCGCCGCCAATCATTTCTGACGGCTCATTTGCGCGACTCAAAGGCCGCATGCTGTGGCCCGTGCTCGGCAAAGTCGTTACACCCTATGGCGACTTTCGCCATCCCGTGCTGAATACGGTCACAAAGAATCTCGGCGTGGACATCGCAGCGACGCCCGGTTCGGAAGTGCGCAGCGTAGCGAGCGGTCGCGTGATGACGATTACGTGGCAGCGCGGGTATGGCAACGTGGTAATCGTGTTGCACTCCGACGGCTTCTATACGGTTTATACGCACCTCGCCGAAATTTTAATCGCGCCGAATGACAACGTGAGCGCGGGACAAGTGCTCGGCCGCATCGCCGAGGGCGGCGAGCAACAAACGGTTTTGCATTTTCAAATTTGGCAGCGCACGAAAGAAAACCGCTCGCAGGATTTGAACCCGCAGGAATGGTTGCAATAAAAATCATCGCCCCATAATTGTCCTGCTGGAAGAATCTTCCCACGTGCTCGGAACAATATTCGTTTTGAGCATTGTGCCAAGTGTTAGCGAAGGTCCTTGCAGGATGACATGTGAGGCAAGAACGCTTCATGCTGCTCAACGACCTCAAACTCATCCAACAATCGCGCGCAAAGGAAGTCGTGCAACGCGCGATCCGCAACGGCCGCATGGCGCATGCGTATCTTTTGCACGGGCCGGAAGGCTCGGGCAAAGAAGCCATTGCGCTTGCGCTCGCACAAACTTTTCTGTGCGAACGCCGCGGACAAACGGATTCCGGCGATTTATTCGCCGCGCCGCAAGCGGGCGCTTGGGCGTGCGGGCAGTGTTCGAGTTGCAAGCGCGTCGCGGAATTGGCGCATCCCGACGTGCACGTCATCTTTCCGCGCGCCGCTTCCGCCGGTGAAGGGGAAATTTTGGAAGTTCTGCGCAGCCTCGCAACGCAGCCGCTCAATCGCGCGCGGCCGTGGGAAAATGCGTTTATTCTCATCGACGACGTGCGCGAGTTGAAGCGCACGTTTGCGACGTCGAGCTATGAAGGCCGCGGCTCGGTCGCGCTCTTGTTTGAAGCGCAGCGCTTGAAAGCCGAGTCCGCGAATGCTTTGCTCAAGCTCTTGGAAGAGCCGCCCGTGGAAAAGTATTTCGTGCTCACGGCCGATTCGTTCGAAAGCCTTTTGCCCACGATCATCTCGCGCTGCCAGCCGATTGCGGTTTCCGCGCCGCGCGCCGACGAGTTGGTCGAGCTTCTGCAAACGCAACACCGGCTCGCGCCGGAGCGCGCGCGGTTTGTGGCGAGCATTGCCAACGGCAATTTGCGCCATGCGCTCGAATTGTTGGACGATGATCTCGAAAGCCGCAGAAAACTCGCGGTGGAATATTTGCGCATGGCGTTCAAGTTCAACAAGCCCGTGGAACAGGTGGAGTTTCTCAATCAACTCGTGGCGGAAAACGACCGGCGCGGACTGCAACAACTTCTGCAGCTTTGCCTCTCGTGGCTGCGCGACGCCTATGTATTGAAGTGCAGCGGCGCAGACCAGCCCATCGTGAACAACGATTTTCGCACTGCGCTGCTGGAATTAAACAAAAACCTGCCGCAATTCGATTTCGATCTCGTGTTGCAAGAAGTCGAATATGCCATCACCTGCCTGGAGCGTTACGTGCAACCGTGGCTCGTGCTCATGGTGCTCTTGCAACGCATCCGGCAATTAGCCCGACCGGAAAAATAATATGCCGAACGTCATACAGCTCAAATTCAAGGGCGAACGCACGGCGTTCTATTGGAACGCGCAGCAGTTTCCCTTTCGCGTGAAGGATTATGCCGTGGTGGAAGCGGAAAAAGGCGAAGACATGGGCATGGTGAATCTCGTTGAGATTCCGCCGAGCGTGAAGGTGGACCGCAGCGGGCCGCTCAAACGCGTCATTCGCAAAGCCAACGACGCGGACTTCATCAAGTATCAAGCGAACAAAGCCATCGAATTGCGCGCGCGCGAAGCCTGCCGCCAAAAGATCGTCGTGCACAATCTCGACATGAAGCTTGTCGATTGCGAATATCAGCTCGACGGCAGCAAGATCACGTTTTATTTCACCGCGGAAAAGCGCGTGGACTTTCGCGAGCTGGTGAAGGATTTGGCGGGCGAATATCGCACGCGCATCGAACTGCGGCAAATCGGCGTGCGCGACGAGGCCAAGCGTCTCGGCGGTTATGGCGTGTGCGGCCGCAAGCTGTGCTGCTCCTCGTGGATTTCCGAGTTCGCGCCCATCACCACGCAAGCGGCGAAAGAGCAGAACCTGCCGCTTAATCCCAACAAGCTCGCGGGCGTGTGCGGACGCTTGAAATGCTGTTTGATGTACGAGCGCGATTTTTACAACCAGGCCATTGCGCAATTTCCCGAGCTGGCGAAAGAGATCACCACCGAAAAAGGCACGGGCACGATCACGAAGATCGACATCTTTCACGACACGCTCACGGTGAAATATCCCAACGGCGAAACGGAAGTGCTATTGCTCGCGCTGGTGAAAGATAAAATTTATAAGTGCGAAAACGATTGCGGCCACGGGCATGGAAATTTGGAGGAATTAAAAAGGCCGCCGCAGCGGGGAGAGGCGTGAGAAGGATAATCGAGGATTGATGAAATTCGGGCGAAGTTTGATGCCGATGAATTTGAGTTCTCCAAGCATGCCACCGATCAATCTATACTCCGTGAGATTGCCGTCGCAGAGATACGCGAAGCCATTGCTCATGGTGAAGTCATTGAAGACTATCCCGACGACAAATATGGCCCGAGTTGTTTGATACTCGGATTCACAGAAACGAGCCGGCCGCTTCACGTTCAGTGCAGCTATCCTTCGCGTCCGCTCATCAAGATTATCACCGTCTATGAGCCTAATCCGTTGGAGTGGATAGATTTCAGAATCAGGAGGTAATATGAACAGCACTCTTCATAAAGAGAAGCTCATCCAGCAAAACGTAACTTACACTTTGTTCAAAGACGGAAAGTTATTCCTCATTGAAAACGTGCCGGCGCGCGTCGATGAAGAAACCGGCGAGCAATACTTCGCGCCGCACGTCGTCGAGCGATTGCAGCAAATCATCTTGCAGCAGAAAGCGCCAACACGTTTCGTGCAAACGCCGGTTTACGAATTTGCCTAACAGAAAGACCTCGCATGTCCGGATCGACGAATCCCTCGCAACCCAAGGAGAGCCGCGCCACGCAACGTTGGCAAGCGCGTTTGCGCGCGTGGATGCAATTCCTCGTGACCGGCGTGCTCGCGTTCTTTCTGCTCGCCAGCGGCTGGCAGATTTATTATCTGCACCAAAAAATCGAGCAAGCGCCCGCACTTGATTTGGAATTCTCGCGCGCCGGCAATTTGAGCGAGGCGCAAGAGCAGTGGCGCACGCTCGCGCGACTGGAAGCGCACGCGATTCAACAACGCTATCATCAAGCCAACGTGATATTGATGGCGCGCATTTGGACGACGTACTTGGGCTTCGTCACCGGAATGATTCTGGCCGTGGTGGGCGCGGCTTTTATTCTCGGCAAGCTGCGCGAACAAACCTCCGAGATTTCCGGCAAAATGGAAAATTGGCAAGTGAGCATTGCCTCGACCTCGCCGGGATTGGTGATGGTCGTGCTCGGCACGATTCTCATGCTTATGACGATCACGACGCATCATCAAATCGACGTGAAAGACAGCCCACTCTATTTCGGCGGAGCTGCAGTTAGCTCGACTGCGACGACAACCACGCCTACGCCGCAAAAGCTGTCCGAGGCCGCAAAGAAAATTCGTCTCAACATACAAGCAGATTCGCTTGCGAAACCACAGGATGCTCCGCAACCCTAAGCAGAGGAGAATCGCGCCATGCAGGACACGACGAGCAATAAAGTATTTTTGTTGACGCTTTTATTAAGCGCAAGCTTGGTAGGACAAGCCGCGGCGCAGGATAATCTTTCCGAGTTGCGCGCGCTTTGGAGCGAGGCCAAGTATGATGAAGTGATCATCAAAGGCAGCGAGCTGCGCGAGCAGCCCTTTGGCCGCACATTGGAATTGGATTACATGCTCGGCACGAGCTTGTGTCGCGTGCCGGAGTTGCAAGTCGACGGCATTAAATTTCTCGCATGGTGCTTGAGCAATTATAAAATGGAGGCCGCGGATAAAGCCAAAATCGTGCAAGAGACGGAGCAATGCGCGCAGGCATTAGCCGCGCCCAAACCCGCACCCATCGCCGCAGCCACCGCGCGCAGCAGCGCGGGCGCAGGCGTGAGCGGCAAAATGTACCACTACTTGAGCCGCGACAAACTCTTCGGCGCTACGACCATTAAAGTGGTGCAACCCAAAACGCTCGAAGAATTGCGCAGCCGTTTGACGCCGCTCACGCAGCCGGATAGCGCCGCGGCCAAAATTGCAAAGCTCGTCGGATCTAAATTTGAAATAAGAACGCAGGGCAAGTTCGTCATCGCCAGCGCCAACCCGAGCGTTGATTATGACGGCATCGCGAAAAACCTGAATGTCTACGAAAATTTTTTCGCCGCCGCTTTCGGTTTGAAACTGCCGCCGTACATGATCACGGTTTATCTCGCGCCGGAGTTGCGGCAATATCGCGATCTCGCTTTGAAGCTGCACGGCTTTGAATTGCCCGAGGCTTCCATCGGCTATTCTTATCGCGATGATTTGAGCCTCGCCGCGCTTTGTCGGGGACGCAGCACGAGCACGCTTTATCATGAACTGTTTCATTTGATGGCGCGCAGCACGTTCGGCGATATTCCGCCATGGTTAGATGAAGGCATGGCTGCGTTATATGAAGTTTCAAAGATCGAGGGCGAGCGCGTGCTGGGCGTGAACAACTGGCGCGGGCAACTCTTGACCGAGGCGTGGTCCATGCGACCGTCTTTAGAGCAATTGGTGAAAATGAATTGGGAAGAATTTGATCGCCTTGAAAGCGAATATCCCGAGGAAGGCTTGATACGTCAGGGCGTCAATCACGCCACCGCGCGTTATTTTATGCAGTATTTGCAAGAGCGCAACCAACTCGCCGAGGTTTTCAACGCCTTTCGCACGCGCAATCCCAAAGAGATGAAAACCACGCCCGAGGCCGAGACGCAAGTTTTGCTCGAGAGCATTTTGCAAAAACCGCTGGCGGAAGTCGACAAAGATTTCGCGACGTGGTTCAAGGCGGAGAAGCGGTGGCCGTGAGACGAGTTCGTAGTGATGCCTTTAGGCATTGAGGCCTATTTACACCCGACGCCTAAAGGCGTTACTACGAGTGCATTTTCTTGCTTGTGAAGTCTAACAAGGATGAAGAGAAAGGCTCTGATATGACTCGCCGAAAATTAGTCGGTTATTGCGGCGTCGACACCGGACAATTGCTTATCACTGACCCTGCTTATCTACGCGAGTTCAAGTCCAATCTCCCACGCGAGGACGTGGGCCGTGATGAAACCGCAAACGAATTTGAGTATTCGTTTGCCGGATGCTGTTCGGCAACAAGGACAAAAGCAGGCGCGGGGCAATTGGTGGGATGGGGATGGAAAAAGTTATCAAAGAAAGATGCAAAGCTGGTCAAGGAAGGTAAGTTACTTGCAGACGGCGCTTTCGACAGCGCAGGCGTCGCCGTGCATACCGGTTTTGGCGATGGCCGCTATCCTGTTTATGTCGAATACGAAGACGGCTTCGTTAAATCCGTGACCGTGCAATTTTTTGAATAACGGCCGCAATGAAGCAAAGAGCTTATTGAGTGTTTAAAAGCGTTGAAATGAAATCTCCCTTGCCAGAGTTAGAAGATGACCTGCCCGCTGATATGAGATCAGCAATGAGCGGGTTGGCGTTATCAAGCGACGCGGAGCTTTGGCAAATTGCAAATAGTATGATGAGCGAAGAGAAGCAGTCGCGCTTCGAATCTCTCATTGCAGAAAGTAAGTTTCGCGCGCCGACGGAGGCCGCAGAGTTCGAGCTAAACAACTTGGTGAATGAAGCGCAGCAACTCGTGTTGCGCAAAGCCGAAGCTTATTGGCTTCTCGCTCGTCGCGGGCATATCGTGTTTTCATAAAGGAGACGATCAATGACCTTTCAAACAGTGACACTCAACATCCCCTCGCGAGTCTATTGGCGCGCGCAACGCACAGCAGAAGCAGTGCGTCGTCCGGTAGAGCGCGTCCTCGTCGATACGCTCGACACGGCGTTGCCCACTCTCGATGATGTGCCGCCGGAGATGATCGCAGAACTAGCAGCGATGCATACGCTGCCTGATAAAAATTTGTGGGAAGTCGCCCGCGGCATGATGCCCTCGAAACAGCAAGCGCGCATGCGAAGACTTTCCGCGGCGCAACGGGAACGTCCGCTCAAGCCGGTCGAAGTTCGGCAATTGGATGAACTCATAAATGAATACGGCAAAGTGACGCTGCGCAAGGCGCACGCCTATGCGCTGTTGCACAAAAGAGGGCTTTACACGGCGACGAATCACCAATGAGCCGCGCCTATCTTTCAAATGTTGGGAAAGCTCGACAAGCGGTTGTTGCGCATACCGAGGATAGAACCCACGGACAATAAACTCACAAGCGACAGCGATGGCAAAAACAACAAAAGTAATCGTGCAAAACTATCCGAGAATTCAAGATGAAAAAAACTCGGATCACGGATGCCTTGATGAGGCGGCGTTGGTTCCACACAAGAAAAAAGTGCCGGTCGAAATTTTGAAGGAGTTGATACGAATGGCTATTGCCAACGCCAATAAAAAATCCAGTCGAACAATCTTATCTATTCCCGACGGCGCAACACAGCAAGAGATAGACGCCATCTATGTAAAGGAAGGCAAAAAGCTCTTCAAGTATTTCAAAATGTATTGCGGTGATCCCGCATCGACGGCACATCAAATTCATGGCAAGAACTATCGAGAAGTAGGAATGGCGCAATTCCATAATCGAACGTTGCAAAAAGAGAGAATGAACTCCGGTTGGCGTTACCAATTTTTAGCGGTGGACTGCGCACAGCAGTCAAAAAGGTTCGAAAGCGTCTCTGCTATCGGCGCTGCTGAGGGTGATTTCAATGCGGTCATTCAATTTGTTGATACAAAGAAAAAACCTTTGGCTTTATATGTATCCGTGAAGAATCGCAGCAATACCATGGGCGGACAGGATTGGCCGAAAGCCATTCGGGCCTTGGAAAATCTTGCCATCAACGATAAGAATCGCACCGGACCTTATTGTTGCGTCTTCGGCATTGCCATGGATCGAGGACGCAGATACATCAAACGAGAACGAAAGAACAATCAACCTCATTCCTTCAATACCGAAGTTTGGCTCTCAGATTTCTTCTGGCCATTTTTTGCAAACTACTCATACGAAGAAATTATGGCGGCCGTACTTGAAGTGCTCATGGAGTCGTCCGCACCCGATAAACTACCCAATCACATTGAAGTGCCGGACAAACTGCTTTCCTCGTTCGGAGAATCCTGTCGTCAGGCCGGTCTACTTGATGATGAAGGTCGCTTTCAAGACCCGCGCAAGCTGGTAACTTTTTTCTGCCAATAAATGTTTCGAGTTACTTGGCTGCTGTGGGTTTTGTGGCCGTTGCCCACTGCTCAAATGTGCAAATTACGTAGGAGAGGAGAGAGTTGACATGTCGTCAAAGAGGGTAATTTTGACCAAAGCCGACGCGGCTTGCACCATTATTCATGGCGACAGCCGTGAAGTACTCCCTGAGTTTGTCGGCCAAGTGGATCTCATCGTAACTTCGCCACCATATGCCGATGCTAGGCATAGCCATTATGATAGCATCCACCCCGATGAGTTTGTGGAGTGGTTTCTCACTTTTCATGAGCCCTTTTATAATGCGCTAAAACCAACCGGCAGCCTTGTTATCAACATCAAAGATAAAGTCGTCGACGGTGTTCGGCATCGCTTCGTTTGGCATACGATTGAAGCGTTGTGTGAGCGCGGATGGTTTGCGATTGATGATTACTTGTGGCACAAAACGAATCCGATGCCAGGCTATTGGCCGACGCGACTGCGAGACGGGTGGGAGTATTGCTTTCATCTCGCCAAGTCGAAAAGACCTTTTTTCAATCCGGATGCCGTAAAAAAACCGGTCGGCGATTGGGTGGAATCGCGATTACAGAATTTGGGCAAGAACGATCTTGCTAGACACAACTCCGTCAATGGCAGCGGCTTCGGACGTGATATCTCCAAGTGGGTCGGCAAGGATACGGTTTTACCTTCAAATGTGTTGAGCATTGCGCTTGTTGGAAAAAACAAAGGACATCCTGCGGTATTCCCTGTCGATTTACCTCTATTCTTTATCAAGCTGCTTTGTCCGGAAGACGGACTGGTCGTTGACCCTTTTGGAGGAAGCGGGACAACAGGCATTGCCTCATTGCTGCTGAAGCGAAATTGTGTATTGACTGATAACAACCACCAATACTACAAGGAAGCCATCAAGAGGATAGAGGAGGAAGCAACAGCCAAGAGGAATCAATTGGTGTTTCAACTATCTCGCTGATACTGTTCCTGATATGGATTAAGACATACCTCAAACTTAGGATGAAAATTGTGATCTCGTCTCAAAGAATTCTCGTCACCAGCGCGCTGCCTTACGCCAACGGCGCGTTGCACCTCGGGCATCTTGCGGGCGCGTATTTGCCCGCGGATATTTACGTGCGCTATCAGCGCATGCAGCAGCGCGAGGTGCTGTTCGTGTGCGGCACGGATGAGTACGGCGTGGCCATCACCATTGCCGCGGAGCGCGCGAAGAAATCGCCGCAAGAGTTTGTGGATTTTTATTGGAAGCAGATGAACGACACGTTCAGCCGCGCGGGCATCAGCTTCGACATCTTCTCGCGCACCACCACGCCCGAGCACATTCCGCAGGCGCAGGAATTTTTCCTCACCATGCATAAAAAAGGCCTGCTCGTGGAGAAGGCCGTGAAGCAGCTTTATTGCCCGAACGACAAACGCTTTCTTGCCGATCGCTACGTCGAAGGCACGTGCCCGCATTGCGGCAAGCCCGGCGCGCGCGGCGATCAATGCGAGTCGTGCGGCAAATGGATCGATCCGCTCGAACTCGTCGAGCCGAGGTGCATGGTGTGCGGCACGCAGCCGGAAATTCGCGAGACGCGCCATTTCTTCATTCCGCTCGGCCGCTTTCAACAGCAAGTGAAAGATTGGCTCGATACCAAAAAGAACTGGCGCGACAACGTGCTCAACTTTTGTTATGGGTGGATTAAAGAAGGCCTCGGCGACCGCGCGATCACGCGCGACATTGCGTGGGGCATTCCCGTGCCGCTGCCCGGCTATGAAGGCAAAGTGCTCTACGTGTGGTTCGACGCGCCGATTGGCTACATCACTGCGACGCAAGTGTGGGCCAAGCGCATCGGCCAGCCAGAGAAGTGGAAAGAGTATTGGCGCGCGCCCGATACGAAGCTCGTACATTTCATCGGCAAAGACAACATCGTGTTTCATGCGATGGTGTGGCCTGCGATGTTGATGGGGCAGGACGGATATATTTTGCCGACCGACGTGCCCGCGAATGAGTTTCTCAATCTCGAAGGCCGCAAACTTTCCACGAGCCGTAATTTTGCGGTGTGGTTGCATGAGTATCTCGACCGCTTCCCTGCCGATCCGTTGCGTTATGCGATTGCGGCGAACATGCCGGAAACGAAGGACGCGGACTTCTCATGGAAGGAACTGCAAACGCGCAACAACAGCGAGCTGGCGGACATTCTCGGCAACTTCGTGAATCGCACGCTCACGTTTGTGCAAAAGAATTTTTCGAATCGCGTTCCGCCCGCGCATGAGTTGAATGATGCTGATCGTCGCATGCTCGACGCGCTCAATGCGTGGCCGGAGAAACTTGCGGCGGCATATGAGAACTACGAGTTCCGCCGCGCCACGAAAGAGTTGATGGATCTCGCGCGCGAAGCGAACAAGTATTTCAATGATGAAGAGCCGTGGCGCTCGCTCAAGCAAGATCGCAATCGTTGCGCTACGACAATGCACGTATGTTTGCGCGTGTGCAAAGCGCTCGCGGTGCTCATGGCGCCCACGTTGCCGTTCTCTTCGGCGCGTTTGTGGAAGATGCTCAATTTGAACGGCGCGGTTGAAAAGCAGAACTGGCTCACGGCGCCGGTCGAGCCGTTCGCGGAGAATCACCCACTCGGCGCGCCAGAGATTTTGTTTACGAAAATTGAAGACGAAGCAATTGCACCTGAAATCGCACGCCTTGAGGAGGCTTTGAAAAAGATGAATGCGACAACAACCGAAGCGGCAGTTGCAGCAGCACCGGCAGTGGCTGAAACAACTCCCGCCGCGCCTGCCACGCCGTTGATTTCCATCGACACGTTCAAGCAAATTGATTTGCGCGTCGCCGAAGTTTTGGAAGCGGAGAAAGTTCCGAAGGCCGATAAACTGCTCAAGCTGAAAATTCGCGTGGGCAATGAAGAGCGTCAGCTCGTGGCCGGCATCGCGCAGCATTATGCGCCCGAGCAAATCATCGGCAAGAAAGTCGTGATCGTCGCGAACCTCGAGCCGGCAAAAATTCGCGGCATCGAATCCCAAGGAATGATTCTCGCGGCCTCGACGGAAGAGGGCACGCTCTCTTTAGTGTCGCCGGAAAGAGAGATGGCGAGCGGGGCGAAGGTGAAGTGAAAATGGAGTGATGGAGTTTTGGATTGGTGGAGTGATGCTTTTTTAAAAGCGAGGTGTTTTATGGAAAAAATCACCCTGCAAAATCTACCGAGCAAAGAGGAACGCGCCCGCATTGGCCTCGTGGCGCGAGCGATTTATGAGCCGATGCGGGAGGCGTTAGAAAAAGAGCATTGGGGCGAGTACGTTGCTATCAATGTCAACGCGCGTGATTACGTCGTTGCACCAAGCCAGGAAGAAGCGACAAGGCGAATGCACGCGAAATATCCCGGCACATTGCCGTTTGTGATTCGCATCGGCTATCGCGCGGTGTATCATTTCGGCGGAACGGGCTTAAACGACGGGAAGCGCGCATGATTCAAGGAATAATTGAAAAAGGTTTGCATCCGCGCGTGCGCCTAAGACTTGAGTCGCCGACGGGGCCGGTCGATTTCAAAATGCTCTTTGATAGCGGCTTTGATGGGCAAGTGGCTTTGCCTTATTTCGTCGCAGATCGGTTGCATTTGGAGATGGCCCGCTTTGTTGAAGTCACTTACGCCAATGGGCAGAGTGTTGAGGAAGTCGTTTGTCACGGCGAGTTACATTGGCATGATAAGCTTCGTGCTGTGGAAATTATTCTTTCAGATGATGATGAACCTGCGATTGGCACGGATCTCATGCAAGGCTGCCTGGCGACAATGGATTTTGCCGCAAACGATTTGAGAATTGAAACGCCCGCAGGATAAACTTTCGTCATGCCCGCTCAACTCATCGACACGCACGCCCACTTGCAACTCGAACACTTCGACGCCGACCGCGAGGAAGTCATTCAACGCGCGCGCGCGGCGGGCGTGGCGGCGATCATCTGCATTTCCACCGACGTGGCTTCGAGCCGCGCCGCGCTTGCGCTCGCGGAAAAACACGCGCAGGTTTACGCCGCGGTCGGCATTCATCCCAATGATTGCGCATCGACGAGCGAGGATGAGTTCAAGCAGATTGCCGAACTCGCGCAGCATCCGAAAGTCGTGGCCATCGGCGAGACGGGTATGGATGATTATTGGAAGACCGTGCCCTTGCCCAAACAAGCGGAAGTGTTCGCACGGCAACTTGAACTGGCCACGCAGCTCCACAAGCCGGTGATCATTCACAATCGCGAGGCCAGCGCGGCGATTATGGACACGCTGCGCGCGCATGGCGTGAGCAAACTCGCGGGTGTGTTTCATTGCTTCTCGGAAGATTTTAATTATGCCGAACAAGTTTTGAGTCTCGGGTGCCATGTTTCCTTCACGGGCAATCTCACTTACAAAAAATCCGTGCTGCCGGAAGTGGCGCGAGAGATTCCGCTGGAGCGCATCATGCTTGAAACCGACAGTCCGTACATGACGCCCGCGCCGCATCGCGGCAAACGCAACGAGCCGGCGTATACAGTTCACATCGCAGAGAAGCTGGCGGAGATCAAAGGGTTGTCGTTAGCGGAGGTTTGTGTGCGCACGAAGGAGAACGCGGTGGCGTTGTTTGGGCTGAATGCAATTGATATTGTTTGATAAAGCCCCGCCCTGAAGCTGTCATTCTGATGAAATTTGACGATCAACTTCGGCAATGAACCAATTTGAACTCATCCCCCCGGCCCCTTCTCTTATAAGAGAAGGGGAGAAAAAACAGTGATCAAATCTCAGCTCTCCCCCTTCTCTTCTCAAGAGAAGGGGGCCGGGGGGATGAGTTCGGAAGCACGAGGATTACCGGGTTTGAAAATCAAGACTTGTTAGGAACCTTCCTTAAAGCTTTGGAACCAACCTCGTTTTTAAATTTTTTCCGAGCACGAGGGAAGATTCTTCCAGAATGACACGCTGAAGGGAGTTTCGAAATGATCCTCACCTAAACAAGTATCCCGTGAACTGGCCGTACGATTTCCAGCCGCGCAAATCTTTGGGACAGAATTTTCTGCTCGATGAAAACGTATTGCGCAAAATCGTGCGCGCGATTGCTCCGCAACCCGAAGACCGCTTTGTCGAAATCGGGCCGGGCATGGGCGCGCTCACCAAACATCTGCTCGAAGCCGGCAGCCAGTGCATGGCGATTGAAATCGATCAACGCCTCATTCCGTTGCTGCAAGAGCGCTTCGAGGCACACCCGAATTTCAAACTGCGCAATCAAGATTTCCGCGAAGTCGATTTGCGCGAGTTCGCGGGCGAGCACAAGCTGCGGCTCGTGGGCAATATTCCTTATCATATCACCAGCCACCTCGTGTTCACGGCGTTCGCGCAACGCGAAATTCTGCGCGACATGACGCTCACCGTGCAGCGCGAGGTGGCGGAGCGCATCGTTGCCGCGCCGGGCGGAAAAGATTACGGCATTCTCGCGGTCATCAGCCAAACCTTTGCTCGCGCCGAGTTGCTCTTCATAATTTCGCCGCACGTGTTTCGCCCCAAGCCGGAAGTGGAATCCGCAGTCGTGCATTGGCGATTTCAACCGCCGCCGGCGCCGATCATCGACGAAGCATTTTATGTTCAAATGGTGAAGAACGTTTTTGGCCAGCGCCGCAAAACTTTGCGCCGCAGTTTGAGCAAGTTTATAAATGAAGAAGCGCAGATCGATTTCATCGATTTGCAAAGAAGGCCGGAGACGCTGGCGATTGCGGAGTTGATTCAATTGGCGAATGCACTGCCACAAGGGAGCAGCGTGGCGCGCTGAAAGGGAGGATAATCAATGGGCTTCCATTTTACCCAAAACGAACAGCAAGAGATAGAGCGGAATTTTCAACAAAGCCGTTGGCGTAGCGGAAGGCAATGGTTCGACGGAAAAATCTTTAGCCGCTTTGGTCACCAACACCGCGCGCTGCACGCTCTCGTTTTGCGCAAAAGTTATGAGGCCCGAATCCTTTGCGAGCGCGGCGTCGTCGCGGTACTTGATTTCAACGGGAAGAAATTCCTGCGCAAGCTGGAGCACGACGTCAACTTCCTTTTGCGTTTTCGCGTCGCGCCAATATCCGAAACTTTGCGCGCGCGGTTGCAAAGCGGCCATAATATGCGCGACCGCCGCGGTTTCCGTAACAAC
The DNA here is from genome assembly GCA_037444905.1 of bacterium. Lineage (GTDB taxonomy): Bacteria > Zhuqueibacterota > Zhuqueibacteria > Zhuqueibacterales > Zhuqueibacteraceae > JABWAN01. The sequence continues at coordinate 53,566 of JBBILN010000036.1, read as the reverse complement.
GCCGGTTTCACGCGCGTCGGCGAAGATGGCGCTTGAACGCAACAGCATGGCGCAACGCAAAGAAGCATCGGCTGCATAATATTTGTAGCGCGCTTTCAAAAGTTTTTTGCCGGAGATATCCAGCGGCGCGAGTCGGAAAATGAGCGCGGCCTGCTCCAACACCGCGAGCAAATTATTGATCGTGGCTTTGTTCAGTTCCAACGCCGAACCAAGCTCTTGCACGCTTTGAATGCCGCCGCTTTTCAAACACAGATAGAGGAACAAGCTCTCCACCTCGGTTACGGTGCGCAGCGAGAAAAACGCCACAAGATCGCGCTTGAGCACGGCTTCGAGCACATCCTCACGCAAAAGGCGATGCGCGGTCTCAATCTCGGAAATGGCCGCAGTTTCGGGAAAGCCGCCGACGAGCAGATAGCGTTGCAAGTGCGCCTGCAAAGATTCGCATTGCGCGGAAAACTTGCGGCGCTCCGCTGCGCTCATGCCGAACAAATCATCAAGCGCCGGCGCGGCAGGGAGATTCGGCGGTTCGGCTTCACGCAAAGCGAGATACTCTGAAAACAGAAGCGGCGGCACGCGAATGGTCACGAAGCGGCCCGCCGCGGATTCCTTGCTTTGCATTTGCACGGCGAAACTGGCGGAGCCGGTTGCGATGATGCGAACGCGAGGATGAAAATCCACGAGCCACTTCAGCCAAGAAGGCCAATCTTGCGCATAATGCATTTCATCCAGCAAAAGAAAAATTTTTTGGCCGGGATCTGTCTCTGCGGCTTCCGCATGAGCTTTGAGTAACGTTTCCACCGTCACATTGCGCAGCATAGGATGATCGAGACTCACGTACATGACTTGGGCCGAAGGCACGCCCGCGGCGAGTAGCGCTTCCGCCAGTTGCAGCAAGATCGTGGTCTTGCCCACGCGCCGCGGCCCGGAGAGCAACACTGCGCGCTGGAATGACGATTTCCCCAACGCACGATGCGCCAGATAAAAAGCATTGCGCCGAAATTTTTTGGCCGCTAGCTTGGCGCCAAGCCACCAGGGATTATAGGCGCGTAGCGCGTTTTGAATTTCCATCGAAATTTGAGATGACATAGCCATTTATTCGGAATTTATTGCCACCACAATAGCTTTTTTTTTGGAAGAAAAGGTGAATCCGACAAAAAATCAACCTATTTTTCCCGAGGAGGATAAACCGTGGAAATCGACCTCTATCCCGAAAATCAAAATTTGAAAAGCGAATTCGCGCGGCGCAAACTTGATCTTGAGCAGGTGTGGCGACCCACGCCGGAGAATTTAGCGTTAGAGAATCGCCAACTCGAGAGCTTATTGAAATGAAAGACGAAGACGTTTTCTAAGCGCCCAACAATCCACTACTCCAATTTCACGACCTCATGTCCATCGTCAAAGCCGAAGGCCTGATCGTCCGCGCCATGAAAATGGGCGAGAGCAGCAAGCTCGTCACGCTGTTCACGCGCGACTTCGGTTTTTTAAAAGTGGTCGCCAAAGGCTCGCGCATGAGCAAGAGCCGCTTCGGCGCGGCATTGGAGCCGCTCACGGTTTCGCGCCTCGTTTATTACGATAAAGAGACGCGCGAATTGCAGTTCCTCAGCCAGGCAGAAATTGTGGAGCACTTCCCCAATCTCTCCGCGGATTTGGAGCGCTGGGGTTTTGCAAACGCCTGTTGCGAGTTGGTCGAGCGCACGCACGTCGGCGTCGAGTTGCAAACCAAAGTTTATCCTCTTCTGTTGGAAACGCTGCGCGCGATGAACGCGATGCACGTCGAGGCGCGCCTGTGTTTTTGGCGTTTTCAAATGTATCTGCTCGGCCTGCTCGGTTTCGCGCCGAACTTTAAACAGTGCCAAAGCTGCGGCGCAGCCGTCAACGTTGCAGAAGCAACGCGCCATTTTGATTTCAGGCACGGCAGCGTCATCTGCGCGCGCTGCTCGGACACACGCGCCACGCAATTGCTCGCCGAAGGCGCGGCGCGCCTGCTGGAAAATTTGCAGGCCGTCACGTTCGAGCGGCTGGCGCGCTTCAAAGTTTCTTTGCCCACGCGCCACGCGGTGGAGCGCTTCTTTGAAATTTATTTCGCGGAGCACGTGGAAAACATTGGCGCTCTCGCCGCGCTGAAATTTGTGCGCGAAATTAAAACCGCCGCGCCGCCGGCGAAGTGAGGATTTGCTTTTTGAAAGAAAGGGAGTATATTTCATGTGGCCGGAGTGGCGGGATTGGGAGCTTGAACTCAGCGCTCATGTCGAGAAACGCATGAAAGATCGCTATCTGGAAATCACTTATCGCAAAGGCAAACCGGTTGCCGCTTATCTTTATCTTCCGCGCCAACCGCGCGCAAAAGTCAGAAGAACTTCGAAAGCAGCGGAGGGTGTTTTAATCGATTATGACAAGGCCGGCAAGCCGATGGGCATGGAGATTAGTGCGCCGGCGCACGTTTCATGGGAGGCGATCAAAAAGGTCGTGGTCGCTTTGAACCTCCCGCCGATTTCGGAAGAAGAGTTGGCGCCGCTGCGCGCGGTTTGAGGCTTTATCAACGAGAAAAGTAGCATGTCAGAACACACGCTAACACTCCGCGTGCCCTCCTCGCTTTGGGCCGCGCTCGAAAAATTAGCGAAAGCACGGGGCTGCACAACAAATCAAGTAGCGCTGGATGCGCTCGAATTTCACCTTCCGGGCTTTATTTCAAAGCCCGAGCTGCCTCTCGAAGAGGAGAAAGCAGCAGCCATAAAACGCCTTTATAAAAACCAAGCGCGGCATAAATTTCTTTGCGAGAAAATGGCGGCAGACGGAAAGATTCATCCAATGCCCAAAGATATTCCTCTTGAGCAAGTGCGTCGATCATTGGCGAGTATAAAAGGCTCGCTTACAGAAGAGGTCATCAAAGAAAGAGAAGAGGGCTGGTGACGCCACAGATTTCCCCTCTCGACGGCAATGCAAATCATTCTCTGTCAAAAATTTTCTTTTGCATCATTCGTTTAATCAGGAGCTCTCATGCCCGAAATCAAAAACCTCATGGATAAACTCACGGCGTTGTGCAAGCGCCGCGGCTTCATTTTTCAATCGAGCGAGATTTACGGCGGCTTGAACAGTTGCTATGATTACGGTCCGCTCGGCGTCGAGCTCAAGCGCAACCTCAAAGACTTTTGGTGGAAGGCGATGGTGCAGACGCGCGACGACATCGAAGGCCTCGACGCTTCGATTCTCATGCATCCACGCGTGTGGGAAGCGAGCGGCCACGTGGCGAACTTCACGGACCCGATGGTGGATTGCACGGTTTGCAAAAAGCGTTTTCGCTCGGACGCGCTGAATCCCGAGAAGCCCAAGCAATGCCCGCATTGCGGCAGCAAAGAATCTCTCACCGAAGCGCGCAATTTCAATCTCATGTTCAAAACCTTCATGGGCCCGGTGGAAGAGGCGGCGAACGTGGTTTATATGCGCCCCGAAACCGCGCAGGGCATTTATGTGAACGTGTACAACGTCATGCAAGCCGCGCGGCAAAAGATTCCCTTCGGCATCGCGCAAATCGGCAAGGCGTTCCGCAACGAGATCACGCCGGGCAACTTCACGTTCCGCACGCGCGAGTTCGAGCAGATGGAGATGCAGTTCTTTGTCAAGCCTGGTACGGACATGCAGTGGTTCGAATATTGGAAGGAACAGCGCATTCAGTGGTACGACGAACTGGGCATTCGCAAATCCAAACTGCATTTTCACGAGCACACGCCGGAAGAGCGCGCGTTTTATGCCGCGGCCGCGTTCGACATCGAATACGAATTTCCCTTCGGCTGGAAAGAGCTCGAAGGCATTCACAATCGCACGAATTACGATCTCTCCAAACATCAAGAATTCAGCGGCAGAGATTTGAGCTACTTCGATGATCAAACGCGCGAGAAATACGTTCCGTATATCGTTGAAACTTCCGCGGGCTGCGATCGCACGATGCTCACCACGCTCGTGGATGCGTATGATGAAGACGTGGTCGAAGGCGAAGCGCGCACGGTGTTGCATCTTTCTCCGCTCATCGCGCCGATCAAGGCGGGCATCTTTCCGCTGGTGAAAAAAGGCGGCATGCCCGAAGCCGCGGAGAAGATTTATCACGCGCTCAAAAAGCATTTCAACGTGTTCTATGACGACGGCGGCGCGATCGGCCGGCGTTATCGTCGCATGGATGAAGCGGGAACGCCGTTCGGCATCACCATCGACGGCGAGACGATTGAAAATCAAACCGTGACCGTGCGCGACCGCGACACGCTCGTGCAAGAGCGCGTGGCGAGCGACAAACTCGTGGCGTACATGCAGGAGAAGATGGCGGGGTATAGAAGACTGTAGTAGTGGAGTTTTGGATTGATGGAGTGTTGGTGGAGTCTTTTCACGAATGTGAAGACATCCCTTCACACTTTTACGAGGTGATTTTATGCGCAACGAATTTACTGCGATCTTTGAACGCGACGGCGAATGGTACATCGCCTATTGCCCCGAAGTTCCAGGCGCGAACGGACAAGGCCGCACACTGGAAGAATGCCGAGAGAGTTTAATGGATGCGATCGCGCTGATTTTGGAAGATAGAAGACAAGACGGCCTGCGCGGTGTTCCGGCGGAAGCCATTCAAGAGACGGTCGTCGTGCAATGAAGCGCGAGGCGTTGTTGAAGCATCTTCGCAAGCACGGCTGCTACCTCAAATGAGAAGGCCGCTCTCATTCTCTTTGGTCCAATCCTTTGACCGGACAAACCGAGGCCGTGCCTAGACACGTAGAAGTTTCAAACCAACTTGCGCGGAAAATTTGCCGAGGTCTTTCCATTCCCGAGTTCGGAAACTGAATGATGAAGCGACAATTCACGCTGGAATATTGGCTGGACGAAGGCTGGTACGTCGGCAAGCTCAAAGAAGCGCCGGGGGTATTCAGTCAAGGCGAGACGTTGGAAGAATTGGAAGAGAATATCCGCGAAGCGTGTCAACTTATGGAATCACTTCAGCCCCAAAACACGAAGGCTTTATGATAACAGTACAAATTCCTTTGTCGGAAATCGCGGCCACGACCTTCACGAATTTAGCCAATAAGCACGGCATGAGTGTGGAACGATTTCTGGCCGAGCAATTAGACCAAATCGCGCGCACGCCTGGCGCGGATAATGTCGAGGACGCGTTCCGCAAGATGGTGCAGGAGTCGATGGCAATGAATCGCGAACTGCGCCTAAAATTGGAGAACTGAGCAATGACGAGACAATTTACACTTGAGTACTGGCTGGACGAAGGCTGGTACGTCGGCAAACTCAAAGAAGTGCCGGGCGTATTCAGTCAAGGTGAGACGTTGCAAGAGTTGGAAGAAAACATCCGCGAAGCGTATCAACTCATGAGAGGCGAGGAAGAAACGCAAAATCGTCCGGGCGTTCAAATGAAAGAATTGGAAGTGACGGTTTGAAGCGGAGAGAATTTGTTCGGGAATTAGTGCGCGCAGGCTGCTACCTCAAGCGGCACGGCGGCAATCACGACATTTACGCCAACCCACAAAATGGGAGAAGTGCGCCGGTGCCGCGCCACGCCGAAATTAAAGACAGCTTGTGTGAATTGATCAGAAAACAACTGGGACTGAGTGTCGCCACAGGTTGAATAGAAAACTAAAATAACCATTGTCATGAGGTGAACTATGCGCAACGAATTTGCCGCGATCATCGAGCGCGACGGCGAATGATACATCGCCTATTGCACCGAGGTGCCGGGCGCGAACGGGCAAGGCCGCACGCTAGAAGAGTGCCGCGCGAGTTTAATGGAAGCTGTTGCGCTTATTTTTGAAGATAGAAGAGAAATATGGAGAGCCGAAAGATGCGCGTTGAAGATGATTGGCCGGACTACGAAGGAAAATGCCAAGCGTGCGACGCCTACGGTCCCGTGGACGACATGTCCATGTGCGACGCGTGCGCGGGAAAATTCGAGCGCGACGTGATCCGCCTGCGCGAATGGGATTATTCCGCCACCGCCTTTGGAACGCCGAAAGAATCTCTGGAGGCGCTGCGCGATGAAGTCATCAAACGATACGGCGGCAAATTAGAAATGCTTGCGCCTCCAAACGAAGGCGCGAGGCGATCTCGCAAGAAAAGGAAAAAGTGAGTGTGTAGCAGTTAAAAATTTTTGAAGCCGTTCCGATTGCGGTATCACGCTGTGAACCCCTTAAAGGAGGAAGCCATGGAAGACAAACAATCGTATCTCGACAAGCTCGCGCTGCAACTGCAAAAGTGGGACGATGAGCTGGATGCGCTGAAGCTCAAGGCCGAGAGCGCCAAAGCCGAAGCCAAAGTCGAGTTGCAAGAGCAAATTGCAGAATTGCGCGAGAAGAAAGCCGCGGCCCAAACGAAACTAAAAGCGTTGCAGGAAGCGGGCGACGAAGCTTGGGATGAAATCAAAGCCGGAGCCGAAAAAAGCTGGACGGAAATCAAAGGAGCATTCGACCGCGCCTTTTCGAAGTTCAAAAAAGACTAGTTCTCCTTCGTGGCACTTTTTTTTCGCGGCTCACGAAGCATGCAAACCACATTAGACACCGAACGTGTTTCGTGGATGATAAAAACGGTGTTGCTTCCAAGCAATGTGATGAGAAACTTGTGAAAGGAGAAGGTTATGTCAGTAGCACGTGTCACAGAAATCACGGCCTCATCCGCCAAAAGTTTTGAAGAGGCCATTCGCCTCGGCATCGACCGCGCCAACAAGACGCTGCAAAACGTCAAGGGCGCGTGGATCAAAGACCAAAAGGTCGTCATCGACAACGGCAAGATCACCGAGTATCGCGTGGTGATGAAAATCACGTTCGTGCTCAAAGACTAATCGGCAAAGGGCGAGGCGAGAGCCGCGCCCTTTCATTGCTGTGACTAATCGACCGGAGGAGGGTTGAATGAGTTCCGCCAAAATAAAACTACGTCAGGTGGTGGATTGGCGCGCGGCGATTTGGGCCGGAGTCCTTAGCGGCCTCGCCTTTCTGCTCGTCAACATGCTGCTCACGCAAACCTATCTCGGCAGCCCGTGGATTATCGTGCGCCTCGCGGCGTCCGTGATCATGGGGCAAAGCGTTCTGCCGCCGCCCGCTACTTTCGACTTCGGCGTTTTTCTCTCCGCACTGCTCGTACACTTTCCCCTTTCCATCGCGTTCGCGTGCCTCATCGCATTCGTGCTGCATCGCTGGGGCCTGCTCGTCGGCATTCTCGGCGGCGCGGTGTTCGGCCTCGCGCTCTATTGCATCAACTTCTACACGTTCTCGTTTTTCTTTCCGTGGTTCTTCCCCATGCGCAGTTGGATCATGATCGTGAGCCACGTCGCGTTCGGCGCGCTCGCCGGCGGAATCTATGAAGCGCTGGAAGTGGAGAAGTTCGAGCCGGTGGAAGCGAGCACGTGAAAAAAAATGGAGTTTTGGAGTGATGGATTGTTGGATTGTTGGAATCATGTTTTTTTCATCAATCCAATACTCCACCACTCCTGCTCATTGTTTTCAAACTTTGTGAGGGAGCATCCCATGTATGGAAATTTCGGCCAACGCGCGTTTCCGGCTGCGGGCCGCAGCGGCGGCGGCTTCGCGAAAGGGCGCTTGCTCGTCGGCTTGATTATGGCCGGCTTTGCGCTCTTCTCGTATTTTCGGTCGAGCGTTTATAATCCCATCACCGGCGAGAAGCAGCACGTCAGCATTTCGGAAGAACAGGAAATCGCGCTCGGTTTGCAAGCCGCGCCGGAAATGGCGCAACAATACGGCGGCTTGCATCCCGACGAACAGGCGCAAGCCATGGTCGATCGCGTCGGCGAAAGTTTGGTGCGCAACAGCGCCGCGGCGCAAACGACATATCCTTTCGAGTTCCATTTGCTCGCGGATCCGCAAACCGTGAATGCCTTCGCATTGCCGGGCGGGCCGGTTTTCATCACGGCCGCATTGTATAGCCGATTGCAAACCGAAGCGCAACTTGCGGGCGTGCTCGGGCATGAAATCGGCCACGTGGTCGCGCGGCACGGCGCGCAGCGCATCGCGCAGCAGGAACTCACACAGGGCTTGAGCGGCGCGGTGGTCATGGCGACGTATGATCCAAACAATCCCGGCAGTCAGCGCACGGCCATGATTGCGATGATGATCGGCAATCTCATCAACATGAAATACGGCCGCGAAGACGAGTTGCAATCTGACCGGCTCGGCGTGCGCTTCATGGCCGAGGCGGGCTACGATCCGCGCGCGCTCATTGGCGTGATGAAAATTTTGGAAGAGGCAAGCGGCGGCGCGCGCCAACCGGAATTTTTCAGCACGCATCCCAATCCCGAAAACCGCATCGCGCGCATTGAAGAAGCGATTCAAGAAGAGTTTCCCAACGGCTTGCCGGAGGGATTGAGACAGTGAGCCGATAAAAGCGAAGGCAGAAAAATGGAGGACAGAAATATAAAAGCCAAGAGCTTCTTGTTGGGCAGAATAAAGCCATAAACATTTTTTTGTCCTCCAAGTTTCTGTCTGTTTTTTTCTAAAAAACGGTTTGAGACGGTGAGCCGATAAAGGCGAAGACAGAAAAATGGAGGACAGAAAGATAAAAGCAGGAAAAGCTTTTGATTAAACCAGTATTCAAAAGCAATGAAGCTTTAAAATTTTTCTGTCTTCCATCTTTCTGTCAACCCTCTTTTGAATTTCAGTCATGGCTACAATTCACCTTATCCGCACGCCTGCCACGCCGGAGCAGATCAACGATATGCTGCAAGCTTTTGACGAGTTCATCAAGCTTGCGGTTGACATTGAACAGGAAATTCTCGCCGGCGGCGGCAGCATGCACGCGGATTGCGAAAAAGTGCTGCTGCAAGCGGGCAGCGCGCAGCAAAACATTTGGGGCGCGGATTGGATTCCTGCTAAACAGCAGGTTGATTTTGACTCTTTAATCAACATTCGCCCGCAGCAAAACAATCCGGCGATGACGATCTTGAATGAGAGCATCCGCACGCGCGTGGAAAGCATTGCGCGCAAACTATTGGAGCAACCATGATCGATGAAGCAGCTTTGCAGGCACGCTATCTTCGTGACAGCACGCCGCGACGGTTGGGCAATTTAGCTTCGAGCGTCAAGCGTTTGGGGCGTTTTATTTCTTTGCAGGAATTTGATCGAACGGTTTATGATCTCGCGCAAGAGTGCCGCCTCTTTGCACGATGGGCTGCGCCGGAAGCGGAATATGAAACCGCCATGGCATTGCAAATCATGCAAACTGACTTGGAGAATTGGCAAGAGTCTTACGGAGCTCGCAAAGATGATGCGCAATGGCGCAATGCGATTAATCAAGCCTGCGCGCAATGGTCGCAGCGCTTGCTCGAGCTTTCGGGATTGCTCAATGTGACAACAGAGGTGCAATCACGCTGACGCCTCAACTTCTACTGCTTTAAAATTTCCTCGACGATACTCAGTGACTTCGGCGATACCCGACGGAAATGTTTTGCAATGACTCTGCAATGCGGGCGAGCCGCAACCACAACTTTACTAAACTTGAAAAGTTTAGGAAAGTTTTTTCATAACCAGCGAAGGAGAAATTTCATGTCACACAATCGTCTGATCAAAAGCATTCTTCCCGCAATCCTATTGCTCATACTCACGCTCGCCGCGCACGCTCAGCAATCAACCCTCACCCCTGAAATGGTCGTCGCCCTCAAAAGCATCAGCTCCGTCACCATTGATCCCGCCGGAAAAAACATTGCCTATATTCTCCGCACGCCGCGCGGCGCGGAAGAAGAAACCGGTGGCGCGTTCATGGAATTGTTCGTTATTCCCGCGAGCGGCGGCAATGCCAAGCAATTCACCTTCAAACCGAACGGCGTCAGCTCGCCGCAGTGGTCGCCGGACGGCAAGTGGATTTACTTCACGGCGCGGCGCAAAGAGAACGACGAGCACAATGAAGTGTACCGCATTGCGGTGGATGGCGGCGAGGCCGAACAAGTTTCAAGGAGCAGCAACGGCGTGCGGCAGTATCTGCTCTCGCCTGACGGCAAGTGGATTGCGTACGCAATGAGCGATGCACAAAACGATGCCGAAAAAAAAGCCGCAAAGCTCGGCAATGATATCAATACGGTTGATAAAACTTTCAAACACCATCGTCTTTATGTGCAAGCCGTCGGCGGCAGTGAGGCGAAAGCACTCAGCGACGAGATGTCGGTATGGGATTTCGAATGGTCGCCCGATGCGAGCCGGCTTGTGTTTCAAGCCAGCCCCACGCCGGCCACGGATGATTCGTACATGTTCAAAAAGATTTATGTCGCCGCACGCGAAGGCAACGCTGCGCCGCAAATTTTGACCGAAACCAAAGGCAAGCTCGGCAATCTCGCCTGGTCGCCCGACGGGAAGATGATCGCGTTCAACGCGGGCGTGGATGAAACCGATCCCGCCGCGGGCAGCATCTTCGTCGTTCCCGCAAGCGGCGGCGCCGCGAAAAATCTTTCGGAGAATTATGAAGGCACGGTGCTGTGGGTTGATTGGCTCGACAACGCGACGCTGATTTTCTCCGCGACCGAGCGCAGCCACACGGCATTGAACACGATCCCCGCAAGCGGCGGCGCGCGCAAGGCCATCATCTCTTCCGGCTATGCGTTCGCCAATGCAAGCACAACCGCGGACGGCAAAACTTTCGCGCTCGCGATGAATGCTTTTAATCACACCAGCGAAGCTTTTGTGGGAAATATCGCGACGAAGAAAACGACGCGCCTTACGATTTCGAACCCCGAGCTTGATCAAATCAAATTCTCCGGCGCGAAAGAGATTTCCTGGAAAGCGAAAGACGGCTTGGAGATTACGGGCTTGCTCATGTTGCCGCACGATTATCAAGCTGGAAAAAAATATCCCTGCATCGTGCAGATTCACGGCGGCCCGGAGAGCGCATATGTCGAAGGTTGGACCACGAGCTACGTGACGTGGAGCGAATTGCTTGCGGCGCAAGGCTTCGTCGTGTTCAGCCCGAATTATCGCGGCAGCACCGGACGCGGCGTGGCTTATGCGAAGGCAGATCACAAAGACCTCGGCGGCAAGGAATTCGAAGACGTGCTCGACGGTCTCGATTTTCTCGCGCAGCAGGGCATGGTCGATCTCGAGCGCGTGGGCATGGGCGGATTTTCTTACGGCGGATATTTCTCCGCGCTCGCGGCCACGCGCTACACCGAGCATTTCAAAGCCGCTTCGATGGGCGCGGGCATTGCTAATTGGCTCTCGTTCACGGGCACTTCGGATATTCCGAAGGAGAACTCGATGGTGCATTGGAATCTCGACGTGTACAAGAACATGCCGCTGGTGTGGGATCGTTCGCCCATGGCGCACGTGGAGAAATCGCAAACCGCGCTGCTCATCTCGCACGGCGATCGCGATGATCGTGTGCCGATCGGACAAGGCTGGGAAATTTATACGGCGATGAAGCTGCTCGGCAAAACGGTTGAGTTCGATATCTATCCGCGCGAGGCGCACGGTTTCGGCGAGCGCAATCATCAACTCTTCTCCCTCAAGCGCAATCTCGAATGGTTCGAGCAATACTTGAAGAACGCGGCCACGCGCGCGGCGCTGCCGAATTGAGTGCTCATGCCATCTCCTGCGAATCACATCGATCTCAATACTGCCTTACCGTTTTCGCGACGTGCCTCTGAGGTTGAATTGCAGCGAAGCGCCGAAGAACTGCTCGAGCGTTTGGATATATCCGCCAACATTCAGATCATGACTGGAAACGCGCGGCAAGGGCTTGAGCACGAGCGGAGGTTTCGTTTGTCGTGGTGGATGAACGGCGAAGAGCCGCTGCGCGCGGCATTGCACCGCGCCAAGCCGCGGGCCTCCCAATCGGCATTCGCTAAGCACAAAGAGGTCTTATTAACCGATACGTGGAAGCAGATGGAACGCTTGACGAGCTCGCAGCGCTGGCGCAAACATTTTCGCGTTCTCACTCGGCAATCATCGCTTGATGGGCAAGTATATGTGCAGAGATTTTTTCGCATCGCGCAGTTGTTTTGGAATCGCGCCGCGCGCCGGCATGCAGCTTTCCCCACAGAATCTTCTTCGCCCTTCACGCCTTTTATAGCCTTGCTCGCTTGCGGCGTCGTGCCTTTGGGTTGTCACAACGGAGCTCTGTGGCTCTTTGTTTGGGATAAAGCTTCGAGAAGCACGCTCGACATCGGGCCGGCACCGCCATCTTCTCGTCATTTCACGCAGGATTATATTTTTTTCAGCGCGCCCTTTCGTGAAGCGGCATTGACGGAAACATGGCGAGAGGCGTTTCATGCTAAAGGGTGGAAGACGTTGCACGGCCCGGTCAGCGAAGAAGCGCCGCCGGAATTTGCGCTCGGCAAGCAGATCAGCGAGGCGGCCGCCGTGGTCGGGTTGCTCAGAGAAGCCGACCCGGATTTCGGCTTGCCGTGGTGGATGTATCAGGAGCTTGATTGCGCCTGCTTCTTCAAATGTCCGGTCGCTTTGATCAGCCCTGCAAAAATTTCAAATGTTGATTTGTCGGGACTGCGCCAAATTTCCGATGCGCTCGGGACGCAAAATGCTCCCGGCGATGAGCACGAAATCTGGCAATGGCTCAATGGCCTTGCAGCCTAATTTTCGGCGGAGAAAGAAATGAAATCACGTAACACATGCACGGCCCGGTTTTCGACGCTGATTTGCATTGGCGCATCTTTGATGACACTAGCACTAGCGAGCCCGCAAACCTCACTGTCTTCAATCAACCCAAAGGCGGATTCCAGCAAAGCGCTTTTGGCCGCCAAGCAACAAGAGCTTGCACTCGAAAAACTGAAAGAAGAAATTTCCAAACTGCGCGAAGAGACGAGCAGCTTGAAAATTACAAACGACGCGATCGGCAATCGCACCAAACTTTTCACTACGTGGTTGAGCGCAGCCGGCGGCGCAGCGGCCACCTTGCTCATCGGCGTCATTACCTTCCTGCTCAATCGGAGCTTCAATCGCACCCAGAACGCGAAACTGCAGCAGGATTTGAAATTAAGCAAAGACAAACACGACCTCGAAACACGCAAGCTTGCGCAGGACAAGCAGCTCGCACGCGAAAAGCATTTGCTGGATTTGTTTCGCGAACTGAACTCGGACAAGCCGCGCGTGCGCATCGGCGTGATCGCGGTGCTCATGCAACGCTTGAAGACGATAAGAGGCGACGGCAATACTTCCGAAGCGGAGAGCGTGCAAGAGTTCGATACGATTGCCAGGGTTCTCATTTCGGTGACGAAGCATGAAGAGGAGCCTGAAATTCAAAAATATATTGCCGACGGCTTGGCGGAAGCGCTCGGCGCGATCGTTCCCGAGGGACATTTGCCCGGCAAAGAATCACCGCTCAAAAAATATGATCTGCAAGGCGCGAAGCTCGACAACGCTTGGTGGCGCAGAGTCGATGCCCGCGGAGTCGATTTCAACAAGGCCAGCTTCAGCGGAGCAGGGTTGCGTGAAGCTTTTTTTAACGAGGCGGTTTTGCGAAAGGCTAATTTGAGCCGAGCCAAACTCGTGAGAGCCGATCTGAGCAATACGAATCTCTCCGAAGCCGATCTTACCAATGCGGATCTCAGCGAGGCGAATCTCGAGGGCGCGGATTTGCGCGGCGCCATTCTTAAAGGCACAATCATGAAACGAGCGAAATACGCGGCTGCGAAAATAGACGCTGCGGCTTTGGAGAACGCCGTCCTTGAATGAACAAGTTCAACAGCAAGCCGTGCGAACCTTGTTTTTCGGCGGGCGCCAAGCGCGGTGTTTGCGCGTCGCTTCCACTAGTGCTCTTGATCAGGCTTTATTGCTATTGGGCTTGAAAATTCCAACGCCGGTCATGGTTTTAGTGGGAGGCGCGGCCGGCATGGAGAAGCGGCACGAAGTTTTGATTCAAGAGACGATCGCACTTCTGGCAAACTTAGCGGAAGAATTGCAACTGACGGTTCTCGATGGCGGCACTCGAGCGGGCGTTAAAGCCTTTATGGGAGAAGCGCGCACCGCGGGAGCACACAGTTTTCCGTTGCTTGGTGTCGCAGTTGAATGTTTGGTGCATGAACCAAAGCAACCGGCAACCGCATTCAGCATTCCGCTCGAGTCGAATCATACGCATTTTCTTTTTGTGCCCGGACAGGAATGGGGCGACGAATCCTTTTGGCTGTCCGAGGTTGCGAGCAGATTGTCGCAAACGTTTCCTTCGCTCACGATTCTCATCAACGGCGGCGAGATTTCACGCCAAGACGTGAATCACAGCTTGCGCGCCAAACGCCCGGTGCTCATTCTGCAAGGCACCGGACGCTTGGCGGATGAGTTGTCAATAGGGCCGCCGTCCTCGCTCGTACAAGTTGTCCCTGCTCGCGATCTTCAAACCGTCTCATCAACGATTCGCACACTAGTAACCAGGAGATAGTTTATGGCGAACACCGAGAGTATCAACACAAAAGCCCGAGTGGATTTTGCCACGATGATTGAGTCTCTGCAACTGGGCGATTTCAGAAAGAATGCGTTGCGCGGACGCTGGCTCGATCAAATGCAATGGATGTCGGGCAAATCGCGCAAGGTAAAAAAGCTGCATTATCTGCTGCGCCTCACGGCAGTCATCGGCGGCTTGCTCGTTCCGGCTTTGATCAACATCGGCGAAATGCCGAAGCTGTTGATCACTGCGGTGAGCTTGTTGGTCGCGATCAGCACGGCCGTAGAGGAGTTTTGCCGCTACGGCGAGCAATGGCAACACTATCGCCAAAACTCCGAAGCGTTGCGCACCGAAGGCTGGCAGTTTGTGCAATTGGTCGGCAATTACTCTGACGAGCAATTCCCCACGCACGAGGCCGCTTATGCGAAATTCGCGAGCCGCGTGGAAGAGATCATTCAGCGCGAAGTGGGCGTGTATGTCACGGAAGTTCTGGGGAAGAAGGAGAAAGAGGAAAGAAAGCCTGAGGGAGAAGTTATCACAGCCCAGACCGTTTGAATTTGAATCGTCATGAAATTGCGATTACTGAGCCGTCATGGTGCTGTCGGCATGCGGCGCGATTGCTTCCGGCGCTCGCTCCACCCAAAGATATTCGACCGCGAAGCGAAATTTTCCAGCGCTCGCTTCATGCACGAGGCGGTCTATTCGCTCTTGTGCGGTGCGCTTGGTCTCTTGCAAGAGGCCGTGCCGAAGAGCTTTCGCTTTGGCCTCGGCCTTCATGTCATTCACGGCCGCTTCCATGTCCTGCTCGTTGATGGCATTCCACCAACCGCTCTCCGCTTTCATGACCTCATACTTGTCGGTTTCGAATGACAACAATTCCGGCGCGGACAGCACCACGCGCACTTGACATATTCCTTTTTCCGCCTCGTTGATATCGACGGCAAGGCCTCGCTGGGTCAAATCAAATCCCGCTTTCGCCGTGAAAAAGCCTTTGAGATGAAGCTCTTTGGTGCTCATCATCCAAGTGTCGGTGGCAAAGTAGTCATGATAAACCGGCTCCGTCAGCACCGCGACTTCGAGTATGGGACGCGCCTCTTGAATGACCACCGTGCTGTTGATGGTTACTTTGGGTGTGACGTGGAATACACTCTCGACGCCCTTGGCTATGCTTGCGCCGGTTTTGGAGAGCGCCTCTTGCGAGGGTTTCATCACCATAAAATAAAAGGCGGCGAATCCGGCGCAGCCTAGCAACGCGATGCTGAAAAGGGCGAGAAAAAACTTTTTCATTTCCCTTCCTTCAAAATCTCCAATGCCGCCAGCCTTCCCGGCGCGCCGGTGATGCCGCCGCCGGGGTGCGTGCCGGAGCCGCATTGATAGTAGTTGCGAATCGGCGTGCGAAACTTCGCCCAACCTGCCGCAGGCCGCAAAAAGAAAAGCTGCGAAAGCGCTAGCTCGCCTTGAAAGATGTTGCCTTGCGACAGCCCGATGGTTTGCTCGATGTCCCACGGTGTGATCACTTGTCGGTGCAGAATGATATTTTTGAGATTGGGAATGTACTCCGCGAGCGTGTTCACGACCGCATCGCCAAAGGCCTCGCGTTTTTCTTCCCACGTGCCCTCGCGCAATTGATAGGGCGCATATTGCACGAAGCACGACATCACATGCTTGCCCGGCGGCGCCATGTCGGGATCGATCACGGAAGGCAAAATAATGTCGAGGTACGGCTTGCGCGAGAAGTCGCCGTACTTCGCGTCGTCGTATGCGCGTTCGAGATAATCAATGCTCGGGCTGATGGAAATCGCGCCTGCGAGATGCGGCCCTTCGCCCGGCATGCACGCAAAATTCGGCAGCGTATCGAGCGCGAGATTCACTTTGCCGGAAGAGCCGCGAATGTTGAAATGACGAATGGCCGTAACGAGATCCTCGGGCAATTGTTTCGGATCGACAAGTTTGAGGAACGTGAGTTTGGGATCGAGACTCGAAACGATTGTGTTCGCATAAAACTCGTCGCCGTTTTGCAACGCCACACCGACCGCGGCGCCGTTCTTCACGATGACGTTTGCCACCGGCGCTTCCGTGCGAATTTCCGCGCCAAAGGCTTTGGCGGAATTCGCAATCGCATTCGCCAGGCCGCCGGTGCCGCCCTTCGCAAAACCCCACGCGCGAAACGCGCCGTCAATCTCGCCCATGTAATGATGCAGCAGCACATACGCGGTGCCCGGCGAACGCGGGCCGAGAAACGTGCCGATGATGCCGCTCGAAGAAAGCGTGGCTTTGAGCACTTCGGTTTCGAACCATTCTTCGAGGAAATCCGCGGAACTCATGGTCATCAACTTGGTGAGCATGTAGAGATTTTCTTCGCCGAGGCCGAGCAGATGTTTCGCGAGGCCGGCCAGTCCCATGAGATCTTTCGGGTGCATCGAGGTCGGGTCGAACGGCACGATGCCGAGCATGTATTTGACCGCCTTTGCCATGAAATACATGCTGCGGCCGTAATCGTCATAAGCCTCCGCGTCGCGTTTGGAAAAACGCGCAATGTCGCGCATGGTGCGGAAGTGATCGCCGTCGCGATAGAGACAGTTGCCGTCCGTGGTGGGCGTGAGCGTGCTTTCGAGCGGGAGAATCGTCAAGCCGTGTTGCGGAAGATTGAGATCGCGAATGATTTCCGGGCGGAAGAGGCTGACAACGTATGAGAACACGGTGAATTTGAAACCGGGAAAAATTTCTTCGCTCACGGAAGCGCCGCCGAGCACGTGGCGGCGTTCGAGCACGAGCACTTTTTTTCCGGCGCGCGCGAGATACGCGGCATTCACGAGGCCGTTGTGGCCGCCGCCGATGACGAGGGCATCGTAAGTTTTCGGCATGGACTCCCTTCGAGAGTGATGAACTCTTCCGCTCAAATTTCGAGGCGCGGGTTATTATGCGAATTAGAAAATCAAACTCAGAATAAAATTCTGAAAGTTTTTTTTGAGCTGCACACAGATCAATGACACGCGCGGAAGAAGCCTTTCAGAGTGCGTTTTTGATCCGAGGGTGCTGCCCGCAGGGCTTTGGTTTTCAGCTTGCCTGAAAATCCGAGTTAGGCTTTTGCAGCGCCAAGATAACAAATCACTGCCGCGAACGCAAGGAACTCGCGCGCACCCTGCGCGCATTCCTTGCGGTCGAGCTTCCGCCTTGACTTTCTCGCCCCCCCGCTTATTATCATGCCGTTGGGAGAAACAACTCGCCTTTTTCACACGCTCTTCCCATTTCCATTCACTCACCGCGCGCTGCACCTTTGGGCACGGCCTTGTGGCTCACACCATCGCACTGCACCTTCGCCGCCGAGAGGCTGAAAGATTTTTATTTCTCACAGATGGAGGTGCTTTATGCGTTCGTTCCGACGTTGTTTCGCTTTGCTGCTCGTTCTGTTCTTCAGTGTGCGTGCGGCTTTGGCGCAAGATGGTTTTAACTGGACACATTCCTCGATTGGCGGTGGCGGTTTCTGCATGGAGATTCGATTCGCACCCAACAATTTTTTCGGCCTGCCGCACGATCATTCGATTTACGTGGCGACGGACGTTGCCGGCGTTTTTCGCTCAACCGGCTTGGACGCGAATCATGAGGTCACAGGCTGGGAGCGTTTGTATGATGCGAATCCCCCGAGCGAAAAAGACGCCTTGAATCGTTATACCACCTCGCTTGCCTTCACGAACAGCTTCAACAACACTCCGAACTCGGCGCTCATCGCTGGCAGCAAAGAGGGCATTTATATTTGGGACGAGTCCGCAAACACGTGGCGCGCGCCTCTGGTGCAACCCGACCGCAGCAGCTTGTCTGCGGCAGGCTTGAGCATGAATCCCAATGATGGTCTTTACCCGTGGATTAGCATCGTGCGGGAATGTCCTTATGGTCAGTGGCTTATCTGCGCCGGCGTTGGCGATAGTCGAAATGA
The DNA here is from genome assembly GCA_037444905.1 of bacterium. GTDB lineage: Bacteria > Zhuqueibacterota > Zhuqueibacteria > Zhuqueibacterales > Zhuqueibacteraceae > JABWAN01. Next base: position 35,268 of record JBBILN010000036.1, on the reverse strand, counting down.
TCAATATGGACTTGGGATCGTGCTGCGCTCTCGCGACGGCGGCAACATTTGGGAGAGCGTTGTCATCGACGGCGCGGCCAATACGGAAATCGTTTATGATATTGACTACGCGTTGCTAACTTCCGGCTCGACGGACTACACCTTCATCACCACCGGAGGCGGAGTCTATTTCAGCAATAATTTCTTTAGCCCGGGAGTCTTGCCCGACGACGTCAATTTCACCAAGATTTCAGGTAGCGGCAGCAACGCTTTGCCCGTGAATACAAGAAATTTGGTCGTGCTCGGTGATAACGCCGTGCAAGCCGGCAAAACCAGCGGGCCATTGCTCCTGTTTGCTACGGTTTACGATGCCGGCGATGTTCAGGTAGGAGGAGTTTATAAAGCCTCGACCTCGATTGCGCAACTGAATGCCGGTATTATGCCAGTGTGGACCAAAATGCCGGCAACAGATGTTTTAGCATGTCTGCGCCTGAGAAATATCGCCGCCAAGCCCGGAAGCATGATTTCATCGTATGAGCTTTTTCTGGGCAAACAAAATATTCCCTGCCTTGCGGTTGCAACGGAAAGCGATCAAACTTGGCGAATCGTCTACGAAGACCCGGAAGCAAACAACAATAACCTGGACAACGGTTATCGCGCTGATCCGACGTACCTCATGTTCGGCACTTTTGATTTCGACCGCGTCGATGAACCGTTTGATCATCCCCGCGTTTTCGGTGCATGGAAATACGGGCCGTTTATCTCGCAAGGGCACAATAACAGCGCGGGCACGCACGCGAAGCCGCGCACCATCGAGCAAATGTTTACGACTGATTTTGGTAACGTCACGAATTTTCCCTCAGGCGACAAAAAATATCGCAGCCGCGGCGCGCTCGATGAAGTATGGTTCACGGGCTGCATGGTCACGTTTGATCCCTCCGACGCCAATACCATGATGGTGAGCTGCGTGGATAATTTCCTGTTGCGTAGCGAGGACGGCGGTCAACATTGGTCGCAACGCCAACTGCGCAGCAAAGCGAGTTGGAACGCCACCTATGGCTCGAATCGGCAGGAGGTTTTTCATATCGCGTATCACCCTTTGCATCCGAATTATAAGTTGGTTCTGGCCTCGGCTGGGATTCCAGAGGTGAAAAACACTGTTGATGACCCCATACGGGGAGAAATCCTTCGGAATTTAAATGGCGGCGCCGGCGATGAAAACAGTTGGCAAACACTAGCAGGAGGGCCGACCGAGCTAGCCGATTTAAAGAACAGCGACATTCGCGGCTTCGCTTTTGACGCACAGGATAATGGCAATGCCGATCGAAACGGACTGTTCGTCGCGGTTTGGGGAAAGGGGCTGTTTTATGGTAAAGTGGATATCACCGGGGCGGTCACTCAGAATTTTCAAAAGATCACCGATCCTTTGCTTAATGCGAAAATTCCTTATGCCCTCGACGGCGATCATCATAATTATACCCGCATCATGTTCGATCCATATCAAAAGGACCATCTCTATGTTGCTCGCGGTTGGCAAAGCGGCGGCGTTTTTCGATTACGATTGAAACCCAACCGAATAAATTTGAATCCAAACGATTGCTTGGAGGGCGTGGATGAAGTTATTTGGGGAAGATATAATGCGACAGATCCGCAAAGTCCTCCCAATCCGACGGGCGCCAGACCTGGGGCTTTTATTCCCCAACTGGCCGGCGAAGTTATAAATTTGTTGATAACGCCCACGGCCGTGTTTGCCGGCGTTGCAACTGGTGTTGGGAGTAAGACAACGGGAGGATTGATTAGATGGGAGAAGCAAGCTGGGCCGCCTACTAACTGGAGAACACAATTCAATACATGGAAGATCGGCGGGCCTTCTGGCAATCCCAGCACAACGATATTCATTGGCGGGCTTGCTCATCATTGGGTGGAGCCTAATACGATTTATGCCGTCACCTATCGAGAAAAACTTCAACAAAACAACACCTCCGGCCAGAATACACGTTACCAAGGCGAGGACAATTACAACTTCATGAATTTGTGGGTCAGCACCGATGACGGCGCAAGCTTCACAAAAGCCGCAAATTCGGGCTTGAAATTTCCGGATGCAGCCTCAATGGCGCTTTCGTTTGGTACTGAGCCGGGGTTATTGAAGCTAGTCGTACCGACGCACGGGAATGGCATCTGGATTGGCACAAAGATTATCGAATATATTCCCAAATCAGGAGATCACGGCCCTTTGGAAGAAGAAAACAATGGCATTCCCAAACAATTTGCGCTTTATCGCAATTATCCGAACCCGTTCAACCCAACAACGACGATCAAATATGATCTTCCGAAAGCGGCAAACGTCCGGTTGGTCATTTATGATGTTCTCGGCAGGCAAGTGCGCATTTTGGTAGATCAAGCACAAGAGGCCGGTTATTACTTGAAGGTGTGGGATGGGAGGGATGCCGCTAATTTACCGGTCGCAGCCGGTGTTTACTTATCCCGCTTGGAGTCGGAAGAATTTGTAAGTACGCAAAAGATGGTTTTCTTGCCGTGAGATGAGCCGCACTTGACATGGCTGGCTAAAAGGGTGAAGGCATGATGGCGCTTTCACCCTTCTTTTTTTTATAAATCATCGCAGGGTTTTTTCGCAAAGAATGAGCAAAGATTGTAGAAGAGATAAACACGGCATTGCGTCAATGCGAGTCTCGGATATCATCTCAGGAAAGAGTTCTGCCATGATAAAATCCAAACCCAAATGCCTCCCGATGCGACATCCATCCTTTGCTGTTTACTTTGTTCTCATCTACCAATTCGCGTTAACCGTCCCAAACTATGCGCAAACCTCCGGTCTTGTCGCCTTCAACGGCGATACGCAAGTCGGCTCCTGTCTTGCCGCTTCTCCGGATGGCAAATACATCTATTCCGGCGGAGCAAATACCATTGCCGTTTTCAGCCGCCAACCGGACGGCACGCTCATCACCAAGTATGTATTGAATAATTATCATGACGCAATCGAGGAGCTTACTTACATTGTGGATATGGCCGTCTCTCCTGATGGGCGGCATCTTTATGCTGCAAATCTGGATTTAGACAAACACTCGATCCTCACTTTTGAACGCGACCTCTCGACCGGCGCAATCACTCTAATCGACACACGCGATTTCCCGACTATCGATATCTATTCTTTCGATTCCGGCCATAAGCTTTTTCTTTCACCCGACGGGAAAAAGCTTTATTGGTTCTTTCGGGATCAGCGCACCTACGCCTCCGGCGCATTCATGCTCTTTGCTCGCGATGCCGTTACGGGCCGTCTCACGGTTTTGCAAACTCTGCAAGACAACGATTCTCAGCTTGGCGGTTTTAAAATTCCCCCGGCGCTGGCTGTGACGCCCGACGGCAAACATCTTTACGGCGTGGGACGTAATGACGAATGGTTGCTCATCTTTGCGCATGATTCCGCCACCGGCCTGATGTACTTGGCTGATACGGTCAAAACGGATCTTCAACTTCGATCTTATACGTTAGGAGGAAGCGTAGCCATTTCTCCCAATGGATCGTTTTTGTACGCCGCCTTTCGTTACAGCAACGGGCAAGGCAAGCTCTACGTGTTTAAACGGAATTCTGATCATGGCGACCTGGCTTTGGTAAATTCTGCTGTGCCCGAAATTCCAAACTTTGTGCATGTATCGCCGGACGGCTCGCACCTTTATGCGACGGCGGGTTCACGTGTCTTCAGTTATTCCATTGATTCATCCAACGGCGCAATCAAACTAGTGGATAAATTTGATTGCCAATGCAGCGCCGCCGCTTATTCCTTTGCTTTTCCTCCTGATGGCGAGACGATCTATCTTTCCTTCGGGGAAGGCGTGATTGCGCTTGATCGCGAAGTTCAAAGCGGTATGTTGGCGACACGACAAATACTCGGCAGTAACGATCTCGGCGGCACGGATCGCCTCTATGGTGGGCGCGCGGTGGAAGTCTTGCCCAATGGCGCGCATTTGTACGTAGGCACAGATGCCGACGCCGCCATCAGCACATTCGCACGCGATCAAGCGCGGGGACGGCTTGCTTTGGTCGAGGCCGACTCCGTGGGCCGTGTCAGCGCCATGAAAATCTCGCCGCAGGGCGAGCATTTGTATGCGACCACGCAGAAGAATGAAATAAGAGCTTTCGCTCTGGACGCGCAAAGTGGTGTGATCGACCTCGTGCAAACGCTCACGGACACGGTGCAGCAATATCATACGCTCGCCTTTTCTCCGGACGGGCGGCAACTTTATCTCGCGGACTATAAGCGCGTCAAAGTTTTCGCGCGTGATCCCATTTCCGGATTCTTACGTGGCGTTCAAAGTTTTACGCGCGCCGGATTTCGGGATAGCCGCGTCATCACGCTCGCAGCATCTCCGGAGGGCGACAATGTCTATTGGCAAGGCAACACCTTTTCCCGAGAATATCGTGGCATTCAAGTTTTCGTGCTCAAACGTAATTCCGTTGGCGGCAAGCTGGCCTTCGTTGACTCCTTGCAATTAAGCCTACCAAACTTCGACTATGTTTTGGGAAATCGCGCACTGCAAATCTCTCCCGACGGCAAGCATGTTTACGCCGGCATTACTGCCGTGAAGATAGTCGATGATGGCCGTGATAACAACGCTGATATGATGCTCGCTCTTTTTGAACGTGAGGGCGACAATGGCCATCTGCGTCTCGTGGAAACAGTAAGGCAGATCAATTGGGATTACTGGGATGAGTTCATCGATCTCGCCGTTTCTGCGGATGGCCGGGAAGTTTATGCGCTTTTGGATTTTAGCGGGGTGATTAGTTTTGGCATTCCCATCCTAACGCGCGAGGAAGAGAGCGGCAAACTCACACAGCGCTCATTTTTTGAAATCCCCAAAGTTGGCGGCTACGACGCGCCCACGACGGATTTCGCGCTTTCACCCGACGGCGCTTTCATATATATCACCGATCAAATCGGTGTGACGACTTTCGCCACCGGCCGGCGCATCACGACCCGTGTAGGCGAAAACACCCGCGCGGCAGTTGCGCTTCCACGCACTTTGAGTTTGGAACAAAACCATCCCAATCCTTTCTCTTCCACAACGCACACTTCACAGCGCACGACCGTCATTCACTACGAAATCGCCGCGGCAAACGCCAACTCGCAACCCGTCGAATTGGCAATCTACAACACCCAAGGCCAGCTCGTGCGCATGCTCGTCAATGAAGCGCAAGCTTCAGGCAAGCACGCTGCAACTTGGAACGGCGCGAATGCGCAAGGCCAGCTCGTTCCCTCCGGCGTTTATTTCTACCGCCTCAAAATGGGCGAACAGAGCGTGACAAAGAAGCTTCTGCTCGTGCGGTAATCGAATCGGTTTTGTCGAAAGATGAATCCCAATAAGCAATTTTAAAGCTGATTTGCAGCCGCCGGTCTTTCATATCCCATGAAAAAGCTTTACTTCTTCCCAAAGAAAACCGCTTGACACCATCATAAATTTTCGGCTTATTAGGCGCAATTTCGGGGTAGCACCGCGCGCTTTCAATTCCACTTCAAGTACCTAGCGGGATCATCTTCCCAAGGAGGCAGGCATGCCGTTTTTTACGAAGCTTCGTCTCAGCGTGTGTTGCAGTATTGCCGTGCTCATGCTCGCGTGGAGCGCGCAAACACTGTGGGCGCAAGCCATCGATGCGCGGTTCGGCTCGGTCGGCCCGGAGGCTGCGACGCGTTTGCGGCTCGCGAATTACCGCGAGTATCAACGCAATAACGACGCGCAAATCGTGCCGGGCAAGCAGAAGCACTTCGTCGTCGGCCAAGTGACGAGCCGCAGCGACGCGCTCGGCATCGATTGGCAATGGTATCTCATCGATCTCTTCGAGCAGCCGCAATCTTCCCTGCTGCAACACTTTCTCAATTTTACTTTGGAAGTCGTGCGCTCCGAAGCGCTGCCCCTCATCGGCGATACCTGGCGCTCCAACAAAGACGATTTGGAAACGCTGTGGGAGCAAACCGTAAACAACACTTCCAAGCGTTGGTCCAAAAAAGTTTGGGGCGTCACGCTGTACAGCTACACCGTAACTTTGAGCAACACGCAGGTTACCATTCCCGATCAGTTGCCGGATATTCAACTCACGGTTGCGCCCAACGGGCAGGAGATCAATTTCTCCGTGGGCATTGACGTGAATTGGACCACGCACGCGCGCGGCAGCAACGGCAGCGTTCACGCTTCGCCCACCTTCGATACGAAGCTCACGCTGCTCGGCACGATCGTCATTGCGGAAGACGAGAAGGGCAAGTATCTCGCCCTCAAAGAAGTGCACGGCCAATCGCTCACCGACGCACAAGGCAGCATCGTTTTCACCGTGAACATTTTGAACATCGGCAAAGTGAACTTCACGTGGCGCAAGCTTGACATTCTCGTGCAATCGCAAATCGACCAAGCCTTGGTCAAAGGCATCGAGCAGATCAACACGCTCGATCTGAATAAAGACGGACAACCGGATCTCGCGCAGCGTTTCTACTTTGAATCCTTCCTTTCCAGCACTTTCTTCGACGGGCAGCCTTTGCCGAGCCAGCAGGAAATTCTCGATCGCATTTATGACGCCGACGCCGCATGGATCACGCAGCAAATCACCGTGAACGGCCGCCGGGGCGCGGTGTGGGAAATCGGCAATGAGCCGAATTGGTTTCCGCTGATGCGGCCGCAACAATACGCGGCAATATATGCCCGCTATTATGAATTGATCAAGCGCCTCGACCCCACCGCGAAATGCATGATCGGCGGATTGTTTTTGAAGGAAGCCATCGACAGCCCGCGTGACATCGTGTTGACGATGATTCCATTCCTCGTGGGGGCGTTTCGCGAAGAGCTCGCAACGTTCATTAGTGCGAGCTTGTTCGAGACCGGCACGAGCGCATGGCTCGAGGAGTTTTATGCCGCGCTGCCGCCCGGCGTGCAGGTCGATATCGGCAATTTTCACCTCTTTCATATGCGCGCGGCTTCTTCCGCCTTTCAGCTCGCGGATGTGCAACCAGCTATCGAAGGCTTGGCCGCGAGTTTTACAACACACGGCGCGGCGGAAACATGGGTGACTGAGATGGGCAATATCGATTGGCGGCGCAGCGAGAATGACGTCGCGCAAATGTGCGGGCAGCTTTCCGGCTATCTCAAAAACAATCGCGCCGGCATTGCCAAATGGTTTTGGAGCCGTTCCATTGGCTACGACCATCGCTTCGATACCATCGGTCAACAGCCCAAATCGGCTTTGCTGGCCAATGACGGCGTCACGTTGACGGCAATCGGCCGGGCTTATCAAAGCGCCGCCTTCAGCGAAGTTAATGATGATCCGGAGGACGATCTGTCTAAGATGCAGCAAGCGCCCGTGTCATTGCCCGAGCGCTTCGAGCTGGCCGGCAACTATCCCAATCCGTTCCGCAGCACGCACGCGGCCACGACGCGCATTCCATTCGGCTTGCCGGTTGCGGGCGAAGTGCGTTTGGAAATTTACGATTTGCTGGGAAGATTGACGCGACAATTGGTGCAAGCGCATCACGAAGCAGGTTGGCACGAAGTGACGTGGGACGGAAGCAATGAGCTTGGCGTGGCCGCACCGGCAGGGATCTACTTCTATCGGTTGACCGTCACGGATCAAAACGGCAAAGCCGCTTTCGTGGAGACGAAACGACTCGCGCTCCTCCGTTAGACTTCATTTCGGGCCTTCGGATAGGCCGAAGCTCTGTCGGAGGGCAGCACACGAATTAAAAAACGCACGCGGAACAACTCTTCTGCGTGCGTTTTTGTTTTGCAGGCAGCGCTCCCAACTTTCAGATTGAAGAGGTAATGCTTGATTTGCGACCTGAAGAACACCGCCCTAACCCCATGCGTGTCAGCGCGCTCGAACACTTCCCCCCTTGAGGGGGTAGGAGGGTGTCGCTCGGTATCGTGAGCCAAGTGAAAAGCAGTTTGAAAAGCATTAAAACGTGTGATGATGTTTGAATAGCATCGTCGCCCCAAAGAACACCCCCCTGCCCCCCTCAAGGGGGGAATGATTTAGTGCGCGAGCTTTTTAAACGCCCTCTATGACTTCCTTGCGTTTGAGGCGCGCCTCGCTCACCCCGCCTCTTCCGCATCGCCCCCCGATGTTGGTAAATATCAAGCACGCACAGGACCAACTATTCTCCTGGCCTGAGTTTTAGGCTCTACCGAGGGGGAGAAAAGTTTCTGCTACTAATAATCCTGCTCCTCGTGCACAGTGTTTTTTACGGAAGAGTAATGCCGAGAATCTTGTGGCTCTGTGCCTTGGTTTGCCTGCTCCATGGCGAGCAGAACACCTTGCAGGCACAAGAGACCTGGCAAATTCAGCACCTCATCGACAACGACGATTATGTGATGGGCGTGCAGCAATCATCCCGCGCTGCCAGCGCCCCGCGCGATAATCGTGGGCTAGCCCTTTCTCCGGACCGCCAATTTCTTTATCTCGGCTACAACAATCCTCCTGACAGACGTTTGGTGCGGAAAGTTTCATTGCGCGTGAAAGACCCGGCCAATAACACTCTGGCCGTGGTCGCGCAACTGGCTTTTTCCAACGGCGACGCGCCGGCCAAGGCCATTGCCACGGACGACAAAGGCCGCGTCTATCTTGCGCGCGGCCGCATTGTCGAAATCTATGACGCGAATTTGAGCGAACGGCTGTATGCGCTTGCTGATTTTGAAAAATGTGAAGGCATCGCCGCCGCGCGTTTGGAAGGCAAGCTCGTGATGTACGCCGCGGATCGTGGCCGCGGCACACTCTCGCGTTTCGAGTTGTCGGAAGGAGAAGGCCTCGAGCTGCGCCATGCGCGCAAGGCCGGTCTGGGCGGCGAAGGTGAGATTGCCATTGCAAACAGCAAAAGCTTGCGAGGCCTTGCCGTGCAGAGCGACGGCGCCGCATGGGTGGCCGATCACGATCCGGGCAGAGTTTTTCGGATCTATCCCAATGGCCGCATGAACAGCATTTCGGTGCGCAATGCGATCGATGTGGCGCTCGACGAAAAACGCGGGGAAATTTTCGTGACGCAAGACACCATTCGCACCATTACGGTGTTGCGTTTGACGGACGGCGCTTTTGTGCGCACGCTCACGCCGCCACTTGCACAACTGAGGCTTGTCGAACGCGGCGCGAACCTCGCATTAACCGGCGTGGAAGTGATCCCGGGCCAAGGGCTGTTTGTGTGCAATGAGAACGGCCGCTCCATCACCACCGGCGCTGCGCAAGACTCTCCGTTCAGCAATTCCGACGACGCCGAATATTTTTTCGGTGACGACAACGACCCAGTGCTGGTCATGAACTTCACGTTCGCGGCCGACGCCGGTCCGGACCGGGAGATTATGCTCGGACAAGCCGTGACGCTCGGAGGAAATCCCACGGTGTTGGGAGGCCGCCCGCCGTATCGTTATCGTTGGGCGCCGCTCGAAGGCTTGAATGACAACACGCTTTCCAATCCCATTGCCAAACCCAGCCGCACGACTACATACAACGTCATCGTCACGGACAAAGCGGGCGCGGTCGCGCAAGATCGCGTGACGATCGCGGTTCCGAATTTTGTTTTTCTCGCGCGCACTTTTGTGTTTTTTGGCGGGAATGAAAACTCCGTGGGCAATATTTTTTCCAACGGCCCCATCACCTTCGAAACCGGACTGCCGGGGGTGCATCGCGGCAATCTCACGGCCGCGGGCGATATCATTGTGTACGAACAGAATCTCATTATCGGCGCCGTTAAAGCCGGCGGCCGTTTGGTTCTACGGCCGGGGGCACAAGTGGAAGGTGCGACGCAGGAGCGCACGGAAATTCCGGAGATGCCGTTGCCGCAGTTTGCATTTCAAACCGGCGGCGCAAACATTTCGGTTACGGAAGACATGGCCTTGCTTCCGGGTTCGTATGGCAAAGTTCGCATCGCGCCCCAAGCCACCTTGCATTTGCAGAATGGCGAATACTACTTCGAACGATTGGCCGCACAGGCTGCGTCGCGCATTATTTTTGAGAACGCGGCTGCGCCGACTTGGATCAACGTGACCGCGGGGATGAGTTTGGGCGACAATGTCAAAGTGCAACTGGCGCAAACCGAAGGCGCGAGCACAACCCAAGTTCATTTTGCAGTTCTCCAAAAGGGCAATCTCGAAATAGGAAAAGGCGCGGTGCTGTTGGGCAATTTGGTTGCGCCCTCGGCCCATGTTTATCTCGCCTCCGGCGCGCGGCTTTTGGGCAGCGTCACGGCTGAGGCCATCACCGTTGCGAAGAACGTGATGATTCATTCGCATCCCGCCAGCCCGCAAGAGATGCTGGAGCTGACGCCGATCTACTTGTCTCATGGAGCTGCACCGAGCAAAGCACAAGGACCGGCGCGCAGATTCACTTCTCGACGCGATACGGCGGTTGCAATCACACCCGCGCCTGGGGATACGGTTGTCGAAGCGGCCGAACTAGTCGATACCACGCAAACGGTGGTGACGCCGGACACGTTGATCATCCCGAAGCCTAGCGCCAAGCCCGGCAACAAGCTGGTGCCGGTGCTGGTGGGTGTGATACTTCTCGCTTTGTTGCTGCTCCTACTTTTTCTATTGCTGCGGCGCAAGCGCACCATGCAACCGCCCGACTATTGGCAGGTGAAGCAAACACGCCGCACTCCTGAAAATCCCGGCCCGCACCATGAGCAAAAACAAGACGGAAATCGTCACTGGCGTATACGTTCGCGACGCTAATGCCTTCGGTTCGCAGGGCTTGCCAGTCATTCCGCGCAATAAGAGCAGGCGACTTTGCGCAAACACTGTGCAATGATTGTAAAATTAGGTGATAAACGCATGCTCTTAAACGACGCGAAAAAATCTTAAGTCGAGATATATCGCCACGAGGCGGGCAAATCCCGCGTCTTGTGAGGACCATGCTCAGTTCATTCTCGCCCGAGGAAGACTACCGTTGCCCACTGTGAGGAGGCTGCGCCCGGAATGTTCGCTTCGCTCGTTGCAAGCGAGAAGGAGAGGTGACGATGCTGGCTCGACGCCTTGAACAAGAACATTGGTACGCGCTGCACTGCAAAAGCCGCCACGAGCGCCAGGTCGATGCACGTCTGCACGTGAAAGGCATGAGCACCTATTTGGCGGAGCATGAGACCGTTGCGCTTTGGGGCGCGCGGCGCAGAAAAGTTAAAAAGAATTTGTTGCCCGGCTACGTGCTGGTTCGTGCGCAAATGAATGCGCGCACGCATTTGGAAATTTTGCAGACGCCCGGTGTGGTCAAAATCGTGGGCAAGCCGTGGCCGCAGCTTTCGTGGATTCCGGATGAGCAAGTCGAGAGCTTGCGGATGATGCTCGGTGCGCAATTGCCGGTGGAAGAAGTCGCTTATTGGCATCTCGGTGATCGCGTGGAGGTCATGGCCGGCCCGCTCGCCGGTCTGCGCGGTTATGTGGCGACGAATGACCATCGCCGCAAACGCGTAATTGTTTCGATAGCATTGTTGCGCCGCAGTGTCGCCGTCGAAGTCGAAGCGCAGCTTCTGCGGCAGGTTGCGGCGGCAGAAGAGTGCTGCGAGATGTAAGCGCTCGCTATGGCGTTATGCCGTAATCTTCCTTCAATGCGGACGAGCCTCAAGCAACATGTGACAAACGCGAATACGCGCGCATGAACGCAAATGAAAAGCATGAGCGTTTATGAGCGATTTAAAATGTTGTGCGATCTCTCAAAACGAAATCTCCCTGTGAGGTGTGGGCATTGGCGTTGAGGAGGCGGAGCTATGCCCAAAACCACCGCACGCCTCTTTTGCAGAGCATGCCTTGGGTTTGTAATCGCTTTCTTTCACACCATCAGCCAATCGCGTGAGCCGGAATTCACCGGGGACGAAATCTTATGCGCCGCTCGTTGCGCCTCTGCCGGAAAGCTTTGGCATCCGTTGTTTGGATGTCATTGGCGCAAGCCTGGGTTTGATCCTAACCTTGCCGCTTTTGCTGGTGCTGGCTCTGCTCATCAAGCTGGATTCTCCCGGCCCGATCATTTACCGCCAGCGCCGCACCGGACGCGATCGTAGAATCTTGACACGCGACCGCCGCCGCGCGCAACGCGCCACTGCGCGCGAAAGGCGCCGGCAGGAGTATTATGGCAGGACGTTTTTCATCTATAAATTTCGAACCATGCGCCACGATGCCGAACGCCGCACCGGCCCGGTGTGGACCATGCCCGACGATCCGCGCATAACGAAAGTGGGCCGTTGGCTGCGCCGGTTCCATCTCGACGAGCTGCCGCAATTTGCGAACGTGCTCAAAGGCGAGATGAGTCTGGTTGGGCCGCGTCCGGAGCGTCCGGAAATCATCGCACGGCTCGTGCAGGAAGTGCCGGAATACTGTTTGCGCTTGCTGGTCAAGCCCGGCATGACCGGCCTCGCGCAAATTTGCCAGGGTTACGACAAGAACATCGCGGACGTGAAGCGCAAAATCCGCTTGGATCTTTTTTTTGCTACGCATTTTTCCATGCGTTTGTACATACGCATCTTGCTTTTAACGTTGGTCAAAATTTTTTCCGCAACTCCCGTTTTGGAGGCCGAGTTTGTCATGCCTGAGCTGGGCGCCTCCACACGGCAACACGAGGAACAGGCTCATGAGAAGCAATGACATTTTTGCGCTAGGGCTTGCCGGTGTGCTTGCACTCGGTGTGCTGGGTTTTACCATGAACGCAAACGCGCAGGAAGAGAACCGGGGTTCGGCGCGTGTCGTTACCATCAAGTCGGAACCCGCGGGCGCTTTGGTCTTGTTGAGCGGAGAGCATCGTTTTGCGGGCAGAACGCCATTTATTCTGCCCTATCCATTGACGGGCAAATACAAAATCAGCACCAACAAACGCGGCTACGAATCCTTCAAAACCAACTACAGCTTCAACTCTTCCAATAAAGGTTTTTTGATGCTGAAACTTGATCAAAGAACCTCCGGCAAAGCGGCGTTGCGCTCATTTGTGGCTCCGGGTTGGGGGCAAATCTATTCTGAAAGAAAGCGGTCGGGCTTGATTTGGTCGGGCGTGACTTTCGGCGCGCTCGTCGCGGCCGGCGTGAATGAACTGCTCTATCGGGAGGCGCAGGACGATCATCGCGCGGCTTTGAGCGCATTCAATCGCGCAGATGCCTCCAGAGGCGACACGGCGCAGCAGCAAGCCGCGCTGTTAAGCGCACTCCGCAAGGTGAATGACGCGGAGGACGGTCGCAACCTCAGCCTGTATATTCTCGGCGGCGTGTGGGTGCTCAACCTCATCGACAGCGCGCTCTTCTTTCCCAACCACGCCGGTAACGAAGAGTTGTTTCGCCGCGCTTCATTTGGCCTGTCACAAAAGGGAGATGCCACGAAGTTGAATCTGAAAATTTCACTTGATAAGAGGTGAATCGCTCATGAACGCGAAAGGTCTCCCCTTGAGGGGCAAAGGTGTCAAGCTAAGAGCTAGCACGCAATCCGAACTCATCCCCCGGCCCCTTCTCTTAAAAAGAGAAGGGGAGAAAGGCGTGTGTAACAATAGAGGGCTTCTCTTTTCAAAAGAAAAAGTGCTTTCCAAAGCCTCGAATCAGTTCTCCCCCTTCTCTTTCCAAGAGAAGGGGGGCGGGGGGATGAGTTCCGAGTGTGCGAAGAGCCCCGGCTTGACACGTATGCCCTTGAGATGGGTCGTATCATCGCAAAATTCGAATGAAGTCATCGTGCGAGAGAACCCCCCCCTCAAGAGGAGAGTTGTTGGGGGAATTGCGCGGGCGCTGTTGCTCGGCTTGCTCTTCGTGATAGTCGCATGCAGCACATATAATCCCAAAGGGCCCGACGACACGTCAATATTGATCGCGCCCACGAAGATCACGGTGAAGCTGGGTCCGGGCGTGGTCGAGCTGGCTTGGCAATTTGCCGGTGATACCACGAAAGTGAAAGAGTATCGCGTGTATCGCCGCAACGCGAATGAAGCTGCATTCAAGCGTATTGCCGCAATCACCATGCGACGCTACCGGGATCTTTCGCCGACGATTGGATTGCCCGCGCAGTATCAAATCGTCGCAGTCAACAAGTCAAACTTCGAAGGCGAGCGTTCTGAGAGCGCGATCGTCACGCCCGGTGTGTTCAGCGTGCAAATCGGCAACAACGCAAAGTTTACCAACCGCCGCTTGATCACTCTCACTTTCAATGTGCCGGACAACACTGCGTTCATGATGCTCGCCAATGATGCGAATTTCATCGGCGCAACGTGGGAAGCTTTTGCGAACAACAGAACGTGGGAACTGACGCCCGGCGACGGCGCGAAATCGGTCTATGCGAAATTTCGCACTGCGGATCAAGCCGAAAGCGAACCCGTGAGAGCCGACATTATCTTGGACACGATCGCGTTCATTCGTGCGATCACGCACGACGGCGCAGGCCGTGTGTTGAGGCCGGGCGACATTCTGCACATTAGCTTAAATGCGGGCGAACCGTTGGGCAACGCAATCGTCGATCTCATCGACAATGCCAACGGCTCCAACACGCAAGACAACAACATTCGCCTCTTTGACAACGGCAGCAACGGCGACGTAACACGCGACGACGGCGTTTATGAGTTGGATTACCGCATTCGTCCGGACTTGGAATTCGCCGGAGCCTTTGTGTACGGCAGTTTCACGGATGCCGCGACCAATGCGGCGCCCATGCTGGTTTCGGGCAACAGCTTTTCGGCGCAACTGCCGCCCAAAGCCGTTCGGCTCTCGAATCCCGCGCCCGATTCCACCGGCTTGAAGCTGACGTGGACCGTTAGCAACGAAAAAGATTTTGCGAATTATCGCATCTATCGCTCTACGACTTCTCCGGTCGACACCGTGGCGACACCTTTGACGATCCTCAATGATAAGAGCGCGACCACGTATCGCGACGCGGCTGTCATGCCAAGCACGACGTACTTTTATCGCGTCTTCGTTTTCGATCGCTTCGGCCTGTCTGCAGGCAGCAATCAAGTGCAGGGACGGTTATAAAATCATATAGCGCATTGCGCGAAACGGTGTAATGTGTTAAAGCCTAGCGGAGAATGATTGGATGTCACCGGAATCGAAATTTGGTTTGTTCGTTTGGGCGTGGAAGGAATCCATAAAGGCCGGACGCAAGCCCGTGGTGTTTCTGCCGTTTTTGCTTTACGCCTTCGTGCAATTTTTTATGGTCGCGGGCTTGATCTTCTTCATGTACCCACCATTTTCCTTTCTCTTTATGCCCGTGCAGCGCGCACTGGGCGGCGAGATGGCGTTACACTATCCCAACTATTTTCTTGTTCTGCCCCAGGCGTTTGAGTCACTCAATCTCGTGCTCAGCGGCATTCTTGGCATCGGCGTGGTGGGGCTTGCAACGCTGCTGTTTGCCGCAGGCGATCGCATCCGCGGTTTGGGCGAGGAAGTAAAAACTGTGGCCGGGCGCTATGCCCATCTCTTCGGCGCGTGGTTGGGCGAAACCGCGCTCTCGCTGGCGGTCATTTTCGGATTCGCGCATCTCGCCGGCCAAATGCCCGAAATTGCGCAATATCTCAACATTCTGCGCATGCTCTGCGTTATTTTAGTGAGCACGCTCTTCGCTTTCACCAGCGTATTGATCATGCTCGAAAAGCAATCTTTTGTGCGCGCGATCGTGCACAGCTTGAAGCTTTTCACCAGTTATGGTGTGCTCACGTTTTTCTTGGTGGGGCTGCCGAGTCTGTTGCAGGTTCCGGTGCAGTTCGTGCTCGCCCGCAGCGTGGTCATTGTGCAAAAGCTCAACCCGGAGATCATTGCCGCCGTGGTGTCCGCCGGCATCCTCGCCGCAATGATCTCGAACTATTTTATTATCGGCGCGATCACGAATCTCTATCGCATCGTCGCTGTTGATGCGAAGAATTAGCCAACAGCCTTTTTTGACCAATATGCTTCGTTCGCTCACCTTTTTTCTCACGCTTTCATGCTGCGCGTTGCTGCTCGCGTGCAGCGGCGATCCCATGCTCGTGCGCCAGTTGGAAATGGAAAAGCGCTATTTCGAAGCGCAAAAAGTTTTGGAAAAGATCTATATCAATCCCAATGTTGCAGATGCGAATGATTTCCAGCTCGCGATCACACAGTTCCGCGCCGTCGTGCAAGACGCCGGCGCGTTGCCGCCGACGGAGGTGATCGAGTCCGTCATCAAAGGCAGCTTGATACGCATTGGCCAGCTCGAGCTGACGCGCGACAACGTCGAGGCCGCGGTTACGGCCTATGAAGAAATCGTCGCGCGTTATCCCAAAGACGATGAGATCACAGTGTCGGCGCGGCTGACGATCGGGCTTTTGCGCGAACGCACATTGCAATACGGCGACGCCATCGCTGCCTATGCGCTCGTGCTGCCGAGCCTGTCCGATCGCATTATGCCGCAGGATCCGGAGATGTACCTGGTCGCGATCCCGTTTCATTTTGCGCGACTGCACAAGTTTAGCGCGGACGAAGCCGAGCGCATGCATGCTTATCGCCGGGCGCAAGAGTGCTACCAAACCATGATCGCAAAATTTCCGAACTCCAAAGCCGGAACCTCCGCGGTTTCATATCTGGCCGCTCTGCTTGCGGATCAAAACCAGTGGCAAGCACTCGATGGTCTGTTGAATCAGCAGATTTCCAAGCACGCGAATTCGCCGGAGCTGCCGCATTTCATCTATACGCGCGCCATGACGCTGCACGAGCGCCTCGGCGAAACCGCACGGGCGCGGAAAATGCTGGAAGATTTGCTGGTGAAATTTCCGGATCATGGCATCGTACCGCAGGCGCGTTTCGAGATCGCGCGCATTCTGCTCGCGCAAAATCAAAACGAGCCGGCGCGGCAAATGCTCAAGCACGTGATCGAAATGAGCGCGAACAATCCCGGCCTCGCTGCCCGTGCGAACGAAGAAATCGCGCTCAGTTACGAACGCGAAGGCCGTTGGAATGACGCGCTGAATGAATATCGTTGGATCGCCAAGCAATACGAAATTTTTCCGCCCGCACTCAATGCGCTGCTGCGTGTGGCGAAGCACTACGTTCACACGAACAATGAAATGCTTGCCGCCAAATCCTATGCGGAAGCGATCGCTTACTATCAAGGTTTGATCAACAAATATCCGCGTTCCATGGTCGCCGCGCTCGCGCAAGAGCATATTGCCAATTGCTTCGTCGCGCAAAAACGTTGGGAAGAAGCCGCGGCCGCGGCCTCGGGCATTGAAAATATTCTGGACACTCCGGTAGGCAAAGTGAGCACGTATTTGCTGCTCGGCAATATCTATGAAGCCTCCGGCCAAACGGAGCGCGCCATCAAGCTCTACAATGAATTCATGCAACGGTATCCCCAGCATCCGCTGGTGGACATGCTCAAGCAAAAAGTGCGCGCGCTGACGGATTCGTAAAAATTCCCCCCTTGAGGGGGTGTCGCTTTTGTTCTTAATAATCAAAAGAAATGTTTGCGCAATCAATAACACCCCCTAACCCCTCAAGGGGGGAACTGCACGGGAGGCGGTTCGAGCCATAGCATTCGCGTGCAGATAATCTAGAATCATGTTTGCCCTCTTCTTTGGTGCAACACTTTTCGCCGGCTTCGCCGGAATGCTGCTCTTCGGTGTTTTGCTGAAGCGCGTCAAAGTCGAACGCTATTTCACGGCGCTCGCCTTCGCCCTCTTGCTCTTTGAAATTTTCAATGCCATCGCCTTTGCCGCAGTTTTGTTTTTGCGCACACCGTGGCAAGGCTTCCTGGCGCAAAGCCTGGGATACGTTTTTTTGCTCATGCTACCGATTTCCACGTGGGCCGCGACGCCGCTCATGCAGGAAAAACGTAATCGCACATTGCTCAAGCTCGCCGCGCTCGGGTTGTCTATCGCCTTCGGCTTTGCGCATGCGCAGCGCGGATTGCTGCAAGCTTGGGAAATGCCGGAAGCCGGCGCGATGCTCGTGTTGACCTCCGCGGGCAAATTCTTTTTTGCCGTTGCGATTGTTGGCGCGGTATTGTTGTTGAGCAAGTTCGAGGCGTTCGTGCAGGCTTTGGAATGGCGCGCGGGAAAACGCAGCGGCTCGATTAGCGGCACGCTCTTTCTCTTCATGCTCGCACTCATCGTATCGTGCAGCATGAGCTTGATCTATGGCCGCCTCGATCACGTGCTCTGGCTCGTGTGCCAGATGTTCTTTGGCGTTCTCTGTCTGCTCTTGTTTTTCGCGTTTAAAAATGCGCCACTGCAGCCACAGATAGCAAACCGGGCCACGCTGCGCGTCACGCGCATGTTGTCTTCCAGTGTATTGATCTACGCCGGCGCGTACTGTCTCGCCTTCGGCTTGCTGGTGAAAGCCGCGCTGCTTTTGGGCGGCGCCTGGCACCTGTTTGTGTCGTTCTTCACTGCGCTCGGCGCCGTGGTGCTGGCGTTGATGCTGCTCACGGAAAACTCTCTGCATCAGCGTTGGACGCGCTTCGTTGATCGCCACTGGCGCGCGGAAAGTTATGACTTTCGCAACGAGTTGCACACCCTCACCGAAAAGCTGGCAACCGCGACGGATGAAAGCGAAATGGCGCAAGCGATCTGCGCGGGTCTGCAAGAAATCTTTGCGAGCACGCATTGCTGTTTGTGGATAAGCGAAGAGCGCACCCAAACCTTTTCCGGCTTTATGCTCGATACTCGCGGCCAATTCGAAGCGCAAGCCGAAGCGCTCGTGCTCACGCCCAAACAGGTGGCGTGGTTGGAGCGCGTGGAGGAGTGCTTCGCGCCTGAGCAGCTTTTAAATTTAAATGAGAATCTTCGTAGCCCCGCCTCCTTGTGGGGCGCTGAAGAGGAGAATACGAACCTCGGCCCACCCCGTCCCGCATCCACAATACGCAATGGAGACGGGGCGCGACAAGGGGCCGGGGCTACATTGCAAAGCTGCGCGTGTTTGACCACGATGCACGTTGGGCGAAACCTTGTCGGCATGATCGGACTCGGGCCAAAGCGCAATTCGCAAACATTTCGCGAAGAAGACCAACGGCTTTTGGAAGTACTCGCCAATGCCGCGAGCCTGGCGTTGCATGAAGCCTATTTGCAGCAGCGCGTGCTCGCGGCCAGGCAGAGCGAGTCAATTTATCGCATCGCCTCGTTCATCGCACACGATCTTCGCCACGCTGTGAGCGCGTTGACGTTGCTCGCGCACAATGCAAAGGCGCACTTGGACAAGCCGGCGTTCCGCGCAGATTTTCTGACTTCACTCGGCCGCGTTTCGCACGAGATGCACACCTTGATTCAACGATTGGCGGAAGTGAAAACCGGCGGCGAGTCGACGCACTTCACGGCGTGCAATGTTGCACAGCTTATTTCCGAAGTTGTGGCGGACGTGCAAATCGCGCCGCCGCTCGTGTTGGATCTGAAGCTCGAAGCGTTACCGGAAGTGTGGTGGGACGCCGAGCAAGTCCGCGTTGTGCTCCGCAATCTGCTCGTGAACGCAGTCGAAGCCATGCCGAGCGGCGGCACGCTCAGTGTTCATGCGTACGGCGGCGACGAGCAAGTGCGCATCTCTGTGTGTGATGAAGGCGCGGGCATGTCGCCGGAGTTCATTCGCCATCGCCTCTTTCGCCCGAATCAAACCACGAAGGCAAAAGGCCTCGGCATCGGCCTCTATCAATCGCGCGAAATCGTGCGCGCGCATCGCGGCGAGATTCACGTGGCGAGTGAGATTGGGAAGGGGACGAGGTTCGAAGTGGTGCTGCCGCGCAAGGCAGAAAAGTATGTCATTCAGAAAAAAGCTCTTTGAATGCTGGAATCATCGCCCAGAACTAAGAAGGATTTTTACTGAATGACATGAAAAGAGGAGGCATGTTTCTCCGCAGCATTGTCATGCTGTAAGGAACTTCTCCAAAATCGAGTTCAGCGTCTAGCGTTAGGGAAGTTTATTGCAGAATGACAAGTAACGTGAATGCGTGTGCTTTCTCAGCGCTGGCACTTGTAAGGGGCTTACTCGGCAATGCTCGAATCTCCAAACAATTTCACGAAACTCCTCCTCGCCGATGACGACGAAGTGCTCTGCTCGCAAATGCGCTGGGCTTTGATGGAGCAATATGAAGTCTTCACGGCACATACGCCGGAGCAAGTGCTCGCGGCGTATGCGCAGCACCATCCCGAGCTGGTGTTGCTCGATCTGAATTACAACCAAGCCGCCACGCTGGAAAACGCGGGTTTGGAGTTGATCGAAAAAATTTTGGCGCATGCGCAGCCGGTGAAAATCATTGTGGCCACTGGCAATCAAGAAAGAGAGGTGGCGCGGCTGGCGCTGCGTGCGGGCGCGCACGATCATTTGCTCAAGCCCATCAATCTTGAAGAGCTGAAAGTGTTGTTGCGCCGCGCGAGCACGGTGGTGCAGCTTGAAAAAGAAAATCATGCTGCTTGGGTAAGTGCGGCGCTCGCGCAGGCGGAGAGCACTTTGCTGGGCCGCTCCCCGGAAATTCGCAATGTGTTGCAAACTGTGGCGAAGGTCAGCCGCAGCGATGTTGCTCTTCTCATCACCGGCGAAAGCGGCACGGGCAAAGAGTTGGTCGCGCGCCTTGTGCATCAACTCAGTCCGCGGCGCAGCCAGCCGTTCGTGGCGATCAACTGCGGCGCGATTCCCGAGAATTTGCTGGAGAGCGAATTATTCGGGCACGAGAAAGGCGCATTCACGGGCGCGACCGCGCAGCGCAAAGGCAAGCTTGAAACCGGGAATTACGGGACGATCTTTCTCGATGAAATCGGCGAGTTGCCGGCGAGCTTGCAAGTGAAGCTGCTGCGCTTTTTGCAAAATCACGTGATCGAGCGCGTGGGCGGCAGCGGCACGATTGCGTTGAACGTGCGCATGCTCGCGGCCACGAACCGCGAGCTGGAAAAAGAAATCAGGGCCGGCCGCTTTCGCGAAGACTTGTATTATCGCTTGAACGTCATTCAAATACACGTGCCGCCGCTGCGCGAACGCGGAGAAGACGTAACGTTGCTCGCCCAGCATTTTCTCAAAACGGTTGCGGCGGAGTATCAAAAACAGTTGCGCGGCTTTTCACCGCAGGCGCTCAAGCTCGTGCGCGAGTATCATTGGCCGGGCAACGTGCGCGAATTGGAAAACAAAATTCGCAAAGCCGTGTTGCTTGCGCACCATCATGTGATTTTGCCCGAAGACCTCGAATTGACGCCCGCCACCGGCAAGCGCCACGGTTCTTTGCGCGAAGCGCTCGCCTCGCTGGAGCGCGAGATGCTCGTGGATGCGCTGCGGCGCCACGCCGGCGTGATTACGAACGTGGCCGCGGAGCTCGAGCTTAATCGCGTGACGTTGTACGATTTGCTGAAGAAGCACAACCTCGACCATCAGCAGTTCAAAGCTCATTCAAAAGGTAAGCAGCCATGAACCAACGGATGCTAATTCGCGGGATTTGCCTCGTGTTGATCCTCGTGAGTGTCTCACAAGTCAGCTTGGCGCAAAGTGAAGGAGAAAAACAGGAGTACGTCATCGGTGTGGGCGATTTGCTCTCCGTCAAATTTTGGCAGAGGCCGGAGTTGGATACGGAAGCGCGCGTCAATTCCAATGGCAAAATCGAATTGCCGCTCATCGGCGCAATTCCGGCGGCCGGGTTGACGGTGAGCCGCCTGCGGCAGGACATCGTGAATCGCATCTCGCTATTGGATATTCGCATCACGCAAGCGTCGATCGTGGTGCGCGAGTTCGGCAGCAAGGTGGTTTATGTGACGGGCGCGGTGTTGGCGCCCGGCAAACTGAAGTTCGAAACGATTCCGAACCTTTGGCAAATTATTTTGGAAGCCGGCGGGCCGCAATCTTATGCGCAATTGAACGAGGTCGCGATTGTGCGCGGCTCCGGCCCGGAGGCGGGCCGCACGATCCGCGTCGATCTCATGAATGTGATTGAGCGCGGCGAGCTGAGCTCGTTGCCACCGGTTTATCCGGGCGATAATGTAAACGTGCCGGGAACCGCGCCTTTGCTCGGCGCGGAAGGCGCAAGCCCGGTTCCAATTGCAGCTACACCAAGCAACGTGGTGCACGTGATCGGCGAGGTGGCAAAGCCGGGCGTGTACGAGCTGGAAAAAGATATGGACGTGTTCGATGCGATTGTGCGCGCCGGCGGACCCACGGCCACGGCCGATTTGAAAGACGTGCGGCTCTATTTTCACGGCCAGCATCAAGCGGAGGTTGCGCTCATCAATATGGAAAAATATTTGAAGCGTCCCTCGCCGTCTCCGCTGCGGCTGCACGAGGGCGATGCGGTCTACGTGCCGCGCAAACGGGAATGGCCGCGTTTTCTTTCCGAAGGCATTCGGATTTTTCTCGCTTCCACGGCGAGCTTCATCGTGGTGCAAATCATCAGATGAGGCGGCCTGGTACCGCAACGGTTAGTCAGCATTCCTCTTCTCGTGTCATTCTGAAAGAATCTTTTTATGCGCTGGAATCAACTCTTAAATGAGCATTGTGCCAGGCGCTTAAAAGGATTCCTAATGAATGACAGAATTGGGTTGTAGACGAATTTAGCGTTTGACGACGAATTTTTTTATGAACCCTCAAGAGCACAACGGCCAGCCGAGCGCCGAACAATTGCTGGCGCTGTTGAACCAAAAGCGTGATTTCGACTGGCGCCAGTATTGGGCGATACTATGGCGGCGAAAGTGGTGGGTGATCATACCGGTGCTGCTCTTCACCGGCGCGAGCATTGCCGTAGCCATTTTGTACATTCGCCCGATTTTCGAAGCCACGGCTACCATTCAAGTTTTGCCGAGCCGTTTGCAACGCTCGATGCGCGAAGTGACGCCGGGCGTTTCAAACGCCGTCGATTATCGCGAGCTGCAAAAGAAAATTCTGAACACGCCGAACCTGCTGCAGCTCATCCAACGGTTGGAGTTGACGAAAGATCAGTTGGCGAATGCGGAAGCCAAAGCCCTGCACGCCAAAGCGAAATGGCTGCCTTATGAGCAAGTGCTGGAGCGCGTGTTGCTCGACATGTTGCGCGACAATATTGCGGTGCAAATGAATCCCGGCGCGCAATTGTTTCAGATTACGGCGCGCAATGAAGCGCCGCGCATGGCGTATCGCCTCGTGAAATCGTTGACCGATATTTTTATCGACGAATCCAAGAAGAACGAATTGCGCGGCATTCGCGGGGTGATGGAATTCAGCAATGAGCAGTTGGAAATCTATAAGCAGAAAGTGCAGGAGAGCGAGCGCAAACTGCAGGAGTTGAAAGAACGCCAGGCTTCGGCGCAAGTGCAAAAGATCGGTCTTGATGCGAACAGCGTGCTGCAATTGCGCCAGCTCATCAGCTCGAGCGACGCCGCGATTGCCGACCGCCAGCGCAAACTTGCGGATTTGGAGGCCCAACTCAATCTGCCCAGCATCGACCTGCTATGGGAAAGAGACGGCCGCCTGCAACAAATGAAGTCCCGCATCGAAGCGAAGATGGCGGATTTCAAAAAAAGCGTGATCGCCAGCGGTTTGCAAACCGAATCTGCGCTCACGCTGGACAGTGAGATAAACGTGCTGCGCCAAGAGTATGGCAGCCTCTTGGGCGAGGCGGTGGCGCGCACTTATTCGACGCTGGCGGAAGGCCTGCAAACCGTGATGATTGAATATCAATTGGGGCAAATTGATCTCTATATCCTGCGTGCGCGCTCGCAAGCTGCGAGTGACTTGTTGAGCCGTTTTGCCCAAATGAGCACCGCGGCGCCGGCGAGTGAAATCGAGGCGCAACGCATTGAAGCAGAGCTGCAGCAGAATCGCCGCATTTATGAAGTATTTTTGGAGCAATCGCGCGGCTCGCAAATCGAGGAAGCGCTGCAGAACAGCGACGCGGATTTTAAGTATAGCGTGATCGAAGCTGCCAGCATGCCGGTGGAGCCGGTGGGCGGCAGCAAGAAAGCTTTTGTGCTCGGCGCGTTCGGGGTGAGCGTGATTTTAGGATTGAGCTTGGTTGTGGTACTGGAGCTTTCCGATCAATCCATCCGCAACGTGAAAGATGTGGAGCAATTGCTCGCCGCACCGGTGTGGGGCGTGATCCCCAAAATCGGCGTGTCGTTTCAAGTTTGGCAGCAAAATCTCGCGCAAGTTTATAAAGGCGGCGCGAGCAATACTTCCGCAAGCCCGACCGTGCGCAATGCGAAAATTACGCAAGCGACAAGCCCGGAAGCAGCGCCGTCAACGCAACGGAATGCAACGAACCTGGAAACCACGCGGCCCGATTCTACACCGCAAAGCTACGCGCGCGTGACGAGTGTGAAAACTTCGCAGCAGGAATTTCATATTCGCTCGGGCGGCCCACCCAAGGTCGTTCGGCGCGGGACCCAGACGAGCGCGAACCCTGCGGCGCCTGCAACGAAATCGGGCGCGAATCCCGCACCAAAAGCGGAACCGATCTTTGTGCCGCGGCCTCCACAATCTGAAAAAAAATCCGTGCAACCCCCTCCCGAAGAGTTGCCGTCGTCCGCAAACGGCGTGGATAAAACACCGCCCGTTCCGCCGGACGAACCAGATCAATGGATTGTGTAGGTCCGCTTTCAGAGCATTGTTTATTTGTGCGAAAATGTTGCCATTCTGAGCTCCGAGCACGGCGCGATGAGCCTGTACGTGGTCGGCGCGTAAAATGGAGGTAGGAAGAAAGCATTTATGAAAAAACACACGGAGCCGAAGGCGCGGCGATCTAATTACGGTTATTATGAGGAGACGCCGGAAGCCACGGCCTTTAAGCGGCTTTACAACAAGCTGCAGAAGCAATATGATGAACAAGGCCTGCGGGTTTTCATGACCACCAGCTCGAACACCGGCGAAGGCAAGAGCACGACGACGGCGTTCTTGGCCACGGCGAGCGCGCGTTATCGCCAAACCGATACCGTGCTGGTCGATTGCGACTTGCGGCGGCCCGTGGTACACAAGCTCTACGACCTGCCGAACGAAGGCGGAGTTGCAGATATTCTCACGCGCGGCGTCAATATTCGGTCGGTGCTCAAGTCTTCCGCAATTCCGAATTTAAAAATCCTCACGGCCGGCGTGGCGGAGCGCAGCCCGGCGGATTTGTTTTCCTCGGAGCGCTTGTATCAAATGCTCGATCGTCTGCGCGCGGCTTTCCAAATCGTGTTGATCGATGCGCCGCCCATCATTCCGGTGAGCGATTCGTTGTTGCTCAGCAACGTGGTGGAAGGCATTCTGTTTGTGTGCAAAGCCGGCGTCACGCAAAAGCGCGTGGCGCAGCATGCACTGGAATTGCTGGAAGATAATCGCAAAAAGCTGCTCGGCGTAATCATCAACAACATGAAGGGCCTACTGCCCTATTACTACGATTATCGGTACTACGATTACAAATACTACAGCCACGCGAATTACGAATTGGAGTAAGAGCGGTGCCTGCAAGTATCTTTGTCTGGGATTCGTTGCAGCGCGGGCGCAAGCCTTCGCAACAAAGAATTGAGGACCTTCGATGTTGCATTCATTGGAAGAAGAGATAGGGACAGCGCTTGGCAATGGATCTGGGACCGGCGTCGAGGACGGGCTGCCGTGCGAGAAAACACGTTTTCCTTCTCGTGAGGCGGGCGCGGACATGATACAGGTCAAGAAACTTACACTTCAAGATGAAACACGTTGGGATCGTTTCGTAGATGATGCGGAAGCGGGCACGCTGTTTCATAAGACAGCATGGAAGCGCATCATCGAAGCCACGTTTGCATATCGTTCGCACTATCTCTTTGCCGTGCGCAACGAGGAAATTTGCGGCGTGCTGCCGCTGTTTCACGTGCACTCGTGGTTTGCCGGCAACGCCGTCATCTCCACTCCGTTTGCAGTTTACGGCGGCCTGCTTGCACAGGATGAAGAAGTAGAGCAGGCCTTGTTGAATGCCGGGGAGGCGTTCGCAAGCGAGCAGGGCGCGAATTATTTGGAACTACGCCAACGCTTTGCCTGCCGAAACACGGAGCTGCAAACGCGCGAGAATCTTTATTGCACGTTCATTAAGCCGATTTACACGTTGCCGGAACAAACCTTCAGCGAGCTGCCGCGCGAGGCGCGACGCATGGTGCGCAAAGCCGAAAAAATCGGACTGACGGCCCGCTTCGACAATCTCCGCTTGCCGGAGTTCTATGACATCTACGCGAATTCCGTGCGCTCGCTGGGCACGCCGGTCTTCCCGACCGCCTTGTTTGAAAATTGTCTGCGCGAGTTTAGAGATGAAGCCGATATTCTGCTGATCTTTCATGAAGACCGGCCGGTTGCCGGAGTGCTTTCGTTTTACTATCGCGATACCGTGTTGCCTTATTACGGCGGCTCGCTGCCCACCAAGAATTATCTCGCGCCGAACAACTTCATGTATTGGTCGCTCATGAAAAGCGCGGGCGAGCGTGGGTATAAGTTCTTCGATTTTGGCCGCAGCAAGAACAGCACAGGCGCTTTTCATTTCAAACGCCACATGGGCTTCGAGCAAATCCCGCTCCCGTATCAGTATCGCATGATGAACGGCGCGCAACTGCCCAATAACAATCCCACCAATCCGAAATTCCAATTGGCCATCAAACTGTGGCAACGCATGCCGCTGGGCCTGACCAAAGTGCTCGGCCCGCGTTTGGTCCGGCAATTCCCGTGAGACTCTCTGGCGACATGCAGTCTTCTAAGGATTAGACGTGAATCAAAATAGCGCGCAGGAGTTTTACATTGCCGGCGGCAAACTCAAGCCGAATGTGATCGGGCAGCCGGAATGGACCCACTATGAAAAAGCCTTGCTGATCAAAGGCAAAGTGGGCTCTCGACATTTTGATATCTGTGTCGAATATGTCACCCCGCCTTCGGCGTGCGCCGCCGCAGATGACCCTTCCATTCTTTTCAAGGCCGCGGCGTTGCAGGGCAATGAGTTTTTTCTCTGCACGCAAACCGAAGTGCTCGTTTATCGCCTGCCGAACTTCGAGCAAACGCACTACCTCTCGCTGCCGTGCTTCAACGACTTGCATCACGTTTGCCCCACTGCCCGCGGCACGCTGCTGGTCGCAGTCACCGGTTTGGATCTGGTGCTCGAAATGACACGCGCCGGCGAGATTCTGCGGGAGTGGAATGTGCTTGGGCAAGAGCCATGGCAGCGTTTCTCACGCACCGTGGATTATCGCAAAGTCATCTCCACCAAGCCGCACAGCGCGCACCCGAATTTTGTTTTTCAAAACGAGGAAGAGATTTGGGCCACGCGTTTTGAGCAACGCGACGCCGTGTGTTTGACGCACGCGCAGCGCCGCATTGATATCGGCATCGGCGGTCCACACGATGGCATCGTGTTCGACGGGCATGTTTATTTCACGACCGTGAACGGCCACGTGATAAAGGCGGAACTGGCAAACGGCCGCGTCGTGCAGTCGTACGATCTCAACCTTATCAGCGGCGGTCGCGGCCCGCTCGGTTGGTGTCGCGGATTATGCGTGCTCGACGAAGAGCACGTGGTCGTGGGTTTTTCACGCTTACGCGCAACGAAGTTTCGCGAAAATCTTGCGTGGGTAAAGCGTTGGGCCAAAGCGGGCCTCGGCATTGATGAAACAGTTCCGGCCAAGCCCGCGCGCATCGCGCTTTACAATCTCAAAGCGGGCCGGCTGCTTTGGGAATTGAATGTGGAAGAGGCTGGGATGAACGCGGTGTTCTCAATCCACTCTGGCAATTCGCTCCTTGAGTGGAGTGTCGATGATTGCAGCGGCGCTGATGAATTGCAGAAGAGTCTTCACTCAAAGAACACCCCCCTCAAGGGGGGAATTCGTCAGGCATGAAGATTTTGTTCCTCGCGCATCGCATTCCTTTTCCGCCGGACAAAGGCGATAAGATTCGTTCGTATCAAGTGCTGCAATACCTCGCGGCTCGCCATGAGGTCCATCTCGTTTGTTTGATTGATAATCCGCGCGATCTGCAAGCGGCGCAAGCGCTGCGCGGCACGTTGCCCAATCTTGTTTACGAAGAGCTGAAGCCGTTGCCGCAACGGATGCGCATGCTCAAAGCGTTGCTCAATCGCAAGCCGCTGACGGTTTCTTATTTCTATTTGCCGCGATTGCAGGCGCAGCTCGACGCGCTTGTTGCGCGCGAGTGTTTTGATGCGCTCTTCGTTTATTCCTCCACTATGGCGGAATATGTGCGCGGCTCGAATATTCCCAAGCGCATTGTGGATTTTTGCGATCTCGACTCGCAAAAGTTCAAGCAATATGCGGAATCCAGCCTTCCGCCCTGGTCATGGCTGTATCATTTCGAAGGCAAACGCCTCGCTGCTTATGAAAAAGAAGCGGCGCGAGCATTCGAGCACGTGCTCTTCATCAGCCCGGAAGAACAGCGGTTGTTCGAACAAAACGGCGGCGACACAAACACCGCGCTCATGAGCAACGGCGTGGACTTCGCGCGCTATTACGGCGACGCGTTGCCGGAGACTCTTTCCAAAAATTCCCCCCTTGAGGGGGGCCAGGGGGGTGTCGTTCGTGGCGACGGTGATGATGAATTGGAGAAGACTCACTGCGCAAAGAACACCCCCCTAACCCCCCTCAAGGGGGGAATTGCAACTGGACCTTCGTTTAGCAATTCCCCCCTTGATGTGGGCCAGGGGGGTGTCGCTCTTGGCAACGGCGATGATGAGGTGGAGAAATTTTTTTGCGTAAAGAACACACCCCTCAAGGGGAGAACCAACACGCGGCCCTATTTGGCTTTCACCGGCGCCATGGATTATCTGCCGAACGTAGACGCGGCCCATTGGTGCGCCCGTGAAATTTTTCCCATGCTCAAAGCTATTTTGCCGGAGCTGGAGTTTTATATCATCGGCGGCAATCCTGCGCGCAAGATTCGCAAGCTGCACGATCCAAGCAACGGCATCTTTGTAACGGGCTATCTGCCGGACTTGCGGCCGTTGCTCAAAGGCGCGCGCGTGTTTGTGGCGCCCATGCGCATCGCGCGCGGCATGCAAACCAAAATACTCGAAGCTATCGCATGTGGAGTCCCGGTGGTCACGAGCGCGAATGCCGCGCAGGGCATCGGCGCCAAACCGGAGCAAGAAGTTTTAATTGCCAGCACGGCCTCTGAATACGCGCGGCAAGTGTTGCGCTTATTGCTCAATCGCGCAGAGCACGAGCGCTTGCGCCGCGAGGCCTTTGCCTTCTTGCGCGCAAAATTTGACTGGCAGAAGAATTTGGCCGTGCTCGATGAGTTGTTGAAAAATCCCCCCCTTGAGGGGAGCCAGCGGGGTGTCATTCGCTGCAATCGAAAAGTTGAAGCGGAGAAAAATCTTTCATCAGAGAACACCCCCCTCAAGGGGGGAATGCTTCACGGCGGCTCGCAGCGTAGCTTACCCACACGCAAATCCAAAATTAAAATTGCTCACGTCGTTGGGCGGCTCAGTCTTGGTGGTTTGGAGTTAGAAGTGATTCGGCTGCTCAATCGTCTTGATCCGGAGCGCTATGCCGCGACGATCATTGCAACGGAAAGCATCACTCCCACTGCGCGCGAGCTGGTGGGCAAGCACCTCAAGCTCGTCGCGCTCAACAAACGCGAAGGCCTGCAATGGCACGTCATTCGGGAAATTGCAGAATGGTGCCGCAGCCAACGGATCACTATTCTGCATTCGCATAATTGGACGACGTTTCTATACAGTGTGCTCGCCGGTGTGCGCGCCAACGTTCCGATTCTCATTCACGGCGAGCATGGCCGCGAAACGCACGACTACCGGCCGCATTTCAAACAGCGCCTCGCTTGCCAATTGCTAGCGAGACGTTGCGAGTTCATCACGGCCGTTTCTGATGACATTATCCCGCTGCTCGCCTCTTCGTGGAAAATCCCTTCACACAGAATTGTGAAGATGCCGATTGGAGTTGCCCTGCACGAGTTTGATTTCACTGCCGATCGTCGTGTTGCGAAGAGCCGTTTGGGGCTGCCGGAAAATGCGCCCGTGCTCGGCACGGTCATCGGCAACTTTCGCCCGGTGAAAGATCTGCCGACCATGCTGCGTGCATTTCAGCTTCTGCAGCGTCAAATTCCGCAAGCGGTGCTGGCTGTGGTGGGCGGCGGCAATCTACATGTTGCGCAACAACAGGCGACCGACATCGGCATCGCATCGTCAGTGCGATTTTTAGGCGAGCGTCGTGATATTCCGCGTGTGCTGGCGGCTTTCGACCTTTACGTGAACAGCTCGTTGTATGAGGGCATGTCCAACGCCATTCTCGAGGCCATGGCCGCGGGTGTTCCGGTCGTTGCCACGCAAGTCGGCGGTACGCCGGCAATCGTGCGCGAGGGAGCAACCGGCTTGCTCGTTCCGGCTTCTGCGCCCGAGCAACTTGCGGAGGCCATGCAACGGCTCATCAGTGACGAAGGCTTACGTGAAAAAATCAAACACACGGCACGCGATTACGTGGAGCAACATCATTCGCACGAGCATTACGTGCGATTGCACGAGCAGATGTATGAGGAATGTTGCGCGCGCAAGGCGCGCATCAATTCCCCCTTTGAGGGGGGTGTCGTTGGCTATCGTTAGCAAATTGAGGAACGGATCGAAAAGGATTAAAGTGTGGCAGCATGAATTTGCATATTCGCGCTCACACTGAAGAACACCCCCCTCAAGGGGGGAATGCGAGCGAGAGCACCGGCAAGAAAGTCGTTGCGCAAACTTTCAAAGGGTTGGGTTGGATGGGGATGGCCAAAGTTGTTTCGCAATCCTTCTCATGGGTGGTGACGCTCTACGTCGCGCGTTTGTTGTCGCCGAGTGATTATGGCCTCATGGGCGTGGCCGGATTGCTCATCGTCTTCTTCAATCTCTTTAATGATCTCGGCTTGGGGCAGGCGATCGTGCGCGATGGAGAACTTGATGAGGACAAACTCTCCAGCGTGTTTTGGTTTATTCTCGCATTGAGTGTGGGTTTCAGTGCAATCACGCTGGCGCTTGCCCCCGTGCTTGCGGACTTCTATCGCAATCCCAAGCTCGTGCAGATCATTGACGTGCTGGCCGGGAATTTTGTTTTGGGCGGATTGCGTTCGGTGCCGGCAAATTTGCTGGTGAAAAAGATGCAGTTCGATCTGCGCGCGCGCATCGAAACCATTGCGGCGCTGGCCGCGGCGGCGCTCACTCTCGCGCTCGCACAAATGGGCTTCGGCGTGTGGACGCTCGTGGCTGCTGCACTCGCACAACAAGCTGTGAGCACAATGGCCACGTTTTGGTATTGTCCCTGGCGGCCGCGCCGGCACATGCACCTCGGTGAGATTCGGCCTCTGCTCAATTTCGGCGGCAAACTGAGCGGCACGTTTATGGTCGGCTATCTTTTCAACAACGCGGATACGATGATCATCGGGCGCGTGCTCGGCGAGAAGCTCACGGGAATTTACAATATGGCGTATCAGTTGGCGCATCTGCCCGTGCAAAAAGTCAACATGGCTTTGAACCCGGTGTTCTATTCCGCGCTGGCACAGTTGCAACACAACCCCGCCCAATTCAAAAACTACTTTTTCAAAATGACGCGCCTCGCGGCGAACCTGGCGATTCCGCTGTTCGTGTTTATGGCCGTCAATGCGGCGCGTATCTTCGACTTTGTGCTTACGGAGAAATGGCGGGAAGCCGTTCTGCCTTTTCAAGTATTGTGCCTCGTCGGCGGCTTGCGTTTGGCCACGATTCTCGTCCCGCAAGCTCTGAATGCGCTCAATCATCCCGACAAAAATCTCACCACGAATATTTTGTGCGTTGCGTTGCTGCCATTGGGATTTTATTTCGGCACGTCGTATGGCATTGCCGGCGTGGCTTACGCGTGGCTGCTCATCTATCCGTGGTGTGAATTGTTTCGCTTGGTTGCCATGGCCAAAGTGCTGAACTGCTCTGTGCGCGCGTTCTTTGGCGAATTCAAAGTGCAAGCGCTGTTGCTGGTTTTGCAGGTCGCAGTGCAAGTCGCGTTCGCGCGTTGGGGTGCGGTATTTTTTTCATCGACACTGTTGTTTCTTGTGTGTCAAGCGGGAATGGCCGCGCTGATTTTTTTGCTCGTCATCAAAGCTTCTTATCCCGGTTTGCTCTCAAATCCCAAGCGCTATCTGCGCGAGGCCGCCGCGAGTTTGTGAGAAAAGACGATGAAGTAGATTTCACCAGGAAGGTGCAGCTTCTGTTATGGTAAAAAAGAGTTCGTGGATTACCGCCGCTCTTGTCGCATTCGTTTCATCCCTCTGGGCGCAAAATCTTGGCCGCGTGCCGATTCAAATAACCCGTGTGCCCGCGACCACACACGGCGTGTTCTTTGTCAAAGCGAGCATTCCTTTGCCGGAAGCTGCCGGCATCTTGAGCACAGAAAGATTGGCAATCGTGGATGAAGGCGCGCAATTGCTATTCGCGGCCGCGGGAAGGAATTTTCCACTTGCAAAGCAGGGCCAGCGTTTGCCCGCACAATTCACGGTGCTGTCGCGCTGGCAAGGAACAGTGGCAGAGAGCGCGAAGCCGATCAAATGGATGCTTGCAGAATTTCCGCTCGATCTCTCGCGCAATAGCACGGATCAAATCGTGCTCACGACCGAGGCCGAACCGGAGTCTCCGTCCGCGAGCTTGCAGATTAGCGAAACCGCCTCGACGATTCGCATTGCAACCGGCAAGCTCTCCGCGACGATCAGCAAGAAGCGCGGCACGCTGTTCGAACAATTGCAATGCAATGGCCGCACGCTGTTGCAAGCCTCGCCGGATAATGCCTTCACCTTGCAGGATGCGCATGGCGTGAATTACTTCACCGGTTTGGCGCTGCCGCACGAGATCAAGATTGAAAAGCGCGGGCCGCAAGTCGCAACCATACTCGTGCGCGGCGCTTTCAAAAACGCAGCCGGCGCCTATCTGACGACGATTAACGATTCCACGAGTTTTTCACGTTTGCACCAGCCCTTTCCTTTTCTCACCTACACGCTGCGCTATCATTTCTACGCCGAGCAAGATTATCTCACGCTCGATTTCACGCTGGAAAATAACGGGGTCTATGGCTACTGGACCGAATTAAAATTTGCCGGCAAGCAGTGGCTCTATTTCCAAGCGCTCGCGCTCAATTTGAATTTCGCGCTCGCGGACACCGCTAAAAAAGTCACCACCGAAGGTTTTTCGCGCGCCTTGAACGAAGAGTTGTGGGAACTATATCAAAACCACGTCGAGACGAACCTTAGCGAGGCCCAAAACTTTTCATACCGCATCTCAAAAAACGGGGCGCTGCTCAAGTCCGGCGCGCGTGCTCGCGGTTGGGTGGAAGTGCATGACGGCAACACCGGCCTGGTCGCGGCGGTGCAACATTTTTGGCAAAATGCGCCGAAGAAGATCTCTTGGCAAAAAAATCGTTTACAAATGCACCTTTGGCCCACAGAGGGCAAGTGGCCGAGCAACGTTGCTGCGACTGGGTTCGAGCCGGAGAACGCGCAAGCAGAAACCTTTCAATTCGAAGGCGGGCGACATAAAACCCACACGCTGCTGCTGCGATTTTATGAAGGCCCGCAGAACACTGCGGCTACTAAAACTCTCATCGAAACTTTCGAACGCCCACTGTTCGGCTTGCCTCCAGCAGATTGGACCGCCCTCACTTCGGCCTGGCCCCTCTTCGCTTCGAATCAGATCACGACGCGCGAGGAGGAAGTGAATGAAGCGCTCGCGCGTTATGAGCAAATTCAGCGCGCACGCGCATACGCAGAAGATGCCGAAGCCCAGGGCGATCTCGCGCCGGCCACGCTCAACACGATTATGGAAGGCGAAACCAACTTCGGCGGCTCGAATGGATACGGGCGGCACTACGGCTGGATGAACTTCGGCGATTTGTATTGGGTCGATGGCTATTGCTCTACGCATTACGATTGGACCTACAGCATGCTGCTGCACTTTCTCCGCACGGGCAAAGACAAGCTGCTTGATTTCGGCGAAGTGATGGCGCGGCATCAATACGATATCGATCACTATTGGGGCTATCGCACGGACGACCGCAACGAGCACCTTTGGGCCAACGGGCTTGCGCGTTATGAAAAAGGCTATCACGGCATCTTAACACGCAGCCCGCACGCGGAGCAGCAGCCCAAAGCGACGCACACGTGGCTCGGGGGTTTGTTGTTGCACTATTTGATGTCCGGCGATCGTCAAGCTTTGGAGGCGGCAAAAGAAACTGTGGAAGGATACGAAGCGCGTTTCGCGCGTTTCGGCTTGCCGCAAACGTACGAATTGCGTTTTCAAGGTTGGTCGTTGCTGAATTGTTTGCTCTATTACAATGTTACCGGAGAGCGGCGTTATCTCGATCTGGCGCTGCGTTTGGGCAAGGAAGACTTGCTGGCCATGGAGCGCGCGCGCGGCAGTCGCGGATATTGGGGCGAACAGGACGCGCCGGAGCAACAATCCATGGTGATGTTCAGTTACATCATCGAGCCGCTCATTATGTTGCACCACTTCTCGCGCGACGCCGAGATTTTGCAATTGCTGGAGCGTATGGCCAAATGGCTACAGACGCAATGTTTGCTGGGCGGAACAATGGTGGGCGACACCTATTGGCCGCTCGAAACACCGTATGATTGGAAGAAAGGCGTGGGCGGACCGGGAGAAGTCATTCGCGATTTGTTTTATGCGAATCTCTACGGCTATCTCTATTTGCAAAAACGGCGCGTGAGCGACCTCGCGTTGGCGCGCAAGCTGTTTCGCGATAGCATGTTTTGGTATCAATGCGGCGAGAACGCGCGCGTTGATCCGGCGAGCCGCTCCGCGATTTCCATGTTGCCGCGCCAATTTCCCGGCACGCACACGAAAATTCACGGCTGGACCGGTCGTGCACACCAAGTTTATTTGCGCGCGGAATGGCAAACACAAACCACTGCCATTAACGAAACGGATTCGTCCACGGAAGTGCACGATTTCCATTTGGCGCAAAGTTATCCCAATCCCTTCAATCTGCGCCATACTACCAAGCCGCTGGCGATTCCCTTTGGTCTCGCACGCACGGCGCACGTGAATATTTCCATCTACAATGTTTTGGGGCAACGCGTTGCCGTGTTGGTGGATAGCGTGCACGCGCCGGGCTATTATCAAGCAAAATGGGACGGGCGCGAAACCTCGGGCAAGATCGCGGCCTCGGGCACGTATTGGGTGAAGATGCGCGCCAATGAAGGCAGTGCGTTGAGAAAGTTGCAAGTGGTGAGGTGAGCGGGTCTTTGATTTGTCATTCTGAAAGAATCCTTTTGAGCACGTAGTACCTGAATTTTGCACGGATGTTGTTCATTCGAACGCGGACAGCGCGCTGCACGCCACTCCGCTAGGAGTGGAATGTTTATAGCAAGGGTTGTGTTTTGCGTGTCTTTAACTCCTTTGTTTGTGCCATTTGGCAATGACTGATTTTTATCGTTCCGAGCACTTT
>JBBILN010000035.1:0-79859 GCA_037444905.1 bacterium | reverse complement strand
CAAATCATTCACGACCTGAAAAAAGCTTGAAATCCCATTGCCAAATGGCATTATCGAAGGAGTGACATGTAGGTTTCATCGAATGAGCAAGGGCTTAATCGTAGAAATTAGACATGCCACTCCTAACGGAGTTTTTGGAAACGAGGCGCGCGCCGTTCCTATAAACATTTCACTCCTTCGGAGTTGCGAGCCGCCGATCTCGCAAAAAATTTTATGCACCACCCAATGGGTAACTCCACGTCACGATTCAATCCGCACTCATAGCGGATTTAGTCAGCCTCGATGCAAAATTCAGGTAGTATAAAGCCGAAATCGGCTGATTTCCCAGCGCTAAAAAAGATTCCTGCGGAATGACACCGTTATTTAGAACTACTCGACTGGCAAGGCGGATTATCTTGCCATCAAATTGTTTCGCCTTGATTGCTTTTAGCATGCCTATCCGATGCGCAGCACGCTCGTCATAGCTTTCATCCTCCTCAGTCTCCCGTTTTGTTTTCGCCGGCCATACATCGGCATTCTCATGTGGTGCATTGTGAGCTATGTCAATCCGCACCGTTTCGCGTGGGGTGCGGCGTATAATTTCCCCGCGGCGCAGCTTGTGGCGGTGGCGACGTTATTGGGCTGGCTGTTTTCTTCCAACAAAGGGCGATTGCCGCAGCAGCGCGAAACCTATCTCATGCTGCTGCTGTGGCTCAACTTCGCATTGACTACGGTCGTTGCGCTCTATCCGGACGAAGCGCTCCATCGTTTGGAATTCGTCTCGAAGATTTTGTTGATGACCGTCATGGCGCTGTTCATTATTGACGACCGCCGCAAGTTCGAATACTTCATGCTTGTGCTCGGGCTTTCGGTGGCCGCCATTGCGGTGAAGGGCGGCATTTGGGGCATCTTCACCGGCGCGAAGTACATGCTGTGGGGACCGCGCGGTTCGATGATCGCCGACAATAACGACGTTGCGCTCGCACTCAACATGGTCACGCCGGTGGTGTGGGCGTTTACGAAAATTTACCGCAAGAAATGGCAGCAAATTACTTTCTATAGCATTTTCGGGCTTACGGTCTTCTCCATTATCTTGACACAATCGCGCGGCGGATTCGTCGGTTTGCTGGCAATCGCCGGCATTATGGTGTTGAAATCACGCGGCAAGTTTTTGATCATTCCCGCGCTATTAATGTTGGGCCCGGTGTTCTTCTATTTCCTGCCGGAGCATTACAAAGCGCGCGTGCAAACGTTGGAGAACTACGACACCGACCTCTCGGCATTGGGGCGCATCAATGCGTGGCGGTTCGCTTTCAATCTCTCTGTGGAGCGACCCTTCACGGGCGGCGGCTTCGAGTGCTTCACGCCGGAGTTGTTCCTCAAGTATGCGCCGAACCCCGTTGATTATCACGCCGCGCACAGCAATTATTTTTTGGTGCTGGGCGAGCACGGCTATCCGGCTTTGCTGCTTTTTCTCGCTTTGCTTATCGCCGCACTGCTCAAGCTCCGGCGCCTCGAAACTATCAGCGCGAAACTGCCGGCACTCCAGTGGGTGACGGTCTATTCGTCTGCTCTGCAAAGCGGTCTGGTCGGCTATGCCATCAGCGGCGCCTTCTTGGGACGGGCTTACTTCGATCTTTTCTATCATTTCGTGGCTGCCACCATCATCTTGCATGAATTGTTACGCAAGGAAATCATTAACATGGTGCTCGCAAATGCCGGTGCGCAGCAAGCTGCGGAGAAGAGGATAGGAACTGTGTCGAGCCGCGAGATAATTCCCCCCTTGAGGGGGGCCAGGGGGGTGTTGCTCTGACTCTCTACCGCAGCGTAGATCGAAAAGGCTTGAAGTAAGTAGGAAGAATTTGAACATGGTCCTCGCCACCGAAAACACCCCCCTAGCCCCCCTCAAGGGGGGAATTGTTCGCGCGCTTCCTTGGATTGCACTCCTCGCGATTTGCGCGATCTTCTCCTCCTCTCTCCGCGCCGCAACTTATGAAGCTCGTCCCGGCGACGATTTGCACGCACTGCTCGCCAAGCTGGCGCCGAGCGATACCCTGCTTTTGCGCGGCGGACATTATTTGCTCGAATCGCTGCGCCTCGAGCAACAAGGCACGCCGGACAAGTTTATCGTTATTGCCGCGGCTCCCAATGAGACGCCGGTGTTGACTGCAATCTCGCTGAAGCACAACCTCATTAGCATACGTTCGGCGGCGTACATGAGCATCGAGGGCTTGACCATCGACGGCACGCCGCTCAATGTTGACGCGATCAAATTTGAGCACGGCTACGCGAGCCATCACGTGGTCATTCAAAATTGCGAGATTCGAAACTACCGGGGCGTTGCCATCAACTCCAAAGGCGAAGATCATCACATCACGGTGCGGCGTTGTCATATTCATCACAGCTCCGGCGGCATGGGCGAAGCGTTTTATATCGGCAAGCAGGACGCGAGCGTTACGCCGCACCATTGGCTCATTGAGAACAATTTGATTCACGACACGGCCGGGCAGCAAGGCGACGGCATCGAATTGAAATATGGCGTGCATAGCTCAGTGGTGCGTGATAACGTCGTCTTTAATACGCAATATCCGGCCATCTTGTGCTACGGTGTGAAGGATAGCAACGAGAGCCGTAAACTTTCCAACGTGATCGAGGGCAACGTGGTGTTCGAAACGAAAGAGGGCATCGGCGCTTATGCGGATGCGATCGTGCGCAATAATATCGTGTTCAATTGCAAATTCGGCTATCAGGCGCGCCCGCATCGCAAACCGACGCAAAATCTTGAAGTGTACAACAACACGTTTTACAACTGCGAAGTGTTGTCCTTCAATGGCTGGCGCGAGGAGCAGCATTGCTTTTTCGTGAACAACGCCGCGTATAACGTCACGCGTGGCATAAATCTGAGAGGCACCGGGGTTTTCGAAAATAATATCGGCAACTTTTCCGCGCGCGGCTTTAGTCGCGGCGAAGCTGAAAAAGATCTGGTCGCGCCGCAGTTGTTCAACTTCTATCCGACGGCGAAATCGGCCTTGCGCGATCAAGCCAGCTTGCGTTTATTCGCGCCACTTGATTTCAACGGCAAAGCGAGGGAGGCACGCGCGGACGTCGGCGCTTATGAATGGTTGGGGGAAAGAAACAACGGCGGGGCAGTCACGCGCAGTTTCAAAATTGTGAAGCGACATGCAGAGGGGGCCCGGTGAGAGGCAAAATTTGTGCGCCATCACGTGCCGTGTCGAGGCTCGCTTCAAACTTGAGAATGCGGTCTTAT
Organism: bacterium; assembly: GCA_037444905.1. Lineage (GTDB taxonomy): Bacteria > Zhuqueibacterota > Zhuqueibacteria > Zhuqueibacterales > Zhuqueibacteraceae > JABWAN01. Next base: position 76,612 of record JBBILN010000035.1, on the reverse strand, counting down.
TTGCGAGCGCCTGCGCGCACGCAGCGCAGAAATTCTGAAACTGGGTTGCCGCAGCTTGGCGCTGAGCCGCCACAGCCAAAGCCCCAATCCTACACCCAAAAGGCTGTTCACGCAGTCGGTCACGCCCGGCGCACGATTCGGCAAACCGAGTTGCACGATCTCGATGAACGCGCTCAACCCGAGCGCGCTAGCCAACGCGACCAACACTTCAGGGCTTTTAATGTTGCGGGGAAAGGGACGATGACGAGCGCACAGTAGGAGTGTCAATACTGCAAAGCAGACGAGATTTTCGCTCAAATCCAGAATCGCTTTGGTCGTGGTGCGGGAAAAGTATTCAATAAAAGGCAGCCAATTGAACTGATGCAGTTTTCGCGTTATGCTCTCGGGCGCAAAATCGAATGCATACGGCTGCAATTCGACGAGAAAAAAATACGCCAACCCATGCGCCAGTGCCAAATCGAGCGCGAGATTTCGTGCGCGCTCGGCGCGCGCCGATATATGAGAATGTCGCGTGCGCCTTTCTATGACGATGTGTAATACGGCGCCATACAATCCGCCCTCCAATCCTGCCAAAAGATTGCGCGCGGCAGCGGTGTGTGATACGAGGAAGACCTGTGTGCCTTCGATGACGAGCGCTGCCGCGGTGGTCAAACCGATGGCTTGTACGATCGTGCGCGTTTCTTCATTGTCCTTCTGCGCTCTGAGCCAGAGAAAGCCGAAGGCCGTATAGAGAATCGCCTCGGCGAACAGCTCGCCCAAATCCGTTGCGGTTTGCGGCAAATAAAAGTCGATGGACTTTACCGACTTTTTGAGCATGGAAAAATCCAACGTGAGATCGAACGGAATGAGTTGTGAGAGTAACAGCAGCGCGGCATATACATAGAAGAGTGCGAGCTTCGGCGCATTGGCAAGCTGCCTCTTGAGATGAGCAAGGATGTGCTGCCGGAAGTATGTTTCATATCGCAACGCCAAGCCGGCGCCGATCATCGTACCGGCAGCGTCGGCGACAACGTCCAGCAATGAAGTCGTGCGTGTTTTCGAAAAGAGCTGCAGAAATTCCACGCAACTGCTCAATATCAAGCCTGCCAGCAGCGCCAATGATACCGCACGCATGCGCGGCACGGCGCGCGACGAATGTGATTCGAGCATGAGGACGAAAAAACCCAGGGGCACGAACAGCAGTGCATTGCTCACGAGATCCGTCAATACCAAGCCTCGCGTCATTTTGAGCTGCAAAGGGTCGGCGACAAACGCCCAAAATTTTTCGAAAGAATGTTCTAAGCTCGCGTTGAACGCAAAGGGAATGGTCGTGGCGTAAATAATGAATAGGGCATAGAGCAGGAGCAGCCGCAGGGGCAAATTGGCTTGGCGAGACATGGGCGTTGTTGAATGTGCAGAGTTCATGCTTGCGCCTCTTTCATGTCATTCTGTAAGAATCTTCCCTAGCGCTGGATATATCTCTCAAAACAAGCTGTGTGCCGAGCACGAGGGAAGGTTTTTCCAGAATGACAAGCGAGGTTGGGTCCGTCGATCAAAGAATATTTTATGTGTTCGCACTAGTATAGTCACTATCCCATCATTTCGCATATCATATGTGTGGCATCTGTGGCAAAATTTTCATTGACCCGCGCCGGCAAGTTGAAGCGGAAGTCGTTCGCCGTATGGCGCAAACCCTTGCGCATCGCGGGCCGGAGGCGGACGGCTTGCACTTGCGCGGCGCAGTAGGGCTTGGCCACCGCCGTTTGAAAATCATCGATGTCGCGAGCGGGCAGCAACCGATGTACAACGAAGACGGCAGACTCGTCGTGGTTTTCAACGGCGAAATTTACAACTACCTCGAATTGCGCCGCCAGTTGCTCGCAGAGGGCCATCGCTTCCAAACCAATTCCGATACCGAAGTATTGCTGCACGGGTATGAGCAATGGGGCAGGCATCTGTTGGGCAAGTTGCGCGGCATGTTTGCATTCGCGCTGTGGGACGAGGGCGCGCAACGACTCTTTGTCGGTCGCGATCAAGTCGGTGTCAAGCCGCTGCACTATTATTGGGACGGCCGCCAGTTTCTGTTCGCTTCGGAAATCAAAGCGATCTTGCAGGACGAGAGCGTCGCACGCACCATTGATCCGCAAGCGCTCGACGACTATCTCACCTATTTGTACATTCCTGCGCCGAAAACGATCTTTGCAAATATTCGCAAACTGCGGCCCGGCCATGGCCTGCTCGTCTCCGCGGCCGGACTCGAAGAGTTTGAGTATTGGGATTTGGATTTCTCGCCGCAAAACGGCAAAAGCGAAGCGGAGCTGGCCGCAGGCATTCAAGAAGCATTGCGCGAGTCCGTTGCGGCACAATTGATGAGCGAAGTGCCGCTCGGTGCGTTTCTTTCCGGCGGCATCGATTCGAGCGCGGTCGTGGGCTTGATGGGGCAATTGCTCGAACAGCCGGTGAATACGGCTTCGATCGGCTTCGCGGAGTCGGCATTCGATGAGTTGCCGTATGCACGGCTCGTGGCAGAAAAATATCGCACCAATGCGCACGAGCAGATCGTGCGCGCCGAGGCCGCAAAAATTTTGGATACGCTCGCATGGCATTTTGACGAGCCGTTCGCAGACTCTTCGATGGTGCCGACCTATTACGTGTCGCAAGTCGCGCGCGAACGCGTGACCGTTTGCCTTTCCGGCGACGGCGGAGACGAAAACTTTGCGGGCTATCGGCGTTATCGTTTTGACGTGCTTGAAAATCGGTTGCGCGGATTTATGCCGCAGACCATGCGCGGGCCGTTCTTTGGCGCGTTGGGAAAAATTTATCCCAAAGCGGATTGGCTGCCGCAAATTTTTCGCGCGAAAACGATGTTCACGAATCTCGCGCTCACTCCCGAGCGCGGTTATTTTCACACCATGAGCTGGTTCCATCCCGCGATGAAGAAGCGGTGTTATAAAGCGGAACTGCAGCACAATTTGCAGGGCTACGATCCCTATTCAGTCATGCAAGAACACTTCCTTCGCACAGAGGGCTGGGATCCGCTTTCACGCATTCAATATGTCGACGTCAAAACTTATTTGGTTGATGACATTCTCACCAAAGTCGATCGCGCGAGCATGGCGCATGCGCTCGAAGTGCGCGTGCCGATTTTGGATCACCTTTTTATGGAACACGTCGCGCATATCCCCGCGCATTACAAACTGCGCAACGGCGAGGGCAAGTATATTTTCAAAAGAGCGCTGCACGATATCGTGCCGCATGGAATTCTGCACCGCCCGAAAATGGGTTTTTCGATTCCGCTCGCGCAATGGCTGCGCACCGATTTGAAGTCGGTATTCGAAGAACGCGTGTTTGCACGCGACGCCTTCGTTGCCGAGTGGCTGGAAGTCGGAACCATCAAACGCTGGTGGCAACAACACCAGCGCGGCACGCGTGATTATGCGCAGCACCTGTGGGCGCTGCTCATGCTCGAAAGCTGGGGGAAAAAATTTGCAGCGTAGACTTCCAGTCTGCAAGATTGAGCACACAGGAGGCGTAATGCGGACAAACGCCACCAAATTTGATGCTCTTGCTCCCTCATGAACACCTTTCACGTGACACTTTACACCTTACACGTGTAAAGTGTCACGTCGTCTACAACCACCATGAAAGTCCTAGTTTTCACCACACTCTATCCCAATCATCTTGCGCCAAACTTCGGCGTGTTTGTGAAGGAGCGCATGACCAACTTTGCGCGCTTGCATGGCCATGAAGTCATGGTTGTCGCGCCCGTACCGTACTATCCGCCGATTAAGTTCGGCGCCCGCTGGAAATACTCTCAAATCAAAACGCACGAGGAGATTGAAGGCCTCGAGGTTTATCATCCGCGCTATTTCATGACTCCGAAAATCGGCATGAGCACATATGGCATGACGATGTTTCTCTCCGTCTTGCCGCTGATCAAACGCCTCCAACGCAAGTTTGATTTCGATCTCATCGACAGCCATTACGTCTACCCCGACGGTTTTGCGGCAATTAAACTGGGACAGTATTTCAATAAGCCCGTCGTGGTTTCCGCGCGTGGCAGTGACATAAATCTCTTTACAAAATTTCCGATGATTCGGCGACTTTTGCGTCACACGCTTGGGCGAGCCGATCGCGCGATTGCGGTTTGTCAAGCATTGAAAAAGGCGATGGTGCAGCTCGAAGTGCCGGCAGAAAAAATCTCGGTCATCCCCAACGGCGTGGACGCGAACAAGTTTTATCCTCTCAATAAAAACGAGTGCCGGCGCGCACTCAACTTGCCCGAGAAAAAAATTATTCTATCCGTAGGAGAATTGATTCCGCGCAAAGGCTTTCACGTGTTGATCAAAGCACTCAAGCTGTGCCTCGCGCAGCGGGGCGCGCATGATTTGTGTTTGGTGATTATCGGCGAGGGGGCCTATCGCAACGAGTTGGCGAAACTCATTGCGGAATTGCAGCTCGCAGAGCATGTCAAGCTCGTGGGCGCGCAGCCGCATGCCGAATTGAAACGTTGGTATAGCGCCGCGGAGGTCTTTTGCCTGGCAAGCGATCGAGAAGGCTGGCCGAACGTGGTGCTCGAAGCGCTCGCCTGCGGCACGCCGGTGATTGCAACGAAAGTTTGGGGCATTCCTGAAATCATTACCTCGGAAGCGCTTGGCGTTTTGACGGAGCGCAACGAAGAGGCTTTGGCGCACGCACTCACGCGTGCGATGAACATGACCTGGCGCAACGAAGATTTAGTGCGGTATGCGCGAGAGTTGACGTGGGAGAAGGTCGCGCGCGCAGTGGAGAAGACGTTTGAGAGGGCGCTCGCCTCTCGTTCTCCGGCGAACCCAGGGTTTACGAAATTCCCTTTTTGAGGGGAGCAGAAGGTTGTCATTAATAGAGCATTGTGAACATGGGAAATTCGAATTGCAAAGCAATGAAGTGCGCACGTTAGAAATGGACCACCACCCTCAAGCACCTCTCTCCGACGTTCCTCAAGGGGAGAGGGCGCGGCGCATTCTCTATCACCACCGCACGCAGGCGGAAGACGCGCAGGGTATTCACATCTATGAAATGGTGCGAGCTTTTCGCGAACTGGGCCATGAGGTGGAAATGGTCGCGCTCGTGCAGCGCGATGATGAGAGCGGAAGAAAAGCGCCGAACAAGAAATGGAGGTGGCTCGCGGATTTGGCGCCGGCGTGGTTGTATGAACTAATGAGCCTGTCGTACAATCTCGTGGGCTACCATCGTCTCGCGCAAGCAATCAAACGCCAACGCCCCGACTTGCTCTACGAGCGCTACGCGCTGAACACATTCTGCGGCGTGTGGGCGAGCCGGCGTTTCGGCATTCCGCTCGTGCTCGAAGTCAACGCTCCGTTGCGCTATGAACAGGAAAAACTCGGCAAGCTGGCTTTCAAGCGGCTGGCGCGTTTCTCCGAGCGGTGGATTTGTTCGAAGAGCGCGCGCACACTGGTGGTTTCGAGCGTGCTGCGGGATATGCTGCATGAACAAGGTGTGCCCGCAGAACAAATGGTGGTGATGCCGAATGGCATCGCTGCGGAGAAATTTCATCCCAATGTTTCTGGCGCAGCGATTCGCGCGCGTTACGGTTTGGCGAACAAAACAGTCATCGGGTTCGTGGGCTGGTTTCGCAAGTGGCACGGCTTGGAAATGCTGTTGGAGATCATGCACGAGTCGCGCTTGCACGAGCAAAATGTTCGGCTGTTGTTGGTGGGTGAAGGTCCGGCCGAGGCGGATTTGAAACAATATGTGCAGGCAAACGGCCTGCAAGCTTCTGTGATCTTTACTGGCCCGATTGCCAGGGCCGAGGTTCCCGCTCATCTCGCGGCAATGGATATTGCCGTGCAGCCCAAAGCACCGGAGTATGCGTGCCCCATGAAAATTTTCGAATACCTCGGCATGGGCAAATGCATCGTGGCGCCCGATCAACCCAATATTCGTGAGATCCTCTGCGATCGTGACAACGGTTATCTTTTTCAACCGGAGAGCAAAGAAAGCTTGCGCGCGACGCTGTCAGAACTGTTGTGGGATTCTGCCAAACGTAAGCATGTGGAAGAGCGCGCTTATCAAAGCGTTTTTGAAAGAGGATTCTTGTGGCAAGAGAATGCGAGGAAGACGCTGGGAGTGATTTTCGTGCAGGATGGCGTTGAGCTTGCCCCTCTGCAATGCGAGCGTATCAACATGAGCGAAGAGTTTCCCGCGATTCCCCCCTTGAGGGGGGGAAGGGGGTGTCATGGCAGCTCTTAGCAAACTCGAAAGCATTGAGCATCGCGACGGATTATTGACGGTTTTAGATGAACTGATTGTAATCGATGACACCCCCCTGGCCCCCCTCAAGGGGGGAATCTCAGCGGCGCCATTGTTCATGCCGGAGAGTCATGCTGCTGCCGATTGAACACAACGTGTTGGAACGAAAGCAATGGCTCCCACTCGTGCTATTGTCACTGGCCTTCTTCGCGCTCTTCTTTCCCGCGCTGCGTGAGCTAGTGCGCGATTGGATCATCGATCCCAACTACGAGCACGGCTTTCTGGTGCCCGTGATCTCGGCGTATTTGCTTTGGCAGAAACGCGGGGAGTGGCAGGCAATTCCGAGGCAGCCGGCTATCGGTTTGGGATTAACGATCAGCGTTTTGGGATTGCTACTCTACACCGTTGCCAATGCCGGAGCAGAATGGTTTGTAGCGCGCACGGCAATGCTCCTCACCCTGTACGGCATGGTGATCTATTTCGCGGGCCTGCGCTTCTTCAAAAAAATATCCGCGCCGTTGTTGTATCTCGGGTTCATGATACCGTTGCCCTATGTCGTCTATTATCGCCTCACCTTTCCTCTGCAACAAATCGCGAGCACGGGCGCATTTCGCATTATGCGCGCGCTGGGCATGGCCGGCCAGCAAGAGGGCAACATTCTCCATTTCTCCGGTTTCAGCTTGGAAGTGATTGAAGCATGCAGCGGCTTGCGTTCGATTATGGTGCTGATCACGCTCGGCGCATTGCTCGCATATTTGACGCCGGTGTCGAATCTTGCCCGCGGGTTTATCTTTCTCGCCGCGGTGCCCATTGCCATTGCTGCCAACATCTTTCGGTTGATCACTCTGGCCATGCTGGGAATTTTTGTCAGCCCGGAAGCGGCCATGAGTTTTCTGCACGAAGGCTCCGGCATTATGGTCTTCCTGTTTGGACTCTTGCTTCTGTCGATTTTAGCCGGACTATTGAAATGGTACAATTCTCTCAGCGCTACTGGCTCCTCCTCGGCTTGATGCTCGCGGCGTTTGCGGCCAATCTATGGCTGCGTGCCCCGAAGCTTGCAGCGCGGGAGCGTTACGAACTGCGCCGCCTCGCGCCGGATTTGCCCGGCTGGCGCAAGGAAGAACCTCGTTTACCCGAACAGACTGCACAGCAACTGAAGGCAGATGAGATTCTCTTGCGCAATTATTATGATTCCCAAAATCGCCGCGTCGAATTTTTTGTCGGTTATTATGAAGACCAGCAATTCGGCGCGCAAGTGCATTCACCGTTGCATTGTTTGCCGGGCGCGGGCTGGACGATTCTGCGCAACGACAAATTCCAACTGCCGTTCGAGCACATGCGTGGCGCGGCTAGCAAATTGGACATCAGCAAAAAGGACGACCAGCAAATTGTGCTCTATTGGTTTGTCTCCGATGGCAAGGTTGTGCAGAATGAGATGGATTTGAAAATCCGACTCATGGTCAATGCGTTCCAGCGGCGGGTGACCTCGGTTTATTTTTATCGTGTTTGCGTTGCCTATCAAGAAAGCGAGGCGAATGCAGGGTTGGCATTGCTGCAGGAGTTCCTAAATGCGCTCGCGCCACGTGTCGGAAATCTAAACACGCAAAGCGCAGTGAAATCATCGCACGCAAGCGCGCCGCAGTGATCATGTCGATTTTCTAAACAGATTTGCCGACGGTTCTGTGAATGCCGCCGTTGCAATTGTTGGAAAAACAACTTGAGTGTTGGCGTTTGAACGCAAAACGCAAGTTGGCATGCGCTCTGCAATATCGTGGATAGCAAATCATCATCGCGCTTTGCGCTCGCATCGGCAAAAAATTGGAGACCTGATTATGAAAGCAAAATTTCTCACCTTAGCAGTTATGGCATTGCTGTTCGTTGCCGGCGAAGCCTCGGCGGCGCTCAACATTGCCATAAACGCAAATCCGTGGGTCAACAATCCCGGTTATAATTTTGGCGCCACCACCAGTGGCATCATCACCTACGAGTTGAAACATTTGCCCGGCAGCACAGATCCCATGGCCTCGTTTTGGATTCGATTCAACAAAAGCGCTTTTGACTTTTCCGGCGCAAATGTGAACGGCTTCAGCATCGTAAGCGCGTTGATCGACGGCTCGACCGATGTTTCTTCCCATTTGAAATGGACGAACGGCGTCGTGTACAAAAACCTGACGATGAACCCCACGTTTCCAGGACTCGCAAGCAGCTCTTCGTTGGTCATTCAAGTTGCATATGATTTGCTTGCGCCCGCGAGCACGGCGAATTGGGGCACTTATGGTCCTTCAACCATGGGGCCGTGGCAGCAACGTTTTGGCTATGGCGCCACGCTTTCTCCCGTGCAACAAGGGAACACGGCTTTGACGCCGGAGCCCGGCACCATGATTCTGCTTGGCAGCGGTTTGTTGGGCATGGGCTTGGCGCGTCGCCTACGCGAACGCCGGCAAAAAATTTAAGAGGCTTTCCAAGGTTCACCGACCCGGAAAGTCGCACATCGTGCGGCGATAAGCGCGAGACTTGCAAGACCCGTCAGGTTGCTAAAACCTGGCGGGTCTTTTTTTTGCTTGATAGTCTGCGATTTCTTGGTTAGTATCTTGCGTCGAATTCAGAATGATGAAATTTAGTTGGACCTGCCATATGAAAACTTGGCTCCATTTGTTTCTCCTTTTGTTCGCCGCGACTGTGTTTGCGCAAGAAAAAAATCTCGCTCCGGCGAATATTGATCCAACTTTTCTCAGCGCGATTCGCAAAGAGCTGGCGTGCGATTGCGGCTGCGGCATGACCGTGCAAGATTGCCTCGGCGGCATGATTTGCAGTGAATCGCGCACCTACAGCAACGAAGTCATTGACCTCCTCAAGGCCGGCAAATCGCGTGAACAGGTTTTGCAAGCCATGGTGGCGAAATACGGCGAGCGCATTCTTTCCGCTCCCACCAAAGAGGGTTTCAATCTCACGGCGTGGACGTTTCCATTCATCGCGTTGCTGATTGGTGGCGCAGTTGTATGGCGCATTGTGGCAAAATGGAAGAAACAAAGCCTCGTGGCTGTACCGGTGTCGGGTGAAATACCCAAGGAGAAAGAGGACCCTTACGGCAAGCGTTTTGAAGATGAATTCCAGCGGTTCGGCGCCTGAAACGTGTACAGACTACTCGTCTGCAGTAAGCCGGCGCATCGTACAGAATAGTTGCTTATAGCTTTGGAAAGTGGATGGCTATGGTTGAGATCATCGGTATTTTACTGGCGCTTTTGACAATTGCTTTTGTCGCATATCCCCTCTTACAAAAGTCGCAGCACAAAGTCAGTTTCGCGGTCAATCACCAAAACGAAGATCTGCTGGCGCGCAAGAACGAGATTTACGCGGCCGTGCGCGACATCGACTTTGACTATCGCATGGGTAAGCTTTCGGAAGAAGATTACGCCAGCTTGCGCGAGCAATACAAGCAGGAAGCCGTCAAAATTATGCATGCGCTCGATCGCATGGCCGGCCATACGCCGCCGGAGCCCAAACGCGGCGGCGCGAAGGACGGCAATACCCGCTTCTGTCATTCATGCGGCGCGCAAACGCAGCGCGCAGACGAATTTTGCAGCGCATGTGGAGCGCACCTCAAATGAGCCTTGCGACGCGCGAGGCCACTTCCTCCGTGGCGATTGAAGTCGAGAATCTCGTAAAAAGCTTTGGCACTTTCTACGCGCTGCGCGGCATTTCGCTGCGCGTCCACGCCGGCGAATGCCTGACGATCTTCGGCCCGAACGGCGCCGGCAAAACCACGTTTCTTCGCATTCTTTCCGCAATCTCCCGTCCCTCCAGCGGCGACGTGCGCATTCTCGGACTAACACTCAAAGAAAAATCTTTGGCGATTCAGCGCCAATTGGGCGTGATCGGGCATCAAACTTTTTTGTATGATGATCTCACCGCCGCAGAGAATTTGTTGTTCTACGCCCGGCTCTATGATGTGCCGAACCCGCGCGCCCGTCTCGAACAACTTTTGTCGGAAGTCGGACTCGCGCGCCGCGCCAATGATCGCGTGCGCGCTTTCTCGCGCGGCATGCAGCAGCGCCTTGCCATTGCGCGCGCCATGTTGCATGATCCCGGCATTCTGTTTTTGGACGAGCCTTACACCGGCCTCGATCAACACGCCGCCATGATGCTCACCAACTGGCTGCAAAAACTTCGCAGCGAGCGCCGGACGATTTTGCTGGTCACGCACGATTTGTCGCAAGGCCTCGCCATGGCCGATCGCGTCGCGGTATTTTTGCAAGGGCGGATCATTTGGGAAGAATCCGCGGCGCATATTGCCCCCGAGCATTTTCAGCAAACCTATTTTGACTTGATCGCGAAAGGCAACTCATGAGCGCGATGCGCAAGCTCACCACGCTCGTGTGGAAGGACCTGCTCGCGGAATTCCGCACCAAAGAGTTGGTCTCTTCGATGCTCATGTTCGCGCTCATCGTGGTGGTCATCTTTGCATTCACCTTCGAAACTGGCAGCTCGGCCACCAAAGAAGCCGCGCCCGGTTTATTGTGGGTAGCTTTCACTTTTGCGAGCGTACTGGGCCTGCACCGCTCGATGCTGCACGAAGTTGAGCGCGGCAGCTTGCACGGCTTATTGCTCGCGCCGTTGGATCGCGGACTGCTCTTCCTTGCCAAGGCGTTTGGCAACATCGTCTTTATCAGCATCATCGAGATTCCGACGTTTCTGCTTGCGGTGGTGTTTTTTAATTTGGATTTGAGCACGGGGTGGGATAAAATCGCTGTGATCTTTTTGTTGGGAACAATCGGCTTCGCCTCGGTGGGGACGTTGTTCAGCGCCATTGCCGTGAACACACGCACGCGCGAAATCATGCTGCCCATCCTGCTCTTCCCCGTGCAGATTCCGGTCATTCTCTCCGCGGTGAATGCCACCGCCGCCGCGCTCGCGGGCAGAACTTGGGAAGACTTGAGCGGGTGGCTGCGCATTCTCGCAGGGTTTGATTTGGTCTTTATTCTGGTTTGCTATGTTACCTTTGAGTATGTGTTGGAGGAGTGAAAAGCAAGCCGGTCAGGTTTCCAAAACTTGGCAGGTTTTCACAATTAAAATTTGGATTGAACCATGAAAAATACCGCAGCCCAATCTAGCTTGCGCCCGCCCGTTATCGCGATGCCCTCGGCCGCGAAACTGCAACGCTGGAGCATCATTCTCGGCAGTGTCGTGGCCGTGCTCATGTTCGTGAATCTCTACAACGTGTTTGTGCTCGTGCCCACGGAGAAGAGCATGGGCATCATTCAACGCATCTTCTATTTCCATGCGCCGCCACTGATCACTTCGTTCGTGGCTTTTACCGTGACTTTTGTGTATAGCATACTCTATCTCGCCAAGCAACGCATTTGGCATGATCGCATTGCCAATTGCGCTGCGGAAGTGGGTGTGCTACTCACGACGACCGGGCTTCTCACCGGGCCGATATGGGCGCGGCCCGTGTGGAATACGTGGTGGTCGTGGGATCCACGTTTGACCACTACGTTGGTGCTCTGGTTTATTTATGTCGGCTATCTCATGCTGCGCGCTTATGCCGGCGAGGAACAGCGCGGAGCGCGTTTCGCCGCGGTGTTTGCAATCGTCGGGTTCGTGGATGTGCCGATCGTGTATTTGGCGAATCGCTTGTGGCGCACCTTGCATCCGCAGCCCGTTGTGTTTGGCGGCTCGGGTTCCGGTTTGGAGCCGACCATGCGCTACGCGTTCATCTTCAGCATTGTCGTCTTCGTCTTGCTCTTTGTCTTCTTCTTGGTCATGCGTCTGCGCGTCGAGCGCACACGGCTGGAAGTAGATCAACTCAAAAGAGAGATGGCTTTTTCATAACCAGCACAAGACAGAAGCATTAAGACAAAACGATTACCGGCAAAACCATTCACTTAATCGTTTTGTCAGAAATAGTTTTGCACTTTGTCTTCGTTTTTTTGCATCGTATCAACTTTTAAAGAGGCGATTATGGCGTTCCTCCTTCTGACGCTATCCTGGCTGAGCCTCGCTCTGCAAGCTGCCGAGCCGGCTTCCAACAAAAATTTAGACTTTTTGTTTGCAGGTTTCACGGTCGTGTGGTTGCTGCTTTTGGGTTACATTCTCAGCCTGTCGCGGCGGCAAAAACGTTTGGAGACGGAGATTGAGATGTTGAAGCAAATGAAGCAGGAGAGATGAATTACCATCTCGTGATTACAACTTTACTTCCGCAATTACAACTCCGTATTCCCACCAAAACTGTTTCGCACTAGCTCTCAAAAAATCAACGCCCATTTCACCGGCATGCTTGTTGCCTGAAAAATGGGCGTTGGCTTGTGTAACGGCGAAAAAATCCTGAACACAGCAACCGACTACCGCGGATCGTGCCCGCCAAGGAATGGCGGCTCCTCCGTGCGATCAAAGGAAAAGATCAAGAAAGCGCAACACAACAAAAAGGAGTTTTGTGTCATGGAAATCATCGTGAGTTGGTTGGTGTCCGGCTACATCGTGGGAATGACCTGTATGTCATATCTCATCATCAAATCGTGGATCGTGGTTTCCCCTCACCAAACCCGGCTGCGTGAAGAATCCGGTGCGGAGCTGAACTGGTTGGGCATGGCGCTCGTGAGCGCGGGCGTGGCCTTGGCATGGAGTTTCATCGGCATCGGCATTCATCTGCTCATGCAAAAGGACATTCTCTCCGTGCAGCTTGCGTTGCTCGCCGTGCTGTTCCTCGCAACGCTGATCATCTCGTTCATGAAAGATCGCAAAGTGGACACCGTGGCCATCAATGCGCTCTTCTTCCTCGGCCTGGCGTTTTTGCTGCCGCGCTTCTTCTCCTTCTAACCTAGTCGTGACGAACCGTGCGCTCTCTCGCGCAGCGCAACTTTGCCCGGCGAGAGGGCGCACCGGCGCCACCCTTCCTATAATCTTCTCTCACCTATACTTTTTACCATTTATTGCCGAACGCCTCATCTTCGTGTGACCTTGAGCAATGCTTCTCCGGCTACGCTTTTTTCCCTGGCCGGCACTAAAAGCGGATTGCTTAAAGTGGTTGTGGCAACTTTGCGAAGCTCGTCAGCAAAGCGGGACAGAAATTTATTCGCATCGGTTTTACATCACCAGCCGCACGATGAGCCAACACCATATGGCCGTAACGACCGCCGCAGCGAGATCGAGCACAGCTCCAGTTTTGGCCATGCGTGGAATCGTAATGTAGCCGCTGCCGAATACGATCGCGTTGGGCGGCGTGCCCGCGGGCAAAGCGAAATCGCAGGAAGCCGCAATGGTCGCTGCAAACAGCACTGTGGTCAGCATCCCCGGTTGCACGGCATCTTTCAGAACATTGAGCATGACGGCAATCGTTGCCGTGTTCGAAGCGACCGCGGAAAGGGCGACCGTCGTGAGACAAGTGAGCAGCACTTGCAAGAACGGCGGGAGATCGCGCACGACCGCGAGCTGTGTGCCCAGCCACTCCGACAAACCACTCTTTTGAATGCCCGCGGCCATGGCAAAGCCGCCGCCCAATAACAGCAAGCTCTCCCACGGCACGTGGCGCAACGAAGGTAGTTCCAGCGATTGACGATTTTCCACGCGCATAAACAGCAACACCAGCGCCGCGAGCACGGCGATGCCGCCTTCCACGTGCGCGCTGGTCAGCTTTGCCGTTGGGAATTGCGCTTGCACAAAATCCGTGAGCAGCTTGCCAAAGATCCACAGCGCGGCAGTGCTGAGAAAGACCGCGAGCACCGCGCGTTCGGATTTTTTGACCGGCCCGAGTTTGTGCAGTTCTTCTTGCAGCACGGTTGCGCCGAAGTGTTTGGGCAAATGATCGGCGCGGCCCACACGCCAGAGCATGTACCATGTGAGAGGCAGAAACAGCAGCACGAAGGGCAAGCCCACGAGCAGGAATTGGAGAAATGTAATTTCGATGCCCAGCCTGTGCAGGAAACCGGCGAACTGCGCATTCGGTGCGGTGCCGATCTTCGTGCCGATGCCGCCGAGGTTCGAGGCATATGCAATCGCCATCATCAAAGCTGAGCCGTAGAATTCCAAACGCCGGCCGTTGAGCTGCGCTTCCAATTGCAGAATCATGGCGAGACCGATGGGCATCATCATCGTGGCGGTGGCGGTGTTGGAAATCCACATTGAAATGAATGCGGTGGCAAGCAGCAAACCGAGCAGCAAGCGGGCAGGGGCCGTGCCGATCGCGTTCATGATGTTGAGCGCGATGCGGCGGTGCAAATGGCATTGTTGCATCGCGGCTGCGATGCACATGCCGCCGGCAAAAAGAAAATTATACGGGTCGAAATAAGGGCGGATGGTCTCAGCGAGATTGTGGACGAAGTCGTCGCCGAATACTCTAAACAGCGGAAACAAGAGCAAGGGCGCACACGCCGTCGCGTAAATGGGCAATGCCTCCGTAAGCCACCAAATCGCCATGAGTGCCGCCACGCCCGCGGCTCTTGCCGGGCGGCTGCCGTATTGGAGATCGTTTTGGAGTGGCGAATCTATAAAAAGAAAAAGCAGTAGAGCGATGATACCGATTGAAAGACCGAGCTGTTTGGTGCGCGTGAGGGGCATGGCGGCTCCGTGGTCACGAAAGTTTTGTTTGGTCGCATTCGGAATTTTTTTAGGAAGCACGCAATCTGACGCGAACCGTGCGCTCCGCGCTTTTCGCGCATTTCACGGTTCGCAAACGATATCGCGGTACGATCCTCCCGAACTGACTCCAGCCTTTAGCCCGAGACTCCAACTCGAGCTCACCATTCTCTTTTCAAAATTACGTCGAAGCCCGATTCCTTGTCTTCTTTGCCGCCTTTTGCCGCTTGCAGGAAGAGAAACTTGGTGATTTCCAGCTCCAATGCGACGCGCAGCGCGTCCGCAGAGCCGCTGAAATCCTGTGACACGCTCATGAAGATATCGTTGGTGAGATATTTGCCGACCATCAAATCCATCTGCCCGCCGCCTTGAAACTCGATCACATCGAGCTTCAAGCTTTTTCCCAGCGTGCGCGAAAGCTGCTGCGACACCAGCCCGGAAACCAAGCCCCGCGCGGTTTTCGTGAGATCCATTTTTTCTCCCGACATGTCGCCGCTGCCGGCGAGGCCCAAACGGTCAAACGGTACATTGAAGAGCAACAGCGCCAGCGCCTCTTTCTCTTCGAGCTTCGTGTTTTGCTCGTCCAAGAACTCGATCTCGGGATTGTTCAGCGCGCCGGTAATTTTCACGAACATTTCATGCTTCTCCCCATCCAAACGATAAACATAGCGGGCGGTGAGCGTCAGCACCGGCGGGCTTTCGAGGCTGCCTTGAAACACAATCTCGCCTTCCTGCACGTCGAAGCGTTTGCCAAACAGATCATAATTGCCGCGCACGACGCGGATCGGACCAAAGGCGGAATAGGTCGTTCCTTGCTGCAGAAAGTCCACTTCGCCTTCGATCTCGAGATTCACTTCCGGGCCGCGAATCCACGTGTTGCGCGGGATGCGAACCTTCAGCTCGCCGCGAATTTTTTCGAGCACGTTTGCAAATGGTGGAGTGGCGGCGCCGTTCGCAACGAACGTCGAGTCGGCTGCCGCAGAGGTAACTGGGGCGGCCGTATCGAGCTCCATTGCCGTCTGGCGCTGCAAGCCTTGCAGAAAGAAACGCGAGCGTTTGACGGTTACGTCGCCGGCATAATTAAGCGCCTCCAAATCGCCGGACGCGCGCACGTCGGCATCGAGAAGCAATTCCAGATTGCGCGTGCGTGCCAGCCAAAAGTCTTTCGCCCGGAGATAACCTTCCGCGCTCAAGATTTTGTTACCGGCATAATTGACTTTGACGTTTCGGACTTCCAGCTCGCCCTTATCGCTCGCCACTTTAAGTGAAACCAGCTCGAAGACGCCGGGGGTGATTTGCAATCCGAGACGAAAATCGTTGTACGAAGTGCCGTACTCCGGCACGTTGAATGCGCCTTCGTAGATGCGCACGAAACCGATCGGTTGCGGATCCCGCAGCGTGTTTTCAATTTTCGCATCGAACACCAAACTGCCTTTGATGCGCCGCAGTTTGGGCATGAACGTTTGCAGAAAGGCGAGATCCAGATCGCTGGATGCGGCTTGCACGCGCATGGGCCGATCGTCGCGCAGCACGAGGCCGGTATCGCCGGCCGCAAAACGCATGGGCAGAAAGCCTTCCGCGGTCAATGTGCGCGTGCTGTCTTGTGCGAGCCTGAAATCCCAACTGAGTTTTTCGTCTTTAAAGCCGAAGTCGCCGACTAAATGGTCGAACGCAAACTCGGCGAACCTGCCGTTGCGCCACAGCCAGTGGCCGTTAACGTTTGGTTGCTCAAACGTTCCGGCGAGATGTGCTTCCATGGCCAACGCGCCGTGCAATTCGTCTTTGTAATCGAGCCGTTCCGCCAGCGTGGTGAGGTCGAATTCGTCCACGCCGAACAGAAAGTCCTGCTCGCCGAGCAAAGCGATTTTGCCCTGCGCAAAAAATTGCGTTCTGCCGGAGCGCAATTTTAGATTGTGATAATAATACTCGTCTTCGCCCACGTCGACCCACATCGAATCCGGCGGCGTTTCCCAATGACGATTGAGCGCCTCGAGGGTGGCTTGCTGCACATGAAAGCGACCGACTTCGCCAAACACATAACGTCCGGAGAGTGCGCCGCGATTCTCCAGCCCTTCCCACAGATCGGCAACGATATCGGCGTGCGCGAGATTATAATCGACGGTTGTGCGCAGCGAGTCGAGCGGAACCACGGCCGCCAAAATTCTTTGTGCGCGCGCGTGAATCGTGCCGCCGCTATTGGTATCGCGCTGCGCAAAGGTGAAGTCGCCGAAGAGCGTATCGATCTTTGTGCGATTGTATTTCACCTGTCGCAGGTTGAATGCGCCGGCGACGCGCAACGAGTCCAAACGGCCGCGTGCATGGCCGGAGATGCTGCCTATCGCCTCCAGTGTGTCGGCTTCCAACAGCCGCCGCGCTTCTTCGAGATTGCCCAATGCCACGTGGAAGTGCACGTCGTTTTCCGTCTCGCGGCTCACGCGGCCCGTAGCTTCAAGCGTGAGGAGATCGGTTTGCGCTTGCAAAGTGTCGAGCCACAAACTTCGACCGTGCAAACGAAACACGCTGAACAAGGTATCGAGCGCGACTTGTTGGAAGGAAGAAGCCGCCACTGCCAGCCGGCCTTGCAGCAGCATTTGTTGTGGATCAAAACCGTTGCCCTCGGCCTCCAAATCAAAACTCACATGCGAGGCCAACGAGGAGTCCTGCAGCATTGCTCCGGCATCGAGACCTTTGGCGCTGAGGTTCACGTGAAAGCGCTGCGCCTCCTGCAATCCGCTTGCGCTGCCGATGAGCGCCAGCTCGCCGTTCGGCGAAAGCAAGAGCACGTTGCCGAGGATTTGATCTTCGCCGATCGCGCCTTCAATCACGAGATGTGAAATCTGCAAATGCTGGAAGCGCGAAGAGTCCATGGTCACGTTCACGGTCGTGTTCATGTCTTGCAAAGCGAGGCCGGCGCCATTGAGCACGAGGTTGAGATTAAGGCGCGAAGATGGCCCGCCTTCGGGCAGCAATGCGGCTAAATCAAGAGCACGAATTTCAGCGTTGAGATCATATTCGAGCAAGGAATCTTGCTGAACCGCGAACGTGGCATGCACGTTTCCGGCGGCATGGGAAAACATGAGCGTGCCGGCCGCACGGCTCGCATCTCCGGCAAGCTCGGCGGTAATTTGCAAAGGCCCGGAGGTCGTGAGCGCCGGCGCAAAAGCGCGCGCGTCTTCCAATTGCAGAGGTGAAGCCGTAAGTTGCGTGCGGTATTGCAGCTTCGAAAAATCAGTGATGGTCAGTTCGCCCTGCAATTTTGACTCGCCCATCTCCAGTGCGAGCCTTTCAATGCGCAGTGAATCTGTGTCGTAAATCATGCGGCCGCGCATTTTCTTCAGCGCGAGCGGAAAATCTGCAAGCGTGCCGGAGAAATTGCGCAAATCCACAACGGTGCGGTTGCGCTCTTGCTCCAGTTGAAATTGGAGAAAAATATTTTTGCACGTGCGTTGATATACAAAACTCGCGGTGTCGAGCGGCGCGAAGTGCACCGAGCCGTTGCGAATTTCAAAGTCCGAGAGGGACAAATTCAACGTGCTCGGACTCGTGGTGTCGGCTTCGATTTGCGCGATTTTTTGAATGTTCCACAAGCTGTCTGCTTGTTGCTTCAAATTCAAATAAAGGCTGTCGATTAAAATTTTGTCGATCTGCACACGACCATCCAACAAAGGCAGCAAGCGAAATCCCACTTCAACGCGCGGAACGCGCGCGAGGATTTCATTCGCATAGTCCAATTGCAAATCAAGCAGCGTGAAATTGCTGACGAGATTACCCTCGATGCGTCCGAGCGAAAGCGTGCCCGCGAGTTTCTCATGCGCCTGCGCCAGCAGCTTATCGCGCAGCCACGCTTTAAAGCGCGCCGTTTGCGTGAACGCCGCGAGTGCGAGCACAAGGGCGATGAAGGCAATAAAAACGCCGAGGGTAATTTTAAAAAGAAGCTTCATGTGCTTTGCGAAAATTATTTCTTCCTGTCATTCTGGAAGAACCTTCTCCGGCGCTGGGCGTGAATCTCAAATCAAAATTTTGCTTTTTATCTTTAAAGTTGCTATAGTTGGGCATGAATTTCATCGAACAAAACCCGGCTTTGCAAGATCGCCGACGCTTGAAACGCCTGTTGATTGAAAGTATCAGCACGACGATGGCATTGGAACATCAGGCCGTGTCCCCTGAATTTGTCGAAAACTTAGTGGAACGGCAATTGGATGCGCTTGCGCAACGACACTCTTTTTTACGCGCCCCGCGAGCGCAGCAAACCCTCACGCACCAAGACGCGTAACTCAGAATAGTCTCCGCGATCGGCCTGCCGTATTGCTTGAATGTATTTGCTGCGCCATTCACCCGCCCATTCATTGATATGCTCAAAAGCGATTGCGTGCAGTTGCTTGATGAACTCTGCCGTGATTTCTATATCAGTCGGCGCCGTGAGCAAGTAAGCTTGTGCGCGCGCAACGCCTTCTGCCTCGGCTTCATTGATCTGCGCAATCGTGGTGAGGCCCAGCTTGTTTTCTTCGGGGGCCGGTGTTTGTGCCGTGCTGTCTTCTACCGCGTTATTCCTTTATGTT
This sequence comes from bacterium, assembly GCA_037444905.1. GTDB lineage: Bacteria > Zhuqueibacterota > Zhuqueibacteria > Zhuqueibacterales > Zhuqueibacteraceae > JABWAN01. Next base: position 57,251 of record JBBILN010000035.1, on the reverse strand, counting down.
ATGAGTTCAAAGTTTGTTGTGAGCCTCAAAACGCCTGCCCCACGCTTACGTGCACTTCAAATCTTCCCACTTCACCGAGTTGACGATTGAGCTTCCACGCGAGATCCACGCGCGCCGGGCCGATGGGCGTATCATAGCGCAGCCCCCAGCCCGCAGCGTAGCGCAATTCTGCGAGCGGGAAGGTGTTTGTGGTTTGCCAAACATTGCCGGCGTCCGTAAACGCGACCGTGCCCAACGCCTTCCATAAAGGAATGCGCAGCTCAACGCTGCTTTCAAAAAGACTGTTGCCGCCGAGCGGAAGGTTGTTGCCGTCGCGGGGGCCAAGCTGTTGCCTTCGCCAACCGCGCACGGACGAACTGCCGCCGGCATAGAAACGTTCTTCCGGCGGCGCAATGGGCCGGCGACTGCTCAGCGGGTGAATCGTTCCGAGTTTCACACGGCTCGCGAGCACGACCTCCGGCATGATTTCAAAATAGCGCCGCGTCTCGAACGTGCCTTTCAAATATTGAAAATCCGCGCCGAACAACAAGCCGCTCCAATCCGCTTCGAGAGAAGAGAACATGCCGCGTTGGGGCGAAAAGAGCGGCGTGCTGCTGTTGCGAAACAATCCCAGCGTGAAAATCGATTTGCGATAAATCGTAGAGGCGTTGCTGGTGTCCGCATGCACGCGCTCGAAACGATAACGCGCGAAGCCATTGCTGAATTTTCCCCAAACGCGTTGCGCTGAAATTTCCGCGCCCAAACGCCGGACTTTGTAGTTGCTCTCCGCTTGCCGCAGCAAAAATGGGCTGAGCTGCAGCGCGGTTTTAGGCTCGGGAAATTGCGGCTGATAGAGCGTAAGCTGAAAGCGGCCCGGCTCGAGCTTGGAGTATTTTACTTCGGCTTGCAAGCGCCGGGCATCGCCGAGAAAATTACGGCGGCGAAAATTCACGCTGCCGCGCAGTTGCTCTTCCGTGCCGTAACCCGCGCCCAGCTTGACAGTGTGGCGCGGCGCTTCTTTCACGCGAATTTCGATCGGAATGGCGCCGTTGTGCTCTTTATCCACGAGCGCGCGTACGCCCACGGCTTGGAACAGCTCCAGCCGGTAAATGCGCTGCTGCGATTGCAGCAGCTTGCTTTGCTCGAACCGCTGCCCGGGTTTGAACGCCAGTTCTTTGCGAATGACGCGCTGCGGATATTTTTTTGTGTCGAGAATTTCGATTTGGCCGAACGCACACCACTTGCCGGGCGCGACGACGAATTTGACTTCGGCGTTTTGATCTCTCGGGTCGCGCACGGTTACGGCTTCAACTTTTGCAAAAGGAAAACCGCGATTGGCAAGATACGCGAACAGCGCGAACCGATCATCGGCGATGCGGGCCTCGTCCAATGGCTCGCTGATTTTAAGCGTGAGGCGCTGCCGCAATTCGAGCCGCAATTTTTCTTCGAAACCGCTGGAATCCGCAGCGACCAATTCCAGCTTCGTGATGCGCGCCGGCTCGTTCTCGAAGATTTGCAGGCGCAAGCGCACTTCCTGCTTTTCGTCATTGGCGCGGATTTCCGGCGGCGCGAGGCGCGTGCGGAAGAAACCTTTGGTGCAATAAAATTTCAGAATGCGCTGTTGATCGAGCCGGAAATCGTTGCTGCTGAAGAGCGGCGCTTTTTTCCAAAACAAAATGCGGTGCGCCCATGAAGGCCCGCGCGTAGCCAAAGCCTCGCGTAATTCGGTTTCATTGACGGATTTCACGCCCTCCAGCTTGAAGGCTTTGATCTGATAATTGTCTTGCGCGCGTGCGGCGCCGGTTTTCATGAAAAGTCCGGCCAGCGCAAACAAGATAAAACCCGTGGAACCGACAAGGCGAAACGACATTATTCTTCCTAGCGCCGAGACTGTCTTGAGCAGAAGCCGCGGCAACGATAAAATTTTCGATATCAGCTTATGGCACGATACTTCCGGCCTCGAAGCCGGAGGAGAAATTCAAATCGGAATAGGCCGAGAAATAACTTCCTCGGCTGAGGGAAACTCGAAAGCGTTTTTCCGTCGTGTTGTACGCCACGTCCAAACGATTGAGCGCGCTGGTGAAGCGGGAATTGCCAATGCGCAAGCCCAAGCCGAAAGAAGATTGCAGGCTCTGCCATTTCACCGGCTCGCCCTCTTCCCAGGCATTGCCCAAATCGGCGAAAGCCGCGAGGCCGAAGCCGAACATGTAGACTTTGATGCGGCTGCGAATGCGATCCTCGAAATTGAAAATCAAGCGTCGCGTGCCAGTGCGGTCGCGCAAACTGTAGCCGCGCAGGCCATTCTCGTCGCCCAAGAGCAAAGACTGCGTTACGGTAAAGTTGGCAATTTGCGTCCAAGCGGCGCGCATCACCAGCAGATGATTGGAGATGGACTTGAACGTTTTCAGCTCGGCGTTGAAGATCACGTCATTGAGTTGTTTGCGATCATAGAAAGCTTGGAACAGCGTGTTCGCATAAAAACTCGGCAAGCTGAGATGGGTGCGCGCCAGTCCGAAACGCTGGCGCAAATAGAATTGTTCCACCCGCCGTGGTTTCGCCTCGTAATCGATTCCGACAAGCGCTTCTGCCAGCATGCCGGAAGGCGCGTCTTCGATTTGCTCGAACTTGTCGAGGTCGGTCATTTCGCGGAACGTTCTTTTCATCAAACCGAAGCCTGCGCCCACGAGATTGATTGCGCGGCGCTCTGTGCCGATGCGATTGTCGGAGAATGCGGCGCCGATCATGAAATGATGTTTGGTGGCGCGGCCGTGATAAACATCGAAAACCAACTCTGCATTGCGTTCGCGCAAACTCGGCTCTTCCACCAACTCGCCATGAAGAAAGCGGCGATAAATGCCGTTTGCGCTTTGCAGGCTGATTTTTCCTCCCCAACGCGATTGCCACGCATAGAACGGACGAGTGAGAATGGCGTCGTAGGATTCGCGATCGGAATTGTGTTGGAACTTCAGCCCGGTGGTGTAGCGCGTGCCAAACAAGCGCGTGTCGCGATATTGCACCTGCCGCAAAATGTGATCGCTGGATTGATTGTAACTCATGTCAATGGCTTTGCCCAAGCCCAGCAGGTTGTCTTCCACCAAGCCGATGCCGAAATAATGCACGCCGCCGAGAAGTTTGTAAGAAGTGTTGAGACTGGTCGTCCAACGGTCCCGCGTCAGCACCACCACTTTGACGGAGTCGTGCGTGTGCGGAATGGTGTTAATGCGCACGTCCGAAAAGAGGCCGAGGCCGCGCAGATTGCGCGCGCTTTCATAGAGCAGATCATGATCGTAGCGGTCTTGTTCGCGAAACAACAATTCCTGCCGAATCACATGCCTTTTCGTGCGAATGTGCAGCAGATTCACGAGACCGGAGAGCGGAACTTTGTCGGCAGCGTCGAGAATTTCACGAGACTCGATTTCAAGCTGTTGAATGACCGGCGCGGGTGCAGGCTCAGGCATGGCGGCAGAGCCGTTTTGGCAAAAGGCTGCAACGGCGGGCAAGAACACCGGCCCGAGAAACAGGAACGCCACAAGATTGTTCGTGCGCACGCTTTTGCAACGGCGCGCAGGTATTCTTTTGAACATAGAGATCGCTAAAGCGAATTTCAAACGATGCTACGAAAATTTCAAACATTTCGCGCGAGGTTCCTTCCACGCACAATGCCTTTCTCTTTGGTGTGAGAGGCGGTGCGAGAAGGTCATTGCCAGGTTTTCACGGCGCTCGCATCCAGAGCGCGATTGGCAAGCAATACCAGCTTGTCCGCTTGTTTGATGACGAAGAGGCCGGCGCTTTCATTTTGCAGCGCCTGCCAGACTGAGACTTCCATCACAAACAGCACAGTGCGTTCGGTCTGTATGGCCGCGCGCAATTCTTCCGGCGATTGCATAATCGGCGCAGCAGCATGATCGGAATAAAACAGCAGCGCGTTGTTGAGGCTATAATAATCCTTGCGAAAACCGAGAACGCGGGCGCCCGCCTCGCCGAAGTGCCGCACGTAAGGCGCGAGAATGCGAATGTCTTTTTCGCGCTCCGACTCGATTTGCAGCGGCGTTGCATTCACAACGATATTGGCGACGATGAGAATGGCCAGCACTACTTGTGCGAAAATCAATTTGGCGCGCGGCGAGAGAAGGCGATGCAATGCGTGCGCGGCTACCATCGCTGCGGCGGGAAAAATCGGCATCAAATACCAAAGTCGGCGCGCTTGCATCGCGCTGAGGATGAAAAGGTAACTGGCGATCCACAGCATGAGCAACAGCGGAATCGGCTCTCGTGCTTTCACGTTTCTCAGCATATAAAAACTTCCGAGCAAAAGCAGCGGGAGCCACGGCCAGTAATAGATCAACAGGTCTTTGAGGTAGGACAAGTGCGCATACCACGGTTCGGGCTGCATTTGAAAGCCGCGTTGCAAAATCAGCCAGCCGAAATGAACGCGAAGAAAATCTTCTCCAAAGAGCAGCCATTGGTGCAAATACCAAAACCCACCCAACCCGAAGGCGATTATAATTCCACACCAGAAGTAAGGCGAGAGAAATATTTTGAAGTCTTTTCGGAGGAGCAAATATGCGAGGCTGATGAAAAGCGGAAAAAGCCCGAGCACGCTTTTGATCAAAACACCGATTGCAATGGCGGTTCCCCAAAGCAGAAAATAGCGGCGATCTTTCTCCAACGCGAGCACGAGACTGAAGAGCGCCAGGGTCACAAAAAAGGTGAGCGTGACATCGAGCATGGCGTGGCGCGCGTATTTGTTGAACGTCGGCGTGGCGGCGAGCACAAAGGCGGCGAAGAACCCGGTCCAGGCATCGAACCAGCGGCGGCCTAGCACAAAGGTGAGCGCGACCGTTAAGACGCCCATTAGCGCGGAAGGAAATTTGGCCGCGTAATCCGTGACGCCGAAGATTTTGAAGGAGAGCGCTGCGAGCCACATGTAAAAAGGCGGGTTGTCGAAAATCGGTTCGCGGTTGTAATGCATGGTGAGCCAATCGCCGGTTTGGAGAATTTCCTTGGCCTTCTCGGCGTAGTAGCAATCGTCCCACGTGGCCAGGCCGTGGCCGCCCAATTTGGAAAAATAAAAAGAGAGCGCTAGCAGAATGACAAGCGTGAATTGAAACGCGGGGCTGGCAAGAAGCGTATCGTGCCGCGGGTCACGGCTCAAGCGGTTGAGAAAGCGCGAAACGGGCATCATCCTTTTGCAAACGAGGTCGAGGTTCGAGTTTGGCAAAGAGCGGCGAGGAGAGCAGGCCGAGTTTATTGAGCCGAAATTGCACCGCAGTGCGCAAGCACCCCAAGCCGTATTTCAAGCTCCGCGTAAAATTGATGGAAGAAGCCTCAGGGAAGTATTTCGCCGGGCAGGTAATCTCGGCCACGAGGAAATCCTGGTAAATGATTTGAGCGAGCATTTGATTGTCAAAAACAAAATCATCCGAGTTGTTTTCAAAAGGCAAGGTCTCCAACACACGGCGCGTGAAGGCGCGATATCCCGTGTGGTATTCCGAGAGCTTGGCGGCCATCAACAAATTTTGCGTGAACGTCAATACGCGATTGCTAACATATTTGTAGAGAGGCATGCCGCCTTTAAGCGCGCGCCCGCCCAAAATACGCGAGCCAAGCACCACTTCATAGTCGGTCTCGGCGAGCAAATAGAGCATTGCCGGAATGAGCTTGGGAGAATATTGATAATCGGGATGGAGCATCACGACGAGGTCGGCGCCGCGCGCCAACGCCGCTTTATAGCAGGTCTTTTGATTGGCGCCATAACCCATATTCTTGGCATGCACGATGACCTCAAGCCCGAGTTCGCGCGCTACAGCCGCAGTATGATCGGTGCTGCCGTCATCCACGAGTATAATTTCATCGACCAGGTCGTGAGGAATTTCTGCGTAAGTGCTGGCCAGCGTCTTTTCCGCATTGTAAGCCGGCAACACCACGATGATTTTTTTGCCTCTGATCATGCCTGATCTTCAGAAATCCTTTTTTCGTTTCAGCCCTCCGCGGTCACGCCTTCGCTCGCCAAGGTTGCGACGATCAATTCATGCAAACGCCCGTGGCTTGCGAGCAAGCCTTGCCGATGGCGCACGTCGACCGCGGAATAATTCAACGGAGCGCCGGCCATGTCGGTCATCATGCCGCCGGCAGCCATGAGAATCGCGGCCGGGCCGCAACTATCCCACATGTTCACGCGCGAGCTGGGATGCACATAAACTTCGCACTCGCCGCGCGCAATCAATCCGCACTTCAAGCCCACGCTGCCGGAACGCAGAATTTCATGAATGCCCAAACGCTGGCGCACGCGATCGACGCGCGGGTCAAAGTGCGAGCGGCTTGCCACCATGCGCAATTGCGCCGATTGCTCGAGATTCGAAACGCGCAGAACTTTTTCGCCGCCCGGCGTCGCGAGCCAAGCGCCCAAACCGGGCGCGCCGGAGTAGAGGAATTTCGTGGCCGGTTGTGCGACGACGCCGAGCGTGGGTTTGCCGCCTTCAACCATGCCGATCATAATCGAAAACTCGCCGTTGCGTTTGATGAACTCTTTCGTGCCGTCGAGCGGATCGACGACCCAAATCACCTGCGAGCCGAGGCGGCTCATGTCATCGCGCGACTCTTCCGAAAGCACGGCCTCGCCCGGAAAATGTTTGTGCAGCGCCGCAATGATGCTTTCATTTGCGGCGTGATCCGCAACGGTCACCGGATCGCCCGGCGCCTTCCATTCGACTGCAACTTTCTCGTCGTAATACTGCAACACAATGTCGCTGGCTGCTTGCGCGAGGGCACGCACGATTTGTAGCCGGCGATCCAATTCAGTAGCTTGCATGAATACTCCTCATTCAGGTTGTGAGTCCTCGGCAAAGGTGAATTATCCCAATTTGCTCAACCACGGCGTGGCCGTGGTATTCGGAATAACGAAAAGAGAAAGCCACGGCCGAGCCGTGGCTGAACGAATAGAATTATCGCAGCAGTGTTCGCCAAAACGCATTGAAGCCGCGCAATAAGCCGCCAATCAAGGCCGAAATGCTCAAGAGCGGCCGCTCGATTTTATCGCGCACCATGCGCTCCAACTCGTGAATTTCGGCTGCGGTGGCGCGCAAGGAGTCCATCGCGTGGCTCACTTTGGGCATTTCGCGCTCCACCGATCTTACTATGCTACGCACATCGGAGCTGATCTGCGTGACGTCGTGCATTAACGGGGGCACGTGCTGTCGCGCCGTGTCCACGAATTTCTCCAGCTCGCGGATGAAGCCGCGCACACGCACGAGCACCGCCACCACGGCGAACATGATCAAGAGCATGCAAAACGCGATGATCGCCACACTCACGGTCATTACCATTTCCATCGGCACCTCTTCTTGCGAGTTTCTTCCTCGTTTCTTTCGGCAGCGCCGATCAATTGGCTTTCATATCGCCGTCGACCTCTTCGCGAAAGGCTCCTACGCCTGCGTCCATCGCGGATTTCAGCTTATCTTTTCCACTTCCGAACTTTTTTTTTCCTTCCTCGATGATATTTTGCGCTTGGGCCTTGGCCTCGGCGATTTTTTCACCGGGTTTGCCGGCATAGTCGGAGATTAGTTCACGACCGCTGGCCATCAAGTCCGAAGCAGCGGCGCGGGCCTCTTGCATCTTCTTTTCCGCCTGACGGCGCAAGTGTTCCGCCTGACGCTTGCCTTCTTCCATAATCTCTTCCGCTTTCTCTTTCACGTCGGAAAGCTGCTCTTCGGCATCCTCATAAATCTCGCGCGATTTGCGCTTAATCTCGCGGCGCATCTCTTTACCGCTTTTCGGCGCGTACAGCAGGGCGACCACTGCGCCAACCAAACCGCCGAAGAACAATCCTTTCAAAAAACTCTTTTCTTGTGACATGGTTTCGTCTCCTATTCCTGAAAGTTCACTGCTCCATTTATTTCACAGAATCAATTGTTGCTTGGATTCGGCACGGCAAACTCATCGAAAATTTTTTCCGCTTCCGGCAGGCTCTTCACCTGCTTCAATCGCTCCATGAGCTTTTGCAGGGCCTCTGCTTCTTTGGATCGGTATGCGCGTTCGCTCAACGGCAACCCGGCCTGGCCAAACTTGATTTCGATAATGGCGGCGATTCCCTCGTCGATTCCTTCGGCCCGGCCTTTCTTAATGCCGAGACGTTCCATGGATGTCACGTGTGGCATGGGCGTGTTCTCCTCGATCGTTCTGATTTCTTCAGATATTTCATTCTCCCTCAGAGATGCTTCTAAAAAACATTTCGCAGCACTGGTTCGCCACCATCTAGCAGCAATCATCCCTCAACCATCTTCAAGAACTCCTCTTCCGAAATCACCGCCACGCCCAGTTCGCGCGCTTTATCTAGTTTCGAACCTGCGCCCGGGCCGGCGACCACGTAGTTCGTTTTCTTGCTCACCGACCCCGAAGCGCGGCCGCCGCGCTCGTCCACCATGCGCTCGGCTTCATCACGCGTGAATTTTTCCAGCGCGCCGGTGAACACGAAAATCTGTCCCGCAAACTTTTGATCCGCAGCTTTGGGCTTGGCAAGCTCGCGAATTTTCACACCGCCTTTGAGCAGCTTTTGAATTGTGGCGAGATTTTTTCTCTCTTGAAAGAAGCTCGAAACGCTCTCCGCGACTTGCGGGCCGACTTCGTGAATTCGCTGCAAGCGCTCCGCTTCGGCCTTTTGCAAATTTTCCAAAGAACCAAACTCTTTCGCGAGCACGCGCGACATGTGCTCGCCGACGTGGCGAATGCCCAAGGCATAAATGAAACGATCAAGCGTCACTTCGCGGCTTTTGTCGATCGCCGCAATAATGTTCTGCGCCGACTTTTCCGCCATGCGCTCAAGCGCAATGAGCTTTTCTTTCTTGAGAAAGTACAAATCAGCGTAGCTTTTCACAAGCTCTTTATCGACCATTTGCTCGATCAGCTTCTCGCCGAGGCCGTCGATGTTCATCGCCAGCTTGGAAGCGAAATGACGAATGCCCTCTTTGAGCTGCGCGGGGCAATCGATGTTCTGGCAACGATGCGCGACCTCGCCCTCGAGCCGCACCACCGGCTCACCGCACACCGGGCACTTCTTCGGAAAACGAAATTTCTTTTCCTTCCCATTGCGCTTCGATTCGATCACTTTGACGACTTCGGGAATCACGTCGCCCGCGCGTTGAATGATCACCCAGTCGCCGATCTTCACGCCGAGGCGTTCGATCTCGTCTTCATTGTGCAGCGTCGCGCGGCTCACGGTCACGCCGCCGACTTTGATGGGCTGCATAATCGCCACGGGCGTGATCGTGCCTGTGCGTCCCACCTGCGCTTGAATGTCGAGAATCTGCGTGCTCTCTTGTTGCGCTTCATATTTGTACGCCACGGCCCAACGCGGACTGCGCGTGCGCATGCCCGCGGCGCGTTGCTGCTCGAACGAATTCACTTTGATGACCGAGCCGTCGATTTCGTATGGCAAGCTCGGCCGCAGTTGTCCGATGTGGCGATAGTGCTGCAACACCTCTTCCACGCCGCGACAAAGCTTCGGCAGAGGATTCACTTTGAAGCCCCATTGCTTGAACGTTTGCAGCGCCTCCCATTGTGATTTGAATTCGTAGCCGATCACCTGTCCGAGGCCATACACGAACATGTCGAGCGGCCGCTCTGCGGTTAATTTGGGATCAAGCTGACGCAACGAGCCCGAAGCCGAGTTGCGCGGATTGATGAACGCCGGCTCGCCCGCTTTGACGCGTTGCTCGTTCAGCTTCTTGAATGCCGCCACGGGATAAAACACTTCGCCGCGCACTTCGAGGCGCGCGGGAATCGGCGCTTTGTCATTGCGCAAGCGCAGGGGAATGGATTTGATGGTCCGCAAATTTTGCGTGATGTTCTCGCCGGTGTATCCGTCGCCGCGCGTGGACCCGATTGTGAACAAGCCGTTTTCGTACACGAGTTCCACCGCGGTGCCGTCAAGTTTCGGCTCGACCGTGTACTCAATTTCATCGAGCTCGAGCAGCTTACGCAAACGTTGATCGAAGTCCCGCACCTCGCCGTCATCGAAGGCATTGTCGAGCGAGACCATGGGAATCGTGTGCGTCACGGTCTCAAACTCTTCCAGCGGCGCGGCGCCGACTCTTTGCGTGGGCGAGTCCGGCGTGATCAGCTCCGGGTTCTTCTCTTCCAATGCCTGCAGCTTGCGGAAGAGCCGATCATACTCGGCGTCCGTGATCTCCGGATCGTCGAGCACGTAGTAACGATAGGAGTGATGGTTGAGCTGCTCGCGCAGCTTGAGAATTTCGGATTGAGGGGAACTAGAAGGCATGGGGCTTAGTCTTTGAGTTGCAAGAATCCGTTTTCCCGGAGATGGCGCGCAATACTTTCAACGATCGTTTGAGCAACAATTACGTCTTCGTTTGCCTCTTCTGCACTGAATGAGGGCTCATAGCATAATCTCCTGTCTGCCTATTGCGAAACAATCGCTCCAGCATTTTGCTGAATTCCTTTGGGAAGACGCCTGGCTTGATGAAATGTTGATTAAAGGCGGCGATGACGCCGGCATGTTTGGAAAAACTCAACTGCTTGGTCAAGAGCATGGCTTCGATGGCATTGTAAGGAAGCGTAATAAGCGCGTGAAGAGGCAAAGTCATAATCTGCGGATGAGATAAGCGAACGTGCTGAGGCACGTGAACGATGCGCCTTTTGGAGCATCGCCTGCAATTGGGTCTGCAACTGCTCTTTATTATCCATAAAGAACCCGGCCTTCTCTTCTAATGTTCATAAGCAAAGGGTCGAAGACTTTGTGGCGATAAGCGGCTTCCGTAATCGGAAAAATCGAAAAGACGGCGTTGTGCTCGAAGAGGAGATCTCCGGCCAGTTCATCGATGGCGTCGCGCAACTCGTGCGTGATTTCATCGCAAACCGCCAAACAATCGTAATCCGATTCGGGGGTGTCGTCGCCGCGCGCTTTAGAGCCGAAAAGCACCACTCTTTTCAAATGCGCGCCAAGCCGCATTTGGATTTGACTATTGAAGCGCTCAAGGATGCTATCTGTAGCGTCGTGCGCCATATTTTTCCCAGTATGTCGACTCGTTGTAGGGTAGACGCGAGACTCGCGCTTTTTTACTTTCTCCGATCGCAAACTTACAAATCACGCGCTCCAAAAGCAATTTGGTTTCCAAAAACTATGCGCCGCGGTCATTGCCTTGCCCGCCTCTTCGCCGAAGCCTTTGGCGAAAGCTTCGATCAGAGTCGTTGCGCCTCTGCAGAGCGCGGAACTGGTCTTTTTCACAACTCCTCCCATGCGTTGTTGCTCTTGGCTTTTCACAGCCTCATTCCTAGCATCAAGCACGTGCTGCACCGGCACTTGATGACCTTCGAGTATTTGGGCAAGAATTTTTTCAAAGTCAAGCGCGAAGTTGGCAAGACCGTAATGCCTCAGTTATTGGTGAAAAACGTAGCGCAGACATCTTGTCTGCAGGCAGGATGCCTGCGCTACTCCACCTGTAACTGAGGCATTACGCAAGGCCATGCCGTAGTCATTGCGAAGAACATCACGCAGCCATTTCTGCACGGCTCTGAGGTTTCTTGCAAAGCCTAGGTTTGTTTTCTTTGTTCTGTCGCTGCTTCACCAAGGTGCGCTCTTCGCTTGTTTACCTAGGCGGCCTCTTCGGGCGAGGTGACTTGTTCCGAGAGTTGCGCAATGAGATGGCGGCTTTTGCTTTTTGAAGTCTGCGAAGCGCTTTATGTCAGCTAGGTGAATTAGCCCCCTCGGTAAACCAGCGGAGAAGACACGCAACAACGAGCAGCGACAAAGCAAAAAGGAAAGCCTTGAGCGCCTCCGCTTCGCGCTCGCCCGAAAACGGAATGCGCAACAAAAATCACTTTTCTGTTGGAAGCCTCAACGCGGAAGAGGAAACCTCTTGCACTGCGAAAGGAAAATTGATATTCTTACCGCCGCGTTTCACAAGAGGACGAACAAACTTTAGGAGAATACTGTCGTGCGCATTTTACCTTTGGTTATTTCGAGCTTGCTCGCCGGGGCATGCCTGGCCCAACAATCGTCAGTGCAATCTGCGGCATTGGAGCGTTATCAACAAGGCGTGGTGCATTGGATGGCCGGCGCGCGTGATTCCGCGTTGCTTGACTTCGAAGCAGCGTTGCGCGCCGCGCCGAATTATTACGAAGCCTGTTTGGCGATCGGCGATCTCAATTTACAGAGCGCAAAATACGACAAGGCGCGCAAGGCGTATGCACGCGCGCAAACGCTCCGGCCCGAAGCGGCCGGCGCACACCTGGGGTTGGGACATGTGCTTTGGGAAGCCGAGCAGAATTACCCGGGCGCATTGGAAGAGTATCGCCGGGCGCTCACGCTCGAGCCGGAGAATGCCGAAGCCAATTACTTTGTCGGGCACGCGCTCGTCTTCGAGGAAAAGTATGATGAGGCGAGGGCGCATTTGGAAAAAGCGATTCAACGCGATCCGGCGTATGCCAAACCGCATGAGAAACTCGCATTGGCGCACATGCTGCAGGGCCGCAACGAGCAAGCCGCGCAGCATTGGCGCGAGCTGAAACGGAAAGGCGGCATGTCGCAAGCGCTCGTCGAGTTCAATCAAAACTTGCTGATGACCGTGGCGCAGAACGGCATTCTGATTACAAATGGCGAGGAAGACACGTATCCGCTGTGGTATTTGCAAATGAGCGAAGGCGTGCGCCGCGATGTGAGCGTCGTCAATCTCGGATTGTTGAATTTCACGTGGTATGTGCGCACGTTGCGCGAGCACGAGCCTAAGCTGGGCATCCGCTATGATGATGACTATCTGCGCGAGCGTTTGCAGGAGCGCTACTGGCCCAAGCCCGCGAAGGCCGAAATCGCAGGCCTGCGTTGGATTTTGCCGCCGGCGCCGGGCTACAAACATTTGCGCGTGCAGGACGTGGTGTTGTTGGATTTGCTGACGTGGAACGCGTGGCAGCGCCCGGTGTATTTCGCAGTCACACTCGCGCCGGAAAACAAACTTGGCCTGGAAGATTTTTTGACGATGGAAGGTTTGGCGTGGCGGCTGCATTCCCAAAAGAGCCCGGCCATTCAAGCTGATTCCACCTGGACAAATGTGCGCAAACGCTACTCCTATGTTTATTGCGCGGAGTCTAGCGATGGCGCATCGCGCAGTTTGGTGGCGAACTATGCCACCGTGTTTTGCCTGCTCGCCGATGCTTATTTGCAAAGGCGCGACCGTGAGCGGTGCCACGCCACGCTGGCGTGGGCGGATAGCCTCGGCGTTTTGCAGGATGCCGCGGCCAATCGCTGGGCGGCAAAACTTGCGAGCAGCATTGCCAGTGACGAGCTGGCCGAACGCTTCACGCGCAAAGCCGAGTTGTTGCGGCGCAATTGAAATCCGGCCGCGACTATTCCATCAATGAACACACAAAACGATTTCTGGCAAGACTACTAGTGACGATCTCCAAACTGGCATTTTCTGCCTTCATCGATCTCTGAGAAAAGAGGTGCTTGCCCATGTCACAACCCATCATTCAAGTCGATGCCTTTAGCGCACAGCCGTTTCGCGGCAACCCGGCTGCGGTATGCGTGTTGTCCGCGCCGCGCGAAGAACAATGGATGCAAGCCGTCGCGCAGGAAATGAATCTCTCCGAAACCGCTTTTCTTTATCCACAAGAAGATGGCTTTCACTTGCGCTGGTTCACACCCAAAGTGGAGGTCGAGCTTTGCGGCCACGCCACGTTGGCGAGCGCGCACGTGTTGTGGGAAGACGGCCGTCTCGAGACGGCGCAAACTGCGCGCTTCCTCACGCGCAGCGGCGAGCTCACTGCCGCGAAAAGAGGTGAATGGATCGAGTTGAATTTTCCGGCTGAGGCGGAAACGCCGGCGCGTGCACCCACGGGTTTGTGTGAGGCCTTGGGCGTGACACCGCGCTACGTTGGCAAGAATCGCTTCGATTACCTCGTCGAAGTGGACGCCGCAGAAATTGTGCGCCAGATGCAGCCGGATTTCAGCACGCTCGGGAAGATTTCGGCGCGCGGCATTATCGTCACTGCTCCTTCCGATTCTTCTGAATACGATTTCATTTCGCGCTTCTTCGCGCCGGCTTCGGGTATCAATGAAGACCCCGTCACCGGCTCGGCGCATTGTTGTTTGGGGCCGTACTGGAGCGCACGAGTGCACAAGAATGAAATGATTGGTTATCAAGCTTCGGAGCGCGGCGGCATTGTGCGCGTGCGTTTGGGCGGGCCGCGTGTTTATATCGCCGGGCAAGCGGTGACGGTCATGCGGGGAGAGTTGATTTAGCTCCTCTTGCAACCTTCGCGGATTGTGTTATCTTAAACGGCGTCAGTCAGATGACGTAATTCCGTGGTTAACCCTGAGTGAGGAGAGTGCATGTCCACGCCAAGATTCATTCCGTTGGTTTTAACCTTCCTGCTACTAGCTCAACTTTCCTTTGCGCAGACCAGCGCAACGACCCAACCTGATTCTTCCAAAGCCAAATCCGAAAAGAAAAAAGAATGGGACGTGACCGCGGCGCACGGCCCGGTGAAGGAGATTGCATTCACGACTGATGAAGGCACGTGGATGAATCTCGATGTCAGTCCCGACGGCGCGGAGATTGTGTTCGATCTGCTCGGCGATATTTATAGCATGCCCCTCGCCGGCGGCGCGGCGAAGCTGCTCTCCGGCGGACCCGCGTTCGAAGTGCAGCCGCGTTATTCTCCCGACGGCAAACAGATCAGCTTCACGAGCGACCGTGCGGGCGGTGACAACATTTGGGTGATGCAGCGCGACGGCTCGAACGCGAAGCAAATCACCAACGAAGATTTTCGTTTGCTCAACAATGCCGTGTGGACGCCGGAGGGCAACTATCTCATCGCGCGCAAGCATTTCACCAGCACGCGCTCGCTCGGCGCGGGTGAGATGTGGCTGTATCACATTTCTGGCGGCGAAGGTTTGCAGCTCACGAAGCGCAAGAATGATCAACAGGACGCGGGCGAGCCGTGCGTTTCGCCGGACGGCCGTTACGTGTACTTCAGCGAAGACATGAGCGGCGGCAGCACGTTTCAATACAACAAAGATCCGAACGGGCAAATTTACGTCATTCGACGGCTAGATCGCGAGAAAGGCAAGCTGGAAAATTTCATTGCCGGACCGGGCGGCGCAGTGCGGCCGCAAGCTTCGCGCGACGGAAAATATCTCGCGTTCGTGCGCCGCGTGCGTTTGAAGAGCGTGCTCTACATTCATGAGTTCGCGACCGGCGAAGAATGGCCGATCTATGACAAGCTCAATAAAGATCAACAGGAAACGTGGGCGCTCTTCGGCGTGTATCCCAACTATGCGTGGACGCCGGACAACAAGCGCATCATCATTTGGGCGCAAGGAAAAATTTGGAGCATCGACGTGGCGAGCAAACAGGCCGCGCAGATTCCGTTCACGGTAAATGCGAAGCACACGCTCACGGCCGCCGTGCGTTCGCCGCAGCAAGTCTTTGCCTATTCATTCACGGTGAAGATGATTCGCGATGCGGCGACTTCGCCGGACGGCAAGTGGCTCGTATTTCATGGCGCGGGTTCATTGTGGAAAAAGCAACTGCCCAATGGCAAACCGCAACGTGTGACGAATGACGCGCACTTCGAATTTTTTCCCGCGTTCAGTCATGACGGCATGTGGATCGCTTACGCAACGTGGAGCGACACGGCGCTCGGCGCGCTTTATAAAATTCGCGCGGATGGACGCAGCAAACCAGTCAAGCTCACGCGACGCAAAGGGTATTACCTCACGCCCTCTTTTTCGGTTGATGGAAAGAAGCTCGTGTATCAACGTCAAGACGGCAACAGCATGCTCGGCTTTGCGCACGGCATCGAACCCGGTTTGTATTGGATGCCATCCGAAGGCGGCGAAGAGCATTTCATCCAAGAAGACGGCTACAGCCCGCGCTTCAATCGCACGGGCGAGCGCGTGTTTTATCAAACCGGCGGCGGCTTGGATAAAAAATATAAAAGCGTGCGTCTCGACGGAGGGGAAGAGCGCACGCATTTCAATTTGAAGTATGTCAATCAAATCGCGCTCAGTCCCGATGAAGAGTGGGTGGCGTTCACGGAGTTGTTCAACGCGTACATTGCGCCCTTCCCCAAAACCGGCGCGGCGATTGATTTGAACAACTCAACGAAGGCGATTCCCGTGAAGCGCGTGACGCGCGATGCCGGCGATTACTTGCATTGGTCATCGGACAGCAAGAGTCTGCATTGGCTCATTGGCCCGGAATATTTCACGCGCGAGCTGCGCACGAGCTTTAAATTCGTCACCGGCGCGCCGGATAGCATCGCCGGTCCCGATACCGTCGGCGTGCAAATCGGTTTGAAATTGCAGAGCGACATGCCGTGCGGCAAACTCGCATTGGTCGGTGCGCGCATTATCACGATGCGCGGCGAGGAAGTGATTGAGAATGGAACGATCATTGTCGAGGGCAATCGTATCGGTGCCATTGGCAAAGCCAATGAAGTTACCGTCCCCAATGACGCGAAGCGTATTGACCTCAATGGCAAAACGATTCTGCCCGGTCTCATCGACGTGCATGCGCATGCGAATCATTTCATCAGCGGATTGCTGCCGCAACAAAGCTGGGCGTATTTTGCGAATCTCGCGTATGGCGTGACCACGATGCACGATCCCTCCGCAAATACCGAAACGGTTTTCAATATGGCAGAGATGGTTGCCGCGGGCAAGATGGTTGGCCCACGCGTGTTTTCCACGGGCACGATTCTTTACGGCGCGGACGGCGACTTCAAAGCTGTGATTAACAATCTCGATGATGCGCGCTCGCATTTGCGGCGCATGCACGCCGTGGGCGCGTTTTCCGTGAAGAGTTACAATCAACCGCGACGCAATCAACGTCAGCAAGTTTTGCAAGCCGCGCGCGAGTTGAACATGCTCGTGGTGCCCGAGGGCGGCTCAACCTTCTGGCACAATCTCTCGATGGTCATTGACGGCCACACCGGCATCGAGCATGCGATTCCGATTGCGCCGGTGTATAAAGACGTGCGCTCGTTGTGGGGAGGTAGCGAAGTTTTTTACACGCCGACGTTGGTCGTGGCGTACGGCGGCATTTGGGGCGAAAATTATTGGTATCAAAAAACGAACGTGTGGGAGAAGTCGCGGCTGCTCAATTTCACGCCGCGTGCGTTTATTGATGCGCGCGCGCGCCGCCGCATGATGATTCCCGAGGACGATTTCGGCCACATTGAAATCGCGAAGACGGCGAAAGCCTTGAGCGACGCGGGCGTGAAAATCAATCTCGGTGCGCACGGCCAGTTGCAAGGCCTCGGCGCGCATTGGGAATTGTGGATGTTCGCGCAAGGCGGCATGACGAACATGGAAGCATTGCGCGCCGCAACGTTGAACGGCGCAACCTATCTCGGCATGGAAAAAGAAATCGGCTCGCTCGAAACCGGCAAGCTCGCGGATTTGATCGTGCTCGATAAAAATCCGCTGGACAACGTGCAGAACACCGAGTTCGTTAATATGGTGATGAAGAACGGCCGCATGTACGACGCGGAAACTTTGAACGAGATCGGCAATCATTCCCGCGCGCGGTTGCCGTTCTTTTGGGAGCATGCGAAGACGAGCGAAGCATTTGTTTGGAAGGGAAGCACGATCGGTTTTGGCGAGTTGCAATGCGGGTGCGTGCAGTGAAGATGGAGTGATGGCGTTGTGGAGTGAGAAAGCGTATTAGCGTTTTCTCCGTTCTCCTCTCAACTGTCATCCCGAAGGGATCTTTTTAAGCGCTGGGTAGAACTCCGCGACGACAAAGTAATGAATCCCCCAAACTCCCTGAGGCGCATTGGCGTCGGCGCGCTCAGGGAGTTTTTGTTTTCGCATGCTCGTATTTATCGCAGCAGCAAAAGCTTGCGCGTCTGCGTGAAGGCTTCGGTTTGCAAGCGATAGAAATACACCCCGCCCGGCAAACCGTTCGCGTCCCACTTGAAACTGTATCTCCCGGCCTGCATCTTTTGCTGCGCCAACGTCGCCACCTCGTGCCCCACGAGATCGAAAATTTTGAGCGTCACTTCGCTCGCCCGCGGCAGATCGAACGCGATGGTGGTGGAGGGGTTGAAGGGGTTGGGGAAATTGGGATAGAGCATAAAGCTTCCAACTGATTCGCTCCTATTCGCAACGCCGGTCGTGACAACGCAGTTTCCGAATAAAGGCACAATCTGAGCGCCGGCATCGCCGGTGATTTCAAGTCGGGCTTCAAAACTGCCGATGCGCTGGGGAGAAAAGACGACGGTTCGTTGCAAACTGGCGCGTGGCGCTAATTGAAACGACGTTGTGTTCGTCTGAAAGCTCGCGGCGTCCGTACCGGTAAGGTTGATTTGGTTTACACGCAACAAGTTCGAACTTGAGTTGAAAATCGTCAATGTCTGAGTCAAGCTTTGGCCAATGGGAACATTGTCAAAGCACAAACTCGTTGGATTGACGGCCAAAAAGTCCAAGGGCATGCCGTTGATTTGAATATCGTCAACGAACCAACCAGAACTGACGTAGCCATCGCCGACAGAAATAAAATGAAAAGCTAGTTGCGCGCTCTTACCGGCATACGGAATCAAATCCGCGAAAGGCACGCTCCACACGTTGCTGCTGGTGTTAATGTAAGGTCCGAGAAGGCGTCGCCAATTGCCGTTTTCAATTTTGATTTCAACAAAGCCGCTGTCGTATGCGCCGAAGCTATACCAGTGCGCGAATCTCAGATTGGGATTCTTGCCGGCATCCGGCACGATAAAGTATGGACTGGTCAACCTGGTGTCGGTATTCGCTTGATAGTTTTTCCCATTCATCGCGGTTCCGGCGCAGTTCGGAGGCGAGAAGCAGGTATCCGGCCCGATGCCTCGCGGCTTTGTTCCCACTTCCCATGTTCCCTTGTCAACATACCAATCGCCCAAGCCGGCGTTCCATTTCTCGGGATTGTTGAAAACTTCGGAGCCGGTTACGATTTCAACGACATCGACATACCAACCCGCGCTCACATAGCCGTCACCGGCGGAAGTGAAATAGAAGGCGAACTGCGCTTTCTTGCCGGCAAAAGCCGACAAGTTCAAGGAAGGATGTGTCCACACTTCTCCGCTGGTGTTGATGTATTCTTCCGAAATTGTCTGCCAGGGTTGATTGCCGACTTTGATTTGAACGCGGCCAACGTCATACGCACCCAAACGATACCAATGCCAGAAGCGCAAGCGCGGGTTTTTCTCCGCCGGAGGAATGATGATCGTGGGGCTGATCAACCGCGCATCACCATTGGCGTGGTAGTTACCACCCAAAACAGTAGCAGCACAACTACTCGGCAAAAAAGCGGGGCCGTATTGCGCCTTGCCCACTTCCCAAAAGCCTTTGTCAACGTGCCAATCGCTCAAGCCCGCGTCCCATGCTTCGGGGTTGTTGAAAGTTTTGCTGCCGGAAATCACGCTGACTTCATCTACATACCATCCCGAGCTGACATAGCCATCACCTTCCGAGGCGAAGTAAAAAGCGATTTGAACGGTGGCGCCGGCATAACTCGACAAATCCAATGAGGGATTGGTCCACACGCCACTGCCGGTGTTGATATAAAAATCCCATACAGTTCGCCATTGCGTTTCAGTGGTCCGCTTGATCTGCACACGTGCAGTATCATACGCGCCGATGCTGAACCAATGCCAAAATCGCAAACGCGGACTTTCCGATGCCGGCGGCACGACAAACGAGGTCTGACGAATCAAATGGCTTTTGACATTAGCAGCATAGTTGCCCGCCAACACCGTGGCCGCGCATTTTTGTCCTCGAAAAGCTTTATTCGACCCGCTCGTCGGAATTCCCGCATCCCACGTTCCGGCATCGACGGACCAGTCTCGCGTCCAATCGCCTTCGAAGTTTTCGGACCAAAGAGTGTCGGCGGGGGAGGCCCATGCAGAGGTCGCCATAAAAGCCGCGCAGAAACAAAGCGGCAGGAAGCGAAACAGGCGCCCGCATGGTGAAAGTAAAAAAGTGTTGTTCATGAGTGCTTCTCCTTGAAGTTTTTACACGAGCACCATACCTCGGCGCCGATGATGCAATCTTCTATTTCATCTCATGTGCAAACAACAAACACCCACGATCCTGCAAAAAAGCATTCTGCACGGGCGAGACCGACCCGTGATTCGGTTTCCATATCGCCTCGCCAGCTTCGTATTCACTCGAGGCAAAAGCCTCTCTGCCTGATGAAGATGTTTCAAGCTGCACCTGCGCCTCCGAATATCGCCGCAGCTCCTGCGCTTCGGCATCGTTTTTCTCGCCCTCCTTTTCTTTGTCTTTTTTATCGCCTTTCGAAACCGTGACGATGATGGCGACGGCAGTAATTACGAGGGCGCCGACTATCAGCCAGTTGCTGATCGAATTTGCTTTCTCGATCTTCTCCTGCGATTGCGCCTGCGCCTCCGAAGGCGAGCCGATCACAAACGAGGTGAATGCGATTGCCATGAAAACGGCGCAGAGGTTTTGGAATGATACTTTCGACATGTTTTACTCCTTGACATGAAAACGTGAACGGTTATGTTTCAACGCAAACTTTTCCGTCTCAATACCCCAACACATTCACCGTCACCCGCACCGCCAGCGTCTTCACGCCAAGTTCGTCGCCTTGATCCTCCTCGTTCGGACTGCCCCAAGTGAGATTGCCTTCGAGGCTCCAGTGTTTGGAGAACTCATAACCCGCGCCGAGCGCGAAGCCGGATCCTGAAATCCCGTCGGAATCTTCTTCAAACGGCGCATCCCAAGTGGAGAAACCCAAGCCGCCAGTCAAATACGGCGAAGGGCCTTCGGGATTGAAATAGTAAGCCACCGCCACGCCGCCGATGCCGTTGGTGATGGTGTAGCTTTCGCTGAGGTTGATGAATTCGTCGCGATATTCAAATGAGTAGCCGAACCACGCCACTTTGCTCATCCAGAAGATCGCGACCTGATTGCTCGGCGCATAGCCGATCTTGAAATCCGTCATGAGTGCGAATTTGCTTTCGCGCTCGTTTTCCGTCGTCTCGTTCGAGCGGAAGCCGGAAGAAGTGTAATAAAACTTATAAGAAGCCAATCCGCCGCCCGCGCCGGCGCCCAAAACAAAACCTTTGCGCTTGCCGTCCCAGGCAAAGGCAGAGGCGGCGTTGATCAAAAGCACGGGAACAAGCAAAGAGAGAAGCAGCTTTGCGCGACACATGTGGTCCTCCTTTGAGATTGGTACGTGAAGCAGTGCTTGTTGTTGAATTGATATTATGCCCTCGCGCAACCATGAAGACAAACCGTATGCCGCCGCTCTTTTCATAAAAAATCGCAAACGACAAGCAGGAAAATCAATTCATTGGCGCAAAGCTTTATGCTATGAGCGTGCACGCCTTCGGCAAGCGAGTTTGCTTTTGGAAACTTCGTTGTCAGCTTTTTGCAACGCGGAGAGCAAGGACGGGAGAGTGAAGTGAGAAGAAAAGATTTCCCCAAAAGGGTTGAACGATACTTGTTGCAGGGCGCTGGGTAACTCCCCCTTGAGTTGTCATTTTGTGAAGGATCTTCCCTCGCGCTGGGAATCGCGCCGAGCACCGGGGAAGTTCTTTCCAGGATGACAATCCGAAAATGAGCGTTACAAATTCAAACCCGAAGCAGATTCATGTGAGAAGAGGATGCGGAGCAAAGCGCAAACACAATTTTTCTGCCTGCGCTTTTTCACTCCACCGGCAAATACACGCTGAATACCGTGCCCGTGCCTGCCTCGCTTTCGAACTCGACGTGGCCCTCGTGTGCGGCGACGATTTTTTTCACCATTGCGAGTCCGAGGCCCGTGCCGTTTTCCGAGGTGGTGAAATACGGCTCGAAGATGTGTTCGCGTGCCGATGCGGGAATGCCGAGGCCGGTGTCTTGCACTTCGAGCACGGCGTAGTCGCGTGCGTTGCCGTTTGAATTAGGCAAATGCAGATTGCGCGCGAGCGAAGCTGCGAGTGTGATCTTGCCGCCTTCGGGCATGGCGTTGATCGCATTGGCAATGAGATTTTCCAACACAACGTGCATTTGCTCGTGATCCATGGGCACAATGAACGGCTCCGCACTCGGCTTGAGCTCGCATTGAATATCGGGAGGGAGATTGAGCCCACTCGCGACTTGCTGCAAGAAACCATTCACTTCGGTTTCGGCGAGATGGAGGTCTTCAATATCGATGAGCTTGAGAAAGTTGCGCGTCAAACGGCGCAGGGCATCGATGCGCTCGATGATGTTCGCGGTGTAATCATCGTAAGCGTTCGCGTGCTGCGGCGAGCGGCTGTGATACTCCTTTTGCAAACGCTGCAGCGTGAGCAGAATGCTGGTGAGCGGGCTTTTGAGATCGTGCGCCACGCGCTCGGCCATCAAGCTCCATGTTTGCGTCTGATGAAAAGCTTGCGTGTCGGTGTTATCCAAAAATTGCATCAGCCAATGAGGGCGCGAGCGGCCTTTGATGAAAATCGGATCGATGATCACATGTACGGAGGGTTTTGCCGGCAAACTAAACGTATGGCGCAGAGCCGGTTGCGATTTCGTGCAGCGCGCGATAAAATCGCGCAGCGCTTGCTCCGCGAAGGCCTGCGAGAAATGAAGGCCGAGCAACGTTGTTGGCGGCGATTCGAGGAAGGCGAGAAAACGTTGATTGTGCCGCACGAGGCGGCCTTCCGCGTTGATCATAGCCAAACCGAGCGTTTCAGAAGCGAAGAGAGTTTCTTCGACGCTTTGCGTGACGAGAGCGCGTCGCCGCATGGCAACGAAGCCGATCATCAAACCCAATGCGAGCGCGCTGCCCGCAAGCCACAACGCAATCGGCCCGTAACGGTTGAGCAGATAAAAATCATTTTTGACCAAACGCAGAGCGAACATCTTGCCGGCGCGCTCGACCATAAAATGCGGCGGCGCACCGATGCCGCTCGGCATCAACGAAACAAAACTATCCTCCCGCGAAAGCGCTTTCACTTTAAAATCAGAATCCAACAGCATGAAGCCGGTCGCGCAGCGAGCGACGATCTCCGGCATGCCATTGCCGTCGGCGTCGGGTATGGCCGCGAGCGCAAAGAAGGGCGCGGCAAAGTGATGACGCGCGCGCACGGCGAGCTGTTGATCCAATACCAAAATTTCATTGGGAGGGCGCAACGCCAAAATTTCGGGTTTGCCATCGCGGTTCAAATCCACGAGCGCGAGGTTGCGCAACGGCTCGTTGAACGCAATCTGCCGCGAAGTGCGCCACGTGCCCGGCTCCAAAATTTCGAGCCGCGAAGTTTCCGCCGAGGAAGATTCGGTTTTCTTGAGCAAAAGAATTTCTTGCCGGTCGTTCGCGTCAAAATCAGCAGCGTATAATTCCACGCCGGTCCATTCTCGCCCCAGCGCTTCGGACCAAATGATCTGCGGCGGCAACGTGAGCTTGAACACGAGGAGATAGGAATGCGCGTCATCATAACCGTTCGCCGAAGCACCGTTGTTGAACGCGCCCGTTCCCGCAACCAATTCATATTCGCCGTCAGCATCGAAATCGCCCAAAAAGTTTTTTTGCGGTGCCGCGCCCACGAGATATTGCCCAAGCAAGCGGCCTTCGGGTAGAGAATGAATGAGCACGCCGCGCGGCGCGCGCGCGAGCGAAGTGCAAATGACCGTGATCAATTCCGCGTTGCCGTCGCGATCAACGTCCGCTGTGTAAAGGCCGGTGAGCGAAGGCTCCCACGGCATGACGCCCTCCGGCTCAACACGAGGCTTGCCGGTTGCCAGCAAAAACGATCCAAGCTTGCGGCCGCGGTGATCGATCAAGCTCGCAAAGAGCGAATCGTTCCGCAGAAAGAGCGCGACGATTTCGAGCTTGCCGTCGTTGTCATAATCCAAAAAGCGAATGTCTCCGACGAAGCCGCGAAAGTTTACCTGCTCGATGACTTGATTTTCATGGGATCGAATTTGAATGCTGCCGATGCTCGTTTGCCAGTGCACCGGAGGAGGGTTGGCGCGCTGAATGATTTCGTAGCGGCCGTCGTTGTCGAGGTCTTGCAAGCGCGCGTCCGAAGCAAAGGTATAAGCCGTGACTTCTTCAAATTTGTACGGCAGCTTTTCGGGAGCGAGGCTCGGAGAGGAGGAGCACGCACACAGAAAGAAGAGCAGCGCGAGCGGGAGGAGTAGGTGTTGGCGAGTGGGCGGTGCCATAGGAGTTTGATGGGAGCAAGACAGAGACCTCACCTAAGGGAATCTTTAACGCGGCAACGCCGAGGCTAAAATCAAAACGCCGTGGCGTGCTTGCAATTCCAAAATCCAATCGTAGATGCGTTCGCGCACACGATAGATTTCATTCATGGGCAGCGGCAGAAAGATTTCCATGCTCACGTCTTCGTCGGCGACCGGCAACACGCGCGGGCGAATTTCCGCTTGGGGATAGGCGGCGAGGATTTTTTGGGTCAACTCTGCGGAGGCGGAGGCAGCGTTGAAGGCGTTTTGTTACATAAGGGCATGCATGCGTTCATCTTTTCATGAATCGAGTTATCGTGTTTCTCGCAATCGAATACGCCCAGCCTCTACAATCGCCA
Organism: bacterium; assembly: GCA_037444905.1. Taxonomy (GTDB): domain Bacteria; phylum Zhuqueibacterota; class Zhuqueibacteria; order Zhuqueibacterales; family Zhuqueibacteraceae; genus JABWAN01. The sequence goes on along the minus strand of JBBILN010000035.1, from coordinate 32,750 downwards.
GTTTGCCGGGCACTTGTGGGAGCAAATGCTCTTGTTCGAAAAAGCTTTCCAGCAGCGCATTGATATACGCGGCGGTTGCGGTGCGTGGGAGATACAAAACGACGATGCCGGCGTATTGCTCCGGCGGATAATTGCGGAGGTCCGCGAAATCAAAGTCGCCGCTCAACAAGCACAAGCCTTGAGCTTGGGCATAACGCGCGATAATGGGATCTTTTGCGCTACCCAAACCAATGTCGCGGGCGTCCACGGCCTCGTGCCCATGGCGTTGCACGACTTCGCCTGCGGATCGAGGCAGATCAGCGTCAATTAGAAAGCGCATGGTTAGGTCGCTGCAAGAGGCAGGGGATGGAATTGCTCGGCCGCGATGATCTCGGCAGCATAATTAAGGGCGGCAAAAACGTCATCAACGGCAATCTCATACTCACGGACAATTTCCTCGATGGTCATCCCGCCTGCAAGTCCGCCGACAATGCGGGCGACCGGCACTCGCGTTCCGCGAATCACCGGCTTGCCGTGTTGAATTTCCGGATCGATGACGATTCTATCATTCATTGCAAAATCCTCCTGCTTGTTTGCGAAAAGCGCTGCGATCATATTAACTGTCAAACCGCACAGAAAATAATCTTCTTCACAAAATTTCAAACACAATTTTTCTGCCCTTCATTTTTCTGCCATCTCTTCTTTTTCACCCACCGGCAAATACACGCTGAACACCGTGCCCGTGCCTTCCTCGCTTTCGAACTCGATGTGGCCCTCGTGCGCGGCGACGATCTTCTTCACCATTGCGAGGCCGAGGCCCGTGCCGTTTTCCGAGGTAGTGAAATGCGGCTCGAAGATGTGTTCGCGTGCCGATGCGGGAATGCCGAGGCCGGTGTCTTGCACTTCGAGCACGGCGTAGTCGCGTGCGTTGCCGTTTGAATTAGGCAAATGCAGATTGCGCGCGAGCGAAGCTGCGAGTGTGATCTTGCCGCCTTCGGGCATGGCGTTGATCGCATTGGCAATGAGATTTTCCAACACAACGTGCATTTGCTCGTGATCCATGGGCACAATGAACGGCTCCGCACTCGGCTTGAGCTCGCATTGAATATCGGGAGGGAGATTGATGGCGTTCACGGTTCGCTGCAAGAAACCATTCACTTCGGTTTCGACAAGATGGAGCTTTTCAATGTCGATCAGCTTGAGGAAGTTTCGCGTCATGCGGCGCAGGGCTTCAATGCGTTCGATGATGTTCGCGGTGTAATCATCGTAAGCGCTCGCGTGCTGCGGCGAGCGGCTGTGATACTCCTTTTGCAAGCGCTGCAGCGTAAGCAGAATGCTGGTGAGCGGACTCTTGAGGTCGTGTGCCACGCGCTCGGCCATGAGCGACCAGGTTGGGGAGCGCTGCGCTTCCGCTTCAATGGAACGGTCAACCACACTCACGAGCCAATACGATTCACGGCCCTTCGCTATAGTGATCGGCTCAACGATAACACACGCGCGTATTTGCCGGCCTTGCGAGGTGAATGTCAAGGTGCTTTCATGGCGACGCGCCGGAGGCACGAGTGCTTGGCCGATAAACGCCGCCAACTCGGATACGGCAATGGCCATCACGTAAAGAGTGCTCTGGCCCTCCTTCTCATTCATCGGAACCATCTGCCGCAATTGCGCATTGGTCGAAACGATTTTGCCCTTTCCATCGAGCAAAAGCAGGGCGCGGCTATCCGTATCAGAGATGAACGTTTGAATCGCGCGTTGCCGTTGATTGCGTCGATGAGTAACCGCAGTCATGAGCGCAAGCGCGAGCACCAAGCCTGCGCCGAGAGTTTTGAGTGCGGTCGGGCCGTAGCGATGCCAGAGATAAAAACGGTTTTCTTGTTGGCGCAATAAGAGTGAAGAGACTTTGGCATTGGAGCGATCGCGATAAGTTGTGAGCACATACGGTTTTTTGCCGATGCCGGTTTGTACCGCAGCGAGGTAATCAAAACGTGGGACAACAGCTTTGATCGCAAGCTCCGGTGTCAACCAAAAACTCTGCGTTGCTCCCGTCATGAACAAATCTTCAATGCCATCGCCGTCGACATCGGGCAAGACGCGAAGAATATATGCCACGGGTAGATTCGGTCGCCGTGTTTTGATGTCAAGTTTATCATCGAGCACCCAAAATTCATTTGCTGCGCTGGTCACCACGATCTCCGGCCTTGAATCCCGATCAAGATCGAGCACTGTAACCTGGTTGAACGGCTCATTGAAGACGCGCTGCCGCTTGGTTTGCCAGGTGCCAGGCTCGATCAACTCCAGTTGTGCTTTTTGAGTAGGTGGGCCTCCCGTGCTGAAACACAATAGTTCCTTTTTGCCGTCGCCGTTGAAATCCAGGTAATGAAGCATGGCGCGATTCCAAAGCTCTGCTATGGTTTTCGACCAAGCAACACGCGGCGCAGGTGACAGGCTGAAATTGATGAGATAGGCATGTCGATCATCGAAGCCCCCGGCAACCGCGCCGTTGTTCGAAGCAAAGGTGGCGGCGATGAAATCAAGCGCGCCATCGCCGTTCAAATCATCAAAATAGCCGTTGCCATAATGAAACGCGGCGCCCACAATGGCCTTGCCCAACAGTTTGCCCTCGGGCAGAGAATGAATCAATACTCCGCGAGGCATGCGGGCATATCCCGTCGCCACTAGCGTTACCAAATCCTCGTTGTTGTCGCCGTTTATGTCTGTGACGCAAACGTGAAATATGTTGGGGTCCCACGCGATGTCGCCTCCTTCTTCTTTGCGCGGCTGTCCGTCCATTAGAAAAAAAGTGAAAAGTTTGCGGCCCGAAGCGTTCACAAAACTGACGAACAAGGAATCGTGAACGAGATATGGGACGAGAATCTCTTTCTTACCGTCGTGATCATAATCAAGAAAATGCAGAGAATGGGCTACGATCAGTCCGGGATAATTCACTTGCTCGATGACTTTGCCATCCAACTCATCAATGCGAACGTATCCCAAATGACGGCCGGCACCGTAGCGATCGAGCGAGTTTTGGATCCAAATAATTTCATCGCTGCCATTGCCGTCGAGGTCACTTGCATAAGCGTACCCAGGCAATTCCTGCACGGTCTCCAAACGCATAGGCAACTCTTCGGGTTTGAACTCATCGTGGGAGCAACCCATAAGGAGGGCAAAAGCCAGCACAGCGAGCAATTTTGGTCGAATGAGCGGCGGCATAGGAGTATGCTTGAAAAGCAAGGGAGGTGCAATCCGCGCGTTGATTGTGGCGGCTAAAATAGCAGGCTCTGAGCGGAAGTCAAGCCGTTTTCTAAATCATATCAAGATGAAGCGACGGTAAAATGATTGTTTGACATAGAGCAAGCAAATAGTTAAAATTGGTCGGCATCATGGATTGGGCTAACTCAAATTGAAAGGGTGAAGAGCAACCGGACGACCTCATGCGAGACGAACGCAAGCGCGCCGAGAACGAGCGCAAATTCGAAACGTGGGAAGAGCTGCCCGACGGAAGTCGGCGCTATCTCCATGAGATCGCGGGGCATTATGGGTGGAGCGCGCGTTACGTCAAGGAAGTGGATGCGGACGAGCGAACAATAAAATTTCATCAAGAGATTTACGATCATCTTGGTCGATTGGTCGAGCTTCACGAAAAGTATCCGACGGACAAAGGACACATTAAACTCACGGGAGACTGAACATGAAAATAACGCGCAATGACGTCGCCGAAAAACTGATTGAATTTCTTCATCACCGTCTCAGCTTGGCGGATATGGTGCATTGGGCGGAGTGGGCGATGATGGAAGCGGATTTCGACGAGCGCGATTTCAACACCCTGCGCGATATTGTCGGCCGCTTGGGATTGGCGGACGTGAAAGCATTCGGGTTGAGTTGGAGCGATTGCGAAGATTTTCTCGTGCGTCTCGGTTATCGCGTGAACGTCACGGTTTCGGATCAGTTTGCGGTCACGGCTTAACTCTTCTCCGACGGTGAATCACAAGGAGCGAAATCATTGCCGGTTTTTATCCTCGAAATGATTTTTTCTCGCTCAAAGAAAAAGCGCACGCAAAGGCGCAGAGACGCAAAGAACCCGCAAAGCTTTTTCCTTTCGCTTTTCTTTGCGTGCCTTTGCGGCTTCGCGTCTCTGCGTGAGCGCGTTTGCTTTTTGGGGTGCCCTCAACTCTTAATCTCATACTGCTTCATCTTCTTCCACAAGTGGCTCCGCTGAATGCCCAACTCGTTGGCAGCCTCTTGAATCTTCCACTCGTGCGCAATGAGTTTTTGCAAAATGAAATCGCGCTCGAATTGCGCGCGGGCCTCGTGCAGGGTTTGCGTGTGCGGTTTAGAAGCATGCGAGGGTGAGGCTGACATCGCCGCAGCAAGCTGCTCCACAGTAATAGCTCCGCTCGCGGCAAAGACCGCGGCGCGTTCGAGTACGTTCTGCAGCTCGCGCACGTTACCGGGCCATTCGTATTTTTCCAAAAGCGGCCACACCTCGGGCGAAAGCGATAACGGCGGCAAACCGTGCGTGGCGCAAATCTTTTGCAGCAGAAATTCAGAGAGTGGACGTAAATCGCTTTTGCGCGCGCGCAACGGCGGCAGCGTAATCGTGAGCACGTTGATGCGATAGAAAAGATCGAGGCGGAAGTTGCCCTCGCTGACTTCCTCTTGCAGGTTTTTGCAGGTGGCAGAAATGACGCGCACGTCCACGGGAAACGCCTTCGCGCCGCCCACCGGCTCAATCACGCCGTCTTCGAGCACGCGCAGCATTTTCGCCTGCATCATCAAACTCATGTCGCCGATTTCGTCGAGAAACAAAGTGCCGCCCTCGGTTTGCCGGAGTTTGCCGGGCGAATCGGTCGCGCCGGTGAATGCGCCTTTGGTTGTGCCAAAGAGGGTGCTCTCGATGAGCGTTTCGGGAATGGCGGAGCAATTGACCGGTACGAAGGGATAATCCGCGCGGTTGCTCGCGAGATGAATCGCATGCGCAACCAATTCTTTGCCCGTGCCGCTTTCGCCGCAGATGAGCACTTTGCTGTCGACTCTGCCCGCGTGTTGAATAAAGTCCGCGACTTTGCGCATCACGGCATCTTCGCCAATGATCGCAAAACGCTCGCGGCTTTCGGCGAGCAGACGATCACGTTGTTGTTTCAGCCGGTGCTTCTCCAGCGCATTGCGCACTGCGAGCTGCAAGCGCTCGGCTTTGAAATCTTTTTCGAGATAATCGAACGCGCCGAGCTTGGTGGCTTCCACAGCTTTCGCAATCGTACCAGTGCCGCTGACGATGATCACCGGCAAATCCGGCAATGCGGCAAGGCTCCATTTCAACACCTCCATGCCGTTGAGGCGTGGAATATTGAGATCGAGCAGCACGAGGTCGATCGGCTCGCTTTGCAGAATTTTGATCGCGGTTTTCCCGTCGCCGGCTTCGAGAAAGTCATAAAGAGAATCGTCGAGGGTTGCGCGCATGACGGCGCGCAAATGCGGCTCGTCATCGACGAGCAGGAGAGTGGCCTTGAGCCGGGGCTGCGGAGTGGCCATAGTTGAGGAGATTTTGAGAATGATGAGGATTGCACAATGTGATTGCAGTGGATTCACAACCCGTGCGAAGATAACGATTGCGTGCTCAAAGCGCAACAACGCGCTGCAATGGAATGCCGGCAAGAAGTTACGCGGTTTTACACACGGCAATAATCCGATTGCTTATTTCGGATTATGTTTTAGATTATCTCGCCTCAAAATATCCCAAGGCTTCTCTTGCCGAGTTGTAGATTTTACCGCCACGATGCAATTCGGAAAGCGAAAGCCTTTTTTATTTGCGTGAAATGGTGGGGCATGGTGCGCGATTTCACCGGCTTGGAAGCGGCGAAGTGTGCACAACGATTCTGGAATTGAAGTAATTGCATGTACATATTTCTGGGTTCCGCGCACATGGGCTTGGCATGATCATGGCATTCGTATTTGGGGATTAGGCTGAGGTGGACAAACAACTTGGTTTTGCAGCAAACACGGCAACGCACTCATTTTTTGAAAATTCACCATGGAAATCTCTCATGCTGAAATGATTCTGTGGAGCGCCTTTGGGTTGTTCATTGTGGCAATGCTCCTTTTGGATTTAGGTGTGCTCAATCGTAGATCGCATGCGCTCTCGCTTAAGGAAGCGGCGATTTGGTCGGCGGTGTGGATCTGCTCCGCACTGGTCTTCAACTTTGCGATTCAACAAACGCTCGGCATCGAAATGGCTGGCGAATTTTTGACCGGATACTTGATTGAAAAATCGCTGAGTGTTGACAATATTTTTGTGTTCATCATCATCTTCAGCTACTTCAAAGTGAGTCCTGCGCAACAACCGCGCGTCTTAAAATGGGGCATACTTGGTGCTCTGATTATGCGCGGCCTACTGATCGGCACGGGCGCGGTTTTGATCGAGCGTTTTCATTGGATGACCTATGTTTTCGGCGGAATCCTGCTGTTGACGGTTGCCAAGATGGTATTTTTAGACAACGACAGCTTCAATCCGGAAGACAATCTCTTATTACGGCTGTTCCGACGTTTGATGCCGGTGAGCACGAAATACAATGGCGATCACTTTTTTGTTCGCGATCACGCTGGAAAATTATTTGCGACACCATTGCTGCTGGTCGTGGTCGTCGTGGAAAGCTCGGATTTGATTTTTGCGCTCGATTCCATTCCCGCCATCTTTGCGATTACGCATGATCCCTTCCTCGTATACACTTCCAATATCTTTGCCATTATGGGCCTGCGCGCTTTGTACTTTTTACTGGCGGGAATGGCGCGACATTTTCATTACCTCAAGCCGGGCATCATTTCCATCTTGTTCTTCGTGGCAGTAAAGATGTTAATCGTGGAAATCTACAAAATCCCCACCTACGTTTCGCTCCTTGTGATCGGCGCCATTCTCACCATTTCTATCGTGGCTTCGATCTTTTTACGGCGCAATGAAGCCGGTGAACACGCAGAAAAAGATGATGTTGGTGATGAAACCGTCACTAGCGCCCCCGTGCTTCAGCCCTCGGCCGTTTCCCTGAATGGGAAGCGCAAGAATCTCCCCCAAGAGCAGCAGAAAAAGCAAGAAGCCGCACACTCGTAACCTTGCGGAGGTATTCGTCGAGTGCTGATTTCCAGCGTTCGTGTTGCGCAGCGCAAAGTTCATATTGCAAGGTGGGCTTGCGGAGCCTTGAGTGCGGCGCGACAAATGCAACCGTCACGAGTATAGAACCAGTTGCATCTTCCCTGCAAATTGGTTAGCTTCGCGTCGTATTTTTCAAAAGCACGAAACGAGCGCATTTGAGACGGAGGAGGAGATGAACGAAGCGACAAATCCCGGCAAAGCGGCGCAACAGCCCAGCCGGGTGGTGGTCTACTATGTCCTGCTCTTCTTTTTCATATTTCTCGCCAGCCAACTCCTCGGTGAACTGTCCACACATTACAATCTCGCGCGCTTCGCTAAAATCAGCCAGCTTATCCAGAGCGCATTCGACTATTGGAAAAATTTCGACGAGGTGATGACCACGCTTTTTGCGCTGTTGCTGGCTTTCATCTTTGCGCTGCCGGTGGCGTGGATTTATACCATCTCGAAAGCCGAGGAAGAATACGATCCCTCGCTCGTGCAAACCATCGTCGTGCTCACCATGGTCGTGACCGGCGTGATGATCGTTGTGGGCACGGAGCTGGCGCGCGCGTTCGGCTTGGTCGGCGTTGTGGCCGCGGTGCGCTTCAGAAACACGTTGAAAGACACGAAGGACGCGGTTTATGTTTTTATCGCCGTTGCGATCGGCATGGCATGCGGGTTCGGCGTGTATCATATTGCCGTGTGGCTGTCCGTCGCGATGTCGCTGACGATGTATCTCTTGTGGAGATTCAAATTCGGACAGGCAATGCGCGAAGGGGCAGCCGCATTCATGGGCAAGAGCAGCAAAAAAGCCGTGCAGTGGGCTTATGAGCAAACCTCTGCAACCACGCAGGAACGTGTAGCACAAGCCTTCGAGCGGCAAATGCGCCTGCGGCAATGGACCGACATGTCCTCTGAAAAAGACAAAAAGAAGCCGAACGCAGCTTTCATTATTGCAGCCAGCGACGTTGCAGCGGCGCAAAACCACATTGATAAAGCTTTGGCCCAAGCCGGTGGAAAATGGCAACTGGCGAATGTGCAGAGTCAAGCCGAGGGCAAGGCCGTGCTGGAATACATTGGGCGCGTTCCCAAAGAAACCACGCCGGCAGCGTTGCTCGACACGTTGCGCGCAAACACCGCGGGTTTCATTCACGGCGTGGAATATCTCTCTTTAAAAGGGATGAAAAGTCCGAAGCCCAAAACAAATGAAAATGCTGAGGACGATGATTAGCCGCTGGCTGGTCTTATCCGGCGGAGATAAACATTTTTCAACTGTGCATCGATTTGAAAGCGAATCGCAAGCGAGGCGAACATGTCTGAAACTTCCAGCGTCGTGGAATTTGCCAAAGCCAAATTCGAAGTGCCCATCAACGTCGGCATTCGCGGCGGCGATTTGCCGACGCGTTACTTTGCCGCGGCCGCGCTCTTCGCGCTGACGTTCACGGCTTTTCCGCCGCTCGGTTTTACTTACAGCACGGTCAAAATCCTCGCGCTGCTGATTGGCATGAGCGGCACCGTATTGTTGATGTGCGGGCTGGTGTTCGCACAGAAAACGCACTATGCCGGCCTGCTTTTGATTCCCGCGCCTTTTGTGATTTTGGCGCTCGTGGCATGGCGAATAACCTGGCTCGCGGTCCTCATGGGGTTGGTATTCATCAGCATGGTCACTTTCAATATCGTGACCAAGCGTTGCGGCGTGAATCGGCTTTTCGGCATCGTCAGTTCGGAAAATCCGGCCGCGTGCGAAACGCCCTCTCTCTCTTCGTAATTGCTGCAGTCGAAACGAGGCGCAATCCCCCAATTCCTGCGAGCGTAACGCTTGCACGCGTTCACGCGACTCACGCCACATCATAAAATCGGTCCGGCACATGCACATGAAATTTCTCTCTCTCGCAGTTCTTTTCGTGCTATTGGGGGAACGAGGCGTCACAATCGCGCAAGGCCTCGAGCATCGCCTGCATTTGAGCCAGTATGAAAGCGCGTTAAGCGCGGGGTTTCCGCTCACATTGTGGCCAGTTGCGAAGCTTTATCACCCTGACACCAGCTTTCGCACGCACGACCGCGGCTGGAAAAATCCGATTGACGCCGCGGCGCGAAAAATTCTGCATGACCGTCTCTTTCAAAACCACGAGGGCGTGGCTAAAACCATCAGTGATCAGCTTCGTAACGCGCTCGTGCTCTACCCGCTGCTGTACTTTCCGCGCAACAACGCCCCTCGCTACGAATTTCATGGCCGGCCCTTTTCCGCCTTTGACGATGCGCGTTTTTTCCTTTCTTATCTCGAAGCACACAGTGTTACTTTCTTTACCACACAACTGACGAAGTTTCTCGCGCAACGCCAGCGGCCGTGGGTGGCATATCGCAACTTCTGCGCACCGCTTTACCAATATGCGGACGCGACCCACGGCAATGTGTCTTTTTTCTCCGGACATGCTTCCGCGGCGTTTGTATCAGCCTCGTTTCATCATCGTATGCTGCAACGCTTTCAAGGGAAGAATTTGGGGGACGCAGAAGTATGGAGTGTGTATCTTGCCGCAGCCTTGACGGGCGTGATGCGCATTGGCGCGGACAAACACTATTTCACGGACGTGCTCACCGGCGCGGTGGTGGGAACGGTGCTCGCGCGCTGGGTGGTCGATCTTTCGGATTATGAAATCGTCGCGCCGCGCGAGCAAAAAAACGCTGCTCTCCCCATTCCACTCTTTGCATGGATCGTTGAATTTTAGCGAACGGCTTCTCTCACCCGCAACCCATGCGGCGTTTTGATCAGTGCATGAGCACGACCTTTTGCATGGCGCGATACTCGCGTTGCCTCGCATCGACAGCGTGAAAACGAATCAAGTAGGTCCCGCTCGCTACGGATTCGCCGTCCTTGCCCTTACCTTCCCAAATTATTTCATACCCGCCTGCTGCTTGCCATCCCTTGTTGAAGCGGAGAATTTCTCTCCCCATCAAATCGTGAATGCCGATAGTAACGAAACTGCGTTGCCGAAGTTCATAGCGCAACGTCGTGCCGGCTTGGCGTCGTGGCCGAAAAGGATTGGGATAGCTCGGCGCCAGCTCGAAGGTGAAAGGCGCGGTTATTTCAGTTTGCGCCGTGACCACATTGCCGCTGGTTGCCCCGCGCAGCGTTTGGTGTGCGATCAAAGCACCTAGTTCATCGACAATCTCCAGGTGCACCGAATCCGCGCCGAACACCGTCACGCGACCATAAGCATCGTTGAAGCTGTTGATTTGGCCTCCGCCGTTCCAAATATTGAAGCCGAAAAGTTGCAGCAAGAACACCAGCAGCGAATTGGATTGCTCCAAAGCGCCGGCCATTAATTCGGGCAGGCCGGCGTTCGTGCCATCATCTATGGCCGCGGTGTGCGTATCGCCGGAGAGCACGATGACGTTTTTGATTTGTTGGTCGTGAATGAATTGCAAAAGTTTTTGTTGCTCCTCGGGAAAGCCCGCCCACTTGTCGCTCATGCCCAACGCCACGTTCAAAAGTGATTGCGAGCCTTGGCCGGGCAAAACGATGAAACTATCTTGCAGGCTTACGGACAGATCGATAACGCCGCGCAAGCCGCGATTAAAGGGCACGGTCGAAACGATGAACTTCCAATCCGCGGCCGAGTTCTGCAATTCGCGCAACAGCCAGGCCATTTGATTTTCACCGAGCAAGCTGGAGTCGCCGGCGAGCATCGAATGGCCGGGTGCGGGCGCAAACTCGATGCTATCGGTTTCCGTGTTGCGCACGAAAGCCTCGAGATTCGGGCTGCGTTGGCTGCGCGTATCGAGCATGAAAAAATCCGCGTTGCCGAACGTGAACTTGTGCCAAATGCCGCCGTTCGCATTAGCGAGCGGATAACCCGGAAAAAGTTCTTGATAGGCGCGAATGCTGTTGGTTCTGATTCCCGGCGAGACATGGATGGTAAGCAATGACTCCGGCCGCGGATAACTCGTAGCCGAAGCATCGTTGTTCATGTAATCGTGATCGTCAAAAACATAATCGACCGGCGCGATCCGCAAAATTTTTTGCGTGGCATAGATCGAGTCGTATTTGGAGCGATAGGTCGCTTGAATGCGCGCCATCTCCGCACTGAACACGCGTTGCGGATTGCGCGGCGAGTCCGTGCTGTCGGGATAAGTCCAGTCGCCGATCTGCAAAAAGAAGCGCGGTTCGTCTTGCGCCATCACTTCGAACACGCGACCGTCCTCCGCGCCGGGTTGTCTGCGGTTGACGATGCACGACCCAAATGCAAAGCGAAACGGCGAGCGTGTTCCCGCAATGGGAAAAGTTTTGAAGCTGCGCACTTCGCCAGTGGGCGTATCATTCACGAGCGCTTGGTAGTAATAGAGCTGATCCGCCAAAAGATTCTCTACTGCAATGAGTGCACTGAAATCACGCGCGGTGTCAGTGGTCGCCGCCTCTGCGGTGATTGCGTTGCTAAAATCTTGCGCCGTTGCGAGCCGTATGCTTGCGCGCGCAGCAGGCTCGACGCGCAGATAGAATCGCGCACTCTGCTCCGTGACTGCGCCCACAAAGGGGCCGTGGGTGAGGGATTGGGCGTGCGTTTCATTTGCCAAGAAATCCAACAACAGAAAGAGAGTGAAGCTTAAACCGACAGTACGAAGGGAGAGGAGTATTTTCATAGGCCCTAGTTGAAATTCGAAGCAGCCATCAAACGCCTACTTTGCGTTCATATTCGGAAATGCTATAATAAATTTGGCTGCGACGTGTGGAAGACTGACGGGCATCATCCAGATAATTGATGCCATAGCCGCGGATTTGACTAACAAGGCACAAGTGTTCGCGTCAAGAAAACACTTGTCCTCTAGATGATAATCAGCCAATAAGCGGTGCTTGTGCAATTGCGCTAGCAGACGATAAACTTCTTGCACTAGTGCATCTCCGCAATTGTTCAAACGATTTCGAACTTCGCCATGGGCTTGAGGTCCCTGAGAACATGGCAAATGCAATTCTTCGAGAAAAGTGCGGCTTTCATGAAAAAGGCATAATATCCGCGACTGGCTGCAGATCGCGAAGCGGCTTCTTCTTTGCGCTTTAGAAGATAGTCGGATGCTTTTAGGAATTCACGTCCGGTCATCGCACCCCTCGGTGGCAGGTTATGTGTTTTCGCTTTCGAGACCGCTAATACCTAATAGGATTTTGGAGCTTTTATCCGGCGGCATTTATTGAACCATGCGCCGATTATAGCGCAAATATTCTTCCAATACTTTGTCAGTTTCTCCGGGAACTTGAATGTTTATCGCAATCCAGCTTTCGTTTGCAATTTCCCAATCAATTTCATGCGCAAGCTCGATGGTTTTCACGGAAGGAAAGCATTCATACACCAATTGAATGGCTCTCTCAAGATGAGGCAACAGCGCATGATCAATTGCAAACTGCCGGACCTCTTGAGGACTACCGATGCCGGCAATATATTGAGAAGAGGAAAAATCAGACTCAGCAGATTCGAATTGCGGTTTGGAGGCAATGCGGCGGTAGGTTTGGCTTTTTGTAAACAGTGGAGCTTCCAAACCGGCCGTTGCAGAAGCGGCATATTCAGCTCGTGCGTCCGAAATCTTATTTGGTCTCTTATCCACTTCGTTGTCGGCCTGCGAACATTGGACGGGCGAATTGGTATTCGCTTTTCGGATTTTGCGGTTCATAAGGACTCGTTCCAAAGGATTAAAAGAAATCATGTTTCCGGGTAATGCCTCAGTTATTGGTGGAAAACGTAGCGCAGACATCCTTGTCTGCAGGCGGGGACGCCTGCGCTACTCCACCGGTAACTGAGGCATTACGTTTCCGGCAAAATAGTAGTATTTTAGCCCTCGAGATGCAAGCCGAAATCTTAACCTGCGATTGAAACCGCGGGCCAAGAGGTGGAAGACACCTAATGTTCTAGAATCGAGACGTCTTTTAAAATTTATAGCCCAGATTGAAATACGTCAACAGATTGTGGCTATTGCCGTGCGCCAGCGTGAATTCGATCGGGCCGAGCGGCGTGATTCCGCCGAACGTGAAGGCGAGGCCGGTCACCAATTGCTTCCACTTGGTCAACTCTATGGTGCGATTCGAGGCATTGCCGATATTGAAACGCGCGAGCAAATAGCGTTTAGGCCAGGCTTCGTATTGCAGGCCGACCATGCCTTGCCAAACTTTTTTTCCGACGCGCTCCTGCAATCTGAGCCCCCAAAAAGAATCTGCGCCGCCGAGAAAAAACTGCCGGTGTTGCGGCAAGCCCGCGCCCCATGCCGCGCCGAGTTCCACGGCGCTCAATCCGCTCCATTTCGGATGCAACGGTGCGAAGCCCTGCCATTTCAACGCGTGTCGCGTAAAAGTAACCGTGCTGGCGAAACGATCGTCCGCCACTTCGCTTCTGATTTCGAGCGCGTTGCCGCGCGCAGGAAAGAGATAGCGGTTGAGATTGTCTACGCTCATCATCACAAACGCGGAGAGATAATTCTGAGTAATCGTGGGAAAAGCTTGCGGGGCAATGTCCGGCGAGAACCGCCCGTATTCTTTTTTTGCACCGATCCCGATATTCAAAACGTTGGAGAACAAAGTTCCGTGGAAGACTTCCGCGGAAGTGGTATTGTAACGCCAACTGGAGATGCGGCGGCCGGCTTCATAATAAAAAAGCGAATTGCGCTGGTGATTGAGGCGCATGCGCAAACCCGTGCGCGGCAAAAAACCGGTGTGAATGTAGTACTGCGCGTCGAATTGGATCTCCTGCCCGAGCCGCGCTTCCAGCACGAGATTGGAGCCATGCTCGGCGAGGTTGCGGAACGTCGCGCCGACCAGCAGCGCGGCTTTGGTATCGCGATCGTAACGCAGGCCGGTGTGAAAATACTCCGCGGTCTTTTCGAGCACTTGCACAATGAGCGTCGTGCCTTTTTCGCTTGGGTCGAGGCGATAGGTAACGCGTTCGAAAAAGTGCGTCGTATAAAGCCGGGTCATGGCTTGTTCCAGCTCTTTGGCGCTCACCCACGTGGGAACGGACAATTGCAATTCGGCGAAGATGAGACGCTGCGAGACTTCACGCAGGCCGGCAATTTCAACCGCATGAATGTAAACGGAATCCACTTGCGCGATGCTCGAGCGCCGCGTGGAAGGCGCCATGCGCGACAAGGAATCTGCCAAAGCGCGCAATTGCGGCAAGTGTGCGCGTGCGATATTTTCTCCACGCGCAATCGCCTCGGTGACGCGATCGAAGCTGAAGGTCCCCACTTCACCCAAATTCGGCTGCAGCAGAATATCACAAAGCTGCTGCTGCTTTTTTTGCGACGCAGCTTCGAGAAAGCCGATGGTTTGCCGCATGATTTTAAGAAAAGAATCCAAGCTGTCGGGAGCTTCGAGCTTGCTGCCGACGTCGACGCCGATGACGATATCGGCGCCGAGGCGGCGCGCATCTTCGACGGGGAAATTGCGCACGAGGCCGCCATCGACCAACAAGCGGTTTTGAAATTTGACCGGCGTGAATGCGGTGGGAATCGCCATGCTCGCGCGCAATGCTTCCGGCAAAAAACCGTGGGTGAGAGTTACGGCCTCACCGTTGGCGAGATCGGTGGCAACGCAGGCATATGGAATGGGGAACTTCGTGAAATCTTGAATATGGTGGGCGGGCCAGGTGAGGCGCGCAAGCATCGCCGAAATTCTTTGCCCCGCGCTCAAGCCGGTGGGCAGCTTGATGCGCTTGCTTTGCATGGGAAAGGAGAGCATGTAGCGCTCGTCCCAGATTTTTTCCTGCATCGCGAGATCGCGGCGCGGCGTGTCGTCGGAGAAGACGGCCTGCCAATCCGTGTGCACGGCGATTTGCTCCAGCGCTTTGGCGTCGTAGCCGATGGCATACAGCGCGCCGATGATGCTGCCCATACTGGTGCCCGTGATGCAGTCAATGGGCATGCGCACTTCCTCTAAGACTTTGAGCACGCCGATGTGTGCAAAGCCTTTTGCGCCGCCGCCGCTGAGCGCGAGCCCGAGCTTCGGCCGGCTTTGCGCGTAGCCGAGAGTTGCAAGCAACAGTATGCTCGCGGCTATTCTTATCACGCTTTTGATGCTGGTCTCCAAAGCTAGATTGAATGCTTGAAATAACATGGTATGGCGTTGCGCCGTGTGTGCTTCAAATCTTCCGCTCCTTCCAGCGTCCGCGCCGGAAGAGCACAATGGCAACCAACGCCAGTGTGGATTCTGAAATCATAATCGCCAAGAACACACCTTGTGCGCCCATGCCGACCGGCATGGCGAGCAAATAAGCTAGTGGAATTTGAAAGAACCAATAGCAGCCCAGATTGATCCACGTGGGAGTGTTCGTGTCGCCGGCGCCATTGAAGGCTTGCACCATCACCATGCCGTAGGCATAGAAGATATAACCGTAGCTGATGTAGCGCAAGCAATCAACGCCGAAGACCACAACTTCCGGATCGTGCGAAAAGAGAAGCACGAGCGGCCTCGCAAAGAAGATGAAAACGATTGCGATCAGTCCGAGAAAGATCATATTGCACACGCCCGAAATCCACACGGCGCGTTCTGCGCGGTCCGGTTTGGCTGCGCCCAAGTTTTGCCCGACTAAAGTCGCGGCCGCATTGCCCAACCCCCACGAGGGTAGAATAGCGAATACGATGATGCGCAGCGCGATGGTGTATCCCGCCAGCGCAGCGCTGCCGAAGATTGCGACGATGCGCACCAAGCCCAGCCAGCTCGCGGTTGCCACGAGAAATTGCAGAATACCGCCCACTGATACTCGAATCAAGCGCCACATCACTTCAAAGTCGAGGCGGAGTTGCGCCCGCGATACATCGATTCTGCTGCGGCTGCGGCCGAGGGCATAGAGCTGATAGAGCACACCGACGCCTCGTCCGATGTTCGTCGCAACCGCAGCGCCGGTGACACCCATTTCCGGAAATGGGCCCAGCCCGAAAATGAAGCACGGATCCAACACAATATTCAAAAAATTCGCGACCCACAACACACGCATTGCGATTGCCGCATCGCCTGCGCCGCGAAACACGGCATTGATGAGAAAGAGCAACATGATCGTGACGTTGCCGCCCAGCATCCATCGCGTGTAGCCTGCGCCGATCGTGACAATGCTTTCTTCCGCACCCATGGCGCGCAGCAGATCGGAGGCGAAGACGACGCCGAGGATGGCGACAGGCACGGAGAGCAATGTTCCCAGAATGATGGCTTGCACCGCCGCAGTGGCGGCGCCTGCGTTATCTTTTTCGCCGATGCGGCGCGCAACCATTGCGGTGGTCGACATGCTGAGGCCGATCGCGAGCGCGAACACCAACGTGTCGAGCGATTCCGTGATGCCGACCGCGGCAACGGCCTCCGCGCCCAAACGTGCGACAAAGAAAACATCCACCACCGCGAAGAGCGACTCCATCATCATCTCGAGCACCATGGGCACGGCGAGCAACAGTATCGCGCGACTCAAACTGCCTTCGGTGTAATCCTGCTGCGAGCCGTGGATCGCTTCACGCAAATCGCGCCAGACGTTTGTAACTTGTGCTTGCACTCCGACTCCCGTTGATCAAGCGAATAAAATGGCCGTTTAAAATTTGACATTGGTACCGGTCTCAAACAAAATCTGGTGGGACTTGGCGACCGCAATCTCTGATGGGCGGATTGACATACGGTTCCGCATTGATTTGAGCGTACAATATAGGCTAAGTAAGCGCGCTTTGCTAATCTGTTTTTAAAAAAATGCAATAAGCCGGTTCCCATGAAAATCCTTTTGCCCTTTCCTCGGCGGTTTGCTAAACTCATTCCGCCTCGCATTTACGGCTGCCAAGGGAGGTTCATCCGTTCAACTTAGGAAGAACAATGCAGTCTGGAAGGAATCGTGACTAGAACTCGCCAGGTGGCAGCGCCTGCCTGTATTTGATCACGCCATAAACCTGGTCTGCGCGAAAAATCCGTTTATTCATGTTGCCGGCAAGCGCTCGGCCTATGCGAATTTTTCTCCGCTACTTCCGCATCGCGAGACAATGATTTTAATTTTGAGGGACGGTGATTCGAGTCGATTCGCCAAGAAAGTTGTTGCCATGTCATCACGTTTTTCTTCTACACACACACAGCCTCTTATGGCGCCGCTCGCTCCTTCGGACCAGCAACTGCGCCAAATCGTGGAGCAGCTTCCCGCGGTGATGTGGACGACGGACACAGAACTGCGTTTTACTTCGTCGATGGGATCGGGGCTGGCGGCTTTGCAGCTCAATCCCAATGCCACGAACGGCCAGTCATTGTTCGAATATTTTCAAACCGCAGACTTGAATTTTTTGCCGATCGCGAAACACCGGCGCGCTTTGGCGGGAGAGTCTTGTTCCTACGAGCAAGAATGGGCGGGCCGCGCTTTTCAAACCCATCTCGAACCGCTACGCGATCGCGACGGCCATATCACCGGCACGCTTGGCATTGCACTAGACGTAACCACACTCAAGCGCACGGAAGCGGCGCTGCGGCAGGCGCGCCAGGAATTCGATGATTTAGTGAATTCCCTCGAAGGCATCGTGTGGGAGGTTGACGCGCGCACGCTGCGCTTCACGTTTGTGAGCAAGCAGGCCGAGCGTCTGCTGGGTTATCCCACGGAATTGTGGTTGGCGGATCCGGATTTTTGGAGAAATCATCTTCCCCTCGAAGACCGCGACTGGGACCTGCGTTTCTGCCTCGAAGCCGCGGCTGCGAAAGGCCGATTCGAATTTGAGCATCGCATGCTGGCCGCGGACGGCCGCGTAATTTGGATGCGGAATTTTATCACGCTCGAGCAAGAGCACGGCTTGCCCTTGAAGCTGCGCGGCGTGATGGTGAATTTTTCCGAGAACAAACGCACGGTCCAAGAATTACGCAACGCGCAGCTCGAGCTGGGGGAGGCTTATTCGCAGCTTGCGGCGATCATCGATTTGGCGCCCGCGGTCGCCATTCAAGGCTATGATGCGAACGGCGTCGTGCGGTTTTGGAATCGCGCTTCCGATGAAATGTATGGATTCACGGCGGCGGAAGCGCTCGGCAAGAAATTGAGCGAATTGCTGCTCGCGCCGGAAGACACGCGCGAGTTTGAAGCGCTGGTGCAAAACGTTTTGGCAACCAACACGCCCGCGCCGATGCGAGAATGGCGAACGCATACGGCGACGGGAGAAACGCGTTACGTGTTTTCTTCCTTGTTTCCGATTCGCTTCGGGCGCGATCAGCAGCAAGTTATTTGCATGGACCTCGATGTAACGCAGCGCCGGCGCACCGAAGAAGCGCTGCGCATGAGCCAGGAACGCTACAAAAAATTGGTGGAGAGCACCAAGGTCATTCCGTTCGAAGCGGAGGCGCACACCTGCCGCTTTACTTACATCGGGCCGCAGGCTGTGAAGCTTTTCGGCTATGCCCAGGAGGACTGGTATTGCGAGCGCTTCTGGCCGGAACATCTGCACCCCGAAGATCGCGAACGGGCAATGGCGATTTGCCGGGAGGCCAGCACGCACGAAGCGGATTACGATTTTCAATATCGCATGCTGGCCGCGGACGGCCGCGCCATTTGGGTGCGTGGAATCGTTTCCGCGAGGCGCAATGAAACCGGCGTGATCACGCTGCACGGTTTTCTTTTGGATATCACCGAGCGTAAGCGCGCCAAGCATGCATTGCTCGAAAGTCAAACGCGCTTGAAGCTGCTCACCAGCGTCGCGACGGGCATCACTTCCGGCATGTCCGTGGAGCAAATTCTCGCGCGCACGGTGAAGCATATCAGCCAGCACTTCCCCACGTTGCGAGTTTCGTATGCCGCGGTCAATGCCCACGGCCGCGCGTGCGTGCTGCACTCCCACGACCCGATCGGCGCGCACGCTTTGGTCGGGGCGGAAGTCGATTTGAGTGTAGTTCCGCCGTGCTTGGAAACTTTTCGCAAGCACGATCCGCTGATTGTCGACACGATTGAGCGCGACGCGCGCTTGGCGCCGCTGGCGGCGCTGCTGGATGAAAATCACATTCGCGCCGTGCTCTATGTGCCAGTGCACTATGCCGAGCAATTGGTCGGCATCTTGGGTTTCGACGCGCCGGAGCCACGGCAATGGAGCGAGCACGAGATCGCCACTTTGTGCGAGATTGCAGAATACCTCGCCGTGGCCATCAAAGAAGCGCACGCGCAACAAGAGCGCAAACGCTTGGAAGAAGAGCGCACCGCAGCATTAAATGTCGCGAACGCGGAATTGGCGCGGGCCGCGCGCCTGAAGGATGAATTTCTGGCGAGCATGAGCCACGAGCTGCGCACGCCGCTCAACGCAATTTTGGGTATTAGTGAAGCGTTGCGCGAAGAAGTGTATGGCCCGGTGAATGACGGACAACGGATCGCGCTCAATAACATCGAAGAAAGCGGCCGCCACCTGCTCTCGCTGATCAATGACATTTTGGATCTCTCGCGTATCGAAGCCGGCAAGTTGGAGTTGGAAATCGACCCGTTCCCGGTCGAGTCCGTGTGCGCGGCGAGCTTGCGTTTCATCCAGCAAATGGCGTTGCACAAGGGGCTCAATATTTCTGCGCAGTATGATCCCGCGGTAAAAATCATTCACGCTGACGAACGCCGCTTGAAACAGATTCTCGTCAATCTGCTCAGCAATGCGGTAAAGTTTACCCCCAATGGCGGCACGGTGGGTTTGGAGGTGGTGGGCGAGCCACAGCATGAAGTGGTGCATTTTACCGTGTGGGATACGGGCATTGGCATCTCCGTGCCTGATTTGTTCAAACTCTTTCAACCGTTTGTGCAATTGGACAGCAGCCTCTCGCGCGAATATCCCGGCACCGGCTTGGGGTTGGTGCTCGTGCAACGCATGGTCAAGTTGCACGGCGGCGGTGTGTCGGTCGAAAGCGAGCCGGGCCGCGGCAGCCGCTTTACGGTTTCGTTGCCATGGCAAAAAGAAGCGATGGAAAGTACTTCGGATGACGAAGCCGCGGCTTTGAACACAGAGGGGCGCCGGTTGCCTGCTACGCCGGCAAGCGCAGCCACCGCGCCGCTCATCTTGTTGGCGGAAGATAACGAGAGCAATTTGCGCACGCTGCGGGATTATTTGGCGGGCAAGCACTATCGCGTGATTTTGTCGCGCGAAGGCAACGAAGCAATCGCGCGCGCGCGTGAAGCCATGCCGGACCTTATTCTGATGGACATTCAAATGCGTGGTATGAGCGGGCTGGAGGCGATTCGCCGCATGCGGAGTGAGACCGGCTTGCGCAGGATTCCAATTATAGCGTTGACCGCGCTCGCAATGCCCGGCGACCGCGAGCGCTGTTTGGAAGCGGGAGCAAATGATTATTTAAGCAAACCGGTCAGCTTGAAAAAATTGCTGGCTGTGATTGCTGCGCAGTTGCGTGCTGCTTGTTAATGCCGTGGTCTCAAGCCCGTGCGCTCATTCGAGAGTTCATTTCAGAGGGAATGAGGTTGTATGAAAAACTCGCGTGCTTCCTCACTAGCGGACTCTCACGAGACCTCGAGCGCCAGGCCGAGCGACTTCATCTGCAAAGAGACGCCGAAACGGCGTGCGTTTCAAGCGCGGCCGTAAATGCGGGTCAGCTCGGCGATTCGATGCATGAGTCCCGGCTCCAATTGCTCCGGTTGCAGCCGCCACTTCCAATTGCCGTGCACGGTCGCCGGCACATTCATTCTCGCCTCTCCCCCCAGGCC
This sequence comes from bacterium, assembly GCA_037444905.1. Lineage (GTDB taxonomy): Bacteria > Zhuqueibacterota > Zhuqueibacteria > Zhuqueibacterales > Zhuqueibacteraceae > JABWAN01. The sequence goes on along the minus strand of JBBILN010000035.1, from coordinate 11,996 downwards.
CAACAAATCTTGCATCGGTATCACGATCATCTTCGCGACGGACATCATGCCCAATCGTATCAAATCCCACGTAATTTCCTCTTCGCGCAATTCGTGGCCGAGATACTCGCCGAGTTTTTGGCGCTCTTCCGCGCTGGCTTCACTATGAAACCAGGCTTTGACCGTGTTATTATCGTGCGTGCCGGTGTAGACGATGGAGTTGCGCACATACGTGTGCGGTGCGCCGTGATGCACGTTGTTCGTGTCGCTCGAAAACGCGAACATCAGCAGCTTCATGCCGGGAAAGCCGAAGTGGCGCATCACTTCGCGCACGTCCGGTGTAATCACGCCCAAATCTTCCGCAATGATGGGCAACTGCGGATAGTGCCGCGCGAGCGTATTGAAAAAATCCCAGCCCGGCGCCTCTATCCATCTGCCGTTGATCGCCGTGGTCTCGTGCGCTGGAATTTCCCAATACGCCATGAACCCGCGGAAATGGTCGAGGCGCACCAGATCGCAGAGCTGGAAGTTTTGATCCAAACGCTGCAGCCACCACGCGTAACGCGTCGCGCGCAAGGTCTCCCATTCATACACCGGACTGCCCCAAAGCTGGCCGGTGGCGCTGAAATAATCCGGGGGCACGCCGGAAATCAGTCGCGGCTTGCGCTGTTCGTCCAATTTGAAAAGGTGCGGATGGCTCCACACGTCGGCGCTGTCGTAATTGACGTAGATGGGAATATCGCCGATGAGATGAATGTTCTTGCCGTTGCAATGGCTTTTGAGTTTATGCCATTGCCGGAAAAAGAGAAACTGAGTGAATTTTTCCATGGCAATGCGATCGTGTAGATTTTCCCGCGCCTCTCGCAACACGTGTTCTTGCCGTGTGCGCAATTCCCATGGCCAATCGCCCCATAGGCTGCCGTTGAAATGCTCGCGCAATGCGATGAAGAGCGCATAATCTTCCAGCCACCATGCGTTGTCGCGACAGAAGTTCTGCAGCGCGTAATGCTCGCCGTTGCGTTGCTTGAAATTCTCATAGGCACGCGCCAGCAGTTTCATCTTAAATGGAATCACGTTTGCGTAGTCTACTTCGTGCCGTGGAAAAGGTGGAACCTCGGCCAGATCGGAGTCTTGCAGCAGCCCCTCTTGCACAAGCAGCTCTGGGCTGATCAACAACGGATTACCCGCAAATGCCGAATGACTGCTGTAGGGCGAGTTGCCATAAACGATGTCAGTGGGATTGAGCGGCAGGATTTGCCAGAGAGACTGCCGCGTTTGGGTGAGCAAATCCACAAAGTGATATGCTGCCGGCCCCAAGTCTCCGATGCCGAACCGGGAGGGCAGGGAAGTGATATGCAGCAGGATGCCGCTTCTGCGTGTGTTCATTTCTTCTCCTCAGAAGAATAGGCGCTGTTGCGCTCACGGAAAGTTTGAGAGGTTTGCTGCGCAAGCTGAAAGCCCGCGCCAGGTGTGCCAAGCGTGCATGTCGCATGGCAAACTACTCAGCCTCGCGCTAAAAGTCAAGCCATGCTCTGAGAAGATGCAATAAAAAATCAGCCGTAAAAAAAGCTTTGATGCGCCGCAAAACATGTTTATGTTCTCACCGATTGAGAACCGTGTCGCAAGATGCTCTCGCGTTCAAAATTCATTGTGCGTCCAAACTGGAGCGAACTATGACAGTAAAATGCAGAAAAGTGACCGCCGCGTTGCTGAGCTGCATCCTGGCTTTGCTCAGCCTTGCTGCCGAATTTTCCCATCACCATGCCCTGCCGGCCTTGCAAGGCAATCTTACACTGCAAGAGTCGCAAAGCGGGAAAGAGAGCGGCAATCCCAATTTCTCTCACGGCTATAATTGCATCGCGTGCCATTTCGCCGCCACGCAGCTTGCCGTGTTTCTTGCCAGTGAGATCACTCCTGCCGTTGCGCCCTCCACCTTTTTCCTCGCCACGTTCCCGCGCATCGATTCCCAATTCTCCTTGCAGTTCTTCTTTCTGCGTGCCCCTCCCGCAGTGCTTGCCTAATTCTTCTCATCGCGCTTTGTAAAAATTCCGCTGCACCATTGACGGCAGACCTGTCGCGTCATTTCGATTTTTCGCGCGCCAAGCTTTCGCTGCGTGAGCGTTGCTGCCGTTTTCTGTTATACTTGCTGCGGGTGTGTTCTTGAGCGTGCCCTGACATTCATGTAGCGATTAAAACAAGCAAGCTGCACGAATGTCGTGGTGCAATGCTCATCCGCAATGAGTATAGCGCAGTCATTTAGACTGCCAGGAGCTCTACCACGGGTAACTGAGGAATTGCTCTGCTGCCTAGCGTTGCGATTTAGATGCTTCGTTCCGCACGCCAGTCTCGGAATGACATCCAAGGTTTTCGCGCGGACACGAGTCTGACTCGGGCACATTTGAATTTCTGCCCACAACACACCAGAAAAACGCGAAAAGCCCTTTCGTGTATTTGGCCTGTTGCATGGGCAGAAATGGCGCCTGCCTAAGTGGAGCTAGAGAAGCATGCAGTAAGAAATGGAAACTCTCGCATTCAATCAAAGCATCTTAAACAGAGGCAACCATGATTTCAAAATTTTCAAGGCACAGCCGTTTTGCCGTTTGGGTTGGAATCGCCGTGCTGTTGTGGATTGCGCAAATTTGTCCGGCCGCCGGCACCATTCGTTTCTCCGGCAAAGTGTTGGATGCCAAAACCCAAACGCCGTTGCCCGGCGCGAATGTTTATTTGCCGGCATTGCAAACCGGCGCGGCGACGGATCGCGAAGGCAGGTTTACCCTGCCCGCGTTGCCGGCCGGCACTTATGTTTTGCGTTGCACATATATCGGTTATGAAAAGCTCGAAATCACGATCACGCTCGCCGCTGATCGGGAACGGACTTTATATCTTCAACCCACAATATTGGAAGGTGAAGCGGTTACGGTTATCAGCAAGCGCGACCAGCTCACGGAATCCAAGCAAGCACTCACCGTGCTCGATGCGAAGGATTTGGAGAAAGCGCGCGGACAAACGTTGGGCGAGAGCTTGAAAGAAATTCCCGGCGTGACCACCCTGCAAACCGGCCCTTCAATTGCGAAACCCGTGATTCGCGGCTTGCATTCGCAGCGCATTCTCGTGTTGAATGCGGGCGTGCAACAGGAGGGACAGCAATGGGGCGGCGAACATGCGCCGGAGATCGATCCCTTTTCGCCTTCGCGCATCGAAGTGTTGAAAGGCGCCGCGGGCGTGCAATACGGCGCGGGCGCCATCGGCGGCGTGATTCGCGTTTCCCCGCGCGAGTTGCGCGTGCAGCCCGGCTTCGGCGGCGAACTCGCGCTCAACGGCTTCTCGAATAATTTGCAAGGCGCGGGATCGCTCGTGCTCGAAGGCGCGAGCAAACGATTCGCGGGCTGGGGCTGGCGCGTGCAAGGCAGCGTGCGCAGAGCCGGCGACGCGCAAGCGCCCGATTTCAAAATTCAAAATTCCGGATTTGCGGAGCGCGATTGGTCTTCCGCGCTCGGCTATCACAACGACCGCAGCGGCTTTGAACTTTATTATAGCCACTTCGGCACGGAGCTGGGCATTTATCGCGGCGCGCACATCGGCAACGTCACCGATCTTTTACGCGCCATCGAGCGCGGCGAGCCGGCTACGAACACGGCGTTCAGTTATGACATCAAGCCGCCGAAACAAGACATCTCGCACAATCTGCTCTCCGTGAAAGCGCATCATCAAGTTGCCTCACTCGGTCGCGCGGAGATGCAATACGGTTGGCAGCAAAATCATCGGCAAGAGTTTGATGCGCACAAGCCGTTTTCTTCCGAGCCGCCGACCACGCCGAGTTTTGATCTCACGCTCACCACTTACAGCGCGGACTTGGGCTTTCATCACAATCCGATTAAAAATTTTTACGGGCACGTCGGCATTTCAGGCATGCGGCAAGGCAACGTGCAAAGCGGAACGGTGCTGCTCATTCCCAATTTCCGCGCATATAGCGGCGGCGCGTTCATTCATGAAAGTTGGACGAACGGCAAGCTCACGTTTGACGGCGGCGCGCGTTATGATTATCGCCGCGTGCAAGCGTATTTGCGCGACCGCAACAACGGCCTCGTCACCAATTTGCACGAGTACAGCAACTTTACCGGCGTGGGCGGTTTGATTTATCAATTCGCGAGCGCGTGGTCGATGGGCGCAAACGTCGGCAGCGCGTGGCGGCCGCCGAGTTTGAATGAATTGTACAGCAACGGCGTGCATCATGGCACCGCACAATTCGAGATCGGCGATTTGCAGCTTGAGAGCGAGCGCAGTTTCAACGTGGACGCGACGCTGCGGCACGTGAGCGAACGCACGCGCCTTGAAGTGAGCGCGTATCGCAATCGCATGAATGATTTTATTTTTCTCTTTCCCGTGCCGGAACCGACGCTCACCGTGCGCGGCGCGTTCCCCACGTTTCGCTATCAACAAGCGAACGCGGTGCTGCGTGGATTGGAGGCTGCAATCGAGCATCGCATTGCGCCGTTTGTGCAAATCGGAGCCTCGGCCTCGCTGGTGCGCGGCGACAATCGCGACGCGAATGAGCCGCTTTATCAAATGCCCGCCGATCGCGGCCGTATCGACGTTGATTTCAACTTGCCGGATTTCGGCGCGTTCACGGCCACGGATTTGGAAATCATCGCGACGTTCGTGCAACGGCAAATGCGCTTTCCGGCAAACGCGGATTATGCCGATCCGCCGCCCGGCTACACGCTCTTTGATCTCAATGCGGGCACGCAAATGAAGTTGAGCCAACAAACGCTGCGCTTCAATTTCAGCGTGCGCAATCTTTTCAATGTTTCCTATCGCGATTACTTGAGCCGTTTTCGTTATTTCATCGACGACACCGGCCGCGACGTGGTGCTGCGCGTGCAAATTCCCTTCGGCGATTTTGATCGACACACGCAGGGCCGTTAGTTTTTTGATAATGTCATTCTGCAAGAACCTTCCCTGGCACTGGGCGCAAATTTCAAAACAAGATTTGGTCCGAGCACGAGGGAAGATTCTTGCAGAATGACAGATAGAAGAAGTTTCAAATACATTGCCGCCTTCATCAAACCCAAACAAGGAGGTTCATCATGTATCGCAGCTTCACCAACTCTTTTAACGTGCGTTTGCTGTTGAGTGCGATGATCATTCTGTTCGCTTTCGCCGCTTGCAAAGAAGACAATCCCAGCGACCCCGGAGACGGCAACGAGCAAGAGTTGATCACCAAAGTGATTCTCACACTTACGGAAAACGGCACGAGCAATGTCGCCACCGCAACCTTTAATGATCCGGACGGCTCCGGCGGCGCAGCGCCGACCATCGGCGCGCTCACGCTGAAGGCCGGCAGCACCTACACCGGCAAGATCGAATTGCTCGACGAATCGAAAAATCCCGTGGAAGACATTACGGAGGAAGTAAAAGAAGAGGCGGACGCGCACCAATTTTTTTACACGCCGCAGGGTGCGTTGGTGGGAAGACTCACCGTCACGATCACCGACAAAGACAGCAAGAATTTGCCCGTCGGTTTGGAATTTACCGTTGCCGTGAGCGCGGGCGCAGCAGTCACCGGCAGCGCTGCAAATTCTCTCAACGTCGCGTTGAGCCATTTCGAAGGCACCACAAAGAACGGCACTTCGCGCAGCCCGGAGACGGACGTGGAGATAAACTTTCCGGTGACTATCACAAACTAGACTTTTCCCGACGCGCCTCCATCCACTGATACACCACCGGCAAAATAAACAGCGTCAACAGCGTCGAAGTCACCAAGCCGCCGATGACGACCGTCGCGAGCGGGCGCTGCACTTCCGCGCCAGTGCCGTGCGAGAGCGCCATGGGAATGAAGCCGAGCATCGCCACCAGCGCGGTCATCAACACCGGCCGCAATCTTTCCGAAGCGCCGCGCACCACGGCGAGATGCACAGAGACGCCCTGTGCTCGCAGTTGGTTCATGTACGTCACCAACACGACGCCATTGAGCACCGCCACGCCGAAGAGCGCGATGAAGCCGATGCTCGCGGAGACGCTGAGGTGCAAGCCGCGAAGCAACAGCGCGAAAATGCCGCCGCTAAGCGCGAAGGGCAGGTTGGCAAGAATCAACAGTGAATGGCGGAAATTGCCGAACGTGGTGTAAAGCAGCGCGAAGATGATGAAGATCGAAAGCGGCAGCACGATCATAAGCCGGCGCGTGGCGGATTGTTGGTTTTCGAATTGTCCACCCCACGTGAGATAATAACCGGCAGGCAGTTGTACTTCTTCAGCTATCTTGCGTTGCGCTTCACCGACGAAACTGCCGATGTCGCGGCCGCGCACGTTGCACTCCACGGCGATGCGGCGCTGGCCGAACTCGCGGCTCACTTGCACCGGCCCTTCTTCGGCGACGATGCGCGCGATTTGCGAAAGCGGAATGGCGCCGCCACCGGGCAAATGCACGAGCGAGCGTTCGATGGGCGCAATGTCGTTGCGCTTGTTTTCGGGGTAACGCACGACGACAGCAAAACGTTTATTGCCTTCAAAAATTTCCGAGGCGACTTTGCCGCCAATGGCGATCTCGATGACTTGCTGCACGTCGCTGACATTGAGGCCGTAACGTGCAATCGCATCTCGCTCAACGTAAATGTTCAAGTACGTTTGGCCGGCGGTTTGTTCAACAAATACGTCGGCTGCGCCGCGCACTAACTGAATCGCTTCTGCAATCTGCTCGGCTTTTCCTTTGAGGAGTTTGAGATCGTCTCCAAAGAGTTTTATGGCAACATCCGACTTCACGCCCGCAACCAACTCATCCACGCGATCGGCAATTGGTTGCGTAAACTGAAATTGCTGTCCCGGGAGTTGCTCAAGAGCCTGCGCCATCTTTTCGATAAGCTCTTCCTTAGTCGTTGCTGTTTTCCATGCTGATTTCGGTTTGAGCATCACGAACATATCGCCCGTATTCGGCCCCATCGGATCATTTGCAATGTCAGGACGGCCAAGTCGTGTGAGCGCCAACTCGACCTCTGGAAATTGTTTGATGATGGCCAAAGCTTCTTTCTCCATCTCTACGGATTCGGTCAATGAGATGCTTGGAAGTCGCCACGGCCTGATGAGAATCGAGCCTTCATCAAGCTCGGGAATGAACTCCGTGCCAAGCAGCGGCGCGAGCGCGAAAGAGCCGATGAGAATCGCCAACGCGCCGATGAGCATTTTGCCTTTGTGATGCAGCGCTTTTTCCAGCGCCGGCGTGTAGTATTTACGCAGCCAGCGCACGAGAAAAACTTCGCGGTGTTTTATTTCTTTGGGGAGAATAAAGCGCGCCGCTGCGGGCATGAACGTGAGCGCGAGAAAGAGCGAGCCGAGCAGCGCGAAGCCAACGGTCATCGCCATCGGCGTGAACATTTTGCCTTCGATGCCTTGCAGCGTGAGAATCGGCATGTAAACCGCGATGATGATGAGCACGCCAAACAGAACAGGACGTGCCACTTCTTTGGCGGCGCTCTCAATCACGGGCTCACGCTTTTCAGCGGGATTGGCGTGGCTGAGCCGGCGCACGCAATTCTCGATCATCACCACGGCGCCGTCGACGATCATGCCGAAGTCGATGGCGCCAAGGCTCATGAGGTTGGCGGAAAGCCCGCGCCACTTCATGCCGATGAACGCAAAAAGCATCGACAGCGGAATCACCGAGGCCACCAGCAGCGCCGCACGAATATTGCCGAGAAAGACAAAGAGCACGGCGATGACGAGCAAGCCGCCTTCGATAAGATTTGTGCGCACGGTTTTAATCGTCTTCTCGATCAAATCAGTTTGATCGTAATACGGGTGAATCTTGACGTGGCGCGGCAGCGTTTTGTTGATCTCTTCGATTTTGGCTTTCACTCGCGCAATCACTTCGCGGCTGTTTTCGCCTTTGAGCATCATCACGATGGCCGCCGCAACTTCGCCGCGCGCCTGCATCACCACCGCGCCTTGCCGCACTTCCGCGCCGATGGCCACTTCGGCGACGTTCTTCACATAAATCGGCGTGCCGTTCATGGTTTTGACGACGATGTTTTCCAAATCGCTCATCGTCTGCGCGCGCCCGACGCCGCGAATGATATATTGCTCCGAAGCATGTTCGATAAAATTGCCGCCGACCACGCTGTTGTTGTGCTCGACGGCCTCGAAAACTTCGGCAAGCGACAGGCCGTAGCTCAATAGCTTTTCCGGCGCAACCAGAATTTGATATTGCTTCACCAGTCCGCCAAAGCTGTTGACCTCGGTGACGCCAGGCACGGTGCGCAATTGCGGCTTGATCACCCAATCTTGCAGGCTGCGCAGCTCCATCAAATCGAGGCTGTCGCTTTCGAGAAAATATTGGTAGATTTCGCCCATGCCCGTGGTGACCGGGCCCATCTCCGGCTCCGGCAGGTTGGGCGGCAGCGATTCGCGCGCGCTTTGCAAACGCTCAAGCACGAGCTGGCGCGCGAAGTAAATATCCACGTCATCTTCGAACACGACGGTGATGACGCCCAGGCCGAATTTGGAAATCGAGCGCACTTCGGTGAGCTGCGGCAGGCCGTTCATTGCCACTTCAATCGGAAAGGAGACGAGCTGCTCGACTTCCACCGGCGAAAGGCCGGGCGCTTCCGCGAGAATCTGCACCTGCACGTTGGTCACGTCGGGAAACGCGTCGATGGGAATGTGCGTCAGCGACCAATAACCGAGGCCGGCCATGAGAATGACGAGGCAGAAGATGAGCAGCGGCTGATTGAGAGAGAATTGGATGAGACGGTTGATCATATCAATGCTCCTCTCCAAAAGTTTCTTTGGCCAGTTCTGATTTCAAAAAGAACCCGCCGCGCGTAACGATGCGCTCGCCGGTTGCGAGGCCGTCGAGCACTTCGACAATCTCGCGCGTCTCCGCGCCGGTTCGCACTTCGCGCTTTTCAAACGTCGAATCGTTCATGGCCACGAAGACAAAGTGTTTTTCGGTCTCGCCCAGAATGGCGCCCGCCGGCACTTTGATCGCGCTGCCGCCCAACTCTGTGGTGAGATGCACGCTGGCAAACATTTCCGGCTTGAGTTTGCCGTTGGGATTGCGCACTTCGAGGCGCGCTTTCACCGTACGGCTCTGCGCATCGACGACGCCGAAAATTTCGGCCAAGGTCGCGGCAAATGTCGCGCGCGGATACGGCGCGACCTCGACTTGCGCTTTCATGCCCTTGTGGACGCGCGGCAAATCTTGTTCATAAATATCGGCGAGAATCCATAGCGTCGAAAGATCGGCGATTTCGAATAAAGGCGCGCCCAACTCGACGAACTGGCCTTGCACGACTTCCGCCGCGAGCACCGCACCGCTGAATGGCGCGCGCACGTGCAAATGGCTCATGGGTACTTTGCCGGTTTCCAGTTCATGCAAATCTGCTTCACTCAATCCGGCGACTTCCAATTTGTTGCGCGCCGAGTGCAAAATAGTTTTTGCCGTTGATTGATCAGTGCTTTCATTGCCGAAGCGCTGCGTGCGTTCGAGGGCCTGCAAATATTCCATCTGCAGCGAGAGAAAATCCTGGCTGAAAACTTCGGCGAGAGCTTGCCCGGCGCGGACGCGATCGCCCGCAAAGGCCGTGATTTTTTCGACGCGGCCGGCCAAACGCGCACTGATTGCCGCGCGGCGACGCTCATTGAGCACCACTTTGCCTGGCAGCGTTAATGGAATCGGCGCGGAGCTTTCATTGACCTCGGCGGTTTCGAGATGAATGTGGAAAAGCTGGTGTTTGGTCAACGTCACAACCGTGGCATTTTCCTCATGAAGTTCTGCGGCTTGATGCGGATGCTCTTCGGGTTCTGGTTGATTGCAAGCCCAAAGTGCGATTGCAACAAAGAGCAAAATGTATCTGAGAGCTTGGTTCATGGTTTGTTCCTTGAGAATGATTGAAGCCTGGCGCTTCACTCAGTTTGTTCAAACTTTTCGCCAACAGTTTCCAAATCAGCGCGGGCAACGAGGTAATTGAAAATCGCGCGGTTTTTCTCCCAACGGGCTTGCCGCGCGGTGCGGTAAATATCCAACAAATCCGTGAGCGACAGTTGGCCGGATTGATAGGCTGCGACCGCGGCGTGCACGGCGTTTTGCGATTCCGGCAACACGACGTTGCGAAATTCCAAAACTTGCTTTTCCGCGGCGACAACGGCGGCGAAAGCGACTTCAACATTGCGGCGCATTTGCCGATCGAAATAAGCCAGGCGCGTTTCGGCGGCGTTCAATTCGGCTTGCGCGATTTGCGTTTCGCCTTTCGGCGCGGCGCGATTGAACAGCGGCAAAGTGAGGCTCGCTTCAACGCCGAAAGCATTCACGGTTTCACCATGGGGCTGTGCAAGCGTGAAAGGTGGATTCTCCGCGACTCGTTGAAATGAAGCGCCAACAGAAAAATCCGGTCGACCGGTAAGTTGCGCCAAACGCAACGCGCGGCGCTGGCGTTCAACAGCGAGGACAAAAATTTGCCGCAGGTTGGTTTGCGGAAGGGCAAACGCCGAATCGCGCGGCAACGGCAAAGGCGCATAAGCCAGTGAATCACTCAACTGCAACGGTTGCGCGCTGTCGCGACCCAGCAAGAGATTGAGCTTGGACAAGGCCGCAAGTTGTGCGTGTTGCACGGCGGCCAACTCGCTGCGGCCACGACCGAGTTCGATACGCGCGCGTACGACCTCGACGTAACTTGCGGCGCCGCTTTGATAACGTTCAGTGAGTAGCCGCTGCAGGTCAGCGAGTAGTTGCACCACAAACTGTTGGCTTGCGAGATTTTCACTGGCCAGCAGATTTTCATAGTAGAGTTTTTTGACTCCCGCCGCGAGCACAACGCGCAACCGAGCCACTTGCAGCTCAACCATTTGGCGATCGGCATCGGCAACAGCCTTACGGCCGCTGCGCTTGCCGGGAAATTCAAAACTCTGGCTCAGGCCGATTTCGATGGCGTTGGCCGCGGCAAAATCAAAATTGATTTCTTCGACACGTGAAGAAATCTCGGCGGGCGGCAGCGCGCCGGCAAGCATACTCTGCCCCTGCGCGGCGGCAATCTCCCGCTGGGCGAGAATGATTTGCGGATTTTGCCGCAACGCCAAAGCGACGGCTTGTTGCAAAGAGAGTTTTTCCTGTGCGCCGGTGTTTTTGATGAACAGCAGAATTGCAAACAGCACGGCGACGCAGGAACGCAAAAAGAGAAACACGTTCCGGGTCCTTTCTGAAAGCAGAACAGAATCATTCTAATTGGTGAGTTAAGAGAAAAACCGCGGACGGGTTAGGCTGCTGCGGGGGGATGATAAACGAGACGATTAGGAATGGAATGCACGAAGAGGCTGCTGGCGAAGATGTGATTGTGTATCGTCGGATGATAAGCAAAAATAAAAACCGGCGTCATGACCGCAGGCCAGTGGCAAACACATGAACAATCTTTGTTCGCGCCGCTCGCGGCGTGTTGTGAAGCGGCCTCGTGTTTGTTCAGCAGCGAGCACAACAACGAGGCGCAGTTTTCATCGCTGTTGCCGTTCAAGCAGCCGGCGTCGCCACAATAGAACTGGGAGACCGCGAAGGAAAACACCACGAGCAAACCGAGAGCGAAAAGACATAATTGGAATAATCTGGTGATCATCGTGGCGGCACGATACAAAACTGAAGGTCGAAATCAAAATGAATTTTGTGCGCTGCAAGTGTATCGCGCTTGCGTCGCAGAGATGAAACAAAAAGCTCGGCGGGTCTAGCAAGTTCACGCTTGCCAATCTCACCCTCACTCGTTATAATAGCAGCAGTCTGTTCTCGTGTGAGTAAAAGGTTCGTTTCGAGCTTCTGTCCAGTGCGGCGTTCGATTTTTCCGAATGATATATTGGTGATGAGCATTACTAAGAAACGTCGATTAAATTAATTGCCCGCTTTTTGAACCGCGAATTAACGCGAAGGGTCGCTAATTCTTTTTAATTCGCGTTCATTCGCGGCTATTCGCGGTTTAGAAATAGGTAAGTTAATTAGGGGCCGCTGAAAAACGACTTGTTCTTTGAAGAAAATTTTTATCCAGTGG
>JBBILN010000034.1:0-79988 GCA_037444905.1 bacterium | reverse complement strand
ACAGTTCAAGCCCTCTCAGAAAGCCCGATTGAGGGTTTATGAATTTTCCAGGTTAGAAACCGGCTAAAAACAAAAGCAGGCTAGGAGTTTCGCGATGCACTCGTAGCCTGCTTGTCGTGGAATTTCGTGAACACGCTATTTCGGAACGCGCAAAACCGTGTACGGATAAATTTTGTTCGGATCTTCGCCAACGATGTCTTTGTTGGCTTCATAAATCTTCCGCCACTGCGCCGGATCGCCAAGCACGCTCGCCGCGCCGGAGATCTTCGCCAGAAAATCGCCTTTGGCCACGAGGTATTCATTCGGGCCATTTTCGCGATGAATCTTGAAAACTTGCCGAGGATAGATAAGATCCGGATCTTTGATCTGCTCACGATTATAGGAATAGATCCTCATCCATTGCATCGGATCTTTGTAAATATCTTCCTTGCCGGAAATCTTCCACAGGTAATCGCCCTTTTCAACATTGTATTCGGTGTACATGGCTTGGGGCATGCGGCCGCGCAACTGCGTGAGCTTGCCTTCGATCACGGCGATCAAATCTTGCATCTCGGTAAGCGCGGCGACTTTACTGCCTTTCAGCTCGTTGAGGCGGGCTTGCAGCGCATCAATCTCGGCGCGACGCTTGAACAATTCTTCGGGCGAGAGCGCCATGAGGCCATCCACTTCGGCTTCCAACGCTTTTAGCTGATTGCGATAGGCATCGACCCCGGCTTTGTCCGTGCCGACTAGCGCATAGATCGCGTCCCATTCCGAAGCGACTTGCGCATCGAGATCGCCGAGTTCCTTTTTCAGAGCTTCGATCTCGGCATCGACTTTCGTGATCTCGGCTTTGGCCGCGGCCTCGCGCGCCTGCCAATCAGCGAGCTGCTTATTGTATTCATCCATGCTCATTTTCTCTTGCGCCAACACCGGCTCCGCAAGGCTGAGCAGGAAAACACCAATCGTGAGGGTTAGCAAAATTTTTACGAAACTTTTCATTATTTCCCTCCTCCTGTTAAGTGGTTGGGGAATGCGACAGTTCGTTCATGGTTTGGGTGGATTGGTTACGCTCGGAGTGTGCGATCACTGTCCGAGGCGTTTTGCGACCGCGGCTTTCTCGGCCTGAGCTTTCTGCAGCTCGGCTCTCTTTTGCTCGACTTGGCGTTTGAGATTGTCGCGCTCGCTTCGTTTCTGCGCCAACAAATCTTCCGCCGCCAACGCCGCTTTTTGCGCTTCGTCCAACGCTCGCATTTGTTCTGCGTTGGGATGCTTTGAGCAAGCCGACAAAGCCATCGTCGTCAGCATGCCCGCCACCATCAACTTGACCAGACCTGACTTCAGCGATTTTGCCATGAGCCTCATGCCTCCATGGTTAGTTTGAAACCGAGATATTTGCTTGAACTCTTGCCGACGTTTGATGCAAGATGAAGTGCCGAAGAGTCGTATCGGATGCTTGCAACAGCCAATTCATACAAAAATTTCGAGATCATAGTATCAAAAAATTGCTATATTGTCAAGCGAAAATTCCCCTCCCATGGGCAAGCCGCAACGCAATAACTTCGTGTCGTGACAAGGGATTTGCAGTTTGACTTTCAAGCGCGTGCGACTATCTTCGCAGTGGTTGAGCAATCAAGCCCTGCGAGTATAAAACCTGCATTGCCTGTTCATGCGGGCTTCACTTCCAACTCGATCCAGACATGGCCTCGTTTGTCTCCGTTATCATTCCCACTTTCAATCGCGCCGCAATGTTGGTTGAGGCGATCGCCTCCGTGCTGGCGCAGTCCGAGCGGAACTTCGAATTGTTGATCATTGATGACGGCTCAACCGACGACACACGCACCCAGTGCGAAAATTTCGGCCATGCGCTGCGCTATTTCTACCAAGACCATCGCGGCGTATCGGCAGCCCGTAATTTCGGTCTCCAATGCGCACAAGGAAATTTAATCGCCTTTTTGGACTCCGACGATCTCTGGCAAAAACACAAGCTGCGCCGGCAAGTGGAATGGATGAACGCGCATCCGGGCATACTGCTTTGCCACACCAACGAAATCTGGATTCGTCGCGGCCAGCGGGTCAATCAAAAAAAGATTCATCAAAAAGCCGGCGGCTGGATCTATCCACTCTGCTTGCCGCGTTGCATGATCAGCCCTTCCTCGGTGCTTGTGCGCCGGGAGCTATTCGAGCACGTCGGAGTTTTCGATGAAGCCCTGCCGATTTGTGAGGACTATGACCTGTGGTTGCGCATCGCTTCGCGCTTCGAAGTGGGTTTCATTGACGAGCCGCTCATCATCAAACGCGGCGGGCACGCTGATCAGCTTTCGCACAGCGACTGGGGCATTGATCGGTATCGCGTGATTGCTTTGCAGAAAATTTTGAGGAGTACGGCGCTTTCACAAGATTGGCGCGCGCAAACGGAAGCTGTTTTGCGCGAAAAGTGTCGCATCCTGGCATTGGGCTATCGCAAACGCGGCAAGCTCGAGGAAGCAGATTATTTTCTCAGTCTGAAATCGTAGTGCAGACCTCCAGTATGCAAACGAGGGCAACCCGGATGTTTGCGCTACTGACGCTTCGCAGTCTCAATAGCTTTGCTGGAATACACTATGACACCGGCAAAGCAATCACAAAATTCGTTCCTCTCCCCATCTCGCTTGTCACTGCAATCGCGCCGCGGTGCTCTTCGATGATGCGCTTCACAATCGCGAGACCCAAGCCCATACCGGATTTTTTGGTAGAGAAATATGGCTCGAAGATGCGGCGCAGATTTTCCGGAGCAATGCCGGAGCCATTGTCCGCGACCACGATTTCAATGCGCTGCTCGCGCGCGAGCCATTTGGTTGCGAGCGTGACTTCCGCGGTGGGTGAAGACTGCAAAGCATTTTGTGTGAGATTGATGAACACACGGCGCAAAGCCTCCCAATCGAAAGCGAACGCCGGCAGCGCGGCATCGAGTTCGAGCTTGATGACGCGCGCGGCGTGCAATGCCGCGACTTCTTTGATCAAATCATTCACGTGTGCCGGCGCGAAGTGCAGCTCCGGCATGCGCGCGAAGTCCGAAAATTCGCGCACCAGCTTTTGCAGTTTGTTGATTTCTTCCGAAATGATCGCCCCGCATTTTTTGAGCAGCGTGCGATACTCCTCTTCATCGCCGCGATACTCATCTTGCATTTGCTGCACCATGAGTTGAATTGGCGTGAGGGGATTTTTAATTTCATGCGCAAGCACACGCGCGATCTCGCGCCACGCCGCCATTTTTTCCAATGCAATCACCTGCTCTTGTTGCCGCTGTAAATCCTGCACCATCGCATTGAAGGCCTGCCCCATCTCACCAATCTCGTCGCGTGCGCGCAGTGCGACGCGATGTTGCCAATCGCCTTGCACCAATCTGCGCGTGGCCGCAGCGAGCTCTTCGAGCGGTGTGGTGATGCGGCGCGCGAAATACCAACCCATCAGCAAACTCAATAATAAAATCGGCGCATACACCACAAGAAAGGTGAATCCCAAGCTGCGCCGCAAGCGTCCGGCCATCAAATCAAGCAGATTGACGTACTGCGCGGCGTTCAACACTTGCGCGGTTTGCTGCCGCAAATCTTCCGTGAGTGTGCGCTGGCCAATGACCCACGCGCCGCTTGGCATTTGGTAAGCGAGGCGAATGGCAAGCGAATCACTGCCCGCATCGAGCAAACTGTCGCGCCGGGTAAACTGCGGCAGCACGAGCGCGCGCGCCGCGTTTTTCATCTCCGCCGGCCATGCCTGCAAGGCGTGCCGGGTCGAATCGAGCCACCACAGTACCTCGGCGGAATCGGCGCGCTCAAATTGCGCGACCGCATCATTTTGAATGTCGCGCGCGGCGCGGCGCAACTCCGCGGCTAAAGCTTCGCGCTCTTGCGCATGCTGTTTCTGCACGACGAGCAGCGCGGCCTCGAGTCCGGCCTGGACTTCGTCATTCAAACCGATGGCGAGCGTTTGCTCCAATAAGTTTTGCGCAAAGAAGGCAATCACGAGGCCGGGCAAAATCGTGAGTGCAAGCAGGAGGGCGATAAATTTCGAGCGCAGAGTTTTCACGGCGCTTTCGTCAAACGAAAAGTGGAGGAGCTGGCCCAATCCGAGGCGCCGTGTGTCCGTTCTTCACCGCTGAGGAAAAAAGAAAGCAAGCTGCTGAGATTGACGCTGAAGCCGGAGCGTCCGGACTCCGAAGCCGAACCTTCGCTTTGCAGATCGTTGGAGGAGAGGCGCTGCAAAAGTTGCCGGCCTTGTTCTGCGCTGATGGGAACCACCGTGACGCGCAAGCGCAAACGATATGACAGCGCGCTATCGAGATGATCGTGACTGGTGATCGCTGCCAACTCGAAACGGCTGAGTATTTTTTCCATCTCCTCGAAAGTGCTCGCAAAGCGCACGCTATCGCGGAGAGTGATGCAATAGCGTTGCGTCCAAATATCAAACAAGACTTGCAGCGGCTGAATCGCGTGCGCGACCTCACGGCCATTGGCTGTGGCCAAACGAAAATCACAGCGCACAATCACCGGCAAGCCGCTGCGAATCGTGCTGCTGATTTTCGGAGAGAAGAGATTTTCAAGCTGTACTTGTGCGGCAATGCCCCCGGCTTGCGGCTGCGCGAGCAATGTTCGAATCTTCGGTTGCTGCGCGAGGAGGGGAGAGAAATAGATGAGAACGAGAATGATGAACAGCGACGTGAAAATAAACCGTAAGGGCGCTCCGCACTTCCCCCCTTGAGGCGGGCATGCGGGGTGCTTTCGTTTTTGATTCACGCCCGCTAGCGACACTCCCATCAAGGGAGGATGTATTTGAGTGAACCCATCTTTCTCTATGGTGCGGCGCATGGCGGGTTAGAAAGTCTGTCCCAAAGCGATGTGAAAACGATAATCGTCACGGTCAAGAGGATACGCAAAATCGCAGCGCAGTAATCCAATGATCGGCACTTTGAGGCGAAAGCCGAATCCCGCCGCGCTTGTGAAATCGTGCGAGCTTTTCAGGGCTTTGAGGCTGCCGACATCAAAGAACAGCGTCGCGCTCATCGAAGGCCGTTGCATGTTGCCCGCAACGGGAAAACGCATCTCCGCCTGCCCGAGCAATAACTCCGTGCCCCAGCCCAGGGGCGTCAAACTGCGCTCCGCAAAGCCGCGCAAGGAATACGCGCCGCCGAGATAAAAACGTTCATAAAACGGCGCCGCTTCGGAAACGCGCGCGGCTTTCGCATGCAACGCGAGCGTGTTTCTGCCAATGGGCGCAAAGTAGCGGCCATCAAACACGAGGCTCGTGAAATTCACCTCGCTGCCCAAAGCGGAGTCGGCAACTTCGACCGCAAGCGCGCCCCACACACCGCGCTGCGGAAAGAGCCGGTCGTTGCGCGTGTCTTTTTCCAATCTAAAAAAGAAGCTGTTGATTTTCGTCTCGGCGAGTTGTGCCGCGAGCGGACTGTGCGTGAGCTGAAACGAGCTATCATTGTTTGTGAAGCTGGCCTTTGTTTCGGGCTGCCACTGATTTAACCGGAACCCGGCGGAGAAATGGCGGACCAGGCCCCTCGTTCCGACGAAAGCCAGGCTCGCTTGACTGTTCTTCACTTCGTGCAAAACTTCGCGGCCCGCCACATAATGAATGAATTTCTGATTCGTCCCGCCTAATTCGATTTGCAAAGCAAAGTTGCTTCTAAAAATTTGCGGGTGGCGATAGTGCAGATAAAAACCGCCGGTGCGATCGGCAACGAGAAAACGCGCGCCGCAGAGATCGCCGCGGCCGAAAAAGTTATCGAAGCGCACGCCGATGGGAATGATATACCAGCCCTCCAGCTCGCTGAATCCACCTGCAACTTCCAGCCACGGCCAATAGCGCTCGACGATTTCGATGACGACGACGACTTTGCCGGGCGCGCTGCCGGGTTTGGAACTGAAATCAACGCGCTTGAAAAAATTCGTTGCTACCAGAGCGTCGTAATTGCGCGCGATCAATTCCGGTGTAATCTCGTCGCCGGTCTTCATGCTTAGATAGCGGTGAATGACGCTGTGCCGCGTTTTGGTCGTGCCTTGAATTTCGATCCGCTCGATGAGGAGGGCTTGGGGCGATGAAGCTGGGTCAAGCGAAATGGAGTCTTGCCAGAGAGCAACATCGGTCGCGAAGCTCGTGCGCGATTGCGCTAAGTTGGTTTCCGGCTTGCTCCAAACAAGCGCGACAATAGCAACCGCGAAGTAAAACATGGAAATTGTCCGAGCACGGAGTTTCATGGAATTTTCAAGAGTGCTGGTCTACGGAATTTTTCCGAAAGAAGAGTAGTCAATTCAAAATTATTTTGCAAAACATAAATTCCAACTTGAGAATGAATTAGTGCTTGCGCCAAGAACTGCCGGGAAAATATTTGTTGACTTTTTACGAACTAATCATACTTTTAGCCTTACCTAATTATCACTCACGAGCTTCAATAAGTTTGGGCAAACAGCATGAAAAACAGTCGAAATGTCCTATTGGTAGTCATTCTTCCACTTCTTTTTGTGGGCTGCTCAGATTTGCTGACTGAAGCTCCCAAACAAACCGAAATTTTGGACGGCCAAATTGAAGGCTTAAGTTCTGCTCAAGCGCGCGCACACATTGCGGGCGATGAAGCCTTCAGCGAGCTCTTCACACCGCAAACCGGGTTGGGCCCGGTTTTCAATCAAACTTCGTGTGAAGGCTGTCATCCGGGTGATGGGCGCGGACACCCTGCCACGAATTTGCGGCGATTCGGCAAAGTGACAGCGAGTGGTTTCGATTACATGCACGAGTATGGCGGGCCACAGTTGCAAGATCGCGCGATTCCGGGGTATCCTGCGGAACAATTGCCCGCGGCGTTCACCGGCCTTTCCGAGCGCGGCGGACCGATCGTCGTCGGTCTGGGTTATATCGAAGCGATACCCGATGCGGCGATTTTGGCCCACGAAGATCCGAACGATGCCAATGGCGACGGGATTTCCGGTCGTGCGAACTTTGTGTTCGCGCCGGAATTTCTCAATCCGGGTTCGGATAAAATCACTCGCAATGGAAAATATCTCGGGCGCTTTGGGCGGAAGGCCACTGCCATCAATCTGCTGCAACAAACTGCGGGCGCGTATCTTAATGACATTGGCGTGACGAGCGAGTTCGAGCCAATCGAGCTCTTCAATCCTGTGCTCGGGAATCATGTGGGCGACAATGTTCCCGATCCCGAAGTCTCGACCGAGACGGTCAACAATGTCGTGTTCTATTTGCAGACTCTGCGCGCGCCCTCGCGGCGCAATGAAAATGACGCCCACGTGCGGGCAGGCGAGCGCATTTTCGCGGAGATCAAATGCACCAGTTGCCACATTCCCGAAATACAAACCGGCCCGAGTCCGATTGCGCCGCTCGCGTTTCAAAAGATCGCGCTCTATTCGGATTTGTTGCTGCACGATATGGGCGCGGCGCTCGCGGATAATTATCCCGAAGGCGACGCGAGTGGCGTGGAATGGCGCACCACGCCGTTGTGGGGACTCGGCAACATCGGCAAGGTTTTGGGCGGCACGCCGTTTTATTTGCATGACGGCCGCACTTCAGATTTGAGCGAGGCCATTCGCCTGCACGGTGGTGAAGCACGAGCCGCGCGCGATCAGTTTGTGAGTCTAAATGAAAATGACAAAGCGGCGCTGCTCGCGTTTTTGCAATCGCTGTGAGTATATCGAAAGCTTTCCTAAACTTTCCAAGTTTAGGAAAGTGGCGCAAGGAAACCGCTGATGAACCACGAATCAATCTTTCGAATAATCTTCATCGCTATCTTTGTTGCAGCACTATCAATCTCGGCTTATTATCGCCACAAAGCGCGGCAAAGTGGCGGACAAATCGCGCGCAGCGAAGAGAGTGCGCTGCTGATATTCTTCCGCGTGTTAATTGCACTGCCTTTGTACGCCGCGATGCTGCTTTATATGATCAACCCGAATTGGATGTCGTGGGCGCGCTTCGGTGGGCCCGCGTGGCTGCGTTGGTGCGCTGTCGTGTTGGCCGCGACGATGTTGCCGTTGCTGTTGTGGCTCTTCCGCAGCCTTGGCCGGAACCTCAGCGAAACCGTGCTCACTAAAAGTGAGCAGAGTTTGGTCACGCACGGGCCGTATCGTTGGGTGCGGCATCCGCTTTATAGCGCCGGCGCATTCGGATTTTTCGCGCTTGGCCTCGTCGCGGCAAATTGGTTCATCACTGGCATGATGTTGCTCGGAATCCTCATGTTGCCGCTTTTGGTTGAAAAAGAAGAGGCGCAGTTATTGGCGAAGTTCGGCGAGAACTATCGCGCGTACATGTCGCGTACCGGGAGATTTCTGCCGAAACTAAAAGTCACCGCTTAGCTTCTTAATGAAACTCTTCGCATTGTCATTCTAAAAGAATCTTCCCTCGTACGGGGCACGAATCTCAAATAAGTTTTAAGCCGCGCACTAGAAAAGATTCCTCGGAATGACATTTAAGAGAAGGTGTCTAAAAGTTGTGCGGGCTATCGAAACGCACGAAACGAGACGCGCCATGTTCACACGCAGAAAATTCTTACAGACAGTAGGCGAAGCCGTTGCACTCGGCGCGGCGCCCATTGTGCTCAACGCGTGCGCGGCGGGCGTCGCGACTTATCGCGGCGCCTCGGATGGAACGACGATCGCGATTCCCATAGCCGAAGCCGCGCCGTTGCTGCAACCGAACGGTGTAATGATGGTGCGCGCTGCAAATATACCCGTTCCCATCATCGTGCGCAATCTCGGCAGCGCTGGTTTCATCGCGCACTCGCCGATTTGCTCGCACGCAGGCTGCGAAGTGCGCGTTATGCCGAACTCTTTCGAGTGCCCCTGTCACGGCTCCGTGTATTCGGTTGATGGTGAAGTCGAAGACGGCCCCGCGCCGCGCCCGTTACAGCGTTTTCCAATTGCAGAGACTGCGGATAGTTTTATCATAAAGGTGAAAGCATGAAAACGTCTTTTACAATTCCCCCCTTGAGGGGGGCTAGGGGGGTGTCGCTCGTTTCGAAGAGTTATGTTGCGCACAAGAACACCCCCCTAGCCCCCCTCAAGGGGGAATTATTTGGAGCATGCACGCTTTTCAGATACACGCTGCTCCTGTTGTTCCTTGCAAGCACTGGCCTCTTTGCACAAACTGCGAAGCCGGACAGCGTGCCGACACCCTTTCAGCGCGGCGGCATTTATGATCGCCCATACATCCTCAATCTCGGAGGAAAAACGGCGATTGGCGGCTATGCGGAAGCCAACTCGAATTATGTTCGCACCGATGGCGTTGCTGAGGGCTTTTCGTTCGAAGGCCGGCGTTTCAATATCTTTCTGTACTCTGCAATCTCCGAACACGTGAAGCTCACTTCGGAATTGGAGTTCGAGCACGGCACGGAAGAGATCGCGCTCGAAACCGCACTCGTGGACGTGCTGCTCGCCACGCCGCTGAATTTTCGTATGGGCATTTTGCTCTCGCCCATCGGACGCTTCAACGTTGCGCACGATAGTCCGCGCTACAACGTTATCGACCGGCCGCTCGTGTCCACGCAAATCATTCCGGCCACGCTTTCAGAAGTGGGCGCGGGAATTTTCGGTGCGTTATATCTCACGCCGTTTGACCGCTTCACTTATGAACTATACGCCGTGAACGGTTTGAGCGACGGCCTTTTGCTGAGCACCGGCGAGGGCACGCGCATACCTGCGGGAAGATCGGAAGAGGCGTTTGGCGAAGACAACAACGGCTCGCCGGCCTGGGTGGGGAGAGTGGGTTACAATCCGCGTTTTGGCGGAGAGTTTGGGGTGTCGTTGTATCAAGGCAGATACAACGCGAATCAGATTGAAGGCATTGAGGTTGATGCCGCGCGTTCCGTGCGTTTGCTCGCTTTTGATGCGGATTATCGTTGGCGCAAGCTGCATCTGCGCGGTGAAGCGGCGCTGGCGCACGTGGATATTCCCAGCGACCACGTGAATAACGATTTTCTCGCAGAAACGCAACACGGTTATTATGTGGAAGGCAATTACACCTTGCTACGCCGTCCCATGCTCGGTATGCCCGAGGCTTCGCTCGCGCTCGTGAGCCGTTTTGATTACATCGATCTCAATGTGGGAGAGTTCGATAAAACGGGACAGAACATCGGCGAAGCCACGCGCCGCTGGACGGCCGGCCTCAGCTTTCGCCCAACGAGCGAAACCGCCATTCGCTTGAGCTATTGGCGGCAATGGGAAGACGACGTCTTCAATAACCGCGCGCATACGATGAATGTGCAGTTCGGCGTGGCGACGTATTTTTAAAATTGAATTTGTGGCAACGGCGTTTTGTGTGTATATATTGTTTGCCGAGGTTTCGCCCACTGCTCCATGATTGTCATTCTGAAAGAATCTTTCCTCGTGCTTGAGAGAGCGATGTGGCAAGCACGGGAAAAGATTCCTACGGAATGATAGTGATGGGAGGCCGGCCGTTTGAAAATATTTTTGAGGTAGCGGGATGCCGTCGCTTTGAAGTCGGCTCGCTTGAAAAGATAAAGGCGAGGTAAACAAGCAAAGATGACACGCAGGTGGAGCAGTGACGCGCCATAAAAAAGCGTTTGATGCATAGCGCCAATTTCAGCGCTCAGCAGGAGATTGCTGTAATAAAAATTCGGATATCATTATGATAGATCCCATTCTCACTTTCCTCGCGGCCGCGGCGTTGCTTGCGCTGTTGTGGCCGCGTTCGGGATTGCTCGCGCAATTGCGCAAGAGCAAACGCCTCACCGAGCGTGTGCTCATTGAAGACGCGCTCAAGCATCTTTATCACCAAGAAGACAAAGGCCTCATCGGCACAATTGAAAGTCTGTCGGGGGTATTGAGTCTCAATCGCGATCAAGCTGCGCATTTGTTGACCAAGCTGGAATCGCAAAAAATGATTCAATCGCAGCAATACGGTTTCGGCCTCACTTCCGAGGGCCGCGCGTATGCGCTGCGCATTATTCGGGTGCACAGGCTGTGGGAGCGTTACTTCGCGGAAGAGACGGGCTTGAAGGCCACGGAATGGCATGCCGAAGCAGAAGAGCGCGAGCA
Source organism: bacterium (assembly GCA_037444905.1). Lineage (GTDB taxonomy): Bacteria > Zhuqueibacterota > Zhuqueibacteria > Zhuqueibacterales > Zhuqueibacteraceae > JABWAN01. The sequence goes on along the minus strand of JBBILN010000034.1, from coordinate 68,967 downwards.
CCACACTTCACTCGAAGAAGCGGAGGCGCTCTCGAAACAAATGGGCAATCCCCTGCACGATCCGCACGGCGACCCGATTCCGACTTTCAACGGCGAGTTGCCGCCGCCCGTGGGGATGCCCATGACGGATTTGCCCGTCGGCGAGCTGGCGCACATCACGCACATGGAAGACGAACCCGAGGTGCTCTATGCGCAACTCGTCGCGCAGGGCTTGCACCCCGGCATGCAAATTCGCGTGATCGACAAATCGCCGGAGCGCATCCAGTTTATCGCCGAGGGCGAAGAAATCAAGCTTGCGCCGGTCGCCGCTGCCAATGTCACGGTCGTACCGTTGCCGAAAGGCTATGAAATCACCGGGCCGCATGAGGCGCTCACGGCGCTCAAGCTCGGCGAGCGCGGCGTGGTGCTGGGCATTTCAAAAAACTGCCGCGGCATGCAGCGCCGGCGTTTGATGGATCTCGGCATCGTGCCCGGCACGGAGATCACCGCAGAGTTGCGCAGCGCGAGCGGCAATCCCACGGCTTACAACATTCGCGGCGCGATGATCGCCTTGCGCAATGAGCACGCACATCTCGTTCACATCAAGCGAAAGGAAGCAGCATGAGCACGAACGTTTCGAATCTCGCGCCCGGTTGTGAGGCGTGTCCCGTTCACAACGTGAGCAACTTGGTGAAGCTTGGTGTGAATATGGATTCGTGGGATTACGTGGTGGCGCTCGCGGGCAATCCCAACACGGGCAAGAGCACGGTGTTCAACGCGCTGACGGGCTTGCGGCAACACACCGGCAATTGGCCCGGCAAAACCGTTACGCGCGCGGAAGGTGGATTCAGCTACGCGGAAAAGAAATACAAGATCGTCGATTTGCCCGGCACCTATTCTTTGCTCTCCACAAGCACGGACGAAGAAGTGGCGCGCAATTTTATTTTATTCGGCCAGCCCGATGTCACGGTCATCGTGGTGGATGCCACGCGTTTGGAGCGCAATCTCAATCTTGCGCTGCAAGTTTTGGAGATCACCAATCGCGCGGTGATCTGTTTGAATCTTATTGATGAAGCCAAGCGCCATCGTTTGGAAGTGAATGATCGTTTGCTCGCGAAGGAGTTGGGCGTGCCGGTGGTTCCGGCCGCGGCGCGGCAGAACCAAGGCATCCCCGAGCTTTTGCAGCAGATTCATGCAGTCGCCACCGGCGCGTTTGTGTGCAAGCCGCATCGCATTAAAAGCGAGTCGAAGACATTGAAGCATGCGCTGGAGACTTTGGTGCACATGGTGGAAGAAAAATTTCCCGGCCTCTCGAATGCGCGCTGGGTCGCGTTGCGGCTGCTTGAAGGCGATCCACGCATCATTGAGGCCGTCAAGTCGGGCGAGTTGGGCAGCCTCGTGCAAGCGCCGCAGTTTGAATCGCTGGCGGCGTGAGCGGCCGCGGCATTGGATTAGTGGATGGTTGGATTTGCGGAGTGCTGGAGTGAAAGCAACCCGGAGAAGTCGAACTTGGGCAGAAAAAATTTTAGAGAACAACGTCACAGTTTCATCAATCCAGAAATCCAACAATCCAAAACTCCACCACTACAAGCTTATCATGCAAACAAACCGGTACACTCATGAATAAACCTTCCTCCTCTCCCGAAAGCCTTCTCGCCACTGCTAACTCATTGCGCTGGGAGGTAGGCGAAAATTTTCATGACGCGTTGATGGACTCGATCTATGCCGATGCCGCGCGCATCTCCGGACGCGTCGTTACCAAAATCGGCGAGAAGCCGCCCTTCGATTGGGACCGCACGCTCGACAAAATCCTTACGGGCAGAATCACCGGACTGCCGGTCATGCTGCTCTTGCTGACGCTGGTGTTTTGGTTGACGATTGCCGGCGCGAACGTGCCTTCGGGCATGATCGCCGCATTGCTTATCGATACCCTTCATCCCATGCTGAAAAACTTCGCCGCACAAATTGGCGCGCCGTGGTGGCTTTCCGGCCTCTTGTTCGACGGAATCTATCTCGCGGGCGCATGGGTGGTGAGCGTCATGCTTCCGCCGATGGCGATCTTCTTTCCCATGTTCACGTTGCTCGAAGATTTCGGCTATTTGCCGCGCGTGGCGTTCAACATGGACAATCTTTTTCGCAAAGCCGGCGCGCACGGCAAGCAAGCGCTCACGATGAGCATGGGCTACGGCTGCAACGCCGCGGGCATCGTGGCTACGCGCATCATCGACAGTCCGCGCGAACGGCTCATTGCGATCGTCACCAACAATTTCGCGTTGTGCAACGGCCGTTGGCCGACACAGATATTGATCGCCTCGCTCTTCATTGGCTCGCTCGCGCCCGCCGGAATTGCGGGATTGGTTTCTGCCGGCGCCGTGGTCGGCATCGCATTGCTCGGCATCTTTCTCACGTTCGCAACTTCTTGGACCTTGTCGCGCACGATTCTCAAAGGCGAAGCCACGGCCTTCAGTCTCGAATTGCCGCCGTATCGCCCGCCGCGCATTTTGCAAACGCTGTATACTTCTTTAATTGATCGCACGATCTATGTGCTCTGGCGCGCGGTCGTGTTCGCGGTTCCCGCGGGCGCAGTGATTTGGTTGATTTCGAACATCACCATTGACGGCGCGAGCATTGCCGAGCATGCGATCAAGTACATGAATCCCTTCGGTCTGTTTCTCGGCTTGAATGGCGTCATTCTGCTCGCATACATCATCGCCATTCCCGCGAACGAGATTGTGATTCCCACCGTGCTCATGCTCACGGTGCTCAGCGCGAAGCTCAGCGACATGGGCGCGGGCGCGGGCGTCATGTTTGAGCTGGACGATGCGAACGCATACATGAACGTGCTTCAAGCCGGCGGCTGGACGCTGTTGACCGCGGTGAATCTCATGCTCTTCAGTTTGATGCACAACCCCTGCTCGACGACCCTGTACACGATCTATAAAGAAACCGGCAGCGTAAAATGGACCGCGATTTCCGGCGTGTTGCCCATCGTGCTGGGCTTCACGGTTTGCTTCCTCGTCGCGCAAGTTTGGCGGTGGGTGGGCGGAATATAGACGCGCGGGTGAAGGTTATTCATTAGAAATTTTCGTGCGAATTGCCAAAACCTAGATCATGTCACAGGAGGAATCTTTTCGCTCGCTTGGAATAAAACCATAGTGAGCATTGTGCCGAGCACTAGAAAAGATTTTTCCAGAATGACATCCACAAGTGACAACCGAATACTGACAATTGATAACCAACCAACATGACCACTCTCCACCTTCGCATCACCGGCATGGACTGCGCCGATTGCGCGGCCGCGCTCGAAAAGGGCGTGGGCAATCTCGACGGCGTGCAATCGTGCTCCGTCAATTTTTCCTCCGCGCGCATGAAAGTCGAGCTTGATCCTGCGCTTGTTGATAAAGAAAAAATCACGCAGCGCATTCATGCGCTGGGCTACGACGTGCGCAATGAAGCGAAAGCGCAAGAGCTCGCGCCGCTGTCGAAACGCGGGGGTATCCTTGGCTTCATTCCTTTCCTATTCACGCGACCGGCGACCACGCTGGCGGCGATCGGCGGTATGTTGGTCGGCGCCGGCATGCTCGCGGAATGGTTTGAAGTGCGCGAAGCTTTCACCAAGCTGATCTATTGGCTCGCGCTGGCAGTCGCAGGCTATCCCATCTTGCTCGCGGGCGTGCGGCGCTTGTGGCTCAATCGCGAGATCGGCATCAATCTGCTCATGGCAATGGCCGGCATCGGCGCGGTCATTATCGGTGAAGAGGCGGAAGCGGCGAGCGTCATTTTTCTTTTTGCGATTGGCGAAGCGCTTGAAGGCTATACGATGGATCGCGCGCGCAACGCGATTCGCAAACTCGTTGCGCTTACGCCCGCAGAGGCCACGACCCTCAAGCCATGCATGGATTGCCGCGAGCATCTCGGGCGCGAGGGCTACGCCGGCGGGCCGTGTCCGTTCTGCGGCGCGCACGAGCGCCGTGTTGCGGTCGAAGCGTTGAATATCGGCGAAACGGTTTTAATCAAGCCCGGCGAGCGTGTGCCCATTGACGGCGTCATCCTCAAAGGCAATTCTTCGGTGAATCAAGCGCCGATCACCGGCGAGAGCATGCCTGTGCTCAAGCTGCACGGCGATGAAGTTTTTGCGGGCACCATCAACGGCGAGGGCACGCTTGAAATCAGCGTGGTGCGCAAAGCCTCCGATTCCACACTGAATCACATCATTCATCTCGTGGAAGAAGCGCACGGTCGCCGTGCGCAATCACAACGCTTTGTAGATCGCTTCGCGCGCGTGTATACGCCCGCGGTGGTGCTGGCCGCGCTGTTCATTGCCGTTGTGCCGCCGCTCTTCGGCGCGCCGTTTTGGAATTTGGCGGACGGCACGCACGGCTGGCTCTATCGCGCGCTCACCCTGCTGGTGATTTCATGCCCGTGCGCATTGGTGATTTCCACGCCCGTAACGATTGTGAGCGCGATCAGCGCCGCGGCGAAAAACGGCGTGCTCATCAAAGGCGGCGCGTATCTCGAAGCGCTCGCCAAAGTGCGCGCGTTTGCATTTGACAAAACCGGCACGCTTACTTACGGACAGCCGGCAGTGGTTGACATTCGCAACTTCTCTTGTGAGAATCACGGCGAGCATTGCGAGTCGTGCGAAGACATGCTGCAGCTCGCGGCTGCGGTCGAACGTCGCAGCGAACATCCCATAGCGCTCGCCATCGTGCAAGCCGCGGGCGATCGCGGCAAGCATTGCGGCTATATTGTTGAAGAAGTGGAAACGCTCTCGGGCCGCGGTGTGCGCGGCAAAGTGAACGGCAAGAACGTCGTCATCGGCAGCCACGCGCTCTTCGATGCGGAGCACCCGCACGAAGAAATCATTTGCCAAACCATGAAAGCCGTGGAAGCGAACGGCCACACCGCGATGATGGTGAGCGAAGACGAGCACGTGGCGGGATATATCGCCGTGTCGGATCAAGCGCGCGCAGAAAGCCGCGGCGCGCTCGCGGAGTTGAAGAAACTTGGCATTCAAAAAAGCGTGATGCTTACCGGCGACAATGCTGCGACTGCGCAAAGCATCGCAGCCAGTGTGGGCGTGGATGAGGTGCGCTCACAGCTTATGCCCGATCAAAAATTGGAAGCGGTAAAATCATTGCGGCAGGAATATCACAACGTCGCGATGGTGGGCGACGGCATCAACGATGCGCCGGCATTGGCGAGCGCGAATGTTGGCATTGCCATGGGCAGCGCAGGCACGGCGCAAGCGTTGGAAGTTGCCGACGTCGCGCTCATGTCCGACAACTTGAGCAAGCTTCCGTTCGCCATCAAATTGAGCCGCAAAGCGCTCAGTGTGATCAAACAAAACGTGATCGTGAGTCTCGCGCTCAAAGGCATTTTCCTCGCACTCGCCTTGCCCGGCTTCGCCACTTTATGGATGGCGGTGATTGCAGACACCGGCGCTTCGCTGCTCGTGACCATGAACGGCATGCGCTTGCTGCGCGAGAAGGACCGCTGAAAAAGTTCTTTTAAAAATTGCATTGCGGCTCGAAGCGTGATTGCGTATGTTTTGATCGGATGCAACACATCTCAGTTTTTTAAATCGACCTCGCCGCTTTAAAAGCAAAAACCTTTGTAAGCGGATTTTACTCTAAACAGATATTGCTTTTGCTTTATCCGCTTACAAAAAGCTTTTAGGATGCGGCTTGTCGGCGTCGAGAAGATGAAGAAAGGATATCTATGTCACCCACAACCGTTGAAGAAATCATGATCGCCGTGCGCAGCCTGCCGAGCCAAGAGCGCCGGCGCTTATCGGAATTTTTAGAGCGCGAATCCGAGGCCCGTGGGGAGGAAGCGCACGCGCCAACGCACGAGTCCGCCGCGGCCCGCGCGCTCGACCAAATTCCCGCAAGCCGCGAGCAGGAGATGCAATGGCTGCTCGATCATCAAGATTTTTGGGAGCAACATCGCGGCGAGCACGTGGCGCTCTGGGGCTATGAGATGATTGCAGTGAGCAAAAACGCCAAAGAGGTTTATGCCGAAGCCCGGCGCCGCGGCATTCAATTCCCTTTTGTGCAATACCTCCCCGTGCATGAACACGAATGGTATTTGGGAATGTCGAACCAACCTGCGATTGAGCCGTGAGCCATGCGCACACTTGAGTTCGAATACCAATTCAACTATCGCCCGATATTTCTCGAAACGCGCAGCCAAAAGTTGTTGACACCGCCTCTGCCTGTGATCGAAGTGGCGCTCTCGCATCATCGGGCAGCGACAACAGATTTCGCGCTGATCGATTCCGGCTCGACCTTCTCCGTGTTTACGCGCGAGATTGCGGATGAATTGGGCATCGAGGTGAGGGCAGGGCGCGCGCAGAGGTTGAACACATTGGGCGGCTCTCTCCTAGCGTATGGTCATGAGCTTGAGATTAGGATTTCATCGAACCTCCGCTATCTCACAGAGATTCTTTTCACCGAATATCCCCTCCCGCGCAATCTGCTCGGGCATAACGGTTTCTTGGATCGCGTCGCGGTCGCCTTGCGCAGCAAGCATGGGTTGATTTGCCTTCAGCCGGAAATCTAACGGGGCGTTTGCACGGCTCGCTTCAAATCTCTTTTGCTTTTCTCTCCGAAAATTCTCTTCTTCCCGCATTCACTCACGCGGGAAACACCCATGCCGGAATCGATTGCAACACCCAAACTAAAAATCTTCCTCAGCCATTCTTCGCAAGACAAGCCTTTCGTGCGGAGTTTGGAAGCCGCGCTCGAAGCCGCGGGCTTTGAGATTTGGGTCGATCACGACGACTTGCACGCGGGCGAAATTTTTCACAAGCGCATTGGCGAGGCGCTCGCGTGGTGCGACGTGCTCGTGCTCGTGTGGTCGCAACCCGCAAGCGTCTCGCGTTGGGTGGAAATGGAATGGAGCAACGCGCTCTCGCTGCGCAAAGTTATCATTCCGTGCGTGCTCGATAAAACGCGGCTGCCGCCGTTGTTGGACAGCATCTCGTACGCGAACTTCCGCGATTTCGAGCGCGGCCTCGAACAAGTGCTGCACGCGTTGCGCAATCTCACTTCGCAAGTCGGCACACAAAGAATAGAACCTCCGCCGGAATCCAATATTCGCGATCGCCGCATCGACGCAGCCACACCGAGTTCCGCCGAAGTGGGGCAGCGTATCGATCTACTTGTGCAAGTCCGATTTCCCGATTCGCCGTTGTTGGGGCTCGAAGACTGGCCCTCGAAAACCAAACCCGATCACCTCGAACAAACTTCAGAGAGCATCGCGCTGCAATTTCCGATTGATCCACGCACGGGCAAACTCACTCCCGCGAAATTGGAAGTGCAAATCATCGCGCCGGATTTTGAAGTCGCAGGCAACGCACGGCAACGTGTGCTCGTGCCGCCGGAAGAGTATTCGAAGTGCCTTTCGTTTTTGATCACCCCCAAACAAAGCGGCGTGTGCCGTATTAACGTTGAAGTCTACGACATCGAACAAACTTTCCTCGGCGCGATTCCTTTGGAAACGAACATCGGCGGCGCGCCCGTCGCGCAAGCGCTCAATGTTGCGAATCTTATGTTGTTCGTTGTGGTTGGAAAAGAACCCACTGCGCCGCCCGCTAAACACGCGAAAGAAGTCATCGGCGCTCCTCCCCCTGCCGCACCCGGCGCCGGAGAAACGATCTCCTCGGAGTTTCCTTCTCCTTCCACGCGCTATAGACACGGACATGAATTGCCGCAGAGCAAAGCGCCTTCGGGATGTTTAGGCCGCGTCGCACTGTGGCTCGGCATACTCGCCGCGCTCGTCACCGTGCTCGCGTTCGTGTTTGATTTGCCGGAGAAATTCGATTGGTTCACGCCCGAGAGCAGCACGTTCGCCGGCAGCGTGCGCTATCTCGATGGCAGTCCGGTTGCCAATGCCGTGTTGCGCGTGCACGGCAAACTCGGCGAAGGCGAAACCGATGCATACGGCAATTTTAATTTTGAAGTGAAAGCCAAGCCGGGCACACAAATTCGCGTAACGGTCGAGAAAGACGGCCGTGTGGGATTTGATGATTACGCCTGGCTCAATGACGCTAGCAAGGGCATTCCGTTCGATACCACCCAAACAAAGGGGCAACCATGAAAAGAAAAGGTAGCCCCGCTCCCTTGTGGAGCGCTGCAACGGGCACAATCATTCGTATCGTAGAATTCGCCCACAAGGGGCGAGGACTACTTCTACTCGCCATGGCAACCTCCTCGTTCCCGCAAATGACGCTCACGGGTCGCGTGCTCATGCCCGATTCGAGCGCGGTGGCGTTTGCGAACGTGACGCTGCTCGGCGAAAAGCAACAAACCACGGTGAGCGGGCGCTTCTCCTATGAAATTTCCGAGGCCGTGCAAAAGAAACTCGGCGTGGAGATTGGCGACGACCTGCCCATTCTCGTTGAGAAAGAGGGGCTGGTGCTGCTGCAACCCGCGAACGGCCGCGTGCGCATTCCGCGCGCGGCCATGAACCATTACAAAGAGAGCTTGCGCAAAAGCGAGGATGCAATCAAACGCGGCTTGGCCGCTTTGGATGATGCCAATGAAGCCAAAGAAGCCGCTATTCGAAAAGAGAATTTGCAGGAAGCCAAGAGCAACTTTCACGAAGCCATTCATAAAGACGAAACCGCCAGCCGCGCCGGCCGCGAGGCGGAGCAGCGTTTGCCCGAGAGTTATTACAACCTCGGCCTCGCGTATTTGAATGAAGCTCTCTACGACAGCGCCGCCTTCTTTTTTGCCAAAGCCGACAGCGCGGAGCCGAACAATGCGGAAAAGCTGAATTGGCTAGGCCGGGCATTTAAAGAATTGGCTCAATATGATCGCGCGCTGCAAGTCTACCAGCGCGCGTTTGCCCTAGACACAACTGCGTATGGCCGGAATCATCCAAACGTAGCGATTCGATTGAACAACATCGCGGCCGTGCTCGATGACCAAGGCGATTATGCGAGCGCACTGAAAAAGTATAACGAAGCGCTGAAGATTTGGGAGAGTGCCTTTGGTCGCGACCATTCCCAAGATGCAATAGCTTTGAACAACATCGGAGAAGTCCTGCGTTCGCAAGGCGATTATGCGGGCACGTTGGAAAACTATATCGAAGCACTGGCGATTTACCTCGGGCCGGAATACCCCAACACGAAAACCGTGCAGGAGAACCGCAGTCAGGCAAGGTGGGCATCTTTGGGCGAGTCAGAGCGCTGGCGTTTACAAACGCAGTTTCGTTTGTCTCAGCTCCATAACGACTCGCTTTCTGCGAGCGACAAGCTGCAGCTCTTGAATGGCATTGGCGTGGGCTACATCAAACAAGCCAAGCCCGACTCCGCACTCATTTATTTGCAACAAGCTTTGCCGCTCGCGCAACGACTCAACGAGCAAGAAACACTCGGTACGATTTATAACAACCTCGGCGCGGCTTATAAACTCAAGCAAGATTGGCCGCAGGCTGTGCTATGGTTGGAAAAGAGCGTGTCGCACAACCTTCGCGTGCAAGGCGACAGCGCTTCCGTGCTGGCTTACACCTATTTTCATTTGGCCGGTGTGGCGCACGCGCAAGGGCAGCCCGCACGCGCACGCGAGTATGCGCAAAAGAGTTTGGCATTGGCGGAGCGGCACAAGTTGGCGGAGTTGCGGAAAGAGGTGGCGGCGCTGCTGCGGGAGATGGAGAAGTGAAGATCGTGGATCGAAGATAGTAGATTGTGGATAGTGTCTCGCGCAAAAAAAGCGATTGGAGTTATCCGGCCGAGTTCGTAGTTTTTGAAAACAACCAATGGAGCATCCATCATGAAAACGAATCCCCCCAAAGCCAAATCCTTTTCCATCTCGGCCTACGTCGAGCAAGCTTTGAAACTGGCGGAATATGAAAAGGATGAAAACGGCGTGGTCGTGGCCTCCGTGCCCAATGTCTCCGGCTTCTTTTCGCAGGGCGAAAATTTCGAGGAAGCGCGATTGAATCTCCGCGACGCCATCGAAGGCAATCTTGTTGTGGCATTACAGCTCGGCTTCGAGATTCCGCCCATTGCCGGCGTGGACATTAAGGAAGTCGAGTATGCCGAAGCTGACGCCGCTTAAAGCTGCTGAAGTCATGCGCAAGCTTCGGGCTTTGGGTTTTGAAGGCCCGATACCGGGCGGCCGGCACGCTCACATGATTCATCGCGCGAAGAAAAAAGTCATTCCCATTCCCACGCACGGTGGAAAAGACATTGGCATCGGATTGTTGCGCAAGATCATTCGCGACACCGAAGTTTCCGTGGAAGAGTGGCAAACGCTTTAATTCGTATGAACCGCTTTTGCCGGAAACGTCTATTGCTGCCAAAGCCAGATCCGCATCTTGCTTTCAGGTTGCAGCATGCTTATGTTTTCGGCAACGGTATCATAAAGTATTTTCTCTTGGAGCGTCATCATGTTGGCCGGCTACATTCGAGTTGCTATGCGCTGGGCAGCCTATGTGATTTTATCGGATGGAACTTTTTATGGAGAAATTCCCGGCTTTCAAGGAGTATACGCCGACGCACTCGAAAATTGCCGCGAGCAATTACGTGAAGTCTTCGAAGGGGGGATCGTGCTAGGGTTGCGTTTGGGTCACGCTCTTCCAGTCGTTGAGGGCATGAAATTGCTGGTTGAGAAGGAGGCTGTGTAATGCCGCAGTTTGGCCCCATCAATTGGGAGAAACTTTGAAAGTTTCGGAATCTCCATATTGCTTTTGCTCCCGCCAAAAATTAACTTGCCTAAAATTCCAATGGGTGCATTCGCATGGCCAACACCTATCGTTTTGCATTGATTCAGATGAACCCGCGCGTGGGCGACATTGCCAATAACGTCGCGCGCATGGTGGGCTACATCGCGCAAGCGCGCGAGCAGGGCGCGCGCTTCGTGATCTTCCCCGAGCTTGCGGTTTGCGGCTATCCGCCGGAGGATTTGGTATTGCGCAAAGACTTCGCGGAGGCGAATCGCGCCGGCATGGAGGCCCTAGCGCAAGCCAGCCGCGATCTCGTCGTGATTGCGGGCTTCGTGGAAAAGAAGAACGAGCGCATCTATAACGCCGCGGGCATTTGCGCGAACGGCAAGCTCGCCGCGCGCTATCGCAAAATTTGTTTGCCGAATTACGGCGTGTTTGATGAGCGCCGTTATTTCACGCCCGGCGCGGAGCCGTTGGTGCTTGCGTGCGAGGGCCTTCGCCTCGGCGTAAATGTTTGCGAAGACATTTGGGTGCGCGAAAACATCTCGGAGTTCGAGGCTTCCGAAGGCGGGGCGCAGATTATTGTCAACATCTCGGCCTCGCCCTATCATTCGCGAAAAGGCTTGGAACGAGAAAAACTCGTTGCGGAGCTCGCGCGGCGGTGTCGCGCGCATTTCGTGTATGTGAATCTCGTGGGCGGACAGGACGAGTTGGTGTTCGACGGCCAGGCTTTGATCTACGGGCCGGAGGGCCAGTTGCTCTTGCGCAGCCATCAGTTCGAAGAAGAAGCGATCTTCGCCGATCTCGAATTGCCCACCAGCTTGCCGCGCCCCGAATTGGGTTTGCAGGATCGTTACGTGCTGAATGAAGTGCACCTCACGTTGCCCGCGCTCACCTCACGCCCCTCGAGCAGGCCGCCAGTGATTGAAGCTGCGCGCGCGCCGCTCGACGAAATTTTTGCCGCGCTGGTTTTGGGCACACGCGATTACGTGCGCAAAAACGGCTTCAAACAAGTGGTGCTCGGCTTGAGCGGCGGCATCGATTCCGCATTGACCGCAGTGATCGCAGCCGCGGCGCTCGGGCCGGAGAACGTCGTCGGCGTGCTTATGCCCAGCCGCTTTACCGCCTCCGAGAGCATAGAAGATGCCGCAGAGCTGGCGCGCAATCTCAAGCTGCGCACCATTACGCTGCCCATCGAAGAACCCGTGCTCGCGTTCGAGAAAGTGCTGGCGGGCACGTTCAAAAATATGGAACGCGATATTACCGAAGAAAATTTGCAGGCGCGCACACGCGGCATTCTGCTCATGGCGCTCTCCAACAAGTTTGGCTGGCTCGTGCTTTCCACGAGCAACAAAAGCGAGTCCGCCGTGGGCTACAGCACGCTCTACGGCGATATGGTGGGCGGCTTTGCCGTGCTGAAAGACGTGGCCAAGACCCTGGTTTATCCGCTCTCGCAATGGGTGAATGAGCATGCGTTTGCCTCGCCCGTAATTCCGCGGCGCACCATCACACGCGCGCCGACTGCGGAGTTGCGGCCGAATCAGACCGATCAAGATGCGCTGCCGCCCTACGACGTGCTCGACCGCATTGTCGCCGAATATGTCGAACTAGATCGCAGCTATGCCGAGATTGTGGCGCTCGGCATTCCCGCTCACATTGTGCAGGATGTCATTCGGCTCATCGACCGCGCGGAATACAAACGCCGCCAGGCCGCGCCCGGCATCAAGATCACACAAAAGAATTTCGACAAGGACCGCCGCATGCCGATCACCAACGGTTTTATGCCGCAACAACTTACATGAGCGCCGGCAAACCAATTCCCAAAAGCTATTGTTTCCATTCCAAAATCACGACTGCGAAGATCTTGATAAGGCAGAATAATGGTCGTCAGAACGATTTAAAAGCTATTCTGCCAACAAATCATTCTGCCTAGGGGTTGCGGCCATGGCGTGCCATGAAATTTGACGGTAAAAATCGGTAGACTTGCTCTGGATGCGCACAATAACACGTTACGATCGCGCGCTCATGCTCACGACTCCAAGCCACTTCGGTAAACCAGCGGAGAGCGCACCTCGGTGCAGCAGCGACAAAACATAAAAGACAAACCCTAGCATTTGTGATGCACCTCAGCGCCCTGCAGAAGTCCGCTCTCCAACAATAACTGCCTCACTATTCATTTTGCAGACTGGCGCTTGAGTTTTGAAATTGGCGACTAAGATTCATTCCCAATGGCACGACTCCGTATTCGAAAAGATGGTTTGCTGCTGTCCGAGCTGGAGCTTTCGGGCGACGAGCTAAAAGTCGGGCGTGAACCGGGCAACGAAGTGCGGTTGGCCGATCTCACGGTGTCGCGCGTGCACGCGCGTTTGCGGCGTGAGAACGGCAATCATTTCAAGATCGAAGATCTCAAAAGCACGAACGGCGTTTTTATCAATGGCAACCGCATTACCGCGCCGATGTTGCTCACTGATGGCGACGAGATTAAAATTGGCGCCTATGAATTGACGTTCAGCGATATGATGGAATTGGCCACTCTGCGCGGGGAAGTTACGAAGCTGCACACGCGCAGCTTTGCGCTGCCGCACCAGCCTTCCGAGCCGAGCACGAGCACTACGGGTTTGCTGATCAATGAAGCCAACAATGCCGTGTTCGCGATCACGAACGGCAAAGCCGCACTGGGCAACGAGGGCGAGGTCGATATTCGCGTGCCGTCTCGCGAAAAGATTCGCGCCTCGATCGCGCAACGCGGCACGAGCTTTTATATTTGCAGCGAAACCGCGCAACCATGCGTGCGTCTCAACGGCGTCTTCGTGATGAACGCCAAACTCGCGTTTAACGATCGTATCGAGGTCGGCGGGCGGAGGTTTATTTTTCGGGAGGTTTGAATCGTACAAATGCGCCGCAGCGCAATGACCGCTTTTTCATCTCTAACAAATCTCAAATTTATCATGTCAAATCACTTCGCCGGCTTTCGCGCCCGTTTGCATACTGTTGCGTTGCTCGCGCTCGGTATCGCGTCGCTCTTGTTGCTCGCCGGCCTGTTGCGCGAAAGCTGGAGCGCGGCCTCCACACAGACTTTTCTCGTCCGCAAAGGCGACTCCGCCAGTTATCTCGCCATTCGCTATTACGGTTATTTCAATGACTCGCTTTTCGCGGCGCTCAAACAAGCGAACGGCCATATCGCCGATCTCAATCGCATTCATCCCGGCGACACGCTTTTCTTTCCCGTGCGGCAAGCGCCGGAACCGCCGCCGGAAATTTTACGCAGCGCCGCCGCGCATGCCGTGCTGACGTTTGCGGAGGGCACGGTGCGCTATCGTCGCGGTGCAGGCACGGCAGCATTCACGCCCGCATCGGTGAATTTGATTTTAAAACCTAACGATGAAATCGAAACGAGCACGGACGGCCGCGCCGAGTTGGTGCTCGACAATCGCAGTGTGTTGCGGCTCTCCGCCAATTCGCGCTTGAAGATCGTCGCGTTGCAGCGCACCGCGCCAACCCGGAGCGCTACGAATTCGTATCAAGCCAATTTTACGTTAAACATCGGCTCGTTGTGGACCCGCATTACGATTTTTCTCGATAAGCCGCCCAAAGTCGAGGTCAAGCTGCCCACGGCGATTGCAGGCGTGCAGGGCACGGTTTATCGCGCTGTCGTCGCTGCAGACAGCGCAACGGCAGTGCGCGTTTATGAAGGCGCGGTGCAAGTGCGTTCGCATCCTGCGGGCGGCGCGCCGCAACAAATCGGACCGCCGCGACAAGTTCCCGGACCGCAACAAATTCCCATGGAAACGTGGATCAAGAGGGTGCAGGCTTATCAAGAGCTCGTCATTGCCAAAAACGGCAAGCCGGGCGAGCCGCGTGCGTTTGAAGATCAAGGCAGTGATCTGGCGTGGGTGCGATGGAACCAAGAACGCGATCGCGATCTCGCGGCGGAGCGCTGAGATGCGGCGCGTGTGTTTATTTCCAGCCCACCCCAATGTTGTCATTCACGAGGAATCTTTTTATGTGTTGAGAGAGAACCTCATGACTAGCAGTTTCACCAGCGCTGAAAAAGATTCTTCCAGAATGACACCCGGGGTAGGCGACGAGGAAACAATGGCCGTCACCGGAGTTGCGCCATGACTTCCCAACAAGCCGCTGGGTTTCGCCACCTTCCCACATTGCTTGCCGGAATGCTTCTCGCGCTCTTCGCACTTTTGCACGCCGGTATTTTACCCTTCTCCTCTCTTCTCGAACAAATTGAATATCTCAATTTAGACCTCTCTTTCAAACTGCGCGGCGCGCTTTCACCCGGCGAGCGAGTCGTCCTCGTTACGATTGACGACGCCAGTTTTCAACGCTATGGCGCGTGGCCGTGGCCGCGACAAAGAATCGCGGAGATGGTGCAGCGCCTTGCGGCGGCACATGCCGAGCTGATCGTGTGCGATTTCATTCTGCACGACAAGCCTGCAGACAGCGCGGGCACCGCGGCGCTCGTGCAGGCGATCAAAAATACGCGCGACGCGAGCGGCCGCAGCCGTGTGGTGCTGCCATATTATTTTGCACAATTCAATCAATCTGCTCGCGCTGCAACGACGGCGCTGCCCGCCGCTATCGCAGCCAGTGCACTCATTCTCTTCGAGGCGCCGGAGGCGATGCACGAGCTTCCTCTCCCCAATGCCGGCGAGCTTTTACATTCGCGACCAGATTTAATGTCGGTGAGTTTGCCCGGCGGCCATATCAACATTCTCGCCGAAGGCGAAACCGTGCGTTGGGAAAATCAACTCATTCGCTATGGTGAATTTTATCTGCCTGCATTGCCGCTGCAAGTGGCGATTCACGCGCAAGGTGCGACACGCGGCGAAGTGACCGTGAAAGGCGGGACCGGCATTCAAGCCGGAAATCTGTTTGTTCCGATGGATGCGCAAGGGCGCAGCTTGATCAACTATTATGGCGCCGAAACCGTTTTCCCAAAATTCTCAGCCGTGGAAATTCTTGCGAGCGATTTCGCCGCTCGCCTTGCGGGCAAAATCGTTTTTGTGGGTGTCACCGCGGCGGGCACGCAGGATTTTTTGCGCACCCCGGTGCGCGCGCGCATGCCCGGCGTGGAGAAGCTTGCCACTTCCACCGCCAATATTTTGAACCGCGAAGTGCTCGTGCGAGAACGCAGCATGCTTATGCTGGAATTGCTCGCCATGGCGCTGCTCGGTGCGCTTGCCTTTTGGGTAGGCATGAGAGGGCCGCAACCTTATGCCGGCGTCACGCTTTTCGGCTTGGGACTGGCTGTGTGGGTGGCGTCGTTTGGATTTTTTGCGAGCAGCGACCTCTGGTTTAAGCCCATCGGGTTGATCATCTCGACTTGCCTCATTGGCGCGCTGGGCATATGGAAACCAACGCGCAAAACGGCTGCGGCAGAAACGCTTGTATTCGACGCTACGCACTTGGAAGAAATGCCGCGCCGCATCGGGCGCTATGAAATCGTCGGCGAGCTCGGCGAGGGGGCCATGGGAAAAATTTATGAGGGCCGTGATCCTACTCTCAATCGCCGCGTGGCGATCAAAACCATTCGGCCGTTGGCGGGACTTTCCGCGTCCTCAAACGAGCGCATGCGGCAACGCTTCTTGCACGAAGCGCAAGCCGCGGGCGCATTGAATCATCCGAATATCGTGACGATCTATCAAGCCGACGAAGCCGGGCCGTATTCGTATATCGCGATGGAATATTTGGAAGGCAAAACGTTCGAAGAGGTGATTG
Organism: bacterium; assembly: GCA_037444905.1. Lineage (GTDB taxonomy): Bacteria > Zhuqueibacterota > Zhuqueibacteria > Zhuqueibacterales > Zhuqueibacteraceae > JABWAN01. Next base: position 52,581 of record JBBILN010000034.1, on the reverse strand, counting down.
AGAGAGAAGCGCCGCTGGCATTGGAGAGAATCGTCAAGCTGCTCGTGCCGGTGTGCGAGGCCTTGGCCTATGCGCACGCGCGCGGTGTGGTGCACCGCGATGTGAAGCCCGCGAACATTATGCTCACGCGTGAAGGCGCGGTGAAGCTCATGGATTTCGGCATCGCGCACATTTTTTCTTCGAGTCTCACACAGGAAGGGGCGTTGTTGGGAACCCCGAGCTATATGTCGCCGGAACAGCTACGAGGGGAGAAAGTAGATGGTCGCTCGGATATTTTTGCGTTGGGCGTCGTTGCGTATGAGATGGCGACGCGCAATCGCCCGTTTATAGGCGAGAGCATGGCCACGATTTCTCATCGTATTCTTGCGGGCGCAACGCTCCCGCCCTCGGAGCTCAACGCAAGTCTGCCTGCGGGATTCGATCTGTTGGTGCAGAAAGCGCTGCAAAAGGATCGCGCGGTTCGTTATGCCACCGCACATGCGTTCGCGGTTGCGCTTTCCGAACTGGCATGATTTCAAAGAAGGAACGGCCGGACTAATGTCAAACCAGCCCGACTAAACAGCAATTCCAACCAGCTATCGCGGGCCAGGCTGTTACAGCTTTTATGACACCGCCTCGTTCGTGACACCGTGCTCTCTATTGAATTTTCGTTTCGCATCGGCAAGTAGCGCCGCGGCCACGCTTCTGTTAATACCTTGTTGTCGCAAATATTTCATCTGTTCATCGAAAGATTTGCCCGCTTCTATCATCTTGAAGATTTCCGCGAGGAGAATGTTTCTTCTCTCGCCTGCGGGGAAGCCGTTGGCGACGGGCCGCTTTCTCATACTGGCAAGGATGTAACCTCCCATGAATATCAAGAGCACGACCAGTGCCAGAGCAAGAAATTCACCGAGTGATTTTTCCATGATGGGGCCTCTCGAGTTGTTGTGTCAATCCTGTGTGCTAGCCGATTTTCCCCTTCCATTCGTGGCTGATTAAATCCCGAATCTTCGGGCGTGGATTTGAAAGTTCAAAATATGAATTGCTGAATATCAAACTCCGGATCGCTCTTCATGAGTTTACGCAGCACGTCTGCCGGATGGTCGATGATGCGCAAGCCATTAAGCTCGTAGCCGCCGTACATCAATTCGCTGCGCACGAGCAAAAAGGCCTCGTACCACGAAATCAACGTGCGCGTTGAAAGCTGCAACAACTCCTGCGCAATCTCCTCCTTTTTCACTTCGACCACGCCGCTAAGTTCCGCGGATTTATAGTCGAGATGACTGAGAAGATCATTGATAATCTTCCGCTTGAAATCTTCCTCGCTGAGCCGGGACTTGGGAATGACTTGCACTGGCGGCGAGTCGGCTGCCAACGTCTGCCCTGCGGAGTTCGCTTCCTTGCGCTGGTGGGCGTTGGCAGCGGGTGATGGTAACGGCATAAAACCCTCCCGCATTTGTTCAATAGAAATTACCGGGTGTCATCTGCTTTATTCTGCACGCCGGGGCGTGATGGTGATATCATAATTCTTCAGCATGCGATAGATCGTCATGCGATGCACGCCGGCGCGGCGCGCAACACGACTGATATTGCCGTTGTATTGATTGAGCAAATCGATCAAGTATTTGCGCTCGAACTGTTCCACCCACCTTTGCCGCGCTTCCCGCAGCGGCATACCGCGCTCATGGCGCAGGTTCTCCGCGCGCAAGCGCGGAGTTTCTCCGGCCTCGCTTGTGCGTATGTGCTCCGGCAAATCCGCGGCTTCGAGCCGCGCGATGCCGGGGCGCGCTGCGAGGCTTTCCAGCACTTGCTGCAGCTCGCGCACATTGCCGGGCCAACTATAGCTCAAAAGTTTTTCCAGAGCCTCGGGCGAAACTTCGAGCGGGGACTGTTCGTGCATGCGGGCAAAATCTTGCAGAAAAATGCGGCACAAGACCGGAAGGTCTTCTTGGCGCTCACGCAGCGGAGGCAGAGCAATCGGAATAACATTGAGACGATAAAAGAGATCGTGCCGCAGGATTTTATCTTTAACCGCTGCCAGCGGATCGCGCACGCTCGCGGAAATGACGCGAAAATCCGCGTTGAATGCGTACTTGCCGCCGAGGCGATGAAATTGGCCATCGTGCAAAACGCGCAGCAGCTTGGTTTGCAAATCAGACCCCAGCTCGATAACGTCATCCAAGAACAGGGTTCCGCCCTCCGCCAACTCCAGCAAGCCGCGCCGCAAATGCAACGCACCGGCGAACGCATCTTTTTCATATCCCCAAAGCTCTTGCTCCAGCAGGTTGCTCGGCAGCGCCGTGCAGTTCACGGCGACGAACGGGCCGTGCGCACGCGCGCTATTGGCGTGAATGCAACGCGCGAGAAATTCTTTGCCCGCTCCTTTCTCGCCGTGAATGTAGATGCTCGCCTCGGTCTGCGCCACTTTGAACAAGCGCTCGACCAGGTCACGCATCTGCGGAGAACTGCTCACCAGCTTCTCGCAGTTCAAACGTTCCTGAATTTGTGAGCGCAGCTTGCGGTTCTCCTCCAACACGCGACGCAAGTCTTCGCCGTTCGTATTGTCCGGCGCGCCTTTACGTTCGCGCATCTGCCAAGCCAGCAGAACATTCTCGATTACTTTGAGCAACTCGTGCGAGCCAAACGGCTTTTCAAGATACATGCACACGCCGGCATCCAACAACTCCTGCTTGCGTGCATTAAAATCCGCACTTGCCGTGAGCGCGATAACCGGCACACGCCGCACGTGCTTAAAATCGGGGTGCGAAAGCAGCTCCTGGTAGATGGTGAAACCGTCCCGGTCAGGCAACATGAGATCGAGCAGAATAAGATCGATCGCGCCACGCCGAACGATTTCCAAACCTTGCGCGCCATCGTGCGCCGAGATGAATTGATAGCCGGCCTTTTCCAAATAGTGGCGACACAGCTCGTGCATGTCATGATCGTCGTCGATCAAAAGTATTTTGGCATTCGCAAGCTCGTCCTCATTCGCATGTAAAGCGGAGTTCGATGTCGGCTGACCTGGCGAGTTCATGCTCCACTCTCTTCAATTGATGTATGCCCTATGCTGAAGTCAATTTCTGGCATGCGTCGCCGCAAAGCGACTCGCATTTGAAAAGTCTTTGTCATATTAATGCGCAAACCAGCTAGCACGGGGAAGACAAAAGTGATGCCATTCCCGCACTTGCCTCCTTGTGCAGTCTAGTCCTGATTTGTCTCATCTTATCCTTGTCTAGCGCCTGCGACACGGCCTCAGAAGTTGTTTCAGGCTGAAGCAGATGTCCAATCTTTAACAGAATTCAGCATGGTTTTGCTGAAAATTAATGCTTACATTGCGCGCGCTTTTGGCAAGACAATTAATTCTTGAGCGTTCGCAAGCGCCTGCGAACATTGTGAATGAATTCCCATTCAAAGGAGATCGCACTCGTGCAAGAAAGAATCATGCGCGTCGGTCATAGCCCCGATCCCGACGATGCGTTCATGTTTTACGGGCTGGCCTCGGAAAAAGTCAAAATCCCCGGCGTGAAAATCGAGCACGTCATGGCAGACATTCAATCGCTCAACGAGCGCGCGTTGCACGCGGAGCTCGAAGTCACCGCGATTTCCGCGCATGCGCTGCCGTATGTCGGCGACAAGTATTGGGTCATGCGCACCGGCGCCAGCATGGGCGAAGGCTACGGCCCGATCATCGTATCTAAAAAGTATTCGAGCATGAAAGAGCTGGCCGGCAAAACGATCGGCACCCCGGGTCGCTGGACGACAGCAAATCTTTTGCTGAAGATTTATGTGGAGAACGTGCGCAACACCGACTTGCCGTTCGATGCGATCATCGACGCCGTACTCACAGATAAAGTCGACGCCGGTTTGCTCATTCACGAAGGCCAAATCAATTATCATGAATCCGGTTTGCACAAACTGCTCGACTTCGGCGAAGTGTGGCGCGAAGACTCCAACGGGCTGCCGTTGCCGCTCGGCCTCGACGTGGTGCGCCGCGACCTCGGCCTCGACATGGCACACCGGCTCTCGCAAGGCTTACGCGACAGCATTCAATACGGCTACGCGCATCAAGAAGAAGCCATTCCCTACGCACTGCAATTCGGACGCGGCATCAATGCACAACTCGGCGCGAAGTTTGTGAAGATGTACGTGAATGAGGTGACGATCGACATGGGCGAGCGCGGCGAAAAGGCGTTGCAGCTTTTGTTCAAGAAAGCCTTCGCCCAAAGGCTTATTCCCAGTCTGCCGGAAATAAGTTTGATATAGGAGATGCCTTGGAAAAATCGTTTGACTTTCTAGACGCTATTATTCTATTTTAGCGCCGACCCTTAGGGGTGTCCCATGAAAAATGGGACTGAGATTACACCCTTAGAACCTGATCCGGATCATGCCGGCGTAGGGAAAATGGTCACGGCACAGCGCACATTCTGGCATTGCGTTTTTCCGCTTTGTGGCCACATTTCCAAACCGGCAGCCGGTGGGAATGTGGCTTTTTATTTTGAGAGGTGAGGAATGAGAGCTTTTGCGCAATTCGCGCTCGCCGCCATCACTGCGCTCGCCACCGCCGCACTTGCGCAAGAAAGTGGAACGATCACCGGCATTGTTATCGACGCCGAAACCGGTATGCCACTGACACACTGCGCTCTGCAAATCGAAGGCACCGCGCTCGGCGCCGTAAGCGATGCCGAGGGAAAATTTGCCTTGCCGAATGTGCCGCTTCGTAAATACACGCTGGTCGCGAGCTTCATCGGTTATGCACGGCAACGGGTGCGTGTCGAAGTCCAACAACCTGAAACGCACGTGCGCATTCGCCTCACGCCGGCAATTTTGACCAGCCCGGCAGTTACTGTTATTGCAACGCGCGCCGTCGAACGTGAAACACCGGTCGCATTCGCAACGCTCGAGCAAAAAGAAATTCGCGCGCGCTATTATGCACAGGATATTCCCGTGCTGCTCAGCGAGCTGCCTTCCACAAATTTTTATTCTGAAAACGGCAACGGCCTCGGCTACAACTATCTCTCCATTCGCGGCTTCGATCAACGCCGCATCTCCGTGCTCATAAACGGCGTGCCGCAGAACGATCCCGAAGATCACAACGTGTATTGGATCGACTTTCCGGATTTGCTCGGCAATACCGGCGACGTGCAGGTGCAGCGCGGTGCGGGCAGCGCATTCTATGGGCCGCCCGCGATTGGCGGTTCGGTCAACCTCATTACCTCTGCTCCTTCGCCGCACCGCGGAATCACGGCCTATGTCGGCGCGGGCAGTTATGACACGAAAAAATATTCCCTCGCGTTGAACAGCGGCTTGTTAGGTGAAAAGTATTTGCTCTTCAGCCGCCTTTCACGCGTGCAGAGCGACGGTTATCGCGAGCGCTCGTGGGTCGATCTCAAAAGCTACTTCCTCGGCGCTGCGCGCGTCGGCAAAAATTCCGTTGCGCGCCTGCACTTCTACGGCGGACCGATCGAAGACCATCTCGCCTATTATGGCATTTCCAAAGAGAGTGCGCTGCAACGCGCAACGCGCAGAGACAATCCGATCCGCCGTTCGGATGAGATCGAGAATTTCAACCAGCCGCAATTGCAGTTGCTGCACGAGTATCGTCCCAACGAGCGCCTACGTTTCAACAACACGCTCTTTGCCATACGCGGCTACGGCTTTTTTGACTATGATGGTTCATGGGCGCCAATGTCGTACTTCCGCCTTACGCCCGAGTTTGGCTTCGCAGTCAATGGCAATCCCGAAGAGGTGTTTGTGGATAGTTTGCTCGTTCGTGCCTACGTGGACAATCGCCAACTCGGCTGGCTGCCGCAAATTACGTGGACGCATGGCCGCGGAGAATTTACCTTTGGCGCGGAGCTGCGGCGACATCGTTCGCTGCACTGGGGCCGCATTCAAACCGGCGATAGTGAACTGCCGCTCGCAGTTGCGGGCGAGTATGCCGGCCGCGACTATGTAGGCCGGCGGCGATACTACGAATATCGCGGCGCGAAGGACATCGTCTCATCCTATGCGCACGCAACCTTCCTTTTGCGTCCTAATGTGAACGCGATGCTCGATCTCCAATACGTCCATCTACGTTATCGCCTCTATGACGAAAAATTTCTCGGCACCGAGTTCGCACTGCCTTTTCATTTTCTCAATCCGCGCGTGGGTGTGAATTATAACGCCACGGCGCAACTCAACGTGTTTGCGAGCTTCTCGCGCACGCACCGCGAGCCGCGTTTGAAGAACTTTTATGACGCTGCGGAGGCGAGTACACCGGCAAGCTGGGGCGCAGTCGAGCCGCAATTCGAAGTGCGTGCAAACGGCGATTTCGATTTCGACAGTCCGCGCGTGCGTCCCGAAATGCTCAATGACTACGAGCTTGGGTTGGGCTATCGGACGGAGCGGCTGCACGCAGCGGTGAATTTATTCTATATGGATTTCAAAGACGAGATCATCAAAAGCGGCCGGCTCGATCGTTTCGGCCAGCCCGTGACGGGCAACGCCGAACGCACGCTGCACACCGGCATCGAGTCACTGGCGAATGTGCAGCTTACTTCTGCGCTGCAAGCGAGCGGCAATCTTATGCTTGTCCAAAACGAGCTGAAGAAATACGTCAGCTACACCTCCAATGGAGCAGTGCAAAACTTGGCGGGCAACCCCATCGCCGGCTTTCCGAATGTGCTGGCCAATGGGCGTTTGACTTTTTCGCATGCCGGTGTTGTTGCGTCACTTGCCGCGCAGCACGTGGGCAAGCAGTACACGGACAATTATAAGAACGAGCAAAACACGGTTGCGGCTTATACCGTTTTCCATGGTAACGTTGGTTATGATTTTAAGCGCGGGCCGCTGACCGGCCTGTCTTTGCAGTTCCATGCGCGAAACCTTTTTGACCGGTTGTATATCAGCCACGGCGAAGGGGAAGAATTCTTTCCCGCGGCGGAGCGGCAGGTGTTTATGAGTGTGAAGTATGAATTCAACTCCAGCCCGTAAACTGGAGCTCAAAAGAACAATTTCACCATCTACGACCAGCTATGTTGCAACGCACCGCACTCCTCATTGCCAATAGCATTCTGCCCGCGCCCCATATTCTTGCAGCATGCCGCGCGCAAGCCGACGTGGTCATCTGTGCCGACGGCGGCGCCAATCGCGCACAGGAACGCGGACTCGCGCCGGACTTCATCGTCGGCGATTTCGATTCCATGAACGAAGAAACGCGCCGCGCCTTTGCCGAGGCGCAATTGATTCATCGCCCGAGCCAGTATGCCACCGATCTCGAAAAGGCTCTGGCCTTTGCCGTGGAAGAAAAAATCACGCGCGCGCTTTTGGTGGGAATCACCGGCCTGCGCTTCGATCATCAACTCGTCAATCTCAATATCGTAGAAAAATTTTGCGGGCAAGTGCGTTTGGAAATGCACGATGATTTCGGCGTTGGCAGTTTTATCGTCGCGGCTTCTGCTCCCGTCACTGAAGCGTTTGCTGCGTTCCCCGGGCAGCAGATAACTTTGCTTGCCTTCCGGCGCGTTGCGGGCATTACGACGAGCGGATTGAAATATCCGCTCAACGATGAAGCCCTCGAATGGGCCGTGCGCGATGGCTTAAGCAACGAAGCCTTGAGCGAAGCGTTCTTGGTGACGGTGCGCGCCGGCAATTTGTTTTGTTATCGCGTGCGGAGGAATTTTTAGCTGGTGCTCCGTTGCCGCCCCGCGGAGTTTCATGGCTTGCGCACTGATGACTGACAACTGATCGCTGCACCTCAAATATGGCCGCAATCGACTACATCATCCTGCTCCTCTATCTCGTCCTCCTCCTTTATCTCGGTTTCATTCGTTCTCGGCGCGCCGGCAATAATTTGGAAGAATACGTTCTCGCCGGACGGCGCCTGTCTTTGCCCGCCTTCGTTGCCACGCTCGTGACCACATGGTATGGCGGTATTCTCGGTGTGGGCGAGTTCTCCTACACGTATGGCCTCTCGAACTGGCTGGTCTTCGGCGTGCCGTATTATCTCTACGCGATCATCTTTGCCTTCTTTCTTGCCGGCCGCGCACGGCGGCAAGCGCTACTCACCATTCCCGAACAATTGGAGCGCAGCTATGGCAAAGCTGCCGGAATCGTCGGCGCGCTCTTCGTTTTTATGCTCTCCACGCCCGCGCCCTATGTGCTTATGCTCGGTGTGCTCTGCGAAATTCTGTTTGGGTGGCAACTCTGGGTGGGCGTGCTCGTGGGCACACTCTTCTCCATGATCTACGCATTCCGCGGCGGCTTCGCGGCAGTAGTGCGCACAGAGATTTTTCAATTCATTTTGATGTACGCCGGCTTCGCACTGCTGCTCGGTTTTGCCGTGATAAAATTCGGCGGGCTGGAATTTCTCCAACGAAATTTGCCAGCCGCGCATCTCACCTGGCACGGCGGGAATCCTCCGCTTTATATTTTGGTTTGGTATTTCATTGCCATGAGCACACTGGTCGATCCGACGTTCTATCAACGCTGTTTCGCTGCGCGCGATGAGAAGACGGCACGCAACGGCATTTTGCTCTCCGTGCTGTGTTGGGCGCTCTTCGATTTCATGACGACCGCCGCCGGTTTGTACGCGCGCGCACTTTTGCCGAACCTGTCCAATGCCATCGAATCCTATCCGCAGCTTGCATTGCAGCTTCTGCCCGCGGCCGCACGCGGCCTTTTCTATGTCGCGATGTTTGCGACGATCATGTCGACCGTCGACGGTTTCTCGTTCACGGCTGCAATCACGCTGGGTAAGGATGTTTTGGCGAAACTATTGAGGCGCGAGATGGATGCAGATTTAACGCGTTTGACGCGCTTCGGCCTGGTTATCACCTTTGTGCTCGCAATCGCGATTGCTCTCTGGGCGCGCTCCGTGGTTGAAATCTGGTATCAGCTCGGCACGATTGCGACGCCGGCGCTATTGCTCCCGCTCGCTAGCAGCTTTTCGGAAAAATGGCGCATGCAGCCGCGCATGGCTCTCATGTCCATGCTTGTGAGTGCGAGCCTCACGGGCCTGTGGCTATTAAATCAATCTGAGGGAAGATATTGGTGGGGGATTGAGCCGATTTATCCGGGGCTGGTGTGCGCGGTGTGTTTTTTTGTGTTGGGAAGGAAAAAATCCCGCAACAAGAAAATATTCCATTAACATGAAGCGTCTTCGCTTCCAATGCGAGAAAATGTTGTCACTGGGCAACGGCTATTTCACTTTTAGGCTGTGCGCAAACTTTTCATCGCGCACGCAAAGGCAAGCCAAGGAGATTCTCGTAGGCAAAAAGGATTTGGATTTACGGGCATCAACAAACATGCACCCTCACAGGGTTTTGCGAAAGTACCGCGCGCTTCGCAAAGGTGTGACGCTTCACATGAACTCATTTGATCACCGCCACTTTCGTGACGACAGTTCCGCCATTGGTTTTGAGCACCGCGAGATAGACGCCGTTCAAAACCGGCTTGCCATTGCCATTCCTGCCATCCCAAACAATATCGCCGTCGTGCGGACCGGCTTTGCCTTGCGCTTCCGCAGAGGTGTACTTCTTCTTCCAAACCAATTCTCCGAGCAACGTGTAGATTTCCAAAGAAACGTTGGAATCTTGTTGCAGCGTATAAATGAAACTGGTGCCCTGGCCGAGGTTGAGGGGATTGGGATAATTATAAAACTCGTCAAACGTCGCATTGAACAATACTGCCGGGCCGGAAGAGATTTCGAAAGCCGCGCCCGTGCGGCCTTCGCCATCTTCAACCGCCACTAACGAGTCCGAATCCTGATCTTTCGCCAACAAGTCCGTGCTGCTTTGGAAGCCAATGCTAAACGCCTCCACAGAATCGGTATTCGTCAAGCTGGCTAACACTTTCACGACTTGCGGCGTTTCGAAACCGATGGGCACCGGCGTTTCGAACTCCAACACAATGGGATTGCTGCGCAACGCCGGACTCACCTCGAGCTTGCCAAACACCTGGCTGTGATTTTTCGCAGCGACGATTTGCAGGCTGCGCAGAATCGTGCCGGGCGCAAGCGGCGCACCGTCGGGCATGCTTACATAAAGCTGCACGCGCCGCAAGAGAATGTTGCTGGAGTTTTCGCCTGCGCCGGTGTTTTTTAATTCCAAACACAACACGGCGAGGCTATCCTGGCCGCGTGCGGCCGGCGGGCGGCGATCGAGCTCCATTTTGCGCACTTGCAAGCGTTTCTCCTCCGTCAACACCGTGGTCTGTCTTTCGCGGTCATCCACGCGCGCCGACTGCGCGGTGTTTTCATCAAGAGGGAGGTTTTGCAGGCGCAGCGCAAAAGTTTCGCCCGGCGGGTTCTTCGATTTCTCATTCGGTGCGATGATCCACCACGAAGCGCGGCGCTGATTGCCGACCGCCGCGCTGCTTTTCACGAAAGTGTTTTCACGGCCATCCAAACGATAGCCTTCGGGCAGCGGCAACAAACGAATACTGTCTGCGCCCACCACTTGCGCCTCGCCGGTGTTTTCCAAAACCGCGGTGATTTCGAATGCCTGCCCCACGCTGACCACACGATCGCGCGCCGCTTCGGGATTGCTCACTTCCACGCGAAACGACAACTCCGCGCGCGGCACGAACTTGAGCGCGAGCGAATCCTGCCTGGGACCCAACTTGAGCGTGGGATTGCTCGCGTCCGTGGCGGTGAAATCGATTTTAAAAACTGCGCGGTCGAGCGTTTGCGTCGGCGCCTTGATTCTCCAGAACGGCGAGGTGCCGCCCTGCGTTTGCGCGAAGACGCGCTCCAAATCATCATCGAGTGACTCCGGCACAAAGCCGCCCGGCGGCAACAACAAACGCGCCTTCACGGAATCCGCGCGGTTCCAAGCGAGGTCCGCTGTGATCGTGAACACTTGCTCGGTGCTGAGCGTGCCGTCTTTCGCGCCTTCCGGCTCGTGAATGCGAACGTTGCTCAACATAATCGTGCCTTGATCGACCGTGCTCACGATCATCTGCACGGTTTTCTTTTCGATGCTCGCCGCGGCATCCGTGTTGACGTCTTTGGGAAACTGTGTGACCGTAAATGAAATCGGCTTGCTCGCAGAAACCGTGTCCGGCGCTTGCACTTGCCAGGTTACTTGTCCATGATCCACACCCGCAGCAATGGTCAGGACTTTTTCTTCGGTCTCGCCTTCGTCCAGTGTGATGCCGCTGTTGCCGAGGTCCAATCGCACTCTCGCCTCGCCATACGTGTCCGCGCTGCCGTTGTTGTTCAACTCTGCAAGCAGAGTAAATTTTTGTCCGATTGATAAAATGCCGCCGGCAGCGCCAACCGGGTCGGAGATCGCGGGGGTGAGCCGGAGATTGGCGCGCGCTTGTACACGCACCGGCAGGCTCATGCTATCCGCGGGTACCGGCTGGCCGCTCGTATCTTTGCCGTCGATCAAAACTTTCAAGTCCGCGGGTGTGAGGTCTTCATTGCTCGGTGCGATCACACGCCACACCACAGAGTCGGCGCCGGCCTCCAGAGTTTTGACGCGCGTCTCGGTATCCGCCAAAACATAACCGTTCGCGGGCTTGAACTCCGCGCGCACTGCACTGATATTCGGGCTCTTCTCGATTTTGGCTTTGAGCACAAACCGCTGTTCGGTGGAAACCAAACTATCGGTTGCGCCCGCCGGCTCTTGAATCACGGTCTGCGCAACGGTGAGCAAGGACTCGTGAACATTAACGATCAAGGACACCGTGTCTTTTTCAACCAATACCGGCGTGCGCGCGTTTTGATCTTGTGGGCGCGTAATCATTTTGATCAAGAACGTGTCCTGCGTGGAAACATTGTTCGGCGCATTCACGGTCCATTCCACCAGGCTCGCTGCAGAAAAAGACTGCGGCGTGTTGTCGAAAATAGTATAGCCCGGCGGAAACGGCGCGACGATTTGCAATCGCCCGCTGTTGTCAAATTGCGCTTGGCCGATATTATTGACTGTCGCGCGAATTTTGAAAGTCTGGCCTTTGCTCAAATCATTGCCCGGCGGATCGGTCGTCGCGCTCATCTGCAGCAATGCCGGCGTTTCGATTTTCAAGCGCACCGTGGTGTCCGGCGAAGCGTGCCCGATTTTGGCGGCGTTGGCCAGCGTGCGCGCGGTATCGATGCGCGCTTCGAATACTTCGAAATCACCGCCGGCGCTTTGCAAATTGCCTGCATCGATCAAAAAAGTCGCAGTAGCTACGCTAGTGTTGGGAATGCTGCGAATGGTATCCTGTGGATTCACCACCAAGGCTTCGCCGTTTCCGCCGGCTTTCGCCAACGAAACCACGGCCCACTCAATCTGTTCCGGCCCGAGGTTCAAAACATCCACTTCGACGGGAATTTTCTGTCCGAGGTTCGCCAATCCAACGTTGCCGCTTTGATTGACCGTCGAGGCAAATCGCGCCTTGAAAATTTGCGTGAGGGTTTTGCCTTCAACATAGAGTTTTTTGGCGCCCGTTCGCGTGAAGGTGTGATTGTAATCATTTTGATCCTTGCCCGTGATTTTAGCCGAGATCGTCAAGTCTCCACTCTTGCGACCGGTCTGTCGAACGGTATACACTAACGTGTCGCGTTGGCCGCTGCGCAACAGCAATCCCCCACGCTTCAAGCCTGCCGGCTTATCGATGGTATAATCATCCGTATTGATACCGCCGAGATCCAAACTCAAGTCCGGCGGCGGATCCAAAATCGTATTGCCGGAATCTGCCACCGCGCGCACGATCACGAACACACGCCACGGCTCGGTGGTGTTGGCGGCAACCGTATCGCGCGGCAAATCCGTCGTAATTCCCACCAAGCGCAAACTCGAAGGAGTGTCGATGTCGATTTGCGCCTTGTCATCATTGGGGGGATCGACCAATGCTTTGGTCTTGGTATTCGCGGCGACAGAAGAATCGATCGTGGCCGTGAAGGTTTCATCGACGCGCAAATCATTCGCCGCGGTCACCTCGAATACCGCGGAGTCGCCTTGGGCCGCAATGACTTCATTCGCAATCGCCGAGTTGCCGTTGGTCGCTAATTTCACCCAGGCGCCTGCGAGCTTTTCTTCTCCCAAATTTTTGATCTTTACTCGCACGTGAAACTGCTGATCGACATTCACATGCTCGCCGTTGAAGACATTCGCGAGATAGGTGGAGTCGATGACAACGCGCGCGGGCGTTTCGACGATGACGCTGGTGTCGCCGCCGGCCGTCACGGTGCTCACCGTGACGCGACGGTTGCTATTAATTTCTCTCGTGTCGATCGAGCCATTGATGGTATTCACGCCGAGGTCCGCGCCGGTCGTATCGACAGTGAAAACGAGATCGCGCGTCGTCGATCCTCTAATCGTATTGGGAGGGTTACCGTCTAAGCTTAGCGGCTTGTCAATATTGTATCCGGTATTGCTTGCCAACAACAAATTCGTGGCAGCACTGCCGAATTGCACGTTCACATCGCTTTCGCCGGTATTGGTCACTCGCATGGCGATCAACCAATCCGTGGTTTGAGATTGCGTTACGCGCGGTTGCGAAGGCAGCAACGCAATCTTCAGAGCTGCGGGAGATTGCACTAGAAAACTTCCTTGCGTGCCGATGGATTGTGCTTCATAAAGCTCGCCGAGGATGGTTGTGCTCACATAAGCAGCCACTGCTGCCGGGCCTTTTGTGCTTCCGGTCGTGAGAATTTTAAAAAGTAACGAGCCCGTGCTATCCGGTTCCAAATTCACCGAGCCGCCGTCATGAAGAAAGGCGTTCGGAGATTCAATTTGGTACGTTGCATCAACCTTGCCGCCCGCTAAGATTTCCAAATTCACGTCATCGAGCATCATGGTCGAGCCGGTGTTGTTGCGCACCTTCACCGTGATCGACCAGTCTTTGCCCATGTTCTGCGTCACGGTGGTTTGGCTGGGGATGATATTGACGATCTCCAGTTCCGCGGCCTGTTTCACGGTCACGGAATCCGGCAACAGAATATTCGACAAACTATAGGGCACCGCGTTGTGCGTTCCCACGATGTCAATCGCCGCCGCACAACGGCCAATGGGAAAATTCGTGGGGATGAACAGCCCTTGAAACTTCAACGTGGTGTCGCCCGGCGCAACGCGCAGAACGCCGTTGGCATCGAGTTTTGCGAGCAAAGTATTGCCGCCCTCGCCGAGCACGCGCAAGAGCGTCTTATCGGTATCTAAAACCAAACGCGCTTGGCCGCTATTGCGCACGCGCACGTAAAATTGATAAGAGCTTCCCAAGCTTGCGGTTTTGGGCGCAAGCGAGCCGGCAAGATAAGCGATTTTGGGAGGGCTTTGCACGAACCATTGCTCTGTGACATTCGCGGTGGTGTCAGAGATCGTGCCGTTCTCTGCTTCTGCGATACCGTCGATGGTATAAGCGCCGCTTGCGTCTTCATCGATCAAAACCGAAAACGATACATTCAACGTTTGAAAATTGCCGGGAACGGGCGCCGGCAACAGCGGCGATTCGAGCTTCACGAAGAAATGATCCTGCACGGTTTGGCCGTTGGCATCTTTGAAACGCAAATCCGCCTTCGTGAGCGCGATGGGATTTTGTCCGGCGTTTTGCACGACCATATTGACGCGCACGCTGTCTTGGTCTTCCGAAGGCCCATTTTTATCACGCGCAGAAACCGTGTCGCGTTCGGCCTGCACGCTGAGGATGCGCAGCTCATTGACGCTGATGGTGACTTGCCCGGTGGCCGAGCCGCTCGCGCCGCCGGTCACCACGATCGTAGCCACGCCGCCTTTTTGTCCCGCTTGAAATTCAAAATTGAGTTGGCTGGCAGCGGTCGTTGCAACCTGTAAACCGGGTGCTACCGGATCTGCGTCGGCCGTGATGATCTTTCCCACACTCGCGTCACTCACCACGACCGTGAACAATTTGCCGTTGCCGACCGAATTGCCTTCGGAATCCTTTATGGCATTGTTGGCGCCGCTCGGAGTTTTGATCGTGGCTTTCGATACGCCGTCTGCCGGCAACACATTCGGATTTGCGACCAGCTTGATTTCTCCGCTAGGCTCGCCAGGGCTCACCAAAAACTGCGGCAGCGAGGAACTCGTGATCGAGGAAGCGTTATCAGTCACCTTCAAACTGCGGAACTCTTTGCTAACTATCGTGGTAAATCGCACAGATTCCGTGGCGACACCGTTGACAAAGGCCTGGCTATTCGTCGGCAATACATTGCCCGTCGTGGCTTCAATCTTCACTGTGCCATTGTAGTTCGTTACCGTGTTGCCTTTATCGTCCTGCGCCGTAAATGTCACCGCGAAGGGAATGCCCGCAACTTGATTGCCAATAGAGGAGAAGCCAAACTTCGCGAGATTATTATGCGTGACGGTGAAGCTGTTGGAGGAGCCGGTGCGGCCGTTGCCCGTGGCAATGATGCGCGTATTGCTTTGCACTTTGGTGATCTGAACGTTTGCGCTCACGACGCCATTGATCGGCGTGTCCGGAACGTTCTTCGGCGAAATCGTATGTGTGCTGTCATCCAGTGTTACGGCACTGGCAAAGCTCGTGACGACGTTATCGAAAGCGTCCTTCGCCTTTATTTGAATAATGAAATTTTTGCCCGCTATTTGTGCTGCGATATTCTGTCCCGCATCATTGGTGACCGTAAAATGATGCAACGCCCCCGGAACGACACTAAAAGCAGCGGAGAGGCCGGCATCAATCGGAGTGCCGATGAAATCTTGCGTTTCAACTTTAATCTTGAGGTTGGTGTTAGCCGTCGTGCGATTTCTGACAATGGAAAAAATTACTCCGGTCGGCGTGCTGACGGGCACAGCTTTTCCGGATTTGTCGCGCGTCAGTATCAACACTGAATCAGAGGGCAAGGACGGCGTCAGCGCGCCATCCAAATTCAATGCACCGCTCGCAACGGCGACGAGCGAAAGATCGAAACCGGAAGGAAACGTCAGTTTGATTTTGCCATCGGAAGGCAGAGTATTCGCGGCGCTGGTGGTGAAGGAAACCGTATAATTCGCCAAAGCGCCGGCCGTGTCGGAAGAGGCTTGCACCGTGATATCAGTAAGCACCCCGGCGTTGGCAAAGGCGGAGAACAAGGAAGAGCCCAACCACATGGCGAAGAACACGACATAGTGCTTAAAACCACTTGCCGGCACGGCAGCCCCTCCTCGCGCGGCCGCGAGCGCATTGCCAACAATGCGGGAATAGATGGAAGAATACATCGCTATTTAAAATCCATTCAATGAAGTTGTGCGAGATGAGTTGGATGCAATAGCGCGAAGGAAAATCAAGTTCGTCGCGACGCCTTCCGGCGCTTTTCAAATCATTCCTCCTCACAATGCAGAATGTATTACTCGCTCTTCTCCGTGCGCACAAAAACGACGCGTTGCTTGGCGAAGTCCGTCCATGCGCTTTGCGCCGAAGGCCGGATTTGCACCGCGATCGTATGGCTGCTCTCCACAATATTCGGATTGCCGATCGCCCCCAAGCGCAAACGGACGAGTGTGCCGGCGGCAACACTCTGCCCCAAGCCGGAACGTTGCACCAAGACTTTTTGCTTATCCCGCTTGAGCGTGAAGCCGCCATTGATATCCGGCGAGCCGGCAATCTGCAGTTGCGTTAAATCAAACTCCGCGGGAAACTCGAAGCCGAACTCCGCTTCGGGCGCCAACTTTTCCGTCGCGGTGAATGCAACCTCATACACCGAGGGCTTGCCAGGCTCGGCATGCAAGGATTGAATGCGCAACTCGATTTGTTTCTCAGACTGCGCCCACGCCCAGCCGGGCAGCGCAAGAATAAGCCCGTACAAAAATATTTTTGTGCGCGGACTATTCTTTCTTTGCGCAAAGGCAGCTAGGTGTTCTCTCTTTCGACTCCACATATCCATTACTCGGTTTGAAAAGTTCTGTCGCATACCATGAACAAATTTCAATGTGCCGCGCCCACAGCTTCACGATTGCAACGCAATTACGCACAAGTTGCGGTCATGCTTCAGAGTAGTACAGACGGTCTTTTTGAAATGCGAAATTAAATGTGTGGCCGCGCAGCATGTTCTGCCAGCCAGCGCGCACAGCAACAGTGCGCCGCGCGTTGATTTTATGAGACGGCGCTAGCTTTATTTATTGCGCGCGAACAACGATTGGAAACACTGCGAAATAAATTCTCCGCAATCGTGCGTCTCGCCATCTCATGGCGCCGGCAACAAAAGCGCGGCTTACATGAAAAATACAAAGTTCATACCAGTGGGAAGAAGATGGGTTATAAAAGCCGCAGAGAGGGGGTGGACATAAAGGGGGGGAACCGGGGAGACGGACGAGCGCTCAAGGCTTGATCAAGCCCAACAACTCGGCGATGAACTTGAGTGCGTTTTGATTCAAAAAGATGATGGCGAACAGAAGAGTGAGAAACATCATCGTGAATTTTCGATCCAGCTTATACTCAACGCGCGCAAGCTCAGACTTCAACTCCACCATGTCGACTTTGAGGTCAGCTATATCAATGGGTGGCAAGCTCCTTTGTGAGTTCATCTTTAATCTCAAACTTCTTTTGGCTAATGAGGAAGTCCGCCTTTTCCGTAATCTTGGCGAGTTTTTCCTCGGCTATTCTATCGACCTCCTGCAAAGAAGCATCAAACGTACTTACAAATTCCTGCGCTGCTTTATCGCCGAGCTTCTTTTCCAGCGATCCATAAGTTTCAAGTGATAAGTATGGAAGCAGAACCATAATTTTCCATCACACAAACAAAGAAGGCAAACCACGGGGCTTGCCTTCTCAAATGGAATTCGAATTTGGATTGTCAGGTTATCTGAACATGGCCTTGATGCTGCCCCAAGTCGCGCGCGCGCTGGAAATGGTGGGATTGACTTCGATCATAGCGGTCTCGGTCGTGCCGCCATCCTTATCAACAAGCTTCAGTCGATAAAAGTAAACGCGACCGTCGCTTTTAAAGACGCTGTTGTCTTCGTAGGTATATTCGGTTTTGCCAACCGTCGCGCCTTTGGCCTCAACAAAGTCGAGTTTCTCCAATTCCGTCTTATTCAAGCCGCGCTGCACTTCAAAACCTTTTAAATTGATTTCGGCTTCGGAGGTCCATTTCAGCGTCACTTTATTGCGGCCCGGCTCGCCTCGAAATTCGGAAACTACGGCGCCGGCCCACGCCATGCTCACCAAAAGGAGCGCTACCATTCCCATCATGCGTTTCATTTGAAAACCTCGCTTTTTACGAACTGGCCGGAAAGTTATGGTTTTACTCTTGAGAGTCAAGCACTTTTTCCACGTCGCCGGAGAACGCTAGCCAGAGTTCCCAACACATTGAGCATAACCGAGGGTACGGCGCCGGCCCAACCTCGAAATCAGCCGAATTCCATCTCGATTTTTTCGACGCGTTCATGCAATGCAGCCCATTCGTCCATGTGTTTCTCCAATACCACTTCGATTTCGCGCTGCCGCTTCAGCTTTTGCGGATAAACCACGGTATCGCTCATCACTTTCGCATCGCATAATTCGAGGAGAAGCCCGTTCTTTTCTTCTTCAAGCGCAGCAATTTCCTTTTCCAATACGGCGACGCGCTGTTTCAATGGCCGCAGCTCTTGTGATTTCTTCTGAATTCTTTCTGCGCGCATGCGGCGATCTTCTTTGCGGCTTGCCCCGGGACTTTCGACCGCGTTTTGCATTTCATTTTCCGAAGAGCGTGCGGTCTCCACCGCGGCACGCTCCTGCTCTTTTTGCCACAGGTACTCATCATAGTTGCCCACATAACTCCGCAAACGCCCGTCTTTGACTTCGACGATCTTGTTCGCGATGGCATTAATGAAAGCCCGATCGTGCGAGATGAAAAGCAAGGTGCCGCTATAATCCGACAAAGCATCTTCCAAAACTTGGCGCGCAAGAATATCGAGATGATTCGTCGGCTCGTCCATCGCCAAAAAATTTGCCGGACGGCCGAGCAATTTTGCCAACGCGACGCGCGCTTTTTCTCCGCCGGAAAGGACTTCTATCGGCTTAAAAACCTCGTCGCCGGAAAATAGAAACGCTCCCAACAAACCGCGCCGCTGTTCGGGAAGCAAATGCCCTGTGACCGCAGTGATTTCCTCCATGATCGTCGCGTTCGGATTGAGATTTTCCAATTGGTGCTGCGCGTAGTAGTCGAGCGTCACCTCGTGCCCATAGTTGATCGCGCCGCCCTCATAGTTGAGCACGCCGGCAATTAGTTTCAGCAACGTGGATTTGCCGGCGCCGTTCGGACCGACCAGCGCAATCTTTTCGCCCCGCGTGATGGTGAAATCGAGTTGCGTGTAGACTGCGTTTGCGCCGTAACGCTTGTCAACTTTGCGCAACTGCACCACTTCCTGACCCGAGCGCGGAGGCTGCGGCAGCCGGAATTTCATGGCGCGCGGCGTTTCATTTTCGAGCTGCACGCGATCGATTCTTTCGAGCATTTTGATGCGGCTTTGCACTTGCCGGGCCTTGCTGGCTTTGTAGCGGAAGCGCTCGATGAAACGCTCGGTTTGCTCGATCTTCTTTTGCTGATTTTTGTATTGCGCTTCTAACTGCTCGCGCCGTGCGGCTTTTTGCTCGGCGTAAGATTCGAAATCGCCGAGGTAGGAATGCAGCTTATGGAAGCTGATTTCAATAATGCGCTCGGCGATGCTCTGCATGAAAACTTGATCGTGCGTGGTGAGCACGATGGTGCCGGGATATTCCAGCAGAAAATTTTCCAGCCATACGATGGAATCGAGATCGAGATGGTTGGTCGGCTCATCCAACAACAGCACGTCGGGTTTGCTGAGCAGCAGCTTTGCCAATGCGACGCGCATCATCCATCCGCCGGACAAGGTGCGCAGCGGCAAATAATGTTGCTCCGGCTTGAAGCCAATGCCGGTAAGAATCGCACGGCCTTCATGTTCCAAACGATAGCCGCCGAGCGCTTCGAATTTTTGACGCAACTCACCGTAACGCGCCAACAACTCTTCCTCGTTTTTCTCGGCAAGCTGCTTTTCCATTTGCACGAGCTTTTGCTCAATGGCCTGCAATTCCGGAAAGCCGGCCAGCGTTTCGGCAATGATGCTGCGCTCGGGATTCTCCCACACTTCCTGCTTCAAATAGCCGAGGCGCGCGCCTTTCGTAATCACCAAATGGCCGGCATCCGGCTCTTCTTGCGCCATGAGCATGCGCAAGAGCGTGGTTTTCCCCGAACCGTTCGGCCCCACCAAACCCACGCGCGTTTTGGGCGGAATGTGCGCCGAGGCTTCGTCAAAAATAATGCGCGCGCCGTATTGCTTTTTGAGATTTTGAATATGAATCATGTGGCTTCAAGATGTGGTCATGCTACGCACGGATTTGTTGCTCGACGCGCAGTTTGGCATTCCGAAGGCAGCGAACGCTCGCAAAGGATTCTTCGCTCGCTCAACATGAAAGCCGCAACTGCACATGGTTGCGACAAGCGTATACAAATATAGCGCAAGTGGGAACAAAAAACAACGCGGCAAGCGCTAAAAATTTTGAGGCGTGTGAAAAATTGGTGGGGTGGAATTAGAGGACGATGATTAGCAGGAGAAGAGCGTTTCATCCCGCAGATGCGCGCAGCTATTGTATGCCTTTTTGAATTCCATCGCACGATAGCGGCTGACCATGATCGCGCTGTTGGTCTTATCTTGCATGACCAACTTGCAGCGCCCGTCGCTGAGGTTGGTAATTTTTGCGATCTTCTTCAAGTTCACGATCGTCGAACGATGAATGCGAAAGAATTGCACCGGATCGAGCATTTCGGAAAGCTCGTCGAGGCCGAAATCCAGGGGGTGGCGTTGTAGATCGGTAAAGGCGTAAACCATGCGATACTGCGTGCCGATCCAGACTACGCGCGACACGGGCAGATAGAGTTGCTTATTCAAACGTTGAATTGGCAAGCGGTCGAGGTAACCGTTCAAGTTTGGAAGGGTGCCTTCTTTCGGAAATTTTACCGGCGTAAGCGTGGCAAGTGACGTGAAAGTGGATTGCATAGCGAAATCGTCCTCACGTTATAACCGTTTACGATTTTGGACCACAACGACCGTGCCTAAAGGTGTCGTAAAGAAATGACGACGGAAGCTGCTGGGGCGTTTAAATCTTTTTGCTCAGTTTCTGCCTTCATTTTTTATTCGGCCGAGCACGGCATTGCCGGTATTGAAATCCACGCGCTTTACGCCGACAGCACGCAATGGCAGCTCCAATGCCCCGCCATCGCTGGTAACTAAAATCCGATACGCCACATGCACTCCGTCTTCGTACTCAATCGTAATCGGCACCGGCATTTTGAAGTCATCCGGCACTCCTTCTTGCTGCACTTTCACGCGCAACAGTTGCTCGGCTGAGGACGGCTCCAATTCACCCGTCGCCACCGGAATGCCGACTTGCGGCGCGGCCGGCTCCGGCGCAATCGTATAGCTCCAACGATACGCCGGCACCTCCGTTTGGAAAATCCATTGGCGGAAAAACCAATCTAGCGCCTCACCATAGTGCTGCTCTGCGACTCTCTGAAAATCCGCGGTGGACGGCTCTTGATTGCGGTACTGCTGCAGAAAATCCGCGAGCATGTTCCAAAACTTTGCGTCGCTCTCCGTTTGCAAATCACGCAAGAGCCAGCGCAGCATGTGCAAAACATACGCGCCCTTTTCATACACGTGCGTGTAGTAATCCAACGCCTCATTTTGCCCCAAGCGAAAGCCCAGCCACAGTGGCCCGGCCTTCATGCCCTCGGCCTTGCGCAACGCCTCTTTTCCCAGCCCGAATCTTTGCATGCCCAAGCTCACGCCGATGTGGCCGCCTTCTAGAATGTCGTCACGCCAGGCCGCTAAAAGCTGAGAAAAAGCCTCCCGATCACGCGCCGTCCATTCCACATAGAGCGCGCCGAGATACTCTGCAAACGCTTCGCTCAACCATTGATCATGATACGTAGCCCAGCCGATCATATTGCCAAACCATTGATGCGCGACTTCATGGCTGCGCAGCGCTTCAATCGGGCCCTCTCCGCGCAGCGGGGCGAAGCCCACCCACGAAAGCGTCACAAAACCTGGAAAGCCCTGGCTGTGCGTGGTCGGAGCTTCAATCACGCGAATCGTTCGCAAAGGATAGGGCGACAACAAGCGTTCGTAAAAATGCAGACTATTGGCAATATCTCCGGCAACGTGTCGCCGTTCGCGCTTGGAGCGCCGCGCCGCAGAGTGAATCTCGATGCGCGGCAACTGCGCTTGCTCGCCCGCAAGCGTGTCGGCGACAAAATTCCCCACACAGAAAGAGCCGGCCTTTGCAGGCACGCGCGTTTTGTAATATCGCATGCGATAGCCGCCCTCCTCCCAATCACGCAACAGCTCGCCGGTGGAAAGCACACGCAAACGCGGCGGGCATTTGAAAATGAGGTGATAATCCGCGCGCACCAAATAGCCCCAGCGCGGCACCCAATTAATCGCATCTTTCAGAAAGAGCGAACCGTTGCCGTGCCGCTGCAGCGCCTCACCTTCATATTGAAAGAACAACCGCAGCGTGTCGCTGCGCCAAGCTTGCGCTGGAAGAAATACCGTGACGCCTGTTTCCTTCGGCTCTTGCACGAATGCCAACGTATCGCCGGCCTCCGCAGAGATGCGCGTGACTTTAAGATCGGATGACAGCGCAAAGCTCAACGCCGGTGGACGATACTGCGCGGTGTAAAAATCGCAGCCCAAATCCGCGTGAATTTTGCCATTCTCTTCCACCTTCACCCAACCGTTGTATTTCGTGATGCGCAGCGTGCGTGCGATCTGCGACAATCTCTCCATCGCCAAAGGATAACTGCACACCGTGAGAAATGGCCGCCCGAGTTTTTTGTGCGAGTATTGGAAGTAGCCCACTTGTTCGAGTGCGAGGCCATCGTAGACATATAGGCACAACGGCGGCAAGAGATTGCGATCGCGCCCGGGATAGAAGGCGCACACGAACAACGTATCCGCCTCCCCGAGCATTTGCCGCGTCATCAAATTCGCCGCGAGGTTGTAGCCGCGTCGTTCGAGCAAAGCCTCTTGTACCGCACGTTGCAGCTCGCGCGCTTCCTCGGCTCGTTTTGTTTTGGTTTGATGAAAAGCCTCGTTCGTAATAAACTCGCGCGGCAAAGCATTCGGCGTGGAAACGCGAACGAGCAACCGCGCCGTCTCGATCACTGCCACGGAGTCACCCGTGAAGCGATGCAGTTGTTGCCTCTCAATTTCATGCCGAGGCCGAAACACAATCTCCGCCGCGCCCTCGAAAAAGAAACCCGTGAGCGATGCCGTGCTATCGCGTAACGGCACCAACTCTCCGCGTTGCAACGTCACCGTGAAATCAGGATAATCAAGCCGCAACGTATCGCGCAGCACATGACTCGAATCCCCAATGATCGGCTGCCTGAGCGAATGATATATTCTGCGCAATTGCGGGTCGCGCAGGGTGTTTTTTTCGGCGGCGAAGGTTGTGAATGTTGTGAGGACGAAGCTCGCGAAGAGAGCAAAGCAAAGCATGCATCTCGAAATTCCCCCCTTGAGGGGGGCCAGGGGGGTGTCGCTTTTGAAAAGTTTAGCGGCGGGGAAATTGTGGAAGTATTCGCGCACAGCGAGAGGCTTTGGTTGGTCGTCAAAAAAACAAAACGCTTTCCGGCAAAACTATTTTCGAACAATCATTTTGACTTTAGACATGAGGCGGAACGGCGACGTTCAAAGCAAAATTGCTCCATCACCAGGGCTTACGAGCTATTGGCGTTCCATTCGCAATATGCGCTGAGGAAAAGCTTGCCGCAATAAAAATATGGGCAGAATGATTTCGTCAGCTCGTTGAACAGTCGCGCGCTTTTCATAACGCAGAGCGTTCGGGGCTAAATTCCCACGCGAAGCGCGGGAACGAGATGAACGCTACTGCCCCGCCGTGCGCGATCGATTCTCCTCCCGAAACCACTTCGCAATCACCTGCGCGCCGGGTTTGTTGTTCGGCGTGAATTGGTTGTCGTTCGGGCCGCCGTCGGAAAGATCGGAGGGCCACTTCCACCAATAGATGCCCGCGAACCACGGCTTGCCCCACAAGGCTTTCATCATCGCTTCATAACAGCGCGCTTGGTCGGCCATGTAAGCTGCGGCGCGGCGGTCGTCGCTGTGCGGTTGCCGCCAGGTTTGCGCGCGGGAGGCGAAGCCGATCTCCGTAATCAACACCGGCTTGCGATATTTTTGCGCGATGCTTTCGATCTTCGCAACGATGGTGTTTGCGCCGTTGAGCAACTCGGCGTCGCTTGCGCTTTCGCGTTCGGAGAGTGGATAGTAGCAATTCAGCGCAATCGCATCCAACTCATTCCACAAAGTAAGCCGCTCGAATTCTTCACCCCAATTTGCAGCATATACCATCGGGCCGGAATAAAGCCCGCGCATTTTGCGAATCACTTCGCGCCACTCTGCTTCGTGGTTGCGTGTGGTCTGCACCAATTCCACGCCGAGGCACAGACTATCGAAATCATAAATCTCCGCAAGCAGCGCGTAATGTCGCATCCAGCGTTCATAATGATCGAAAAACTTTTTCCAATCTTCCGGCGAGTTCATGACCACGTCGCCGGGCCAGCCCCAACGCGGCCCGGCCATGAGGATGTGCGGTTTGAGCATCGCGTGCATGCCAAGTTCCTGCGCCCAGTGCATGCTCGCGAGCAGGCTTTCATCATTCTCCGAATTGACGCCCTCGCTGCGCCGCAGAAACTCCGGCTGCTTGGGATCGCGCAAATAGCCGAAGGGCGTGATCGAAACCGCATTCACGCCCATCTCTGCGAGCTTTTGCAAAGCTTCGCGCGAACGATGGCCCATGTAGCCGTTGAAGATTTGATAGCCCTCATGCGCATAGCAGAACCCACGATGAAGATTTTGTGGTGAGATCGCTTGCGGTTGTGCATGTCGCAGCGCAATCGGAGACTGGCTGCGCGTCGCCTCTTCCCATTTTGTTGTAATTGAAGCCCAACTCTCGCCGCGCGGAAAGTTTTGTGGTGCGCCGCTCGGCGGCCACGTGCGATAAAGCTGCCTGAATTCCTCCGGCGAAAAATGAGTCAGCAAAAAGTCTACAAAGCTGCCGAGTTGAATTTGCCGCGCGAGCGGTGACTCGGCTTGCCAAATCTCCGGCGTGAAAAGTTCAGTGAGCGGAACGAAGTTGTTCGTTGCAAGCAAACGCGCGGCCCATGGTTGAAATCCCACGCTGCGCCATTTTTGTGAAAGCGCCACAGCAAGGCCTTCGCGCAAAGCTGCGGAGGCGGTTTGCGGCAAGAGTTTTTGCGCGAAGCACTCGGCCTCGGCCATAAAATCATCGCCGCGCAGTTTGTCGTTCCAAAGGAGATGCACTTCCCAGCGCGACCAATCCGCATGACACAACTCCGAGCGGCGTGTGAACAGCGCCTTCTCTTCGAGCGTGCTCCACAAATGCACGGTGAGCTTGAGTAAATTGTCGGCCTGCGCCTTTGAAATGTTCAAACGCTGGAGCAGCACGTTCAACTTCGTCTCTTGTTGCTCGGCGAGCTGTTGCAGCTCCTCATGTTTGAAATTCTGGCCGTGCGCGATGAACGTGAAGTGCTGAGATTCAAATGCCGGCTTTTGCTCTAAATCCAAACGATACTCGCGCGCATGCGCGGTTTGCCAAGCGTGCGTGCCCGTGTCTTGAAAGAAGCCGATGAGGTCGATGCGGCCTTTGGAGATTACGCAATAGTCGCCGGTTTCCACGCCGTAGAGTTGGCGATTGTTGAGGTACTGTAGAATCGCCGCGTCGCTGTTGCCCGTGGTGAGGCGAAGCTGCATGGCCGGGTTGCGTGGATTGGGATAGAACAGCGAAACTACGTCACTAGAATCACGATACTCTTTGCCGCTGAAACGAAAGCCGCCAGGAATCTGTTCCAGTGGGAGTCCGGCCAACAGATTTTGGATGAGGTGATTCGTATTGAATGCGCCGAGCACACGCAACGGCACGTGCGCGAGGCTATCCACCGGAAACTCCGCGTCGGTTGCAATGCTCATCGGAAAGCGCCGCATGCGCGCGTTGCTCAAATACTCGCGATAGGCTTGCGCGATTTGCGCGTTCGCGCCGGAATGAATGACCGCGAGACGGCGGCTGTCCATCATGTTGCGCCAAAGCTCTTCGCGCGTGGGCAAGCGCGGCGCGCTATTTTGAAGCGAGGGCGTGTCGAAGCCGATCGATGCAAAGAAGCAGAGAATGATGAAGAGAGGCAGACAGGCGATGCGCATGGAACTCCGCAAGGTAGGTTTGCGCGCAGCCTCTCTTAAAATGTCATTCTGCAAGAACCTTCCCTCGCACTCGGCACAAACTTCGAATGGGTCATGTTTCGAGCACTAGAGAAGATTCTTCCAGAATGACATTCAAAAGAGGAGGCGTGATTGAATTAAATTCGCACGTCATCTTCTTCGCGCCAGGGCGGACTGACGAGCGCGGCAAACACGAGCACATTCTCGCCCATGTTTTCGATCCACTGGTTCTTTTCTTTGGGAATGTAAACCGTATCGCCGGGCTGCACTTCTTGCACTTCCTCCTCAATGTGCATGCGGCCGATGCCTTCGATGATGTAATACACCTCGGACTGGCGCAGATAATGTTGATAGGTCGCTTTGCCCGGCTCGACATAGGCAATGGCGAGCGAGTATGAAATGTCCGCGGCGTCGCGCTCGGGGTGGAGCAACTCGCGCAAACGGCAGCCGTCGTTCGCAATGATTTCCTGGCAGTCTTTTTCGTGTTTGATGAGCATGGTGGTCGTCCTTTCTGAAATCCGCAAATGCTGCAAGTGCATCCGTTTCTAAAGACGAGGGCGAGGGGCTTTCGTTCGAAGGCGGCGCGCTATATGGTAATTTTATAGAAGCACTGCTTGAAATCCAAGAAATAATTTTACACAAATAAAAAGGGCAGGAGTGGTCCTGCCCTTATGCTTGCCGTTGTCATTCCGTAGGAATCTTTCTACTCGTCGTTCACGCGTCTAGTATAGATTGCGTGCGAGCATGAGAAAAGATTCTTCCAGAATGACAAACATGATGCCGGGTGCGTCTCAATACCGATAATAATCCGGCTTGAACGGTCCGTTGACCGGCACGCCCAAGTACTCGGCCTGCTCATGCGTGAGCGTGGTGAGCTTCACGCCGATCTTTTCCAAGTGCAAGCGCGCGACTTTTTCATCCAACTGTTTGGGCAGAACGTACACGCCGATCTCATACTTGTTATTGAACAGTTCGATTTGCGCGAGCACTTGGTTCGTGAAGGAATTGGACATCACGAACGAGGGATGGCCGGAGGCGCAACCCAAATTCACCAAACGGCCTTCGGCGAGAAGAAGAATCGCATGGCCGTCCGGGAAGATGTATTTGTCTACTTGCGGTTTGATCTCGATTTTTTTAATGCCGGGGAACGCGTTGAGCTGCGCGACTTGAATCTCGATATCGAAGTGGCCGATGTTGCACACGATCGCGCCGTCCTTCATTTTCTTCAAGTGCTCGATGGTTACGACGTTTTTGCACCCGGTGGCCGTGACGATGATGTCCGCGCGCTCGACATAGTCTTCCATCGTTGCGACTTCATAGCCTTCCATCGCCGCTTGCAGCGCGCAAATGGGATCGACTTCGGTCACGATCACGCGGGCACCGAAACCGCGCAGTGATTGCGCCGAGCCTTTGCCGACCTCGCCGAAACCCGCTACAATCGCGATTTTGCCCGCAATCATCACATCGGTCGCGCGCTTGATGCCGTCAGCCAGAGACTCGCGGCAGCCGTAAAGATTGTCAAACTTGCTTTTCGTGACGGAGTCGTTCACGTTGAAGGCCGGCACTTTGAGTTTGCCTTCCTTCAAACGTTTATAGAGCGCGTGCACGCCGGTGGTGGTTTCTTCGGAAATGCCTTTGATGCCGGGCAGAAGATCGGGACGCTTCTCGTGCACCCAATGCGTGAGATCGCCGCCGTCATCGAGAATCATGTTTGGGCCTTCGCCGTTGGCAAACTTCAGCGTTTGATCGATGCACCACCAATACTCTTCTTCGCTCTCGCCCTTCCACGCGAATACCGGAATGCCCGCTGCGGCAATGGCGGCCGCGGCTTGATCTTGCGTGGAGAAAATGTTGCACGAAGACCAACGCACATGCGCGCCGAGCTTCACCAGTGTTTCGATGAGCACCGCGGTTTCAATGGTCATGTGCAATGAACCGGCGATGCGCGCGCCCGCGAGCGGTTGCTTCGCGCCGTATTCCTGCCGCAAAGCCATGAGGCCGGGCATTTCTTTTTCGGCCAGTTCGATTTCTTTGCGGCCCCATTCGGCCAATTTGAGGTCCGCGACCTTGTAATCGTGAAAAGCGGAACCGTGACCGTCGCTTTTGCCGTTCGGATTGACTTTCGCCGCAGATGAGGTGAGAACTTCGGTTTCGTACATGAGGCGTCCTTTCAGTTGAGAGAAAAGTAGCGCAGACATCTCTGTCTGCCCCGCAACGGCGGGGCGCTACGACAACTTAGTTTTTGGTTGCTTGGATTAACAAAACTTTCATGGTTTCATGAGTGAGCACTTCGGTTTTTTGCACGGCAAAACCCGAAGCGGCGAGCCATTTGTTGAAATCGGATTTTTTGAAGCCCAGCCAAAGGTCGGCGTATTTCTCGCGCATTTCGGCAATGTTGTGTTCGAGCAAGTCTGCGATGACGAACGTCCCGCCGCGCCGAAGGATACGATACACTTCCGCGATTGCATTCGCGGGATTTGAAACGTGATGCAAAACCATGCTTGCCAGCGCGGCATCGACGGAGCGATCGTGAATGGGCAAATGCTCCAATTCACCGAGGCGGAACTCACAGCGCGATGCAGCTTTGGCCGCTTGTTTCTGCACATAGTCGGCTGCAACCTTGAGCATGGTTTGCGAGGAGTCGAGCGCGATCACGTTTTTAAATCTGAGCAAAAGCGCAGGCAGCAACAAACCCGCGCCGGCGCCGAGATCGACCACGGCATCTTTGCCTGCGGGCAGATAAGCGAGCGCATGCTCGCGATAAGAGGTGCTGTCCAACACGTCGCGCTGCAAACATTCCCATTCCGGGCCGACGCGATCAAAATATTTTTGGCTGAGCGAACGGCGGCGTTGCACGAGCGATTCGAGGTGCTGCAAATCTTTTTCGTAGATCTTTGAGGCTTTCATGCTTTGCACCGCAATGCGCAAAAGCGCGGCGAGATCGGATTGCTCCTGCGAAGGCGCAAGGGAATAGTAAATCCAATTGCCTTCCCGGCGGTTGGTGACGAGGCCGCTGTCCGCGAGAATTTTGAGATGCCGTGAGATGCGCGACTGGCCCATGCGCAATATCTCGATCAGCTCATTGACATTGAAATCGCCCTGTGCGAGCACGGAGACGATGCGTAAACGGCTTTCGTCGGCAAGGGCTTTAAAAACGTGCAGCATTTCATCAACAATTGTATAACTATATCAAGATTTATTGATATAATACTAGCGCCAACGTGAAAATGCAAAGGTTTTTTTAAAATTTTATGCGTCGGGGACAAATGTCCGCGTGCCTACTATTCGCCATTCAAACCTTACAGCTTTTTTCATACACGCTGTTTGTCTGCCAAAACAAATGTGTAATGCGCAAAGAAAAATTTTTCCTTAACCGCCGCGCGTCCTTTCCGAAAAATTGCTTTTCCTTCCCCCAGCGCCAACCGGCACAACCTTATTACTGCTTGATAAACTTGAGAAATCTCGTGCTCACCATGCCGTTCGCTTCCAAATCCAATTCGGGCATAACCCTTGCGAAAGCGCGAATTGCAGTTGCCGACTTAAATCATCTCATGTTCTTCAAACCTAAGCTTGAAAGGACTTCACAATGTTCTCACGTTTGCTACGGACAGCAACGGCGTTGAGTATGTGGGTAGCATCATATGCATCGGCTCAACTCGATTTCGGGCCATATGTTCAGAACACGAACGAAAAAAAAGCCACGGTGATTTGGTATACCAAAACCTCCGAGGGCGGAACGCTGCGTTATGGCCGGCAAATGGGCCAATGGGAAGGAACAATTGCCGGCGGTACCGGCACCCTGCACCGCGCCATGGTTGAGAATCTCTCGGCGAATACCAAGTATTTTTATGAAATCGCCTCGGGCGCTAAGATTTACGCCACCGGCGCGCAGTTTTATTTTCGCACGCACCCCAGGCCGGGGGCGCGCACGCCATTCCGTTTTATGGCCTTCGGCGATTTTGGCGACGGCTCGGAAACGCAAAAGGCAACCGCGGCGCAAATGCTCAAAGACGATGCGAGGCACAACTTCGCGCTGCTATTGGGCGACATCATTTATAGCAGCGGCGAGCGCGCAAATTATCTGAAAGACTACTTTCCGGTTTACAAAGATCTCATCGGGCACCGCGCATGGTGGCCGGTGCTCGGCAATCATGATATCAAAGCGAGCAAAGGTGCGGCCTACTTCGAGTTTTTCGAAACGCCTGCGAACAATCCCAGTGCCGTGGAAAATTACTACTCCTTCGATTATGCCAATGCGCACTTCATCGCCCTCGATGATGAATTGTTGTTTGAAGGCGAGGACTTGCAAAAGCAAATGACTTGGGTGCAACAAGATTTGCAGGCCGCGAAGAAGCGCGGGCAACGTTGGTTAATTGCCATGTGGCACAAACCGCCGTACAGCGCCGGCACACATAGCGATGACGAGGAGATTCAGGCGAATTTTGTGCCGGTCCTCGAGGCCGAGGGCGTCGATTTGATTTTGAACGGCCATTCGCATGTCGCCGAACGCACGTTTCTACTCGCTAATCACAAAATCATCAATAATAGCCTTTCCAGCTATCCCAAAAAAGGATTTGAGACCGGTGCAGTTTACGTGGTTGCGGGCGCGGGCGGAAAAACAGGCGACATTGAAAAGAAGCACGCCTTGATGGCTTTTCAATTAGGTAATGCCGCAGGTTATGAAAGCCTCTACATCAATGGCGATACTTTGCGAGGGAGCTGGATTAAAAGCACCGGCCAGAGCATGGATCAGTTTGTCATGATCAAAAACGGCAACAATCAAACCGAGGTTCAAATTGCGGAGAGCGAAACCGTTCCGCAAAGCTTTGCGGTTCATTATCCCAATCCATTTCGTCCCAACGGTAGCGCGGACCAGCCGCTCAATATTGCTTTTGAAATAACGAATCCGGCGCCGATCACCGCGGCGATTTATGATATTCTGGGCCGGACCGTGACGCGATTGCGTGATGGTGAAATGTACGCCGCCGGCAGTCACATCTTGCGTTGGAACGGCCGAGACCAAAATGGCGCTTTGGCCACGACCGGCGTCTATTTTTATCGCATTCAAGTTGGCACCCGAGTGCACTCCGCGAAGATCATGCTGGTGCAATAGCCCGACCCTGTTCTCGCCATGCAACCCGTGTCGTTTCTCAAAAAGAAGCGGCGCGGGTTGTTTTATTTTGAAAACAGCGCCAGAAAGCCGGAAATTTGCTTGACTTCGCTGCCACATGAGAGTATATTTTTTTACGGCAACTAGTGCTCAAATCAGCATGGTGGTTCAGCTAGAGAGAGGTGCTTCGTAATGAAAATCGCGCTTGATCCAGGACACGGCGGAATTTTTCCGGGTGCCATCGGCTTGGCGCCGTTCGAACTTCGCGAAAAAGACGTCACCCTGGCCATTTGCACGAAAATGAGCAATTTGTTGAAGAAGCAAGGCCACAAAGTGATTTTAACACGTGAGCGCGACCTCAATTTGGACAACAATCTTACGAAAGACCTCCGTATGCGCGCCGACCTCGCTGTGCAAGCCAAGTCCGATGTTTTTGTGAGTGTACATTGCAACGCCTACTCCGATCCCAACCCCGAAGGCATCGAGACCTGGTATCGCGCGGAAAACAAACGCAGCGAAACCCTTGCGCGCACAATACAACAAGCCATGGCCGCCGCTTTCTCGGATCATCTCAATCGTGGTGTCAAGGCCAAAGACCTTTTGATGTTTCGCCACCTGGAAATGCCCGCATGCCACATCGAAACGGAGTATCTCACCAACCCCACTCAGCTTGAGTTTCTCGCCTCCGATTTCAATCAGGAAAAAATCGCGCAGGCCCTCACACAAGGCATCTTAAATTTCGCTGCACTGGCCTGATTGGCGAGAGCATGTGCGCCGAGATTTGTATTGACTTTGACGCACAATTATTTTATTGTGGCCGCGTCCAAGTTCGAAAGAATTAGGAGAAATTAGTTCGTTCTTTAAAATGTTTAAGGTGTAACCGCCAGATCAAACCACCCTAATTCTCCCCTTTCACTCCCCAACTGCGGAGCTCGTTATGACAACTAGGAGTGCGGACGCGCAACCAACGATCCTGATTGTTGACAGGGACTTCAAACAAGCGCTGGCCAGCAAAAGCATGCTTGAGTCACAGGGATATCGCATCGTGTGCACACATTCCGGACGGGAGGCCTTAGAGTTGTGTGCGAAAGAAAGGATTGATCTGGTGGTAACGGAGTCCCTGCTTTCCGATATGCCGGGTCTGGACTTCATCGAAGCGCTCGCAGCCAAGCGCGAGAAGATTCCCATCGTGATGAACACGAATCATCCCGGAGACAGCCAAGACTTTCGAACCTGGGCCGCGGATGCCATCGTGCACAAATCTTCTGGAACACGAGCTCTCTCGACCAAAGTGGCCAGCTTGCTGCAGCAGCGTTACGTTCATTAGCCAATACCGAGTCTTGTATGCATCACGACAAAGTCGACGTGGTCGATATTCAAATCTTAAAAATTCTGCAGACGCACGGCCGCACCAAACGCAACGAACTGGCCGAGCAGGTGAAGCTTTCCATTCCTGCGGTAAGTGAACGGTTGCGCAAACTGGAAGAACGCGGCATCATTCGCAGCTACAATACCGTGCTCGACGCGCGTAAGCTCGGGCTTGGGCTCACCGCGTTCATTTTTGTCACCACCGAATCCTCTTCGCACTACAAGCAGGTCATTGAGAAGGCGCTCGCACATCCGGAAATTCTCGAATGTCATGCCGTGACCGGTGATGGCTCCCACATTTTGAAGATTAAGACGCTTTCGACGGAGACACTCGAAAAGTTATTATCTCATATTCAATCTTGGCCGGGCGTCGTCACCACGAGAACCAACGTCGTTCTCTCCAGCCCGAAAGAAGACACCGTGATTTCGCTGGCGCATTTGGAAGGGCCCCCGGTCTAGACGCTTTGACTTCACAAAAATGAAAACGCCGAGGCACGATGACCGTGGCTCGGCGTTTTTTCTTTCATCAAACTTCATTCAAAACTGCGCGTCGCATTCCAATTACGAATGTGCTCGACGATGTCGCGCGTATCCGTGCCCGGGCCGAACACGCGACTCACGCCCGCGCGTTCGAGTTCCTTCGCATCATCCGGCGGAATCGTGCCGCCCGCGAGCACGAGCACGTCTTGCATCTCGTTCTTTTTGAGCAACTCGAGCACGCGCGGCACGAGCGTCATGTGCGCGCCGGAGAGCAGCGAAATACCCACCACGTCCACGTCTTCCTGCAAAGCCGCCTCGGCCAGCATCTCCGGCGTTTGGTGCAAACCGGAATAGATCACCTCGAAGCCCGCGTCGCGCAGCGCGCTCGCAATCACCTTCGCGCCGCGATCATGGCCGTCCAATCCCACTTTGCCGACAAGTACACGAATTTTGCGTTGCATAAGTTATTGACTCCTCTTTCAATACTATTTGAGGGCCGATCACCTCCGCGGAAGAACCGGCTCCAATCACCCAACACTCCACAACTCCATCAATCCAGTTTAGAACACCGGCTCTTCGCGCCACGTGCCATACACTTCTTTGAGCGTGTTGATCATCTCGCCAATGGTGCAATACGCGCGGCTGCAATCAATCAGCGCGGGCATGACGTTGCGGCCCTCCTGCGCCGTGGCTTTGAGTTGCGCCAGCGTTTGCCGCACATTGGTTTGATTGCGCTCGCTGCGCAGCTTGGCGAGATTTTTATTTTGCTCTTTTTCCACTTTTTGATCAATCTTCAAAATCGGAATATCGAGCTTCTCCTCCGGCTCGGTATAAGCATTCACGCCCACGATGATTCTTTCCTTCTTCTCAAACTCTTCTTGATAACGCCGCGCCGCGGCCGCAATCTCGCGTTGAAAGAATCCCGCTTTGATCGCCGGAATCACGCCGCCGAGCGCATCGATCTTTTCAAAATAAGCTTCGGCTTCATTCTCCATTTGCGTGGTGAGATTTTCGACAAAGTACGAACCCGCGAGCGGATCGACCGTGTTGGTCACGCCAATCTCGTGCGCGATGATTTGCTGTGTGCGCAACGCAATCTTCGCGGCGAACTCCGTGGGCAAGGCCCAGGTTTCATCAAGCGAGTTGGTGTGCAGCGATTGCGTGCCGCCGAGCACGCCCGCGAGCGCTTCGAACGCGGTGCGCACGATGTTGTTCATGGGTTGTTGCCCGGTCAACGAACATCCCGCAGTTTGTGTATGAAAACGCAGTTTCCACGAACGCTCGTCTTTCGCGCCGTACTTCTCGCGCATGCGTCTGGCATAAATCCTCCGCGCCGCGCGAAACTTGGCGATCTCTTCGAAGAAATCGAGATGCGAATTAAAGAAGAAAGAAAGGCGCGGCGCAAAGTCATCAATGTTCAACCCCGCTTTCTGCGCGGCTTCGATATAGGCAAAGCCATCGGCGAGCGTGAATGCGAGCTCCTGCACCGCAGTGCTGCCCGCCTCGCGAATGTGATAGCCGCTGATCGAAATCGTGTTCCACTCCGGCACGTGCCTGGTGCAATACTCAATCGTGTCGACGACGAGCTTCATCGAAGGCTCGGGCGGAAAGATAAATTCCTTTTGCGCGATGTACTCTTTCAGAATGTCGTTCTGCAACGTGCCGCGCAGTTTGTGTTGCGGCACGCCTTGTTTCTCGCCCACGCAAATATAAAACGCCAGCAAGATGGCCGCGGGCGAATTGATGGTCATCGAAGTGCTCACTTTGTCGAGCGGAATGCCGTCGAACAAAATTTCCATATCGCGCAGCGAAGAAATCGCCACGCCGCACACGCCGACCTCGCCTTCGGAATGCGGATCGTCAGAGTCGCGGCCCATGAGCGTGGGCAAATCAAACGCAGTGGAGAGACCGGTTTGGCCGTGTTCGAGCAGATATTTGAAACGCGCGTTCGTATCCGCCGCGGTGCCGAAGCCCGCGAACTGGCGCATGGTCCACAAGCGGCCGCGATGCATGTTCGCATGAATGCCGCGCGTGTACGGATACTCGCCCGGCCAGCCGATGTCGCGCTTGAAATCTATGTGCTCGATATCTTCGGGGCCGTAGAGATCGTTGATCGGCACGCTCGAAGTGGTCATGAACTTCGCGGGCCGGTCTTTGAATTGCGCGCGTGTTTCTTTTTGCCAACGCTCGCGCTCGGCGCGAAGGGAAGTTGGGTTGTTCGACATGTGTGCTCCGCCGGTTGTGTTCAGTTCAAAGTCTGTTTTGAGAATAATTCAGCTTGAAGTTAAAAACCTTGTCGCGTAGTTTTGATCCGACCAATAATTCTGAGAGATAAAGCCATATGAAAGACGTCGTCACCGACAAATGGGGCAACACAATTTATCTCACTGACGAGAGGTGGCAGCACATAATCGCTTGACATCCGGAAATGATCGGGCGGCGCAAACAATTACTCGCGACGATTCAAACCGGCGAAAGAATAGAGAATCCGATTGGTTCTAAGAAATACAACTACTGGAAAAGATTTCGTAATCTTCGACCAGGCAAAACCAAAGTTAGAGTGATCGTGCAATTCGAGCTGAAGAAAACCAACCGCATTACTGAACCAAACAATTTTGTTGTGACCGCTTACCAAATTTAGGAAAAAACCATGGAAACCAAACTCTTTTACGATCATGACAGCGATCTGCTCGAAGTGTTGTTTGAGAAACCCATAGCCGACGAGCACGCGCTGGAATTGAGTTTCAACATCGTTCTGTTTTTGCACCCCGAAACCGGCAAGCCGATCAACCTCACCATCCTTGACTACAAACGCTTGCTGGAGATGGAAAGAATTCCTTTGGACAATTTTCGCAAGCTCCCGCCAACTCTTCAGCACGACATCCGTCGTCTTCTTGCCAATGAGCCGATCAGCAATTTTTTAGAATGGGTGGAAGAGCCGCGCCTCAAGAAACCTCACGTTCGAATTTTAAGCCCGGAAGTTCGCCGTTTGCTGGCAGCTTAATCATCCTTCCCTTGCAGTCACAGATTTAATCACGCCGCCTCGGCATAATCCGCCAAGGGGAAAGAGATCGCCGCGCGAATGGTTTGGCTTTGCCGCGCGATTTCTTCCAGCCGTTTATAAACGGGCGCATCAAAAAAGCGTTCGCCGCATTTTCCACACAACCAAACCGGAACATTGTCGCCATAGATCATCGTGCCTTTAAAGTGAAACGGCACACGCGCGCAGCGAAGTGCGACCGTGCCTTCACAAAATTCGCACGTTTGTGCCTGAACTGTGAGGCGGCCTTTCTTAAGTGAAGATTTCATATACTGTGATGATCAAGCGTTAGCTCTCGAAATTTCACGCCGCCGGAATCGGCCCGGAAGCCACGAGCTTTTTGCGCCTCGGATCAACCATTGCGGCAAAGCCTTCTAACGTCCTCGATCCCAACAATTTCAAATCGCCTTTCTTTGCGAACACGACTTCGTCCACGGTTTCAAAGTTTTCCACTCTGATGATGGCATAACCAATATCGCGCGTAATCGGCTGGCCGTTCGCCATGAGAAAGGGCACGTCCTTCTTGGCGATAGCAACGCCGAGCGTTTTCAAAATATCCTCGGGTATCCAAGTATACTCCGAGCCGGCATCGACCATGAGGCGCTCGACGGTTGTAATGTTGCGCGGCTTGCGCACGTTTTCGATGATGCCGTCCACATAAAAGATGCCCATCTTCTACCTCGCTTGATGCGTTCGTGTTTGAAAACTGCCCATCAACTCTTCGGCAATGCGATAAGGCGACGCGCTGATATCCGAAGGCCCGTTCAAGCGGCTTTGCAAATGCGCCTCCGCGGCTTCGTTCCAAAACTCCTGCTTCAAGCGCCGCGCGACGAGCTGGCGAATCATTTTTTCCAAACGCTCTTTGCGTTTGTTTGATAAACGGCCTTCTTGATCATTAAAAACGCGATGCGCCGTGATCTTTTCCCACAACTCTGCAAGGCCTTTGCTCTGCGAGGCGATGGTCGCAACCACGGGCGGATTCCACACGGCGTTCGGGCGCAGGTGCAGAATCGCTTGCAGCTCGCTCAATGCGCGCGCGGCGCCGTCGCGGTCGGATTTGTTCATTACAAAAATATCCGCAATCTCCATCAAGCCCGCTTTCATGGCTTGCACGGAGTCGCCGCTTTCGGGCACGAGCACGACGACCACGCTGTCCGCAGCTTCGACAATATCCAACTCGGATTGGCCCACGCCCACGGTTTCATAAATGATGATGTCTTTGCCGAACGCATCGAGCACGTCCGCGGCCTCTTGCGCTTTTTGCGAAAGTCCGCCGAGCGAGCCGCGCGTGGCCATGCTGCGAATGAACACCCCGGCATCCGTGGCGATGTCGTTCATGCGCACGCGGTCGCCAAGCAACGCGCCGCCGGTGAAAGGACTCGTGGGATCGACCGCGATAATGCCGACCGTGATATTGTTGCGACGCAACAGCTTGGTCAATTCATCCACGAGCGAAGACTTGCCCGCGCCCGGCGGCCCGGTGATGCCAATGCGATAGGCCTTGCCGGTTTTCGGATAGATAGCATCGAGCAATTTGGGCGCGCTCGCGCCATCATTTTCCACGGCAGAAATGATTTTCGCCAACGCGCGGCGCGAGCCGGAGAAGAAAGCTTCGATCAATGAATTAGGGTTCATCAATTCCAACCGCTTTCTTAAGGCGATTATCAAGTTCACTCAGCAAGGCCTCGCTCAACTGGCCGAGACGTCGATCAATCAACGAGCGATGTAAGAGCGCAAGCTTATGCGCGCGAACGACCGAACTTGCTTTCAGGCCCGTGCCTTTAAAATCGGCATGAGTGGTTTGCAAAAACAAATCCGTTGACAGGAGACGATCTGGGATCGTACTCGTTATGAATGCACAAAGCGCGTCGTCGAGGACGGCCAACAAATCATCAGGCATCACAATAACGGCAGGGCGTAGTTTTGCGCCGGAAAGATCCGTGAAGGGATAGCGAGCCAGAACGATGCTTCCGCGCTTTACGACCGTTGCGGCCATACGACCTTCTCCCCATCTGCTTCGGAATACAAATCCGGTTCATCGGCGAGCCAATCAAATCCGCCCCCGTGCATGGTCCATTGCGCCAGTTCAGAGGGAGAAATGTCATCGCTTACAATTTGTTCGACGGCAATCTGCCTGCGCAACAGCAAATATGTTGCGAACCTTTCGAGTTCCCGTTGCTCTTGCGAGGATAAGTTGGATAGAAGTTTTGAAAGTACCGGCGTGATCGGCGTCATTTTTTTATCGTCTCCGATTTTGTTCTTTCCAATTCCCACAGCTTCGCGTACTTCGTGAAAACATACGCCGCCGAAAACGTTGCCAAAATAAAACCGTGCAATCCGTCCATGAAGCCCGTGCGCAGCACGTACATGCGAAAGAAAAACCACACAGGACGAAACAGCAAATCCCACACGCGAAAGCGTTTGCCGCTGCGTTGCATTTCTTCCGCGGCGAGCGAGGTGTAGCGATTATATTTTTCGAAGTAGTGGCGAATATCGGGATCGGTGTAGTGCAAAAGATGATGCCGCAAGCGCCCGATCTTGCCTTTGATTTGCACCGCCTCATGCACGGCCACGTAATTAAAGCCGCCACATTCGCGGCGAAAAAGCCGCAGCACATAGCCCGGATACCAGCCGCCGTGCATGATCCACTTGCCCAAAAAATTTGCGAGGCGCGGCACCTCATAGCCTTCACACTCAGGCTGCGCCGAGAGCAGCGCGCAGATTTCCTCGCGCAACTCCGGCGTGACGCGCTCATCGGCATCGATGGAGAGAATCCATTCGCCCGTGGCTTGCGCGAGCGCGAAACTTTTTGCGGCCGCAAAGCCTTCCCATTTGCGCACGAAAACTTTGTCCGTGAATTCGCGCGCCAACTCGCCGGTGCCGTCTTCGCTCTCCGCGTCGACCACAACAACCTCATGCACCCAATTCAGCGTCGCCAAACATTCGGAGAGATTGTGCGCTTCATTTTTGGTGATGATGATTGCGGAGATGCGCGGAATGTTTGGCTCGTGTTTTTTAAGCCCAGCCGCGGTGGCGCGATCTTCTTCTACAATTTCAACGAAAGACATAATTGGGCAATTGATTCAACGGGCGATGCAAACAGACTGCGCGAATTGGTCTCTATAAATCTGCACGACCGCCTCCACAATCCACTCCGGCTGAAACTCCGTCACGCAAATCGGGCCGTGCGGCTGGTCGCACACTTTTTTCCAGCACGGCGCGCACGGGAGATCACGAATAATTTTCACGCCGCGATCATAAAGCTCGATCTCCGCCGCGCACGAGAGCCCGAACCACGCAACAACTTTCTTCTTCAAGCCAATGGCGATATGCATGCCCAATGAATCGCCGCTCACCACAAGGTCCGCGAGATTTTCGAGCACAATGCCTTCGCGCAATCCCAATGTCGTGGGCGTGGGCATCGCAATGCCGTTGGTCAATTCGACGAGGCGCTGATTGCGCTCCGTGTCTTCGCGGCCGCCGAGCAGAATGATTTTCGCTTCGGGCAATGCGCGCGCGAGTTGTTTGATGGCCTCGGCCTGGGTTTCGACTTCGAGTTTTTTTAATGAAAAGAGCGCCGAGCAGCCGGTATTGAAACCGATGACGAGCGACGCATTCTCCAAACCGAACTCGCGCCGCCATTGTTCGCACTTCGCGTGCTCGGCTTCGCTCAAATTCAAAACATACTCGTCGCGCTGATAATCCACTTCCCAAGCTTCCGCGAGAATGTCGTTGCCCGTGCGCTGATTCACGCGAAACTTAAAATGATCATCCACGCCGAGACGATAGCCGTACTCTGCTCCCGCATTGAGCGGCACGATCGCGCCGTTTTCATTCAAACCAAAACCGCGTTTGCTCTCGGCTTTGATCGTGTTCATGAACGCCGCGGCTTCACGACTCTTATCCGCGTTGAGCGCGATTTCGAAACGTTGCTGCTGCAACACCATGCGGTTCTCATCATTCCATTCCACGAGATGATCAATGAGCGGATTGTTTTGCAGCAAAGGCAACGCGTTGCGGCGCGTGCTCCAAGTGATGTGGCTGTCGGGATAGGTGCGCTTGATTGCGGGCAACTGCGCCGTGGTCGCGAGCACGGTTCCGAGCGCATCGAGATTGACGAGCAGGATACGCCTCCCCATGGGCACGCGGTCTTGGCAACCTTCGCAGAGCTTGAACGGCACACACGGCTTGTATCCGTTAAACAGGCGGCAGTCGGGAACCGGCGTTTTCGGTTGATAATGAGTGTTCATGCGCGATTTTTCTTCGTGCGAACTTAAAGATTCGGGTTTTGAAGTGCAAGCGAAAACTCGGATAGATGGGGAGGACTTCACGTCATTTCATAAAAAATCATTGCTTCCCAAAGACGACGCATGTATTCTTCGGAAAATTATTTTCTCGTTGCCAGGCCTCGCACAAGATGAATAATCTGCATTGCATTTCACTGCCAACGCCGTTTCCCGTTGGTCCTGTAAATGTGTATTTGGCACGCGGCGCGCCTTTGACTTTAATCGACACCGGCCCCAGAGATGACGCTGCACGTCGTGCGCTTGACGCGGGATTGCGCGCGCACGGTTGCCGCGCGGAAGAGCTTGAACAAATCATTCTCACGCATCATCATGTCGATCACACCGGCCTTGCCGCAGAATTGGCGGCGCGTTCCGGCGCGAAAGTTTTCACGCATCCCTTCAATCTCCCCTGGCTTACAGACTATCACTCCGCTCGAGCAGAGCATGCGCCGTTCTATCGGCGGCTCTTTCGAGAGAGCGGCGTGCCCGAGCAGATTGTTGAAGAGATCGAAAGGGCCAGCGCCGCAGTCGCGCATTGGACCCAGCCTTTTTCCCGCGCGCACTCGTTGCAAGAGGGAAGTCAAATCTCTTTCGCCGGTGAAGTATGGGAAGTGTATCACACTCCCGGGCATGCCGGCGGCTTGATTTGCTTGTGGGAGCCGCGCACACGCACACTGCTTGCGAATGATCACATGCTCAAAGACATCTCCTCAAATGCGATTCTTGAGCCGCCGGAACATCCGGGAGCGCCGCGGCCTCGGCGGTTGTTGGATTATATGCGCGAACTCAGACGCATGTCCAGGCTTGATCCGGCCTGGGTGTTGCCCGGACATGGCGAGCCGCTTCATGGCGTCGCTCGTTTGGTGGAAGAGCGTCTCGCTTTTTATCACAACCGCGCACAGAGCATCTATGAAATTCTCAAGGCCGGTCCGCTCACGCTCTGGCAGCTCACGCGTACGCTGTTTCCGGAATTACGCGCCGGGGTCGATTTCTTTTTGGGATTGTCCGAGGTGCAGGGGCATTTAGATTTATTGGAAGAAGCAGGGCGGGTGTACGAACGAAGTGCGGGGGCACTGTTGCTGTGGGAATGTGCTGAATAAATTTTCCATGCCGCTTTCCAGTTTTGCTTTACCGGCGGCACCAACGGGCAGTTTCAAAAAATAATTCAGGATGCTGCCATGCCTCGTATATCTCGCTCGCTTCCATCCTTGTCCCTGCACAAGCGCCTGTCTCGTTTCACGAAATTCGTGCGCCGCAGCTTGCGCGCGACTGCAAAAAAGCGCAGAGTCTCCAACCCAGACACTGCGTCGCTTCGTGCGCGCCGGTATGGATGCTATCAAT
This sequence comes from bacterium, assembly GCA_037444905.1. Classification (GTDB taxonomy): domain Bacteria; phylum Zhuqueibacterota; class Zhuqueibacteria; order Zhuqueibacterales; family Zhuqueibacteraceae; genus JABWAN01. Next base: position 10,803 of record JBBILN010000034.1, on the reverse strand, counting down.
TGCAAGGCAGTCGCTTTCACAGCGGCGGGCTAATCATCTCGCCGTCACGCGCTGCGCTTGCAAATGTCTTCTTGGATGTGCTGGGAGAAATGGGTGGGCAAGTTGTCGTGGTTATGGGAGAAAACTACGGCATGCCCCGCCCCCTGCTCTCAATCAGCCCACCGGTAACGGCAAATTGGCTGCAAGCATTGCTGGCGAATTATGCCGACGTGCTGAATCAAAATCACGGCGTGGAATTGAGCGTGCAAAGCGTGGAAAAATGTTGCTCGCTCGTTCTGACTCCGGACAAGCACATTTTCATGCACGTGTGCGATCCAACGAGATACATTCGCGCGCTGGAAAGCCGCGGCTTGCGCGAAGTGGCGCAAATACCCGTGGCCTCACCTCGCCGGCTATTGCAGCACGCAAGCGCGAACGCGGCGGAGGAAGTGCGGTTGGACGAACTGAAGCAATTTCTCTCGGTCAACTCTTCCACGTTCTCACCGCAGCAGGAATGGCTGCACTGAAAGAGTTCCGCGTTTCACACGATGATCGCGGCGCGTCCCTAAAAAGATGCGCCGCGATTTTTGTTTCAGAGCACGACAAAATTGACGCCCATCGGAATCGAAAAGTGCTCGGTGTTGTCAATCAACAAAATGGATTGCAACCGGAAAATGCCCGCGACGAGCGCCGGCGCTTGAAAAATCACGCGAAAGTACTCGGAGGTGAGATGGCCGTATTCTTGAAAGCTGTACAGCGGCTGGGGATTTTGCGTGCGCAGATCGAAGGAGATCAGCTCGATGGTGAAGGAAGATTTTAGCTCGGCAAGAAAATTGGCGGCCGCACAATCTAGAACAAATTCGATTGCCTGCCCTCTTTTGAAAACCGCATTCGGCTCGCCCGCGTACGCCGTGCATTCGCGCCACAAAGTGACGAGCGCGTTCTGGCTTTGCAGGCGTTCTTGAATGAGAAGTTTTTCTTCGGGAGAAGGAAGATACGAAGCGGAACGTGAGGAGGCGCGGTCGGTTGCGAGTTCTACGGAAGAAGCAAGGTCGGTGATCATACTTTCCTGGTAGGTTTCGTTCTTAGGCCGGAGACTTCGAATTTGTGAATGAAACATACCAGTCAAGCGGTAGACCCCGCGCAATTCTGTGACGGAAGTTTAATGCTACTTCACCAACAAAAGCTTCTTCTTCTCCCCAAAGCTTCCTGCGGTCAATTTATAGAAATACGTTCCGCTCGATAAGCTGCTCGCATTGAACTCCACCGCATGAAAGCCCGCGGACTTGCGCTCGGTCAAAAGCACGGCCACGCGCTGCCCGGAGAGATCGAAGACTTCGAGCTTCACTTCCGTTGCTTGCGGCAAGCCGAAGCGAATGAGCGTGGTGGGATTGAAGGGATTGGGATAGTTTTGCAGCAGCACAAAGTCGGTTGGAATTTCGCTGTTTGATTCGGCCACGTTCGTGGTGCGATCCACTTGCACGGCAATCGTATCGCGCGCCACGGCCTTGCTGTCGTCTTGCACGGTGATGAAGAGATTGGCCTTTCCGATGAAGCCGGGCGCGGTCAAAGTGAGCATGCCGGTGTGCGCCTCGAACTTTCTTTTCAGCGAGTCATTGCTCGCTGCAAAGCTGAAGTGCAGCGTGGAATCCGGGTCGTCAACGTCCGAAACGAAATCCCACATGGGCAAACGCTTCGAAGCGTTGTTGCGAAAGGTGATCGTTTCCGGGAGATTGGCAAAGACGGGCGCGTCGTTGCTGGGCTTCACACGCACTTGCATCGTGGTCGTGTCCGCCAGCCCGCCGGGGTCCGCGACCGTGAGCGCAACTTTGAACACGCCAAAAGAATCCGGGCTGGCTTTGAAGTGGGCAATCTTCGTGGCGGGATTGATGGTGACTTGCAGCGCCGAAGTTTTTTGCCAGTTGTTGTCGGAGATTTGTTTGCCGAGCACTTCGGCTTTGAAGCTCAACGCGGCGAGGCTATCGTCCGCGTCCGAAACATGCTTCAACAGTTCCCAACGATTGCGCCCGTCCTCGCGGAAGGTGAGCTGGTGGAACAAGAGGTTGGGAGGATAAAACCATAATGGCGCGTGCTTGATCGGCTCGTGCCAAATAGCAAAGAGATTGGAAGGTTTGTCGCCCGCGCTTGAAAACCGCCCGCCGACATAAATCTCCTGTCCACGAACTTGTATGTTATAGATGACGTCGTTGGGAGCACTTCCAAGCCTCGACCATTTGTTATGAGTGAGACTCCACCTTCCAATGACGTCACCTCTTTCTAACGGAGGAGTGCCTCTTGTACATAAAAAACCTCCGACAAACAGCATATCATTACGCGCAGCCAAAGCATACACATTGCTCCCCCCACAGCCCGCAGTATAATCTAATGCAAACCATTTCTGGCTGCTTGTATTCCATCGTGCAATGCCATCGACAGTGACATCCCCGGCTTTTGTAAAACCACCGCCGACATACAAATCTTCTCCGGCAAATGCCAGGGCTGCTATGCCTTCATTCACACCTTCACCAAGCGCCGACCACTTCTCGCCATCCCATTTAGCAATGTAATTCACTGGAACGCCGCCGGCGGATTTGAAGGTGCCGCCGACATATACATCCTCGCCGTTGACAAGGATCGCGCTCACGATCACACTCGATGAATACTCAACGCCACTTCCTAAAGAGGTCCAAGTCTGCGTCGTTGCATTCCATTTCGCAATATGATTTGCCGGCTGTCCGCCTGCCATTGTGAATAAGCCGCCAAGGTACAAATCTTCGCCGTAGTAAGCCAACGTCTTAACCGAGCCATTCACGCCGTTGTTCACGCCTTCTCCCAAAGCGGACCATTTTTTCGTAATCAGATTGTATCTTGCGATGCGGTTTGCGAAGACGGAGCTATCAACTTTGGAGAATCCTCCCCCGACGTAGAGATAATCTCCAACGGCTAGGATTTCATCCACAAGGCCATTGATTTGCCGTCCAAACAATTCCCACGCCGAACCGTTCCATTTCATCAAGGTACCGTCTCTGAAAGCACCGGTCACATAGATCTCGCCACTCTCGGTAATGGCAATGCCGTCGATGAATCCGCCATCTTCAGGGTCCAGGATGTAAGGTGCGACGCGGGTCTCCCAGTAACCGTTGCTTTGCGCCGATACAATTTGGCTGAAGAAGAACACTAGCAGAATCACCAAGGGCGGCACTTGCAGAAAACTTTTTGTAAGGGACATGTTTTTCATCAGGAATACTCCCTTTTATTAAGTGTAAGTATTAACAGGGTGAATTTCATCTCCCCAGCTTGCTCGACATTTTAACTTGGTGTGAAGCTCTTTTCGTCTGGCCTAGATATACCGGAGAAAGCGTATGAAAGCGTAAAAATGCCGAAAATCGCCTCATATCGCGGCAAAAGTTTTTGTATATTCTTCCCAACAAGTTTTGGTCTCTCATCAAATGCGCGAAGTTTGAGTGGGAGGAAAAAAACTTTCTTACTCCTTACTCCTTACTCCTTACTCCTGTCTCGTCCTGAAAAAAGTTGACACTTTCCAGTTTTTGCTTTGCTTTTCCCAACCGCAGTAAGTCGTAGGCTTACTGCGGTTGGGAAAAATTTTCGAGCTATTTCGCGGCATGCACCATCGCCGGCGTTTGATAATTGAGACTCAAATGCAGTCGCTCTTCGTTGTAGATTTGAATCGCTTCGGCCACGAGCTTCTTGGCGACTTCGTATGAGCTCAAAACTTCGCCCAACAAGAACTCGCTTTTGAGAATCCCGTTGACGCGCTCGGCTTGGGCATTTTCATAAACATGCTGTTCCTCCGTCATGCTGATGCGAATGCCGTGCTTCACCAACAAATCCACATAGGCATGACTGCAATATTGAATCCCACGGTCCGAATGATGAATCAGATCAATCGGCCCGCTTAATTTGGACATTGCCATCTTGAGCGCGCGCACACTGCCTTCAAGTGACAAACTGCGGCTGAGATCATAACCCACGATCTTACGCGAATAAGCATCCGTGATCAACGCCAAATAGCAGAAGCCTTCTTCGCGCGTTTCAAGATAGGTGATGTCTGCAACATAAGCCTGATTCGGCCGCGTGAGTTTCAGATCGCGAATCAGGTTGCCGTATTTCTTCAAACGGTGGCGCGAGTCGGTGGTCCGTTTCGCATGGCGACGACGGCGGATCAATAAATTCTGCGCCCGCAGCAGTGCAAACAGATGATCGCGGCCAACGGTAATGCCTTCCGCCTGAAGCTGCTCATTGACCATGCGATGCAGTTTGCGCGTGCCGACGCGGGGTTGGCGGCGACGTATCGTTTTGACTTCCTCCAGGATCCTTTGATCCCAGAGTTCGAGTTGCAAGCCTTGCTGCGTCTGCTTATAAAACGCTTGGCGCGTGCGCTCAAAAAAGCCACAGAGGTTCGACATGGAATATTTCAAGCCTTTCTCTTCGACCGTGAGCTGCGCACGTTTGACGCTGTCGAACCAAAAGTTTTTTTTAAATCGACTTGATAATGCGCCTCCACGCTTGCCAGCAAAGATTCGTGCATCAAAAGCTTGAGATGAGCTTGCGCCAACGCGGATTCCAGTTCGCGATTCTTTTGCGTCAGCTCTTTGAGTTTGTCTTTTTCGTCTTTCATTTCGACCTTTACGATTTTTTCGATGAGATGCCCTTTGCCCAACTGTCGCAACCAGCGGTAAAGCGTTCCGGCACCATGAATATCGTAAATTCGTCGTGCTTGTGAAAGACTATATTTGCCGGCTTCAATTTCAGAAACCACTTTTTGTTTGAAAGCCAGGCTGTAACGGTAACTCAACCTCGTCTTGGACACAGGCCACCTCCGAAAAAAGGTTCAAAACCTGTCAACCTATGCTAGGACGAGACAAAATCTTTCTTACTCCTTACTCCTTACTCCTTACTCCTTACTCCTTACTCCTTACTCCTTACTCCTTACTCCTCTGCACTGCCTCACGAACTTTCTCCTGGAGATCATCTCCGCTAGCTAGCTTTGAGCGCTGAGACGAGCAATGTCTCTTTGTTTTTTTGGGAGAACACAAATGCAATCGAAGCATGACGCTGTGATCGTGTTGTGTGATCATGAAGTATATCTTGCCTCTGATCTCGTGAGCGTTTCGTTGGACAACATTTTTTCATTAGCAGAATTCTCCCCCGACGGTAAGCCGGCGATCTTTGTGGCGAGGCCTGAGCAACTGGAAACCGCTAATCAAGTGTTGTATCAGATGAGCGCTATGGCTAGAGCGCAAAGCATTATCACCGGGCAAATCCTCCAAGGAGAAAGTTTGCCCATGCCACAAGCTCCAAATGCGGTGTTCATGCCATGGAGCTCGGAGCAATCTTTTGTGCAATGGCTCGCTGTTTTGCAAGGCAGGAATACGCCCGTTTCAATCGATTGGTTTTTGCCGAATGATTTTCACCGGCATGACCATGCTTATGATCCGCGACTCGCGCTCGCTTTGCAAGAGTTGGCAAGTGGGAACGCTTGCCAATTGAAGCTGGCGAACTTGCCAAGAGCAGCGCATTGTTCGACGCGGCAGCTTGGCAAGCTCTTTCAAGAGGAACTTGGCATAACGCCGGGATTGCTGCTGCGCGGGATGTTTACTTTTTCTGATACGGCCAAGTTGATGCGAGAAGAAGCGCATTTGCTCAATGGAAAACGTCGCGGCCACTCGCCGCTGCGTTCACAGGCCGATGATTATCGCCGGCGTTTGCAGAGATTATTGGGGCTCACGTACTCCGAATTGCGGCAAGCAGCAAAAACGGAGCATTGGGCCGTGGTGTGGATGAGAAGGTGGAGGGAGAGGTTGGAGACGAGGAGAGAGGGAGATGGGGTGAGAGGGTGACTGGGAGAATGGGAGACGAGGAGATAAGAGAGAATGGTAGAGTTTCAAAAGAGGTTGGAATTGGAAAACTAAATCACTGCACTTTAAACCAGGAAAGAAAGGAAAAAATCATGAAGAAGCTCGTGGCAGTGGCGCTCGTGTTGGCGTTGCAGTTTGTGTTTGGCGGTTTCGTGTGGGCACAGACGACGGTGTTTGAAGACAATTTTAATTCCAGCCCCCTTGATACAACGACCAAATGGCGGCGCGGCAATAACAGTAGTGGGATTACCATTCCCTCCGGGCAAGCCTTCTTGCGAGTCATTTCGCCTGTTGATGAGTTCGGCTGGATTGTCACGAAGCAATCTTATTCTTTCTTGAACACAAGCGTAACCTTGAAAATTAAAAAAGCCAATATCGAGGGCAACATCGGTGTTTGCCCGACACCACCATCACTTACCAGCAGTGTCGGCATAAACTCAGAACCCCACTATTATCGTTTCTATGTTGGAAAAAGCAATGGCAGCAATCAGCCCCCTTATCGGCTCTATGCTTACAAAAAGAAAAATGGTGCTCAAGAGTTACCGTTAAAATTTATAGATCTCGATTCTCCGTATGGCGACGGCACACTTCCGTTTTACATTCGTTTGGTCAGCCGGGATAACATCATCTATTTTCTCTACTCCTACGATGGCACCTGCTGGAGCCAATTCTACAGCGAAGTATTCGATCTGCCGGGTTACACTTCTTCTTCCAATTTCTATTACGAGATTGCCGCGAACAACACGCCGGCCAACGGCAATTTCGAAGTGGATGATTTTAAAATTGAAAGCTACACTAGCCCAACCTTGACGGAAAAGCCGGTTCTGGATGATCCGTTGAACAGTAGTACTTTTGATTCAACTACCAATGCAAACGTGAAAAGGAGCTTCGACGGCCCAAGCAGTAACTTTACTGGAACCAGTTGGAAGCCGCGCAACTCCAAAGCGAATCTCGTTGGGGATTTAGTTGAATATGATTTGAGTAGATATATTACGCGAGGACGACTTGAAATTGATGTCAAGCAGTTCGAACCTGCGGCGCAGAACGACACGGATGATCGAAGGCAGCGACATCACGTTTTGGCTATGTTTCGCCAGCCTTGGGGTGGGCATCATGTTGTGGAAAGCACTGATACTTTCTGGGATCTGCACACCGGGAAGAATTATAATGGCGGCATCAAGTTCATGACCAACACCTATTATTCTTGCGATGAGGTTCAAACGGTCGTTCCTGGTGGCCCAAATGATAAAGTAAAATGGGTCAAAAGCAACATCCCCTATCATTTCAAGGTAGTGTGGGATGATAACTCGGTGGACTTTTATCGCAACGACACACTTATTGCATCCAATCTCATTCAAAACCCCATGGAACTACGTTATCTTTACGTTGGCAGAGATCGCACGGTGAGCGGAGACACGGCCACGCAATTCCAGAGCAACCAATATCCCACCATGAGCGACGCGGACGGGCCGATTTATTCCAATGTTCTGGTCAAGGAACTCGTGCCTTCCGCGGACGTGACGGCGCCAATCATCACTTTGAAAGGGGACATCGATGGCAACGGCGTTTATAACCAAGAAAAATACTCTGAAGAATTTGCCAACGCCGCGCGCGTCTTTTGGAATACCAATGAAACGAACGTGGTGTGCCATGTCAAATATGGCACCACGAGCGGCAGCTTGAATCTCAGCACGCCGGTATTAGAAACGCCCTCCAATTCCACCGGAGAATTTTCCGCGCTGCTCGAAAATCTTAGCGCAAACACGCGATACTATTTTCGAGTATATGGCCGCGATGCCTCCGGCAATATCGGCAGTTCCATCGAGGGCACTTTTACAACGCTCGAACAAGGCACGCGCTATCTCTTCACGCCGGTGGCGGATGCGTTTGTCGAAAACGACAATGATATTGCCGGGTACACGCACTTGTACGCGCCCAAGCGCAGCACCGCGAACATGGGCTGGATGAATCTCATGTCTGCATACGGCCGCAATGCCTACATGGAATTCAATGTCACGGGTGTGACCGGAACCATCATGCGTGCTGATTTGCGGTTGCACTGCCGGCAAGGCGGTTCGGGCGGCGGCGATCTGAAAAGAATGGCGCTGCAAACGGGCATTAGCGCTTGGGAAGATGACATTACGTGGGCGAATCGAGGCACGTATATCAATGCTACCAATCCAACTCCGCCAACCCTCGGCTCCATCAATAGCGTCACCGCCGGGCAATGGCACGGGATTTCGGTCACCTCGGCCGTGCCTCAAAACGGGCAATACGTTTTTGCCCTTATCGGCAGAACCACGGACACGGCCGTGATTGCATTCGATTCGCGCGAATCGACCAACTACAAGCCCGAGCTTATCATTCAAGCCGTGCCGTTCACGCTCGTTAATTTGAATGGCGCAATCAGCGCGGTTAAAAACGGCGCTTCGGCGTGGGGCGATTATGACGGCGACGGCGATTGGGATTTGTTGCACACCGGCGAGCTTGCAAGCGGCTTGCCATTTACAAAACTCTACAAACAGAACAATGGCAGCTTCACTGCGGTTTCCACGTCGCTCACTGATGTGAAAAATAGCGCAGTGGCGTGGGGCGATTATGACATGGACAATGATTTGGATGTTTTGCTGGCGGGCATGAACGCGAGCGGCAGCCGCATCACGAAAATTTTTCGCAACGACGGCAATGATACGTTTGTTGATATCAACGCGCCGCTCCAAGGCATCGACAATGGCGAGGTGGCGTGGGGCAACTATACGAATGACGGTTACATGGATTTAGTCGTGAGCGGCGATAGCGCCAATGCCGGCAACAATAACGTCGGCGCTTTCACCAAAGTCTATCGCGGCAAGCTTTCCGGCGGCCAACGCACGTGGGAGGCGGTCTCAATCGGCGTCATTCCGAAAGTCAACAACAGCTCGGTGGCGTGGGGCGAGAACAACGTGGATGGCTGGCTTGACTTGATGGTGGCGGGAACGGATCCCAGCGGCGCAGGTGTGATTAAAGTTTTCAACAACAAAATAACTTCGAGCGGCAGCCGCAGTTTCTACGAAGTGAGCGGATCAGGTTTAACGCAAGCGCAAACTTCTTCCTGCGTCTGGCGAAACTTTGACAAGAACGGCACTTTAGACGTTGCTCACGTTGGCGCGGTTACGGCCAACACCAGTGCTTTCAAGAGAGCTCCGGCTGGCGGTTACAGTCTCGTGAGTGACGATAGTTTAAAGAATCTGCGCGACGGCGCGTTAGCGTGGGGCGATTATGATAACGACGGTGATTTGGATCTTTTGCTCACGGGCTATGACGGCTCACAGCGGCACACGAAGCTCTATCGCTACGATCACTTTTCGGAGCAATTCGTATTCATGGAAAACTACACCGGCGTGCGTTACAGCGCGTTGGCGTGGGGCGACTATGATAACGATAAAGACTTGGACTTTTTGCTCTCCGGCGAAGGCGCTTCGGGTCCGATCGTCGAACTTTACAAGAACAACGTTTCTTCCTCGAATCAAGCGCCGCCGGTACCGACCCAGCTTGACACGTCTTATACATATGCGGACAGCGGGAGCTATGTTGTAGAGTACGCGACCTTGACTTGGTTGAAACCGCAGGACAACAAGCGCAAGACGCCGCAGAGCGCCTTGACCTTCAATGTGATGGTCGGCACGCAGGCTGACAGTTTTAATCTGATCTCACCGTTGTCCGATCCGAACTCGGGCAAGCGTTTGCTGCCAACCGGAGGCAACGCTGAAAGGAACAACAAGTATATTTTCAGGACCAATAACCTTCCGAACGGAACGTATTATTGGAAGGTGCAAGCCCTCGATAATTTATTTGCTGCCTCTGCATTCGCCAGCGGCGTATTCACGATCCATCGCCCGTCAGCGCCGAAGCTTTTGGCGGAGACAGAAAAAACCGCGGCGATACCGGAGCGCTTTGCCCTTTCACAAAACTATCCCAATCCCTTCAACATCACTACGCGGTTGAATCTCGACCTACCGGAAGAAGGCCGCGTGCGCGCAACCTTATACGATATTCAAGGTCAAGAAGTCGTGCGCTTGCGCGAGGGCGAGATGCCGGCAGGATATCACGTGTTGGATTGGGAGGGCCGCAACGCGAAGGCAACGGTGGTGAGCAGCGGCGTTTATGTTTTGAAGGTGGTGTATGAAAAGAGCAGCGGCGGGCGCGAAGAGGCGACGCAACGCATTTTGCTGGTAAAATAAAAACGCCTCTTCTTCTCAAAAAAAAGGCGCAAACTCGAGCTCGCGCCTTTTTTATTTTCAATCCGAATGTGGTTCAATAAAGCGATGAAAACCTCGTCCTACTCCACCAACACCGCCTTCCGCACTTGCACAAACGTTCCCGCGCGCATGCGCACGAAGTAGACGCCGTTGCCCACCGCCTTTCCAGTCGAACTGCGCCCGTTCCAAATCGCCACGTGATAACCCGCCTCCTTTTGTTCGCCGTCTACCAACGTCGCAATCAATTCACCGAGGAGATTGAACACTTGCAAAGTCACGCGCTCCGATTTCGGTAACGCATAGCGCATAGTCGTTGTGGGATTGAACGGATTCGGAAAGTTCTGGCTCAATTCGAACGAAGCGGGCATGGCTTGCAACGCCGCGTACTCTTCTTTAATTTTCCCTACACGGCTAATCACCAGCGTGAGCTGCTTGGAGTTTTCCGGGCCGCGTCCGGCAATGGAATAATGACTATTGCGCCGCAGATCTTGCGCAATCTGCACGGCTTTATCGATCAACCAAACTTCATACTCGCGCGGCACGCTCGCAACGCCTTCGAACCTCAAATGCACTTCATCACGCATGTTGGTTTCGACGGCGAAATTCCACTCTTCGCTCTCAATTGGATCGGGCCGAAAGTCCGCGCAATAGGTCTTGCTCAATCTCTTCCATTCTTCATGCGGAAAATAAACCGCAACGTATTCGCC
>JBBILN010000033.1:0-80945 GCA_037444905.1 bacterium | reverse complement strand
ACTCAACCGAGGGAGTATGATGGGTATTATGTCTCCATCTCGGGATTGATGGATTGATGGATTGATGGATTGATGGAGTGATGGAGTGTTGGAGTGATGGAGTGTTGGGGCACATCGATTGATCTCGCGCATCTAGTCTTTGTCATTCTGTAAGAAGCTTCCCTCGTGCTCGGAAAAATCGAAATAGGCTTTACCGCAAGCGTAAGGGAGGGCTCTTTTCAGAATGACAACGCGAAGCGCGCGCTCTTTCTCGATCATTCTGTAAAAAGCTTTTCTCATGTTCGGAACGAATCTCGAAACGGGCTTTATTTCAAGCGCGAGGGAAGGTTCTTTTCAGAATGACAAATCGGAGGAGAAAGCCTTATGCAAACAAACAAAATGGAGAATCACATGAACCGAAGAGAAGCTTTGCAGCGCGTCGCCCTGCTCATGGGCGGAACGATATCGGCGCCGCTGCTGAACGCGGTGTTGAGCGGTTGCGCGCCAAGCGCGCGGCAAGTTGAAAAGCCGTGGCTGCCGCAAACGCTCACGCCGGAGCAGAACGAGCTTGTCGCCGCGATGGCAGAGATGATCATTCCCGCCACAGACACGCCCGGCGCAAGAGCGGCAAAAGTGAATGAGTTCATCGATCTCATTCTCACCGAGTGGTATTCGAGCGAAGAGCGCGTGCGTTTTGTGGACGGCCTCAATGATCTCGCCCGGCGCTTTCAACAAGCGCATGGCAAAGATTTTTTGGCCGGCACAACCGAGCAGCAAACCGCGATGCTCACTGCGCTCGATGACGAAGCGCTTGCCGCGCGCAGAACCGGCGTGAAAGACTTGCCGTTCTTTGCGATGATGAAAGAGCTTACGCTCGTGGGCTATTACACCTCGACCATCGGCATGACGGAGGAGTTGGTGTTTCAACCCGCAACTGATCGCTTTGAAGGCTGCATTCCATTGGGACGCGTCGGCAAGACCTGGGCGGAGTTGAATTGAGATTCATTCTTGATGCAAAACCATTCCGGCAGAACGATTTTTCTTCTTGTTGTTCTCGTTCCCACGCTGAGCGTGGGAATGCAGACAGAACGCTTCGCGTTCGATGCGTTCATAACGAATGGGTGCTTGCGCGACGGAACGCAGAGCGTTCAAAGCCAAACTCCCACGCCAAGCATGGGAGCGTGAGGAAACGGGATGAAAACGATTTTTGCGATGTTGCTTTCATGAAGGAGGAGCAGGTTTGATGAAATTGTGGCAGCGAATTTTGAGCTTTCACTTTTGCTTTACGGCGCTTCTGTTTGCGCAGAGCTTGCCGGTGGCGCCGCCGGAAAGTGTTGGGCTGTCGCGCGAGCGTTTGCAGCGCGTGGAAAGCGTGATGCAGCAATACGTCGCGAACAAGCAAATCGCCGGCGCGGTGGCGCTTGTGGCGCGCAAAGGCAGGATTGCTTATGTCAAAAGCGTGGGCTGGCAGGACCTCGACACGAAGAAGCCCATGCAGGACAACACCATTTTTCGCATCGCTTCAATGACCAAGCCGATCACGAGCGTGGCCGTGATGATGCTGCATGAAGAAGGCCGCTTTCGTCTCGATGATCCTGTGCACAAGTACCTGCCCGAGTTCAAAGACATGAAGGTGCTCGTTGACGCGCCTGCGAGCAATGGCAGGGCGAATGTGGACTCGCTCGTGCCGGCCAAACGACCGATCACGATTCGTCATTTGCTCACGCACACGGCGGGCTTCACGTATCATTGGAACGCGCGCCTTGGCCCGCGGTACGAGAAAGCCGGCATCGCGCATGGAGTGGCGCTGCACGAAGAAACGCTCGCGCAGAGCATGAAGAAGCTGGCCGCGCTGCCGCTGATGCATCACCCCGGCGACAAGTGGGAGTACGGCCTTTCCACGGACGTGCTGGGCTATCTTGTGGAAGTCGTGTCCGGCAAATCGTTCGACGAGTTTTTGCGCGAACGCATCTTCGCGCCGCTGAAGATGAACGACACGTATTTCTTTCTCCCCGAAAATAAAGCCGCGCGTCTCGCCACGCTTTATCAATTCTCCGCAGAGAAAGGTTTGGTCAAAGCGCCGGAGCACCTCACGCTGCAGGGTCGCGGCGATTACTCGCCGAATTATCCGACGCAAGGGCCGCAGCGCTATTACTCCGGCGGCGCGGGCCTCAACTCTACTGCTGCGGATTATGCGCGCTTCGCGCAGATGCTGCTCAATGGCGGCGAGTTGGAAGGCGCGCGCCTCTTGAGCCGCAAGTCGCTCGAACTCATGACCACGGATTTTTTGAAAGAGAAAACCGCTCCATTCGGCTTCGGCTTTGGTTTGGGTTTTGGAATTAAGAACGACGTGACCTTCAGCGGCGAGCTTGGCTCCAAAGGTTCCTATGGCTGGTCGGGCGCATTTTACACGCGCTTTTGGATCGATCCTGCGGAGCAAATGTTTGCGATCATCATGGCGCAATTGCTCTCGGAAGGCGGCGTTGATATGAATGAAAAATTTCCCACACTCGTTTATCAGGCGATTGTGGATTGAGATTCAGGCCTGTGCAAAACCATTTCCGGCAAAGCCATTTAAAGCTTGAAGCCTAATAGTATTGCCTTGCGCTTTTGTTTTCATCAAACGGAGACCAACAATGAACGCTTTCAATATCCTCAAAAAGCAAACCTATGACGCCATCGTCGTCGGCTCAGGCATTTCCGGCGGCTGGGCGGCGAAGGAGTTGACCGAGAAAGGCCTCAAGACGCTCGTGCTCGAACGCGGCCGCATGGTTGAGCACGGCAAGGATTACGTCACCGAAGACAAAGGCGCGTGGGAGTTTCGTTATCGCGGTATGGGCGAGCGCAAACTCTATGAAACCGAATATCCCAAGCAGAGCACGTGCTATGCGTTTGGCGAGGCCACGAAACATTTTTTTGTGAATGATAAGGAGCATCCTTACACGCACGACGCCGACAAACCGTTCACATGGATTCGCGGCTATCATCTCGGCGGTCGCTCGCTCATGTGGGGGCGGCAAAGTTATCGTTGGAGCAATTTGGATTTCGAAGCGAACGCGCGCGACGGCTTCGGTGTGGATTGGCCGATTCGTTATGAAGAGCTTGCGCCGTGGTATGATTATGTCGAAGAGTTCGCGGGCATCAGCGGCAGCCGCGAAGGCATTCCGCATTTGCCCGACGGAATTTTTCTTCCGCCTATGGAAATGAACTGCGTCGAGACGCATGTGAAGGAGCACGTCGAAAAGAATTTTGACGGACGGAAAATCATCATCGGTCGCGTCGCCGTGCTCACTGTGCCGCACAAAGGCCGGCAGCGTTGCCACTATTGCGGCCCATGTCATCGCGGGTGCTCGAATGGCGCATACTTTAGCAGTTTGAGTTCGACGTTGCCCGCGGCGCTCGCCACCGGCAATCTCACCATTCGCGCGAACAGCGTGGCGCATAGCGTGATTTATGATGAAGAGAAAGACAGAGCCGTGGGCGTGCGCGTGATCGATGCCGTCACGCATGAAGCGCTGGAGTTTCATGCGAAAGTGATTTTCCTTTGCGCTTCGACGATTGCTTCCGCGCAAATTATGTTGAACTCCACCTCGCGGCGCTTTCCCACCGGCCTCGCCAACTCCAGCGGTGCGCTCGGACATTATTTGATGGATCATCCGTATGAAGCGGGCGCGACCGCGGAGTTTACGAACTTCGAGGACGAGTATTATTCCGGCAATCGGCCCAACGGCATTTACATTCCGCGTTATCAAAATCTCGACGCGAAAACGCAGAACAAAAATTATCTGCGCGGCTTCGGTTGTCAAGGCGGCGCGACGCGCGTCGGTTGGGAGCGCGGCAAGTTCATGCCCGGCTTCGGCGCGGATTTCAAGCATGCGTTGCGCAAACCCGCGCAATGGCAAATATGGGTCGGCGGTTGGGGCGAGCATTTGCCGCGTTATGAAAATTACGTCGAGTTGGATCACAACCACAAAGATGCGTGGGGCATTCCCATTTTAAAACTGCATTGCAAATGGAGCGACAACGAAAACAAAATGCGCGAGCACATGCGCGACTCTGTTGCCGAAATGCTCGAAGCCGCGGGCGGAAAGAATGTGCGGCCTTTCCTCAATGAAGATCCGCCGGGCTATTGCATTCACGAGATGGGCACCGCGCGCATGGGCCGCGATCCGAAAACTTCCGTGCTCAATGGTTGGAATCAATGCCACGACGTGAAGAACGTGTTCATCACTGACGGCTCGGCGATGGCTTCTTCTGCGTGTCAAAATCCCTCGCTCACGTATATGGCGCTCACCGCGCGCGCGTGCGATTATGCCGTGAAGGAAATCACGCGCGGGAATCTCTGAGGAAGATTGGCGCGCGACTTGACTAAACTCGAAAAGCGGTACGAGTAGAATTGAATGAAGCGGGCGCAGCCCTTTCTCGAAAAGCGCTGCTCTGTTTTTGTTCCGTCGCTGCTTCACCGAGGGTTCATCGTTGCTTGTTTACCGGACTTTTATTTTTTCAAGCGAGGTGACTTCAAAGCGATGGCATCCTGTTGCCGAGTTTGTCTTTTCAAACCGGGCTTTTGCTTTTCCCTCTCCGCGAAGCGTTTTAATCTTTCAAGAGTCAAATCTGTGCAAAAAAAGCAAAGATTTTCTAGAGAGGTCGTATTTCGCCTTGTATTCATAAGGATTTTATGCAACTTTTAAAAATCTCCAACTTTTTGAATTTTCACTAAAAGCATTCACGCAAAGACGCAGAGCCGCAAAGGTTCCGCAAAGAAAAGCTTTGCGGGTTCTTTGCGCCTTCGCGGCTTTGCGTGCGCTTTTGCTTTTTCCAATCTGCGAAGCGCTTTGAGCCGGCTCGCTTGCAAAGGCCCCCTCGGTAAACAAGCGGAGAAGGCCCGCAACAACGCGCAGCGACAAAACAAAAAGAGTCGTAACGTAATGCGACGGCATATGTTGAAATTCATGATCACTGCATGGCTCGCGAGTCTGCTCCTCGCGTGTTCACCGAAGAAGTTGCCCGTGCCGATAGAACCCGATCCGAGCACCGGCGGTGTGTTGGAGCCGAGCACACAACTTTTCGAGTTGCTGCAAAACTCGCCGGATCCCTTCAAAGAATCAACCCTCATTCGCTTTCGCGTGGAGCAAACCTCGGTCGTGATTCTGCGCGTCGAGTTGCACGGGCAAGGCTTCATCGAGCTGCTCAACGAAGCGAAAGACGGCCCGGCCACGCACTACGTCACTTTCACCGCCCCGGCCACGATGCCGAGCGGTGTTTACCGCTGCGTGATGACGGTCAACGGCCGCTATCAAGTGAAGGGGATGACGTTGCAGCGCTGAGAGTAAGCGGCGATGTGCTTCTTTGCTTCTTGTTCCCAAACTCCGTTTGGGAACGAGAGTAATTATTATGCGCCCCGATTCTTCTTCATCAACCAGAAAGGAAAGCCTCATGTCCAAGCGGACTGCGCCGCGTCCTCCTGTTTTCATCATCTCCTGCCTGCTCCTCTCCTTCCTCGCCTGTCAACAATCCGATCATTGGATGCACGGCGAAGCCGCGAAAAAGGAATGGCGCGTATATCTCGGCGATGCGGAGAGCACGCATTACTCGCCGCTCACGCAGATCAACAAAGAGAACGTGGCGCAATTGCAAGTCGCGTGGACGTATCGCACCGGTGATTTGCCCGAAGGCGAGTACGGCGAAATGCAAACCAATCCTCTCATCGTGAACGGCGTGCTCTATGGTGCCTCGCCGCGCACGAAAATTTTCGCGCTCAATGCGGGCACGGGCGCGGCGTTGTGGACGTTCGATCCGTTTGCCTCGCGCCCCGAAGAAGCGAACACGCAAGGACGTTTGCGCGGCGTCACGTATTGGCAAGATGATGAGGGCAAAGACCAACGCATTCTCTTCACCGCGAGCGCGCACATGTATGCGCTCGACGCGCGCACGGGCCAGCTCATCACGAGTTTTGGCGATAGCGGCCGTTCGCGTTTGGATCAAGGCCTCGAGATTCAAGGCGAAGTCGCGGGCGATCTCTTCGTCATTTCGACCACGCCTGGCGCGATTTATAAAGACCTCATCATCATCGGCACGCGCCTCTCCGAAGGCCCGGTCTCCGCGCCCGGACATATTCGCGCGTTCGACGTGCGCACCGGCAAAGTGCGTTGGGTGTTTCGCACGATTCCGCGACCCGGCGAGTTTGGTTATGACACGTGGCCGGCGGACGCATGGAAAACCACTGCGGGCGCGGCCAATTCGTGGAGCGGCATGAGTGTCGATCACAAACGCGGGCTCGTGTTCGTTCCCACCGGCTCCGCAGCGTATGATTTCTACGGCGGCAATCGCAAAGGCGAAAATCTTTTTGCGAATTGTTTAATCGCGCTCAACGCCGAGACCGGTGCGCGTGTGTGGCATTATCAAACCGTGCATCATGACATTTGGGATCGCGATCTGCCTGCGCCGCCGAATTTGATCACAGTCGAGCGCGACGGAAAGAAGATCGATGCTGTCGCGCAAGTCACGAAATCCGGCTTCGTGTTCGTGTTCAATCGCGAAACCGGCGAGCCGTTGTTTCCGATTGAAGAGAAGCCGTATCCTGCTTCGGATTTGGAAGGAGAGGAGGCGTGGGCCACGCAGCCGTTGCCGCTGAAGCCGCCGCCGTTCGCGCGACAAATTTTTAGAGAAGAAGACGTGACGAACACTTCGCCCGAAGCGCACGCTGCGGCGCTCGCGCGTTTGCGTGAAGTGCGCAGCGCGGGCCAATTCATTCCGCCGAGCAAGCAAGGCACGATGATCTTTCCCGGCTTTGACGGCGGCGCGGAATGGGGCGGCGCGGGCATCGATCCGCGCAACGGCATCATGTATGTGAACTCCAACGAGATGCCGTGGATTCTCACGATGATCGACATTGAGCTTGCGCGCTCGGAGAATCCGTATGACAAAGGCAGCGTGGTTTACGCGCTCAATTGCGCAAGCTGCCACGGCGCGAATCGCGAAGGCGATCAACAAAAAATTTATCCCGCGTTGACGAACTTGAAGAGTCGCAAAGCGCGCGCAGAAGTTTTGCAAGTCATCACCAAAGGCAAGGGCGCGATGCCTTCGAATGATTTCTTGCGCGACGAGGAGAAGCACAACTTGCTCGCGTTTTTGTTTGATGATAAAAACGCGCAGCCGTTTGACCCGCACAGCCGTCGCGCGCGCACGAATGAAGCGCCGATTGTGCCGTTCGTCTCAACCGGCTATCATCGCTTTTTAGATCACGAAGGCTATCCCGCGATTCAACCGCCGTGGGGCACGCTGAATGCGATTGATTTGAACAAAGGCGAGATTCTCTGGCAAGTTCCCCTCGGCGAGTTTGAGGCATTGAAGCAACGCGGCATGCCACCAACAGGCACGGAAAACTACGGTGGCCCGGTGGTGACTGCGACAGGCTTGCTCTTCATCGGCGCTTCGAAAGACGCGAAGTTTCGTGCGTTTGATAAAGACAACGGAAAAATTTTGTGGGAAACGCAATTGCCCTTTGGCGGCTACGCCACGCCGAGCACGTATGAATACGAAGGCAAGCAATACGTCGTCATCGCGTGCGGCGGCGGAAAGATGAACACGCCTGCGGGCGATGCGTATGTGGCGTTCGCGCTGCCGGAATAGGCGATGACTGAGAAGCGCGGCTTTTTATTGTAACATGCATTTAAATAATGTCGAGGAGGTATTCGTGAAATTGCAATTTCGTGCCGCAGTCGTAATAATTTTTCTCGCGAGCAATCTCGTTTTTACACCCGCTTTCGCAAACGCCCCCAGTGACGTTGGCGCGCACAAGACGGCTGTTTTTACCGACCCCGCGCGCGCGGAAAAAGTCAAAGCCACGGCTGCGGCGGTGGAAGGCATCTTCAAAAAATTTTTTGAAGAGCGCCATTTGCCTGGGCTGGTTTACGGCGTCGTGCTCGATGGCAAACTCCTCTACTCCGGCGGATTGGGTTATGCGAACTTGGAGCAGAAAACACCGGCACATGCGCAATCACTTTTTCGCATTGCTTCGATGAGCAAGAGCGTCACCGCGCTCGCCATTCTGCAATTGCGCGACGCGGGCAAACTTCATCTTGATGAACCGGCATCGAAGTACATTCCTGAGATGAAGCAGCTCAAATATCTCGCGAGCGACGCGCCGGAAATCACCATTCGCGATTTGCTCACGCATGGCGCGGGTTTTCCCGAAGACAACCCGTGGGGCGATCGCCAACTCGCGGACTCGGATAAAGAACTGTTGCAACTCATCGCCAACGGTCCCTCGTTTTCGAATGTGCCCGGCGTTGCGTTCGAGTACAGCAATCTCGGTTTCGCGCTGCTCGGACAGATCGTGCAAAAAGTTTCGGGCATGGAGTTTCAGCAATACACGAGCGCCAACATTTTCAAACCGCTCGGCATGAACGCGACGGTGTGGGAGTATGAAAAGGCGGAGCAACAAAAACTCGCGCTCGGTTATAATTGGATCGACGCGGCGCATGTGAATATTCCATTGGAACATCACGGCTCCTACGGCGCGATGGGCGGGTTGATTACTTCGATTGATGACTTCACGAAATACGTCGCGCTGCATCTCTCTGCGTGGCCGCCGCGCGATGAGGCCGAGAGCAGCGTGCTCAAACGCAGTTCGTTGCGTGAGATGCATCACCCGTGGCGGTTCGATGCGTTGATGGCGAACTATCGTTTTCCGAATGGCAAAGAATGTCCTTCAGCGAGCGCGTATGGCTATGGCCTGCGCTGGATGCGCGATTGCGACGGCAAAACGTATGTCGGTCACAGCGGCGGCTTGCCCGGCTTCGGCAGCAATTGGACGATGCTGCATGACTACGGTCTCGCCGTGATGTCGTTCGACAATATCACCTACGGCGGCACGAGCACGATCAATCTCGCGGTGTTGGATACCATCATTGCGCTGGCGAAACTGCAACCGCGCGCGCTGCCGGTGTCGAACATTCTCGAGCAGCGCAAGAACGAGTTGGTTAAAATTCTTTCCGACTGGAACGGCGCAGAAAGTTCGGGAATTTTCGCCGAGAATTTTTTCTTGGACAATCGCGTGAAGGATCTCGCGCAACGAACGCGAGAGCTTTATGAAGAAGCGGGAGAGATTACGAGCGCCGGCGCGCTGTCGCCGCTCAACCAACTTCGCGGCACGTTTCACCTTCTCGGCAAAAAGAAGAGCGTCGAAATCTTTTTCACGCTCACGCCGGAGAAGACGCCGTTGATTCAACAGTTGCGCATGCGCGCCGTGGAGAAAAAAGAGCAAAGATGAGCTTCGCTGCACTTCGCAGGGTTTGCACAAATGAAAAGGAGCTAAATGAGTTTCATCACCATCACCGGCTTGATCGCCGCAACGCTGACCACCACGGCATTTGTGCCGCAAGTGCTCAAGAGCATGAAAACGAAATCCGCGAAAGACTTGTCACTGAGCACGTCCGCGATGTTGTGCTGCGGCGTGTTTCTCTGGCTCATTTACGGCATTCTGAATCAAGACCTGCCGATCATTCTCAGCAACGCAATCACGTTGCTATTGGCGACAACGCTGCTGGTTTTGAAGCTGAGGCATGGGTGATTGATAGAGTTTGATCCCCGCTATGGAGAGAAGATGGATAAAAATAAATTGCTTCCTAGCTCATAGGAGAAGAGCGTGAAATCATTCGAAGACAACTTCATCGTGCGCCAACCCATCACGCAAGGGCTGCTGCAAACCGTGCGTTCCATAGGCGAGCACAAAGGCAAACAAGATCTGTTCAAAGAGCAAGCGCCGCAAGTTTTAGAATCTCTGCGGCAGGCCGCCATTATTCAAAGCACGGAATCCTCCAACCGCATCGAAGGCATCACTGCGCCGTTGGAGCGCATCAAAGAAATCGTGGCGGAAAAAACCATGCCGCGCAATCGTCCGGAGCAGGAGATTGCGGGTTATCGCGACGTGCTGAACATGATTCACGCGAACCACGCTCACATGCCCCTCACTGTTGGAATGGTTTTGCAACTGCATCGTGATCTTTACAAGTATGCATCGGAATCCGGCGGCCGCTGGAAAACGACGGACAATGAAATCGTCGAGACCAGATCCGACGGCACCAAAATTGTCAGATTCAAGCCCGTTCCGGCGTTTGCAACGCCTGAAGCGATGGAGCGTTTGCACAAACGCTTCAATGCGATGTGGGAGTCGCGCGAGGTTGAGCCGCTGTTGCTCATTTCCACATATGTCCTCGACTTCTTGTGCATTCATCCTTTTCTCGACGGCAATGGCCGGCTCTCTCGCCTGCTCACGCTGCTGCTCTTATACAAAGCCGGTTATGAAGTCGGCCGCTTCATCAGCTTGGAGAAAATCGTTGAGCAAACGAAGGAAGGGTATTACGACACGCTCAATCAGTGCTCACAAGGCTGGCATGAGGGACGACACAACGTGTTGCCGTGGTGGGAATATTTTATGGGCGTGATGTTACAATCGGCTTATCGCGAATTTGAGCGGCGCGTTGGTCTCGTTACAACCTTCAAAGGCACGAAAACCGCAATGGTACTTGAGGCTATTCGTAACACGAAAGGAGAGTTTTCTATCAGCGATCTGCACGAACGCTGTCCGGCCGTAGGCATCGATTTGATACGTCGTGTTCTGTATCAAGAGCGCACGGCGGGGCACCTCGTGTGTTTGGGCCGTGGCCGCGACGCCAAGTGGCGCAGGAAAAAGAAATAGGTACAATAGCTATTAAATAGGTAATTTGAGCTTGATAGTACCTATTTAAAATCAGAATAGTGAACATCCCGCATTCAAATCATGGATTTTATGCCCATCTCAACCGTCATCTTCGATCTCGGCGGTGTTCTCATCGACTGGAACCCGCGCTATCTTTATCGTAAACTCATGAAGAGCGAAGCCGAGATTGATTTTTTTCTTTCGAACATTTGCACCTTTGCGTGGAATTCACAACAAGACGCCGGGCGCTCGTTTCATGAAGCCACGCTCGCGTTGCAAGCGCAGCATCCCGAGCACAGCGAAATGATTGCGGCGTATTACGGCCGCTGGGAAGAGATGCTCGGCGGCGTGATCACAGAGAGCGTGGAAATTTTTCGGCAAGTGAAGCGCACCGCCGTGCCGGTTTATGCGCTCACCAATTGGTCCGCGGAAAGTTTTATTCCCACAAAAAAGCGTTATGCCTTTTTGCATGAGTTCGACGGCATCGTCGTTTCCGGCGAGGAGAAAGTTGCCAAGCCCGATGCGCGGCTCTTTCACATTTTGTTGGAGCGATATAAGATCGACGCGACGCGCGCGGTTTATATCGACGACTCTGCCGCGAACATTGCCACGGCGAAAAGTTTGGGCTTCATCACGATTCATTTTCAAAGCGCGGAGCAGATGAGGGGAGAGTTGCAGGAACTGCACGTGTTATAGATGGTGAATGCTTTCCAATTGGCTTGAATCGCTCCTCGATCTGTCATTCTGTGAAGAATCTTCCCTCGCACTTCATATAAGCCTCGGAGCCTGACGCGGCAAGAGCACGAGGAAAGTTCCTCTCAGGATGCAGCGCGGTGAACTCTGACGGAGAAACCTGCATGAAGTGGCTCATTCGCCTCGGCGTGATATTTGTGCTCTGCGTTTTCACACTTGCAATCTGGCTCTCTTCCAATCTGCGCGATCGTCATCCCGACTATCAACTCGATCTCACCGTTCGCGACGCCGCTCCGCATGCGCTCCAAGCCGGCTTCGCCGCGTTGCCCATCACGCCGAAGATTGAAGACTCGTGGCATGATCGCAACGGCGACGCGGCTTTCAATGAAGCAGACGGCGACACGTATTCCGACAACAATGGCAACGGCAAGTTCGACGCATATTGGATCGCCGGCTTCGGACACGCGCGCGCCGCGAACGGTGTGCATGACGATCTATGGGCGCGCGCAATGGTGCTCGACGACGGCGCCACGCGCCTCGCGCTGGTGATGCTCGATGCGATCGGATTCTTTCATGACGACGTGATCGCCGTGCGCAAACTCATTCCCGCTTCAGCCGAAATTGATTACGCCATTATCGCGAGCACGCACGTGCATGAGGCGCCGGACTTGATGGGCTTGTGGGGCCCGTCGGATTTCGCGAGCGGCGTCAACCGCGAATATCTCGCATTTGTGCGCGAACAAGCGGCGCAAGCTATCGCACAAGCCGCGAACAATTTGCGCCCGACGAAACTCAAGCTCGCGCAAGATCTCGCGGGCGCGCAGGAGTTGGTGAATGATTCCCGGCCGCCGTTGGTTTATGATCACGGCCTGCGTGTGCTGCAAGCGCTCGATGCCGAGGCCGACACCACGCTCGGCGTGTTGATCGCATGGGCCGATCATCCCGAAACCTTGTGGTCGCAAAATCTTTTGATCAGCTCGGACTTTCCGCATTACGTGCGCGAAGGTGTGGAGCGCGGCGTTGTGGTGAATGATACGCTGCGCGCCGCGGGTTTGGGCGGCGTTGCGGTTTATGTCAACGGCGCGATCGGCGGCTTGATGACCACGAACGACGGCTTTCCGATTCGCGCGCTCTCGAGTTTCGAGTCATTCACCTTGCCTTCTTTTGAGAAAGCCAAAGCGCAGGGCGAACGCCTGGCATTGCTCGCGCTGAACGCGTTGCGCGCAGAGCGTGCGATGAGCATGAGCACGGGCAGCATCAAGCTTCGCGCGAAAACTATCGAACTCCCGCTTGACAACACCGGCTTTCGCATTGCCGCGGCCATTGGCTTGATCGAGCGCGGCCTGCCGCGTTGGATGACGATACGCACTGAAGTCGCTGCGTTCACATTGGGCAACATGAGCTTCGTCTGCATTCCCGGCGAGATTTATCCCGAGATCATGAACGGCGGCATTGAATCGCCGAGCGGACAGGACTTTGCGATTGCGCCGTTGGAGTTGCCGCCGCTGCGCGAAGAAATGCCCGGCGAATTCAAGTTTGTGCTCGGCCTCGCAAATGATGAGCTCGGTTATATCATTCCTAAGAGTGAATGGGATGAAGAACCGCCATATTTGTATGGCGCGAAGGAGCAGTTATACGGCGAGATCAACTCGCTCGGGCCGAACACCGCGGCGCTCATTCATCGCGAGGTCAAGAGCTTGCTGTGTGAGTTGCAGCATGATTGAGCATGCACGCCCTGTTTGTTATTCTGCAAGAAACTTCCCTCGTGCTCGACACTCACTCTATGAAAGCTGTGCCGAGTGCGAGGGCAGGTCCTTGCAGGATGACATTGTAAAAATGAAAGTATGATGAGATGCGTTATGAATTTTAAAGCCGTTTTGGTTCATGGATTAAAGCTTGTCGCGTTGACGATTATTATGTTCATTGTGCTGGAGAAGATTCTTTCAGAATGACAAAAAAAGCGGCGCTCCTTGAAGGTAATGCCTCAGTTATTGGTGGAAAACGCAGCGCAGACCTCCTTGTCTGCAGGCGGGGACGCCTGAGCTACTCCGCTGGTAACTGAGGCATTCCCCTTGAAGCATAAAGTTTCGTGAATCACGCCACAAGACTTTTGGGAAAGGATGGAAGATGCGCAACGATTTCTTTTCAAGATTGTGTTCCGCAACGGCAATGCTCGTGATCTTCTTCGCGGGCGATCTCATCGCACAAATCAAGCTTCCCGCCATGTTTTCCGACAACATGGTGTTGCAGCAGCAAATGAAAATTCCGGTATGGGGCACGGCGCCGGCGGGCAGCAAAGTGACGGTGCAATTGCAGCAGCAAATGAAAACCGCGAAGGCCAATGCCGAGGGCAAGTGGCGCGTGCAATTCGACGCGATGGCTGCGGGCGGGCCGCATCGGCTCACGGTGATGGGCAGCGACACGATCACGTTCAACAATGTGATGATCGGCGAGGTGTGGCTGTGCTCCGGGCAATCGAACATGGAGATGCCGCTGGTGAGCACGTGGGCGAAGGTCGATAATTTCGAGCAGGAAGTTGCGGAGGCGAATTTTTCCAACTTGCGATTGTTCATCGTGAAGCGCGCGAAGAGCACAAAGCCGCTCGCGGAGGTTGAGAGCGCGGGCTGGAAAGTTTGCGATCCGGCGAGCGTGAAAGATTTTTCCGCGACGGCCTATTTCTTCGGCAGACACTTGCAGCAAAAGCTCGGCGTGCCCGTGGGCTTGATGCAAAGCGCGTGGGGCGGCACTGTCGTTGAAGCATGGACGAGCGGCGCGGCGCTCAAAACGATGCCCGACATTGCGGACTTTGTGCGCGCACTCGAAACCACAACGCGCGACAGCATTTTTGATCCGAAAATTTTTGAAGCGAAACTGGCGGAATGGTATCGCGATCTCGAAGCGAAAGATGCTGCGGCCCAAGGCCCGCGTGGATGGTCGAGCACGGCGTATGATGACTTCGCGTGGCCGGCGATGAATCTGCCGCAGAAGTGGGAGGCCGCAGGCTTGCCCGGCTTTGACGGATTGCTGTGGTATCGCAAAGTGATCGAGGTGCCGGCGGCGTTCGCCGGCGCTGCGCTCACACTGGAGCTTGGGCCGATTGATGATTATGATTGGACGTATTTCAACGGCGTGCAAATCGGCGCGACGCCTTCGTACAATGCGCCGCGGCGTTATACTGTGCCGAGCGAGTTGGTGCGGCCGGGAAAGAATGTGATCGCGATTCGCGTGCTCGACACCGGTGGCGATGGCGGTTTGTATGGCAGAGCGGAGCAATTGAAGTTGATGAAAGATTCGACGACGACGCTCGCGCTTGCAGGTTTGTGGCGATATAAAGCCGGGCTCACGTTGCAAGAGTTGCCGCTGCCGCCGAGCGCGCCCACGAGTCCGAATCGGCCGACGGTGTTGTATAACGCGATGATTGCGCCGCTGGTGCCCTATGCGTTGCGCGGTGCGATTTGGTATCAAGGCGAGAGCAATGCGGGTCGCGCGTATCAATATCGCGAGCTGTTTCCGCTGCTGATCAAAGATTGGCGCAAGCAATGGCAGCAAGGCGAGTTTCCGTTTCTCTTTGTGCAGCTTGCGAACTATCGCGCGCAGAACGCGGAGCCGGTGGAAGATGATTGGGCGGAGTTGCGCGAGGCGCAGGCAATGACGCTGGCGTTGCCGAACACGGGCATGGCCGTGACGATTGATATCGGCGATGCGAACGACATTCATCCGGGCAATAAGCAGGAGGTGGGCAATCGTCTCGCGCTGAATGCGCGCGCATTGGTTTATGGCGAGAAGATTGCGTACTCCGGGCCGAAGTATAAAGCGATGAAGATCGAAGGCAATCGCATTCGGCTTTCTTTCGAACATGCGGCGGAAGGTTTGATGACGAAGAACGGCGAAGAGTTGCGCGGCTTTGCCGTTGCGGGTGCGGATAAAAAATTTGTTTGGGCGAATGCGAAGATCGAAGGCAATACGATCGTGGTGAGCGCGGCGAGCGTAGCGCAGCCGGTGGCCGTGCGCTATGCGTGGTCGATCAACCCCGCGTGTAATCTCTACAACAACGCGGGCTTGCCGGCCTCGCCGTTTCGCACGGACAACTGGCCGGAGGTGACGCGCACGGCGCACGCGAATCGGAGCTATTGAAAGTCTACAGCGGATTTCAGACAAGCTGCAAGCCGCAACCCTTCGGGCAGCACACGGCTCAAAAGCACACGCGGAAAAGTCAGAGGCTTTTTCCGTGTGCGTTTTTGATCTGTGTGAGTCTTCCGAAAGGTGTGAGCAGCACACGGATCAAAAGCACACACTGAAAAACCGAAGCTTTTTCCGCGTGTGTTGTTGATCCGTGTGTGACCCAAAAAACTTTTAGAATTTTTTTCCAACTTTCAGCGCTTAATCGCCTAACCCGAAATTTCAGACCGGTTGAAAACCCAAGCTCTGCGGGCAGCACACCGATCAAAAACGCACGCTGCAAAGCTTTGTCCGCGTGTGTTCTTGATCCGTGAGTGGCTCAAAAAAACTTTCAGAATTTTATGTTTGGAAGGATGATTTTGCCATTATGCGTATGCGAACCTTCGTGATATTCACTCTGCTTGCCGTCTTTGCGATGGCGCCGCACCTTGATGCCAACGCGCAGACGGACGCGGCTCATTCTATCAACGTGATGAGCTTCAACTTGCGTTACAACAATCCCGAAGACGGCGTGCATGCCTGGCCGCTGCGCAAAGAGCTGGTGGCCAAAACGCTGCGGTTTCATCAGGCGGATTTGATCGGCGTGCAGGAGGCGCTGCATGAGCAATTGGAAGATTTAAGCCAAATGCTGCCGGAGTACAAATGGGTGGGCGTGGGACGTGACGACGGCAAAATGAAAGGCGAATACTCAGCGATCGTGTATCGCCATGCGCGCTTCGAGTTGTTGGAGCAGGGGAATTTTTGGCTCTCGGAAAATCCACAGCAAGCCGGCAGCGTAGGTTGGGACGCGGCCATCACACGCATTGTGACGTGGACAAAATTCCGCGACTTGCGCAGCGGCGCGAGTTTTTTTCATTTCAATACCCACTTTGACCACGTGGGGCAAAAGGCGCGCGAGGAAAGCGCGAAGTTGTTGCGCGCAAGAATTACACAAGTCCCTTCCGCTTTGCCAGTCATCGTCACCGGTGATTTCAATGCGGAAGAGCTATCACCCGTGTATAAATTTTTAACTGCGGAGAGTCACACGCAAGGCACGCCAACGCAACTCCGCACGTTAGAAAACACGCGCTATATTTCGGCGTTGCCTCATCACGGCCCAGCGTGGACGTTTCACGGTTTCGGCAAAGCGCAGCAACGCATTTGGATCGACTATATCTTTGTGAGCGAAGGCGTGCGTGTCTTGCGCCATGCCGCCATTTATGATTACGGCGAGGAACGCTATCCCTCCGATCATTTGCCGGTGCTGGCGGAAGTGCTGTTGGATTGAAAAATGAATTCGTGCTGGCACGCAACAATTTTGATTGCAGAAACCACGAGCCGGGGCTAGGGCCATTGCACTGAACTTCTGAATTGTCAAAGATAACTACGCCGCGTTCATTACCAATAAATGAAGCGTTACTGTTTCATTCCCATTACCGCGAATTGCCCCTTCTCGCTTTCGCACGAATAAGAAGGCGCCGGGCTCCTCTCTTGCGCGCAGCGCGCACCATCCTCTATAAACCACTTAAGTTTACGCTGCATTCGCATTGGCTTTTGCAGCGGCATATTCTTTGACAATAATGCTCGCAAAGCGCAGCGTGCGCTCTGATTTGGAGAGAGAGTCATGCAGAAGAAAAATTTCAAAATCTATTTTGTGATCGCGGCCGTGCTCGTGACGTTCGTGGTGTTGGTGGGCAGCGGCATGGAAGACACCATGGTGTATACGATCACCGTGAAAGAGCTGAAAGCGAATCCAGCCAAATTCGAAGGTCGCGGCGTGCGCCTGAGCGGCAAAGTTGTGGAAGCCAGTTTGATCAAACACAGCGCCACGGCATTTGAGTTCGATATCGTTGCGGAGGAGGAAATGCTGCGCGTGCGCTACGCCGGCATTTTGCCCGACACGTTTCGCGAGAATCATGAAGTGATCATCGAAGGCAAATATCGCGGCGAAAATGCTTTTGACGCGCAGCACATTTTCACCAAATGCGCCTCGAAATACGAAGCCGTGCCGGAGCATGAAACCGCCGAGACAAAATGAGGCGAGGACAAAACGATCGCTGGCAAAACTATTCAAACGTCTTTAATCATTTTGCCGGAAATATTTTGCTTTGCAATTAAACTCATGGAGATGAATACATGCCGGAATTAGGCCCATGGTTGTTATGGCTCGCAGGCTTGGCGACTGCTTATAGCGTTCTGATATTGTTTGCCGGGATTCGGCGCGGCGCGCAAGGAGCGGCGTTGATTGCCAGCGGCCACAACGCCGCACTGGCCTCCGCCACGCTGTTGACCTTGGCCGCGGGCTTGCTCTTCTACAATCTCGCGATTTCAAATTTTCGCGTGGAGTATGTTGCTCATTATACGAGCCGAGAGTTGCCGCTCTTCTATAAGCTCAGTGCATTTTGGGGCGGACAGCAAGGCTCGTTGCTGCTCTGGGCTTGGTTGCTCGCGGGCTTTACTGCAGCGGTGTTATTGATCTATCGCCGCCGGCAGTTGCAAACATTGCCGCACATTATCGCCATTCTCATGGGCGCGTTGCTGTTCTTCATCGCGCTTTTGCTGTTTGTCTCGCCGCCCTTCGCATTGCTCCAACGCGCGCCACAGAATGGCGCCGGCTTGAATCCGATGCTGCAGCATCCCGCCATGGTTGCGCATCCGCCCATGCTCTATCTCGGCTACGTTGGCATGGCTGTGCCGCTGGCCTTTGCGCTGGCAGCTCTGCTTTCCGGCCGCCTCGAGGATACGTGGGTAGCGAATGTGAGACGTTGGACCTTGATTCCATGGTTCTTTCTCACGCTCGGCATCATGCTCGGCGCGCGTTGGGCATACGTGGAATTGGGCTGGGGCGGCTATTGGGCATGGGATCCGGTGGAGAATGCCTCGCTCATGCCCTGGCTCTCGGGCACGGCGTTTTTGCACAGCATCATCATTCAAGAGAAAAAAGGCATGCTCAAGATTTGGAACATGGTGCTGATCATGCTCACGTTTGAGTTGTGTCTCTTCGGAACGTTCATCACACGCAGCGGCATCATCTCTTCCGTGCATGCGTTCGCGCAATCCGGCATCGGCCCCATGTTCGGCGTGTTCATCGTCACTACTTCGGCGTTTTGCGTTTGGGCGCTTGTGCGGCGCTTGCCGAAATTGCGCGCACGCAACCGCCTCGAATCCATGGTCTCGCGCGAATCGACGTTCTTGTTGAACAATCTCGTGTTACTCGGCGCGACCTTCGCGGTGTTTTGGGGCACGATTTTTCCGCTGGTTTCCGAAGCGCTGCGCGGAGTAAAAATCACGGTGGGTGCGCCATTCTTTAATCAAGTGAACATTCCCATCGCGCTCGCGTTGTTGGCGCTCACCGGCATCGGCCCGGTGCTCGCATGGCGCAAAAGCTCTGCGGAGAATTTACGCAAGCAATTCTTCTGGCCCGCAGCAGTGACGGTGCTGGGCGCGGTGTTGTTGTGGCTCGGCGAATTTCGCCAGCTTTATGCCTTCATCGCTTTGACGCTCGCCATTTTTGTGACGGCAACGATCGTACAGGAATTCTATCGCGGCGTGCAAGCGCGACGCGCGAACCAGCGCGAGAATGGATTGGTGGCATTGGGCCGGCTGTTTTCACGCAATCAACGGCGCTATGGCGGATATATCGTGCACTTCGGCATCGTGCTTATTTTTGTCGGCATCAGCGGCACCGCGTTCACGTTGCAGAGTGAAGTGACGCTGAAGCCTCAAGAAAATTTCGGGCTGGGGCGCTATCACCTCGAATTCGCCCGCATGGACTTCGGCAGCGATGCGGCCAAAGAATGGATGCGCGGCGAATTGCAAGTCTATCTCGACGGCAAGCTCGTTGAGACCTTACATCCGGAAAAGCGTTTGTATGCCACGCACGAGCAACCGACCACAGAAGTTG
Organism: bacterium; assembly: GCA_037444905.1. Lineage (GTDB taxonomy): Bacteria > Zhuqueibacterota > Zhuqueibacteria > Zhuqueibacterales > Zhuqueibacteraceae > JABWAN01. The sequence continues at coordinate 61,509 of JBBILN010000033.1, read as the reverse complement.
CGTTGCTTTCCACGTGGCGCGATGACTTATATCTCGTGCTTGCGGGTTATGATAATGAGCAAGGTGCGGCGACGTTCTCGGCTTATGTGAATCCGCTCGTGCGCTGGCTATGGATCGGAGGTTGGGTGATGGCGTTGGGTACTGTGCTCGCACTGGTGCCACTTGCGCGGCGGAAGCAAAATTTCAAAACCGAGCCGCAAGCGGCGCCGCGGGTCACTTCCAAACCGAATCGCCGCGCGCGTAAAAACCAACCACTCATCCATGCACATTAGCTTTTCACTAAGCGGCGCGCACGAGGCAAGAATTTTAGCCGGCAAAATGATTTTCAGCGAAGCAAATATGCATTGGTGTGAATCATTTTGCCATTTGGTTATACAAGTGCCAAGCATTTTTGTCTTTGACATTGTGAAACGCTCTTCATATTATATACGCCGAAAGATTGTTGATATAAATTGACAACTCAGAAAGGAGTACCAGATGAAGAATCGCATTGCCAGTTTTGCCGTGATGGTCGTGTTCATGCTCGGGTCAGCTTCGCTCATGGCGCAAAGCAAATCTAAATTCGTGGGTGCGAATGCCTGCAAAGCTTGCCATCTTTTGCCGAAGAGCGGCGCTGCCTTCAAAATTTGGCAGGGGAGCGCGCACGCCAATGCCTTCGCGACTTTGGCCACACCCGCCGCGAAAGAGATCGCGCAAAAGAAAGGCATTGCTGATCCCCAAAAAGACCAAGCCTGCTTGAAGTGCCATGACACGGCTGCGGGCGTCGCGGCGGCACAACTTGCGCCGACTTTCAAAGCCGGCGAAGGCGTCGGTTGTGAAGCGTGTCACGGCGCGGGCTCGGAATACAAAACCATGAGCGTCATGAAAGATATTGACGCCGGCAAAGTCAAAGGCGAAACCGTCGGCTTGGTAAAAGGCGATGAAAAGCTCTGCGTGAAGTGCCACAACTCCGAAAGCCCGACGTTCAAAGGTTTCAATTTTGCGGAGTATAGCAAGAAGATCGCACACCCGACTCCGAAACCATAACTTGTGTTTTGGGATTGATGGAGCAAAGGTTAGTGGATGAATGGAAAGGAAGCGGTATGATGCATATGTGGCTCCAAACCCGAGCTCCATCAACCCACTTTAGAATTCTTTTTCTCGCTTTGATTTGTGTGTTTCATGCTTCTTTGGCGCGGGCCCAAGAAGCGATGGATTGCTTTTCCTGCCATGCGGATACCGGCTTAGTGGTGAGCGACAGCACGGGCGCAACACGCTCGTTGTTTGTCGATGCGAAACAAATGGAAAATTCCATTCATGCCGGCTTCGATTGCGTGACGTGCCACGCGGACATCAAAGAAATTCCCCATCCCGAAAAACTTGCCCCTGCGGCGTGCGCCACTTGCCATGCGGATGCGGTGCCGGAGATTGCGGCCAGCGTCCACGGCATAAACGCTGTGACCGGCGCTGTGCCAGCAGATGCGCCAACTTGCGGCGATTGTCACGGCAGCCACGACATTCGTGCCGTTGCGGATTCTCTTTCATGGGTGAATCCGCGGCAGCTTGCGTTTACATGCGGGCGTTGCCACGCAAATCCTGAGATCGTGCAGAAGCATCAAATCCCGATAAGAGATCCACTCAAAGCTTATTTGCGCAGCGTGCATGGCCGTTTCGCATTGGCTGGTCGCGATAGCGTGGCGACGTGCCAAAGCTGTCATGGCAATCATAAAATTTTGGCGGCGAATAATCCCGATTCCAAAGCATTTTATCGCAACGTGCCGCAAACCTGCGGCGCATGCCATGCCAAGATCACTGCCGAATTTGAACAAAGCGTGCACGGCACTGCGGTCGCGCGCGGCTCGCGCGATGCGCCCGTGTGCACCGACTGCCACAGCGAGCACGGGATCGAATTGCCCTCGGAAGGCACAGCGGCAACTTCGCCGCAAAACATGGCGGTCGAAACGTGCGGCCGTTGCCATGCTTCCACGCGCATTACGGAAAAATACGGCATGCGCAGCCAGCGGTTGACGACGTTTACGGATAGTTATCACGGCCTGGCTTTGCGCTCCGGCCAGCTCGCTGCGGCGAATTGCGGCAGTTGTCACGGGGTGCACAACATTCTGCCTTCAACCGATACGCGCTCGATGATTCATCCCACGAATTTGATTGCGACCTGCGGCCAGTGCCACCCCAACGCGAGCGCCAACTTCGCGCGAGGGCCCGTGCATCTCACGCAAGAGCAGAGCGAAGGAAGAATCGTTGCGGTCGTGCGCACGCTGTATGTCGCATTAATCGTCGTGGTCATCGGCGGCATGATTCTTCACAACGGCCTGGATTTCGTGCGCAAAAGCAAGCACCTGCTGCGCAAGCGAGGAACTTTTGAGGGCGACGAGGCATGAACGACGCAATCAACAACAACCGCGGCTATCTGCGCTGGACGCGTGTCGAACGCTATCAGCATTGGATTCTCGCGCTCTCCTTCACCATGCTCGCAATCACCGGCTTTGCGTTGAAATATCCGGAAGCGGCGTGGGTGCAACCGCTGCTTCTGTTTGAGGAAGACTTCGCGCTGCGCGGCTGGGTGCATCGCATCTTTGCGCTGGTGTTTGTGGGATTGAGTATCTATCATGTCGGGTACTTGCTCTTCACCCCGCGCGGCCGCATGCAGCTCAAAGCGCTCGCGCCCAGCCGCCAAGATTTTTTCGATTTCAAAGACAACTTGCGTTTCTTATTGGGCAAGCGCGCAACGCCCGCCGAATTCGATCGCTTCTCTTACATGGAAAAAGCGGAATATTGGGCGCTGGTATGGGGCACGGTCGTCATGGCGTTTACCGGCTTCTTATTGTGGTTTGAAAATTTTGCCTTGCAGATTTTTCCGTTTTGGATGATGGAAGTGTTCACGGTCATTCACTTGTATGAAGCATGGCTCGCCACTTTGGCGATCTTCGTATGGCACTTCTATGCCGTGATCTTCAATCCCGAAGTTTATCCGCTCAATCAAAGCATGATCAATGGCTACATGTCGGAAAGCGAAATGGAAAGAGAGCATGGCCGCGAGTTGGAGCGCATGCGCGCCAGCGCCGAAAGCGAAACCACGCTTCCCACCCAAGCTCAGTGATCGCCGATACGCTTAAGGATGAAAATACTTCCGCATTCAATCACCTCCTTCCGGCGCGATCTCCAGCGGACCCTCGGCCCGGCGCGCATCCTCGTGGCGAGTTTTGCCGGTGCGATTCTGTTCGCTACCTTTTTGCTCATGTTGCCTCAGGCCGCGCAAAAGGAGCCGGTCGGGTTTGTCGATGCGTTGTTCACGATCACCTCCGCGACGTGCGTAACCGGCTTGACCGTGGTTGACACCGGCGCGACTTTCACATGGTTCGGGCAGATCGTCATCTTGGTCATGATCCAACTCGGCGGCTTGGGTGTGATGACGTTCTCAACGTTTTTCATTTATCTTTTGGGCGGACGGCTTTCACTCGGCAATCGTGATTTGTTGCAAGAAACGCTCAGCCAGGCGCCCATGAAAAACCTGAAGGCCCTGCTCAAAACGGTTTTTCTTGCGACCTTCTTGATCGAAGCGGTGGGTGCGATTATTTTGGCACTGCGTTGGTCGCGCGATCTTCCGCTCACCAAGGCCGCGTATTACGGCGTCTTTCACGCCGTGTCCGCGTTTTGCAACGCCGGCTTCGCGCTCTTTCCCGATAATTTGGCCTCGTATAGAGGCGACTTCGCCGTCAATTTCACGATCTCCGCGTTGATCATTTTAGGCGGCCTGGGCTTCGTGGTGATTTTCGAATTGGCGCGCAAACGCAGAGCACTCATACACCGCCTCTCTTTGCACTCGCAGCTCGTGCTGTTGATGAGCGGCCTGCTTGTTTTCGGCGGCATGATTTTGATTCTGATTTTTGAATACGGCAACACTTTGAAGAGCTTGCCGTGGAGCACGCGACTGTGGAGCACTTATTTTCAATCCGTCACGGCGCGCACAGCCGGCTTCAATACGCTCGATATCGGCGCGCTTACGGACGCGAGTTTGTTTCTGCTCATCATGCTTATGTTCATCGGCGCTTCCCCGGGTTCGTGCGGCGGCGGCATCAAAACCACCACCTTCGCGATTCTGTTGTCCGTCATCAAAGCCCGGTTTCACAATCTCGCCGACGCGAATCTGCGCAAGCGGCGCATTCCGGAAGAGACGTCCTCCAAAGCCATTGCGATTTCGTTTTTTTCTGCCACGCTCATTATGCTTTTTACTTTCCTGCTTGTGATCACCGAAACCAGGTTGGTTTCGCATCAAGATAGCCGCGGGCTCTTTCTCGAGTTGCTCTTTGAAGTGACCTCCGCGTTTGGAACCGTCGGTCTTTCGGCGGGCGTCACGCCCAAGCTCTCAGAGCTGAGCCGGTTACTGATTACTTTGGTGATGTTCATTGGCCGCCTCGGCCCGCTCACGGTGGCAATCGCCGTCGGCGGAGAAAAGAAAGCGCGGTTCAAATATGCGCAGGAAAACGTTTTGGTCGGTTGAACTCAAGCCGGAGAGATATGCGTACCATCGCCATTATCGGACTTAGCAGTTTCGGCCACTATCTCTGTCGCTATCTTTCCGAAGCCGGCACGCAGGTGCTCGCCATCGATGTTGACGAGAAGAAAATCGATGAGGTCAAGCCGTTTGTCGCGAAGGCCATGGTTGCGGATGCGCGCGACAAAGAGACGCTGCAGGCGCTCGGTTTGGAAGACATCGACGTCGCCGTAGTGTCCGTGGGCGAGCCGATCGACACGAGCATTCTTATCACGCTTTATTTGAAAGAGCTCGGCGTCAAAGAAATCATCGCCAAAGCCAGCTCAGTCGATCACGGCAAAATTTTAGACAAGATCGGAGCCACGGAAATCGTCTTTCCGGAACGCGACATGGCCAAGCGCATTGCCTACACGCTGCGGCTCTCGACTTTGCTCGACTACATTTCTTTGGCGGAAGGCTACAGCATCGTGGAGATGGCGCCGCCGCAAGTGTGGGTCGGCAAATCGCTCCATCAGCTTGACATTCGCAAAAAATACAACGCGCAAATCATTCTCATCAAAGAAGTGATTCCCAGCGATGTTGTGCTTATCCCCGGCGGCGAGCATGTCGTGAAAGACAGTGATATTCTGGTGGTGATGGGGCGTGACAAAGATTTGGAGGAATTGGGCAAGCTGTAATGAACTCGAATGCCACATAACGCCGGGCCGGCAGTCACGCCGCTTGTGGAGCGCTGTTCGAGAAAACTGCCCATGAGGGGCAGGGACTACAAAATCCATGGTTCCCAATGCCGTTTCCTTAAGTAGTCCCACCCCCTTGTTGGGTGCTGTAACGTGTGCAGAAGCATCGGTCCACAAGGGGCTGGGACTGCAAAAATCGCTTAAGGAAACGGCATTGCCATGGTTCCAGTGCACTAGCAAGGCAATGAAGAAACCCCCAAGTGGCGCTGATCGTTTAAACCTGTGAGCATCTGCGTGCATTGGTTTTGAAACTCTTTGTCGTTGGTCCGAAGGACATCCGATCCTATCGGCCGGCTGCAATGCTCCCTTGTCGCCCGAAAACGCGGGTGACGGAGTCGGGCTAATGAGCCCTGTTAAGCCTCTCCACCCCATGGGCATTTCCAAAGCGGAGTGTCCGTGGCGTGGAGAGGATCTTAACCTCCCCCACTGGGTTACTCCTGGAATGGGGGACTTTTTTTGGAAAGTGCGATGATCATCGTATTGCAGTTTCCTATTTCCGACGCGCGACCCTTTTGCCCGGATCAAGGGCAGCGCCTCGACAAACCCTACTGGCCAAGTCCAGTGACCGCCATCCATCCACAGTTTGTGCATTTCTTTGGTCGTGCGGTTGAGCGGCGGCGCGGCGCAGATGCGGCATGGTCAGATGAAAACGCGTTTTGTCTCGCACGACGCGCCCTCCGCTTTGACGACTTGGGTAAAAAAAGAGTCGGGACGGCTCCCCGCCAAATGGCGCCGCGCGTTGCTTTTCGCCGCTTGTTTTGCGACGGCCGCGCAGTGGCACGCGTTGAGATTGGAATCAGTGAAAATCCTCGCGCCGGCCGGCTCAAAAGTCTTGATGCGGCTTCAGCTTTGGCCATTATTTCAGAGGTCTGCGCTTTGCCCACGTGGGTGCCGCAACCGGAAGCAGAACAACGCGAATGGAAACCGCTCTTGCGCCAAGGAAAAAATTTGACCCGCCTCTATGCTGTTGCTACGACGAGTCTAAGCGCGAGCGCCGAGCACGCCAGTGCACAAACGCTCGTTTTGAACGGCAATCCCTTGCTCGTTGTTGAGCTGGACGCGCGCGAAGCAATCGGCACACCGCCGGGTTTCATTCGAGTCGGTATCAAGAAAACTTTGGGCGCGCAATTAAGCTTTGGGAGGCTCAAAACAAATGCCGGCATCGTCGGCCTTTGGATATTGCAGCGCAACAAAGCTACCCGCGATCAGATTCGCAGCCTGCGTTTGTGCTTGCTGCGTCTACATGCGGAGCAAGAAGCGCTTGACCTCATTCTGCATCAATTGAAGAGCCGGCACATTTTGCAGCACAGGGATTTGGATATTGAAGAAGAATTGAACGATTATTTGAACAAAGCAACAAGATTGATCAAGCGCGACAATTGGAGCGGGATTTCACAATCGGCCATACTCACGGCATTCGATGCCGCCGAACAAGTCACCGCCGTCGCCAGCCGTGTCAATCTGGTGGAGCGTTTCGAAGGCGCGCGGCGGCAGATTTGGCAAAAGATCGAAGACTACCAAATTCGCCGCGCCGCGGTCCGTTTGGTTCCGGTAACCTATGTGGAAAGCGGAGGAACTTTCGTGGAAAAGAACGTCATTACCAACGTCTCCGGCCAGGGCAATATTGTGAACGTCGCCGAGTACATGGCGAATATCACCAACACCGTGCAAACGCACCTTGAACAATCTAGTGCGCCCAGCGCAGTGCAAGCTCTGGTCAAAAAACTAGCCAAACAAATCGAAGAAATCGCCGCGCAAATTGACCCGCAGAAAACCCAGCAACTGGGCGGGGATCTTGCGGTCTTGAGCAAAGAAATGGCAATGCCGCAGCCGAGGAAGAAGTGGTACCAGACCGCTTTGGAAAGCATGAAGGAAGTTGCCACCGCCATCGGTGAGATCGGCAAACCGATTTTAGAGACGATTAAATTGCTGTGGCCTTTGCTTGTGGGCAGCTAAACTCGACTTATCCATGACAGAACTTACAACTTCGAACTTCCTAGGATGGGTTTTCTATGCCTGTTGAAATTCTTCTGCACAGTTTGGTTGCCGGATTGCTGGCCAGCTTCGCCTGCGGCTTGGGCGCGTTGCCGCTTCTCATCAAACGTTTGGATTTGAAGAAACACACCGGCCTCGGCTACGGTTTTGCCGGCGGTTTGATGCTGGCCGCTTCGGTTTATAATTTGATTCTCCCCGGCTTGACGATGGCGCAACACGAGCTGAGTCTCCTGCAAGTTTTGCCGGTCTTGCTCGGGCTCCTCGCGGGCTCGGCTTTTCTTTGGGCCACAGATCTGTATCTGAATGAAGAGCGTTTGAGTCAGGCTTCGTGGAAGCGTTGGGGCGGCCGCGCGGAGATTCTCATCTTTCTCGCGATGAGCGTGCACAGCATTCCCGAAGGCGTGGCCGTGGGCGTCGGCTATGCTTCACAAGAAGTGTATGCGAATAATTTGGGCGCGTACATTGCGCTCGCCATTGCGATTCACAATATCCCCGAAGGCTTGGCGGTGGCGATCCCATTGCGGGCGGCCGGAGCAGGCATGGTCAAATGTTTTTGGGCGGCCTTTCTCACCAGCTTGCCGCAACCCATTGCCGCGGTGCCCGCGGCCATGGCCTCGTGGTTCTTCCAGCCGCTCATGCCCGTGCTCATGGGCTTCGCCGCGGGCGCGATGATGTATTTGATCTTGCTCGAACTGATTCCACAAGCCTTGAACGTCGAAAAGCCGGCTCGCATTGCGTGGGCATTCATGCTGGGTTTTGGCTTGATGCTGTTGATTCAAGTCGTGCTGTGAGTTGAAACAGAGCAACAACGCTGTTTTCTCAAACCTTCGAGGTGGATGGATGAAAGCACGCAACCTCCTCATCGCCCTCCTTCTGCTTGGCAGCTTTCAAATTCTGCTCGCGCAAGACCAGGAAGCCTGCCTGGAATGTCATTCCGATCCTAGCTTGACTACGGAGCGCGCGGGCAGGCAAGTTTCTTTGTTTGTGGACATGAAAAGATTTTCCAAATCCGTCCACAAAGACGTTGAGTGTGCGAGCTGCCATATCGAGGCCGCCGTGGAAGAATTTCCCCACCCCGAACGCCTCGCGCCGGTTAATTGCGCCACTTGCCATGACGAAGTGCAGCTCGACTTCGACGCCAGCATTCACGGCCAAGCGCTCAATCGTAAAGCGCCGTATGCGCCCACGTGCGCCGAGTGCCACGGCACGCATGAGATTTTGGCAAAGAATGTGGCGGAATCTCCCACCTTCAAAATGAACATTCCCTACCTCTGCGGCCAGTGCCATCGCGAAGGCGCGCCAGTGGCGAATGTTTACAATATCTCCGAACACAACATTATCGAAAACTACAGCGAGAGCATTCACGGCGAGGGCCTCTTCAAAAAAGGATTGATCGTCTCTGCAACCTGCACGGACTGCCATGGCAGCCACATGATTCTGCCGCACACGCTGCCGAAATCTTCCATCTCCTTGCACAACATTGCCGGCACGTGCATGAAATGCCATAGCCGGATCGAGCAAGTGCATCAAAAAATCATTCGCGGCGAGCTGTGGGAAAAGCGCCCGGGCGCCATTCCTGCGTGCACGGATTGCCATCAACCACACAAGCTGCGCCGCGGCTCGCTCGTGCTCAACATTGCCGATCGCGATTGCATGCGTTGTCATGAAAAGGAAGACACGCACAAAGTGGTCGAGGGCCAAACCGTTTCTTTAGTGGTGAATGAAAACGAAATTTCCAAATCCGTACACAAGACCATCCCGTGTGTGAAATGCCACGCCGACATCGACCCGAAGCTTGCGCGCCCTTGTGAAACGGCGAAGCAAGTGGATTGCTCGAATTGCCACGCGAAGATGGCGGAAGAATATGCGCAAAGCGGCCACGGCCAGGCGCATTTTGAAAAGAAGAATGACGCGCCGTATTGCACCACTTGCCACGGCAACGGCCACACCACCAAATCGCGCATGGATGAAGACTCGCCCACCTATCGCGCCGCGATTCCAACTCTGTGCGGCGAATGCCATCGCAAAGACGGCAAGGCTGAAAAAGTGCCCGGCCTGGCGGAAGTGAACGTGCTCTATGATTACTCTTCGAGCGTGCACGGCAAAGGCCTCACCGAGAAAGGCTTGTTGCCGGTTGCAATTTGCACCGACTGCCACAATTCTCATTACGTTTTGAAGCACACCGACGCGCGCTCTTCGATCAATCCGAAGAACATTCCGGCAACGTGCGCTTCTTGCCATCGCGGCATCTACAAAGACTTCGTCAAGAGCGTGCATTGGGCGAGCGACGGCGTTGGCAAAGACGATAAAAAGCTGCCAACGTGCATGGATTGCCATTCGGCGCACGGCATCACGCGCGTGGAACAAGACGCGTTCGTTACGGAAGTCACGCACCAATGCGGCGCGTGCCACAAAGAATTGGCGGAAACTTATTTCGATACGATGCACGGCAAAGCGTATCGGCTCGGCTATCTCAAAGCCGCAAAGTGCTCGGATTGCCACGGCGCGCACGCGATCTTGAGTGTGAATGACCCAAATTCTGCGGTGGGATTGAGCAACGTGGTGCACACCTGCCAGAAGTGTCATGAAGATGCGAACCGCCGTTTCACCGGCTATCTCACGCACGCGACGCATCACGACAGAGTGAAGTATCCGATTTTGTACTACACCTATTGGGCGATGACGGGCTTGCTCGTGAGCGTGTTCGGCTTCTTTGGCGTGCACACGCTGTTGTGGCTGCCGCGCTCGTTGACGATAATTCGAGAGAAGAGAAAACAAAAGAAGGAGCAGCACGAAGGGCGGTATTATATCCAACGCTTCTCGCTCGCGCAGCGCATCACGCATTTGTTCGTCATCACCAGCTTCATGTCGCTCGCGCTCACCGGCATGATGTTGAAATTCTCGAGCATGGCGTGGGCCGGTTTTCTCTCGAATTTGCTCGGCGGCGTCGCCGTGGCCGGAAAGATTCATCGCCTCGCCGCGGTCATTACGTTCGGCTATTTCTTCTATCATCTTTTTACGCTCGTGCGCGACAAGGGCCGGCAGCGCAAAAGCTGGCGTGAGTTCATCTTTGATGCGAAGTCGCTTTGGTTCAACAAGCAAGACGTGAAAGATTTCGTCGCGACGCTCAAATGGTTCTTCGGCAAGGGCGAGCGGCCCGCGTATGGCCGGTGGACGTATTGGGAGAAATTCGATTATCTCGCCGTGTTTTGGGGCGTCGCCATCATCGGCGCTTCGGGCTTGATGTTGTGGTTTCCGGAATTTTTCACGAATCTTTTGCCGGGTTGGTTGATCAATGTCGCGACCATCATTCACAGCGATGAAGCTCTGCTCGCAGTCGGGTTCATCTTTACCGTGCATTTTTTCAACACGCATTTGCGGCCCGAAGCTTTTCCACTCGATCCCGTAATCTTCACCGGCGTCACGCCGCTGGAAGAATACAAGGCCACGCGTCCGCGCGAATATGAAGAGTTGAAAGAAAGCGGCATGCTGCGCAAGGTGCTCGTCACCAAAACCATTTCCCCGAAATTTGAAAAAGCCATTCACGCGTTCGGCTTCTTCTTCTTGGGCCTCGGCGTGCTTTTGATTGGGTTGATCATCTACTCCGTGCTGTTTGGTTATAAATGAGCAATGCCGGACTTTGCGCCATTGAGAGATTTTTAGCCCACTCTGCCAGCCTGATCAAGTTTGTGGACAGACATACTGCGTTGCGTTTTATCAAGGTTGACAAAGAGGAGAAACAAAATTCTCCTCTTTGAGAATTTCATTTCTTAAGTTCATCCCGAGTTGTTCTCCCAAAGTGCCGGAGGACAAGCCTTTAGTAGCTTTCCTCCGGCGCGAGAAGTCGTGGTATTATTTTTGTCTTTTCTTCGGCCATCTTTCCGTTCCGATACACGCAAACGTGTTTCTCACCTATAAAGGACGCGAGCCATGGCAAAGAAACCTACCGAAGTGACCCGTCGCTCCTTTCTCGATTATTTTCTTGGCGGTGGTGTGCTGGCGATGATAGGCTCGGTGTTTTTCCCGGTGCTCAAATACATCATGCCGCCCGCAATTCCGCAGGCGGTGCAAAACGATGTGGTCGCTGGCAAAGCTGGCGAGCTTGCTCCCAATACCGCAAAAATTTTTCGTTTCGGAACCAAGCCCGGCATTCTCGTGCGCACGCCGGAGGGCGACTATCGCGCTTTCTCTGCGGTGTGCACACACCTGCAATGCACGGTGCAGTATCGCGACGATTTCAAACACATCTGGTGCGCCTGCCACAACGGTCATTTCGATTTGACCGGACGCAACATCGCCGGCCCGGCGCCGCGGCCATTGGAAGAATATCGCGTGGAAGTTCGCGGCGAAGACCTCGTCGTGATTCGCCAGGCATGAAAGACCAAACTACCGCGCTCATTGCAGGTGTGATCTTTTTACTATGCGCGCTCCTCGTCTTCGCACAAGACCGCACAAGCGTAATTGGCCCGGTTGCGCAGGTCTACGCGACGATCGATAGCATGGCCCTCAAGGCGTACGTGTTTCGGCCAAGCCAAGCGCCGCGCGAACAGCCGCTTCCAGCCATGGTTGTCTTTCATGGAGGAGGATGGTACAGCGGCGAGCCTTCGTGGGCCTTTGGCCGCGCTGAACATTTCGCGGGACTCGGCATGGTTGCGGTTGCGGCGCAATATCGCCTCTCGAATCAAAGCACGATCACGCCGCTGGAGGCCATGGCCGATGCGCGCGCCGTCATTCGGTGGATGCGCGCGAACGCGGACTCGCTTGGCATCAATCCTAGTCTCGTCGCCGCGTATGGCTCCTCGGCAGGAGCGCATCTCGCGGTCTCAGCCGCGATCTTCGACGACTCCGCCGCGCACGGAAAGATCAGCGCAGCGCCCAATGCGCTCATTCTGGTTTCGCCCGCGGTAGATCTTGAGAATGACAAATGGCCGCAAAAACTTCTCGGCTCACGTGCACAAGTCTCGAGTATTTCACCGGCAGCACATGTGCGCAAAGGGTTGCCGCCGTCTTTAATTCTGCAAGGAGACGTGGATACCGTGACCCCACTCGCGGGCGCACAGCTTTTCTGCGACCGCATGCGCGCCGCCGGCAACAAGTGTGATCTCCAAGTTTATCGCGGCGTGGGCCATCTTTTTACTCCAGCGGGAATACGCGACGATGAATGGCCTCAACCAGATCCCAAGGCGCTAGCCGAGGCCATGAAAGAGGCGGATGCGTTTTTGGCAGCTCTGGGCTTCATCAAGTGACGCCGAGTTTTACTAAGAATCTCCGATTAAATAACTTTCCCATTTGAGTCAAGCTGTCATTTTCGTGGTCACGCTCCTAAAGCCTCTACGCGTAATCAGAACTCGTCCCCCCGACCCCCTTTTCTTAAAAAGAGAAGGGGGAGAACCAAAGCAAAGCGTTCTGAACTTGCTCTTGGTTTCTCCCCTTCTTTTCCCAAGAGAAGGGGCCGGGGGATGAGTTGGGTTGCGGTTGAAAATAAAACCGCAGCAAATGAGAAAGTTAGTTGGTTGACGATCCTAAACCTCGAAAATTTAGTAAAACTCTTGCTTGATCCATTTCACCATCTCGTACAATTCCTATGAACCACTCGACCCCAAAAACCGGTTTCTGGAAAGATCGCTTTCCGCTCGACGCGGTCGCGTATTTTTTTAAAAAGAAAACCGTGCCCATGCACCGCCACACCATTTGGTATTATCTCGGCGGTATGACGCTGTTCTTCTTCATCGTGCAAGTCGGCACCGGCATTCTGCTGTTGCTGTATTATCGTCCCACCGCCGAAGCCGCGTTTGAGAGTGTGCAATTCATCATGACCAAAGTGCAGTTCGGCTGGCTGATTCGCTCGATTCACAGTTGGTCCGCCAACTTGATGGTGGCCGCGGCCATGGTTCACATGTTCAGCGTGTTTTTCATGAAAGCCTATCGCAAGCCGCGCGAGATCACGTGGATTTCCGGCGTGCTGCTCTTCTTTCTCGCGCTGGGCTTCGGCTTCAGCGGCTATCTCTTGCCGTGGAACACGCTCGCGTATTTCGCCACCAAAGTTGGAACCGAAATTGTCTCCGTCATTCCATTCACTGGCCGCGATATGCTCGTATTCCTGCGCGGCGGCGAAGAAGTGACGGGCGCAACCCTCACGCGCTTCTTCGGCATTCACGTCGCGGTGCTGCCGATGATCGCGACGGCGCTGCTCGTGTTGCATTTGTTGCTCGTGCAAGTGCAGGGCATGAGTGTGCCGCCCAGCCAAAGCGAGAATGCCGCGAAGCAAAAGCCCATGCCTTTCTTTCCATATTTCTTGCTGCGCGATTTGTTGGGCTGGCTGGTGGCGCTTGGCATTCTCGCCGCGCTCGCTGCGCTTTTTCCATGGGAGCTCGGCGAGAAAGCCGATCCCTTCGCGCCCGCGCCGCCCGGCATCAAGCCGGAGTGGTATTTTCTCTTCATGTTTCAAACGCTGAAATACATTCCCGCCAAAATTCTTTTTATGGACGGCGAAGTGTTGGGCATTTTAGGATTCGGTTTGGTCGGATTGTTTTGGCTGTTCGTTCCGTTCATTGACCGCCGCCCCGAAGAACGCCGCGCCTCGCGTTGGTTCACGGCATTCGGATGGGCCGCCATTGCCTTCATCATCATTATGAGCTTGATTGCCTATGTCATCCCTCAGACGTTTTGAAGGCGCAAGGAGCATGGAGCACGGAGCTTGGCGTATGAAGTTTATTCCATGCTCTATGCGCTATGCTTTATGCGCTATGCTCCTTGCTCCGCGCTCCTTGCCCCTTGCGTTCGGCCAAACGCCGACCGAGAGCAGTTGCATCGCTTGCCACAAACTGCTCGACGGCGCGCAATTGGAGCCGGTGACTGCGTTCGCCAATGACGTGCACGCGCACAACGGCATCGGCTGCGAGAGTTGTCACGGCGGCGATCCGAATCCGGCATTGGCGGAAGACGCCGAAGCTGCGATGAGCAAAAGAGCCGGCTATGTCGGCAAACCGAGCCGCAAAAACATACCTCAGCTTTGCGGCAAATGCCACAGCGATCCGGCGATGATCAAGAGATTCAATCCCGCGTTGCCCACGGATCAGCTTGCGACGTATCGCACGAGTCAGCACGGCCAACGGCTTTTTGAAAAGGGCGATGAGAAAGTCGCGGTGTGCAGCGATTGCCACGGCAATCATGGCATTCTGGCCGCGAACGATTCGCGTTCTTCGGTCTATGCGTTGAACGTGCCGGCCACGTGCGGGCGTTGCCACGGCAGTGCCGAATACATGGCGAGTTATCCCATCGGCGCGCAACAGTTGGCGGATTATGACGCCAGCGTGCACGGCCAAGCGCTGTTGCGTAAGCGCGACCTCGCCGCGCCCGCATGCAACGATTGCCACGGCAATCACGGCGCGATTCCGCCGGATGTGGCTTCCATCTCGCATGTGTGCGGACGCTGCCACATCAATAATGCCGAATTGTTTGAAAAGAGTCCGCATGCCAAAGCTTACGCGGAAATGGGATTGGCGCAATGCGAAGCTTGTCACGGCAACCATAAAATCACGGAGCCAACGGATGAACGCCTCAATCCCGCGAGCGACGAGTTTGCTTGTGCGCAGTGTCACGAAGCCGGGAGCGAAGGCTGGAAAAACGGCGCAGAGATGTATGGCATCCTCACGGATTTGAAGACCAAAATTCACACCGCAGATAGCTTGGTGAGCCAAGCCGAGCGCGCGGGCATGGAAGTGAGCGAGGCGAAATTCATCATCACCTCCGCGGACGATGAATTGATCAAAGCGCGCACGCAGATTCATAACTATCGCGCGACGATCTTGCGCGAGCGCGCGAAAACCGGCGTCGATCTCGCCACGCAAGCCGTCGATCTCGGCCGCGCCGCGCTCGCCGAGCTGCAATTCCGGCGCAAGGGCCTCGCCGTGTCGATGGTGATTATCTTCGCCGTGGCCGCGGCGCTGTATGTGAAGATTCGGCGGCGGGATGAAGAATGGAAGGAAGCGAGGAACGAAGATAGAGGATCGAAGATAGAGGATCGAAGATAGAGGATCGAAGATAGAGGATCGAAGATAGAGGATCGAAGATGGTGGGGCGCAATTCTCGATTATCGTGTATTCGCAATGGTCGCCGCAGTGATCATTTCCTGAAATTGTGCTCCTGCTGATTGATTCAGTTCAGAACGAAATCACATGCCGACACCTTTCATCAATCTCCTCCTCGGCCTGCCCGTCGGCCTCGCTTTCGGTTTCGCCTCCCATCGCGGCAAGCTGTGAATGAACGCGGGTTTCCGCAATCTCCTGGGCAGGAGAGACACGACGCGCTTCAAAGCTTATATGTTGGCGATCGCTGTGCAGATGTTGCTTCTTCCGTTGCTGAATTATTTCGGCGTGGTCCAATTGCATGCGCCCGCCTTTTATCCTCTGGGCGCAACTCTCGGCGGCTTTTTTTTTGGAGTGGCAATGAATTGGGGCGGCGGCTGCGCTGGCGGCGTGTGGTATAAATTCGGCGCAGGCAATGTCGGCGGCCTAATCGCAATCATCGGCGTGTGCTTCGGCTATGTCGCTGCCGAAACCGGAGCGCTCATGCCGTTGCGCGTCTTCATGCAATCCCTCGGCGCGACGGAGACGATGACGTTGAGTGCGCTCTTTCATCTGCCGCTGTGGATAATCGCCGCGCCGCTCGCTCTTCTTTTGATTTTCTTTTTGCTCAAAGGCGCGCGCACTGCGGCAGAGAGCGGCTGGAGTTGGATGAGAACCGGAGTCGTGATCGGCGGCATCGGCATTATTGCATGGCTCGCCTCCTCGCTCGCAGGCCGGAACTTTGGCATGGCAATCATGCCCGGCAACCAAGATGCTTTCGAGCTTTTATCATTCGGCAAATGGCAAGCCCTGAGTTGGGACTTCTTCTTCGTGCTGGGCATTCCGCTCGGCGGCTTTCTTTCCGTGTTTCGCTCCGGCAAAGCTGCTTCAGCAACTCTGTCCGGTGCTGCGATTGGTAAGCTCGCGAGTGGTGGATTTGTTTTGGGCGCATCCGCTTCGCTCGCCGGCGGCTGCACGGTGGGCCATGGATTAACGGGCATTCCTCTGCTTTCATTCGGCAGCATTGCCTTCACGATCTTTGCTATTCTCGGAGCATGGGCTGGTTTGTTGATGGAGAAACGATTATGAAAATTCTATTGCTCATCAATGACGCTCCGTACGGCACGGAAAAAGCCTACAACGCTTTGCGTTTGGCCATGATGCTGCAAAAAGAACATCCCCAAGTCGAAGTGCTCGTCTTTCTCATGGCCGATGCCGTTGGTTGCGGTCTTGCAAATCAAACCACGCCCCAAGGGTTTTACAACCTCGAGCGCATGCTCAAATCCGTGCTTGCCAAAGGCGGAAAAGTTAAAGCCTGCGGCAGTTGTGTGGAGGCGCGCGGCCTGCGCAATCTCCAACTCGTGGAAGGTGTGGAAGTCAGCAATATGTCGGAATTAACGCAATGGTCTGTTGCCGCGGATAAAGTATTCACATTTTAACGGTGCGGCCTATGAACCAATCGGATAATCCCTCTGCTCAAAGCGCCGAAGGGCGTGAAGACACGCTGCGCCGCCTCGAAGCGCGAATCGCAAGGATCGAAACGTACCTGCAGCTCGGTCCGCTTCCCGAACAAGAGGAAAGCGTTGAGAGCCGGCAAGCCGCGCTCCTCGCGCGCGCGAAAAGCGAGGAAGTGAAAGAAGCGGCGCTGGAGCTCAAAATCGGCGAGTTCTGGCTGGCGCGCGTGGGCATCGTGGCGCTGCTCGTCGGCATCGCATTCTTCATTGCCTATCCGATTGCAATGCTGCCGCGATTGTTGCACAGCCTCATCGGCTTTCTCGCCGTTGCCGGATTGTTTGCCGTGTCGCGGCTGTGGCGAATTTCCTATCCCTATCTCTCGCGCATTCTCTTCGGCGGCGGATTGATTCTGCTTTATTACGCCACGCTGCGTTTGCATTTTTTCAGCACGCCGCCGTTGCTCTCCAATAAAGTTGCGGCAATGAGCGCTTTGCTCGCGGTGGTGGGATATCATTTCGTGCTGGCGGCGCGCAGGCGCAGCGAGTTCTTAGCGGGTGTGGCGATTTTTCTTGGCTACGTCACAGCGCTTCTCGGCGATGCCACCCATTTCACGCTGCCGCTCGTCGCGCTCACTGCGCTCGCGGCCGTTTTCTTTTTATTGAAATACAACTATCAAACCGTCGCGCTGTTCAGCATACTAGGAGCGTATTTCGCGCACCTGCTTTGGTTGTTGAACAATCCTTTGCTCGGCCGCCCGTTGGGCGCGGTCGCAGAACATCAATACAATCTCGTTTATCTCTTTCTCTATGCCGCGATTTTTGCCGTTCCCAATCTTCTGCGAGCAGAAGATTCCTTTTCCGAGGCTGCAAAAATTTCGCTGCCTCTGTTGAATGGCGCGGGATTTCTCGGCATGGCTGCGCTTGTGGGCTTGACCTTTTTCAAGCCGGAGCTGGCCTCGCTTTACTTCGCGATTGCAGCCCTGTTTTTGGCATTCGCAATCGGGAGTTGGGTGTGGCGCAAAAGCCGCTTTGCCACTTCTTTCTACGCCTGCTTCGGATATTTGGCGTTGAGCGCCGCCATTTTCTCGCGCTTCGAATCGCCGCAATACTTCATCTGGCTCGGCTGGCAAAGCTTGCTGGTAATCTCCACGTCGATCTGGTTCCGCTCGCAAATCGTGGTCGTGGCCAATACCATCATCTACACGGCCATCTTTCTGGCTTATTTGCGGCTCGCGCCCGCGACGGCCGCGGTCAACTTCAGCTATGCCGTCGTGGCGCTGCTCAGCGCGCGCCTGTTGAATTGGAAAACCGAGCGCCTCGCGCTGAAAACCGAATTGATGCGCAACATCTATTTGGCTTCGGCGCTCGTCATCATTCCTTACGGCCTTTATCATACGGCGCCCAAAAGCTATGTGAGCCTTTCCTGGCTCGCGGCCGCGGGATTTTTCTTCTTGATGAGCCTGCTGTTGAAAAACAAAAAATACCGTTGGATGGCGATCTTCACGATCTTCCTCGCAATCGTGTACGTGTTCGTGGTCGATCTCGCGCGACTCGAAGCCGGCTATCGCATTCTCTCGTTTCTGGCTTTGGGAATCGTGCTCATGGCGATCTCCCTACTCTACGCGCGTGCGCGGCAAAAGGCTTCCTCCTCTTAATCCAACAAACTCGACAAAGGATTCGGTCATTGTGAAATAGACTTCCCCCCACAAAATCTCTTGCCGTTTATTTTGGCTTTCGTCATCTTATTCCAAATTAGAAACCGCTATAAACAGGGCTGAAGCTCGTGCCCTGTGCGCACATTTTCAGCATAACTTATCGGAGATAGGATCGGATGGAAGATTCCAGCAACACCACTCGCAAGCTACCCAGCTCGTTCTACAACACGATCAGCATGATCGGCGCCGGCATTGCCGGATTGAGCTTCGGCGCTATTCTCTTTTTATTTCTCGTGGAAGCGTTCGCGGAGACTTCCACGCCTTATCTTGGCATTATCAACTTGATCGTTTTTCCGATCATCTTGATTTTCGGATTATTGCTGGTGCCGTTCGGCATGTGGCGCGAGCACCGCCGGCGCGCCCATGAGCAAGCATTGCCCAGTCTGCCTCGCGTCGACCTCAACATTCCACATCACCGCCGTATGATGTTGGTCACGGTGACGGTGTTGACCGTGTTTCTGCTCTTCACCGGCGTGGGCAGTTATCATGCGTATGAGTTCAGCGAATCCACGACCTTCTGCGGCCAAACGTGCCACACGGTCATGGAGCCGGAGTATGTGGCGTATCAAAATTCGCCGCATGCGCGTGTGACCTGCGCGGGCTGCCATGTCGGATCGGGCGCGGGCTGGTACGTGCAATCCAAGCTCTCCGGCGCGTATCAAGTATATTCGGTGCTCTTCAAAAAATATTCGCAACCCATTCCCACGCCGATTGAAAACCTGCGTCCCGCGCGCGAAACCTGCGAGCATTGCCACTGGCCGCAAGCCTTCTTTGGCAACAAGCAGGATACGCGCGTGCATTTTATGAAAGACGAAGCCAACACGCGTTGGGCCTATAACCTGCTCATCAAAATCGGCGGCGGCAATCCGGAAGAAGGGCACACCTCGGGCATACACTGGCATATGAACATCAGCAATAAGATCGAGTATTTCGCCTCCGATGAGGCGCGCGAGGTCATTCCCTGGGTGCGCTCCACGAATTCCAAAGGCGAGGTGACGGTTTATTCCTCCGACGCCGAGCTTTTGGCGAGCACGATGGATCCCGCCAAATTGCGGAGGATGGATTGCATCGATTGCCACAACCGGCCCTCGCACATTTTTCAAGCGCCGAATATCGCTTTGAATAAAATCATGAACAACGGCTTGATCGACATGTCGCTGCCCTCGATCAAAGCCACGGCCGTCGAAGCGCTCACGCCCGAGTATGAAACGAAAGCCGCGGCGCTGGCGGCGATCGATTCGACGATTCATGCTTTCTATCAAAACGGCTATCCGGAAGTAGCGGCGGAGAAACAAACGCAAATCGCCGCGGCGGTGGCGCGCGTGCAGGATATTTACGCCAAGAATAACTTCCCGTACATGAAATCCAACTGGCGCGCGTACCCGAATCACATCGGCCATTATCTCAGCGCCGGGTGCTACCGTTGCCACGACGGCAAGCACGAAACCGCAGACGGCAAAGTGCTCACAAACGATTGCAACACGTGCCATCTCATCATCGAGCAAGGCGACGGCGTCACGGTCAACGAATCCAATTTGCAGGGCTTGGAGTTCAAGCACCCTATTGACATTGGCGAGGAATGGAAGACCACGAGTTGCCATGAATGCCACGGCGCTGCCGCCGGGTTGTAAACAGTAAAGTGCAAGCGTAGATTCATACTGCCGGTCAACAAAATTTTTTCAGCATATCGTACGGCCCCGTTCATGAGCGTTGAAATGAGCGGGGCCGTTTTTTTTCCACAGAAACGGCTTTTCCCAAAAACGCCAATTTTTCTCACCATTTTATCAAATATCGGAAGCACACCCTTCTTTGCGAAGAGGGAGCAAAACGACTTAATCTTCAATTTTCAATCATTAAACCACGAGCGCCACAGCCCATTGTGCGCAGCACATTATTTGCAAATTCAAAAAGACATTTATTCCCAACGCAGTCCCCAACTACGGCACAATCCAGTCACATGGCAGTGAGCGCCCTTTCGCGCTGTTTCGCTGATTCCGCACCACAGGTCAGAGAGTTTTTGCATAATCCCATACTTCTTCAATAGAGCAAGGAGGTTCCATGCCTGATCCTACTTCATCGATTTGGCAGGCGATGCAGAACAAGGGATACTCACGCCGAGACTTTCTGCGCTTCTGCAGCTTCGCCGCGGGCCTGGCCGGAATCGAAGCCGCCGGTTTGGCCAAAGTGGTGCACGCGTTCGAGAAGAAGCCGCGCCCACCGGTTGTTTGGCTCCATTTTCAGGAGTGCACGTGCTGCAGCGAGTCCTTCATCCGCTCCTCTCATCCGATTGTTGCCGATATCGTGCTCGACGTGCTTTCGCTCGATTACACCGAGACCCTGCAAGCGGCCGCGGGCGCGAGCGCGGAGAAGTGCATGCACGATACGATCAAGAATTACCCGGGCCAATACATCTTGCTCGTCGAAGGCTCGGTGCCGATGAAAGACGACGGCGTGTATTGCATGATCGCCGGCCGTTCGGCCGAAGACATCTTGCTGGAGTGCGCGAAAGATGCCGCGGCGGTGATTGCCTGGGGCAGTTGCGCCTCGAACGGTTGCATTCAAAGCGCGAAACCCAATCCCACCAACGCCAGCCCGATTCACAAAATCATCAACAAACCGGTGATCAACGTTCCCGGCTGCCCGCCGATTGCGGACGTGATGACCGGCGTGGTCGCGCACCTGCTCGTGTTCGGTCGCGGCCCTGAAGTTGACAGCCAGGGCCGGCCGAAAGAATTTTATTCGCGCCGCGTGCATGACACCTGCTATCGCCGCCCGTACTATGACGCCGGCTTGTTTGTGGAATCGTGGGACGATGAAAAAGCGCGCAAAGGTTATTGCCTTTACAAGATGGGTTGCCGCGGGCCGGTCACCTACAATGCGTGCTCCGTCACGAAGTGGAACGGCGGCGTCAGTTATCCGATTCAATCGGGTCACGGTTGCATTGGCTGCAGCGAAAATGGCTTTTGGGATAATGGCCCGTTCTATCAACATCTCGCCAGCTTCCCGGGCTTTGGCATCGAGAGCACGGCGGACACGATTGGCACTGTCGTGGGTGTCGCCGCGGCTGCCGGCGTCACCGCGCATGCGGTCGTCACCAACATCCGCAAACGCCAGCTCATTAACGAGCACATGGATGAATCCGTTGCGAAGGGAGGTGCGTGATGGCACGAGTCGTTGTTGATCCGATCACCCGCATCGAAGGCCATCTGCGCATCGAAGCGGTGGTGGAAAACGGCAAAATCACCGAAGCCTACAGCGCCGGCACGATGGTGCGCGGCTTCGAGAAAATTTTGAAGGGCCGCGATCCGCGCGACGCGTGGGCTTTCACCGAACGCGCTTGCGGCGTGTGCACCACCGTGCACGCGCTCGCCAGTGTGCGCACGGTTGAAGACGCGCTCGGCATCAGCGTGCCGAAAAACGCGGAGATCATTCGCAACCTGATGTTCTGCGCCCAATACGCGCAAGATCACGTCGTGCATTTTTATCATCTCCACGCGTTGGATTGGGTGGACGTGGTGAGCGCGCTCAAAGCCGATCCGAAAGACACCTCGGCGATTGCGCAAAAAATTTCGCATTGGCCGAAAAGCTCCGTCGGGTATTTCACCGACTTGCAGAAGCGCTTGCTCACCTTTGTGGAAAGCGGCCAGCTCGGCATTTTCGCGAACGGCTATTGGGGCCATCCGCAATACAAGCTGCCGCCCGCGGTGAATCTGCTGGCGGTCGCGCATTATCTTGAAGCGCTTGAATGGCAAAAAGAGATTGTGAAAATTCACACGATCTTTGGCGGCAAGAATCCGCATCCGAATTATCTCGTCGGCGGCGTGCCCTGTTCGATCAATATCAACGAGGTCAACGCCATCAACACCGAGCGCCTCAATCACGTCGGCAAGTTGATCGGCGATGCCATCGAGTTCGTCGAGCAGGTTTATATTCCCGACTTGCTGGCCGTTGCGCCATTTTATACGGATTGGGCGGGCATCGGCGGCGGCTTGAAAAATTATCTCTGCTACGGCGACCTGCCGACGCGCGGCTATAATCAGCCGGAGTATTTCAAATTCCAGCGCGGCGCCATTCTCGACCGCAATCTCAATGAAGTCCATGAAGTCAACGGCAAGGACGCCGAGGAGATCAAAGAGTACATTGCGCATTCATGGTACAAATATTCCGGCGGCGATGACAAAGGCTTGCATCCGTGGGACGGCGAAACCGAGTTCAATTTCACCGGCCCGAAGCCGCCCTTCGAGCAACTCAATGTCGAGGGCAAATATTCGTGGCTCAAAACGCCGCGTTGGAAAGATCATGCGATGGAAGTCGGCCCGCTGGCGCGTATGCTGGTGGCGTATGCGAAAGGCAACACCGAAGTGAAAGACGTCGTTGACGGCACGCTGAAACAACTCGGCCTGCCGATCACCGTGCTCTTTTCCACGCTCGGCCGCACCGCGGCGCGCGGCTTGGAATCGAAGCTCATCGTGCATTGGATGAAGGAATTTTACGATGAATTGATCGCCAACATCAAAGCCGGCGACACGAGCACGTTTACGCAGGAGAAGTGGGATCCGGCCACCTGGCCCGCCACCGCGGAAGGCGTCGGTTTAACCGAAGCGCCGCGCGGTGCGCTCGCCCATTGGATTCGCATCAAAGACAAAAAAATCGACAACTATCAACTTGTGGTGCCCAGCACGTGGAACGCTTCGCCTAAGGATCACAAAGGCCAGCGCTCGGCGTATGAGGAATCTTTGCTCGGCACGCCCATCGCGAATCCGGATCAGCCGGTGGAGATTCTCCGCACGATTCACTCGTTCGACCCGTGCATCGCCTGCGCTGTGCATTTGTATGATCCCGAGGGCAAGCACATTCATCAGGTTCAATTCTATTAAGGAGCGCGCCATGGCCAATACACAAGCAATTCCCTATCGCCGCGTGTACGTTTGGCAGTTACCGGTGCGGTTTTATCACTGGCTGAATGCGCTCTGCGTCGTGGTGCTCGGCGTCACCGGCTATCTCATCGGCAACCCCGTGGCGATTTCGTATTCCACCGAAGCCTACCAGCAGTATTGGTTCGGCACGGTGCGCTTCATTCACTTCGTCACCGCGTTCGTGTTCTTTTTCAATTTTCTCGTGCGCATCTACTGGGGTTTCGTCGGCAACCAGTACGCGCGCTGGGAAAATTTTATTCCTTTCAAAAAAGCGCAATGGCGCGAGATCACGGAAGTGCTGAAAGTGGACGTGTTGCAAGCGAAGATCAAAGGCTTGATTTCCATCGGCCACAATGCGCTTGCGGGCTTCACCTACTTTCTCTCGTTTCTCGTGTTTCTCTTTCAAGCCATTACCGGCTTCGCGCTGTATTCCAGCATGAGCGACTCATTCTTCCCGCGCCTCTTCGCGTGGATCGTGCCGCTTATGGGCGGCGACTTTGCCGTGCGCCAATGGCACCACCTGTTCCTGTGGTTCTTCGTGGTCTTCACCATCGTGCACATGTACCTTGTGTTCTACCACGACTACATCGAAGGCCGCGGCACCACCTCGTCGATGGTGGGAGGATGGAAGTTTGAAAGAGAAGATGTGTTGAAATCGTGAGCTTCTTTTTTGAACACGGATGACGCGGATTTGGCGGATTGCCACGGATTTCTTATGTGGAAAGCCGGAGTGCAAACTTTGGTTTGCAAAACGCTCCGTTTTAAGCTTTATCCGCGTAAATTCTTGTCATCAGCGTCATCCGTGTTCAAAGCTTTTGCTTTTTTCTGTTTATCCTTTTTTCATTTTATCTTCTTCACCAATATGGCTGCGGATTCCAACATCCTCATCCTCGGCATCGGCAACATCCTCATGGGCGACGAAGGCGTCGGCGTGCATGTGGTGCGCTATCTTGAAAACATGTCACTGCCCGAAGGCGTCACCTGTTTGGACGGCGGTACCGGTAGCTTTCTTCTGCTCGAACCCATGCAGCGCGCGAAGAAAGTGATTCTGATCGACGCGACGATTGACGGCGCGCCCGTTGGCACCGTGCGCCGCCTCACCCCGCGTTTCTCCAAAGATTATCCCCGCACGCTCACGGCGCACGATATCGGCCTAAAAGATTTGCTCGATGCGTTTTATCTGCTCGGCAACGTGCCGGAAGTGATTTTGTATGCGGTGTCGATTGGCGCGCTGCGGGAAGTCGGCGTGCTGGAGCTTTCGCCGGAGGTGGCGGCAGTGGTGCCGGAGGTGGCGGATAGAATTATGCACGAAGTTGGTTAATCATCAGAGGCTCTTATTGCGCGCTATAAGAAATCTGCTTTTCATATTTTCGTTTCTGGATTTTGGAATACACGTCATGCACGAACTCTCCCTCGCCGCATCTATCATTGAAAGCGTCACGCAAGAAGCCGCGCGCAAGAACTTGCCGCCGGTGCAAACCATTGCTCTCCGCATCGGCGCCTTGAGCAACGTTGATCCCGAAGCGCTGCGATTTGGTTTCGATGCGATCGTCATGGACACGCAGTTGGCCAATGCCAAGCTCGAAATCGAATTTGTGCCGGTGCAAGGAAAGTGTCGCGCTTGCGGCCGTGAGTTCAACGTGATTGATTTTGTTTTCATGTGCCCGTTTTGCCAGTCCGGAGAGATTGAAGTTGCGCGTGGAGAAGAGTTGGAAATTTCGTATCTTGAAGTCGCGCAGAAAGAAGAGTCGCGGGCGTAGCAGTCTGCGAGCGGTCTTGCACATGAAGTGATACTCGCGTGCACACACTCCGGCAAGCGAATGCGATTCGCGTTCTCCACGTTGCGCTTGCACGGCTCTCGATTTGTAGCGTTGAGGGTGGTGTGATGGCACGACGTTACTGGCCCAAGGAGGTGTCGAGTTATGATGTTTCAAGCCGTAGTTGATTTCCTGCATTTGTTGGCAACGGCCACTTGGATCGGAGGAATGATTTACATCAATCTCGTGTTGATGCCCTCCATGCCGGTGTTGCCTCCGCCCGAGCGCGGAAAACTGATGGCCGTGGCCTCCAAACGCTTCGCGTTCTTTGCGTGGGGCAGCGTTGTCATTCTGCTGCTCACGGGCTTTTATAAAACCCCGGAGGGCATGTTGTTCGATGTCTCTGCCGATTACAGCTTGACGCTCACGGTCAAGCATCTCGTGGTTTTGACAATGATCGTCATCGGCCTTGTGATCGCTTTGGTCATCGTTCCCAAGCTCGGCGCGTTGGCGCCCAAGCCGCAAGAAGCGCCGTCGCCTGCATTCATCAGTTTGCAGAACCGGTTGAAAGTTCTGGCCACGATCAATATGATTTTGGGATTTGTGGTTTTGTTCTGTGTGGCGCTGCTGCAACTTTGACGCGCCAACGCCGCGACGCCGTTGTTGCACGAGCGCACTTGGCGCGCGCGCTTTGCCGCGTTGCAGAGAAATTTGAATTGACGCAAAGACCTGCACGGCCGCTACGCCCGCTTGTATTCTTCGCGAGGATCTTTGCGAGAGAGGAGTTAGAGATGCTTGAAAAAATTTCCGTTGAAAAAAAAGTTCTGTCGGAAAACGATAAACTCGCCGCGGATATTCGCAGCCAACTCAAACAGCGCGGCATCGTGGCGCTCAATTTTGTCAGCTCGCCCGGTTCCGGCAAAACCACTTTGTTGGAAAAAACCTTGGGCGCGCTGAATCATGAATTGCGCGTCGGGTTGATTGCCGGCGACGTACAAACGGAGAACGATGCCAATCGTCTCAAAGCCGCGGGCGGCGCCATCGTGCAACCCATCGTAACCGGCGGCGCGTGCCATCTCGATGCGAAGATGATCACGCGTGTGTTGCCGCAAATCGCGTTAGACAAAATTGCTTTGCTCTTTATTGAAAATGTCGGCAATTTGGTTTGTCCTTCGAGCTATGATCTCGGCGAGGACATGAAAGTTGTGCTCATCAGCACCACCGAAGGCGACGACAAGCCGCTCAAATATCCCGGCATGTTCCGCCGGTCTTCCGTCATGGTCATCAACAAGATCGATCTGCTCGGCACTTCGGATTTTGACATGATTCGCGTGAAAGAAAACGCGCGGCGCATCAACCCGGAATTAAAAATTTTTGAAGTGTCCTGCCGCACAGGCCAAGGCTTGGAAGCGTGGTTCAGTTGGCTTAAGAGCCTGGTCGCGGCGCAGAGTTAAAGTGATCTTTCGCGCGTCCCATAGTCGAGCAGGTCGAGGCGCGCGACATTTTCGGAGTAGTGCAATCGCCGGTTGCGCGCTGCCGGGCACTTCGGCAGCTCTATCATCAAACGCATATTGAGGTGCGCCATGTGTCTCGCTATTCCTGGCAAAGTGATTGAAATCTACGAGCAGCACGGTTTGAAAATGGGACGATTGGATTACGCCGGCGCGGTGAATACGGCGTGCCTGGAATACGTCCCCGAAGTGCAACTTGGGCAATATGCGCTCGTGCACGCGGGCTTTGCGCTCAGCGTGTTGGATGAAGCCGAAGCGCAAAAGACCTATGCCGTGTGGGAAGAATTGGTGAAAGCGGCCAAGCAAGAAGGCACGGACATTTTCGGCATGCCTTTCGAAAATTCGCCAGCCCCATAAATGCCACGCAGTATCCCGCGAACCCCTGGCAATATATATCCCGCCTCATGTCGGAAATGACGCGCAATAGCAGCGCAAAAAAATTGCACGCGCATACCCTTTTCAAAAGGACGAGCGAGAAACATGCCCGAGCTTCCTGAAGTTGAAACCGTGCGTCGCGGCCTGCAGCGCGTGATGATCGGCAAAAAAATTTCCGCGATTCACATTCATGAAACCCGCTTTCGTTTTCCTATCAAGCCGAAAGCTTTGCGCAAATGGCTCGTGCAGCAAACCATTGCGGCGGTCGAGCGGCGCGCGAAGTATGTGCTCTGTCGCATGTCGAATGACGCGCACCTCGTCATACATCTCGGCATGAGTGGGCGCTTGCTATGGTGCGACGGCGCGCGCGCACTGGAGAAGCACGATCACATCCAATTTGTATTGGAGGATGGCGACGAGCTGCGCTTCCGCGATCCGCGGCGCTTCGGCTTGGTCGATGCGGTCGCTCCCGGAAAGCTGGAAGACTACAAACATTTTCGCCATCTCGGCATTGAGCCATTCTCCGCGGAATTTGCGCCCGAAGCTTTGTTCGAGCGCACGCGCGGCTTGGCGCGACCGATTAAGAATTATTTGATGGACGCGAACAAAATCGTGGGCGTGGGCAACATCTACGCGAACGAAGCGCTATTCCGCGCCGGCATTCATCCCCAAAAAGCCGCGGGCAAATTGCAGTTGCACGATTGGCAAAGACTGGCCAAAGCCGTTCGCAAAGTTTTGGAAACCGCTATTGCCAGCGGCGGCACAACGCTGAATGATTTTTACAACAGCGATGGTGAGATGGGCTATTTTCAACAGTATCTCAAAGTTTATAGCCGCGAAGGCGAAGCGTGCGATCGTTGCGGCACGACGATTCGGCGCATCGTACAGTTGGGGAGGAGCAGTTATTTTTGCCCGAAGTGCCAAGCGAAGGCGGGAAGGAAGAAATAGATTTCATGGCGCGGCTCACACAGCGCGGTTATTCGAACTTCAGTTTATAGCTCGGGGACAAAGGCTCAATGCCTTCAAGATTTTTTACTTTGAGGGAAGCTTCGGTTCCCGCGGCGGGCCGTTGCGCAATTTGCGCAATCGATACTTTGAGTTTCTTCTCCGAAATGAATTCCGCTGGCACCTCTTGCTCATTGAGCAATGCCACGGCGCCCTTTTGAAAATTGCGGCCTATAATTAAAAACTCATTTGCGCCGCTCGGCACCGGCGCAGGCTCGACGCTCTCCACGATTGGTTGTGCCGTTGCGCTCAACTTGTGCAAGCGTTTCTTGTCTTGGTCGGTTTTGAAGAGAGTCTCGAAAACTTCCTGAAGTTTGTCGGTCGTGGTTTTGGAGAACCACCCTCCCATCAACCCCACCGCTACGACGCCATACGGGTTCATACTGCTCGCTCCCGCAATGAGCCCGGCGCGGAATGCAAAATAAATAACCAGCCCCAGAATCCCGCCGATCCATGGGCGCAAAAAATACCATGCACCCCACGAGATTTTGAATTCGGTATTTCCAATGTATGAGCTTAAAGATTGTGCGGCATGCAGAAAACTTCCGCTCATGCCAGCGAGCAACGCAAGCAGCAGCAAGCCTTGGTCAACGGAACGCAACTTCCCAAAAGGAAAAAATAGTTGGCTCTTGCCATCGTCGCTTTGTGCGAACGCGATAGTATTATCTTGCTGAGTTGGAAAATTAACAATCAGCAGCACCGTTGCTCCGACTCCGATGAAAAGCAGGTAGACCACCAAGAATGTCGCGAGCCAAAAGTCGGTCTTTTTCAGGGCCATGGTTTACTCGCCTCCAAAGTTTGCATAAAGGTATTTCGAGAATTCGCAAGCCACACGCGCAGCCGCACGTGGTTGCTGCGCGGTGAAACCCAGCGGCGCGGCTATATGCAAAACTCTTGACGGAAAGTCAAGATGCATTTCCGCTGCTTGCGTTTCACCTGCCCACACGCAACATACGAAAAGCACGATAGGCCCTTTTGTGCATTTGTCGTGTTTCGTGGGCCGAAATAGAGCCTGCCCAAATAGAAATAAACGCGCCTGTTAAACATGTCATTCAAATGACAAAGAGAATGCCTTTGCTTTTTGCAGTCCGCGCAGCGCTTTAAGCCACCGCGGCGAACTAGCCACCTCGGTAAACAAGCGCAGAAGATACTCAAGAACGAGCAGCAACAAGAAGAGAGAAAGCACGGCTGGAAGTCATGCCACACGGTTCTGAAAACCGACCGCGATCACACGCATTACTTCCACGCAAACAAAATTGGCTTGACATTCTGCGCTGAAATCTATATCGTCGGCCTTCAAAATTGGGGACAGAAGGGGTTCCCGCGTTTTCGAGTTTGCCACTTCTCACGCACGTAGCAGTTTACCGCAAGAATCAAATCAACCACACGCGCAGTTTTAACAACACGAATCTTTTTGGGAAAGGACTTCATGAGCTACAGACCCCTGCTGCATGCTGCATTGTTGTCGTTTCACTGCGCTGCAGATACCTGCGAGCGGAGCCAGGAATTTTCCCGTATTCTGTTCCGCTTGCGTGTTCGAGCCTCTTGCGGGCTTGCTCCGCTTTTGTATTCTAATCCACCTTTTCAAACCTCACCTCACTCTCTTGAAAAGAGAAAGGAGTAGTGCATGAGAGTTTTCCACAAATTAACCGTGTGGGTAATGTTGTTATTCACCGCCGCGCTGGTTTCCGCGCAGCCGTTGGAAATTCCACAACAGACACAGGCCTATTCGTGGTTTTCCAAAGTGCACAACGGCGTGAAAGGCGCTACGCGAGCAGCGCTCGCCGAAAGCCATCGCATCGCAGTCAGCGACGCGCCGTGGCTGCGTTTGAGCTTTCCGAATGCCAATCTCGGCAAGAAGAGTTACCTCACCATCACTTCCGTGTACGATGGCGCGACGCAGACGCTCAATTCCAGCACTTTGAGCGAGTGGTATAATACCAGCGCGTATTTCAACGGCAACGCCGTCGAGGTGAGGTTATATGTCGATCCGAGTGACGAAGGCGTCTTCTTCGAAGCCGGAGAGCTCATCGTGGGAGAATGGGTCGGCAATGATCGCGCGCTTGCGAAGGGCGGACCGCTCTCGCAGATAGAAAGCCAGTGTGGCGCGACGGATGACCGCGTGCCTTCGAATCATCCGGCGGCCGGGCGCATCGTCAATGTCGGTTGCACCGGCTGGATTGCTTCGAACGGAAAGTATCTGACCGCGGGCCATTGCATCGGCAGCTCGGCCAGCATTTTAGAATTCAATGTTCCGCCTTCGCTGTCGAACGGCACGATTCAACACCCCGGGCCGCAAGATCAATACTCCATCAATCAAAGCACGTGGCAGTTCGTGAATGGCGGCGTGGGCAATGATTGGGGCATCTTCCAAGTTGCGAACAATTCTCAAACCGGCTTGCAGCCGATTCAAGCGCAAGGCGCCTCTTTCACGGTGGTGCAGAATCTTGGTCCTTCCACCATTCGCATCACCGGCTATGGCGTGGATGCCGGCACCGCCAATCAAACGCAACAAACGCATGCGGGCCCGAACGCCGGCTCCTCCGGAACCACGATGCGCTATCAAACCGACACCGAAGGCGGCAACTCCGGCAGCCCGGTTATTGATGACGCCAACGGCACGGCAGTCGGCATTCACACGCACGGCGGTTGTACTACCAGCGGCGGCAACAACAGCGGCACGAGCGCATTCAATAGCAATTTTTGGAATGCCTTGCAAGGCAGCACGGGCGGCGGATGCACGAACATCGCATTGAACCGGCCTGCAACCGCTTCGAGCACGAACGGCAGCAATTCTCCGAGTCGCGCGGTCGATGGCAGCACTTCGACGTATTGGAGAAGCGGCAGCGGCGGCCAGCAATGGCTGCAAGTGGATTTAGGCTCCGGCACGTTGAGCTATAGCAGTTGGGAATTGGTGTGGTCCGATCCGCGCTACGCGGGCAGCTATCAAATCCGCGTTTCCAATAGCTCCACCTTTTCAACTTATACGACCGTGTTCGCTACCACCTCCGGCAACGGCGGCACGGACACGGGCACGATGAGCGGCGCGCCGCGCACGGAACGCTACATTCGCGTTCACATGGCGCGGGCGAATTCGGGACACTATCGCATCGTGGAGTTCCGCGTTTGCAGCGCGAGCAGCGCAGCGCCAAAGGCTGAGAGCGACGAGCCGGAAGTGACGACCTCGCAAATGCCCGAAACGTTTGAGTTGTCGCAGAACTACCCGAACCCGTTCAACCCGAGCACCACGATTTCTTACGGCGTACCGGCAGAGTCGCACGTGACGCTCAAAGTGCACAATGTGCTGGGCGAGGAAGTTGCGACGTTGGTGGAAGGCGTGCGGACTGCGGGCAGATACACCGTCACCTTCGCGCCCGAAGGCTTGCCGAGCGGCGTCTATTTCTACACGCTGCGCGCCGGCGAGACAACGCTCACGCGGCGGCTCGTGTTGATGAAGTGAGCACGTCGTTCTGCAATTTGTCTTTTTTATTGATGTAAAAGAAACTCCCACGGATTGTTGCCAGTTCGTGGGAGATTTTTTTTGGAAGGTGAGGAAGAACGGTGAGGTGGAATTCAAATTTAGGTGCGCGGCAGCACGCGAACATCAACCCGGCGATTCAGCACGATCCTCCCCGGCAAGCTCGTCTCAAAATCTTTCTCCTCCACAATAAGCTGAAACACCTCCGAATGTACGGGGCTGAGATCGATTCCCACATCGAAAAATTCCGGAGTCTCATGCACACAGCTACTTTGCATATCGAACTGAATGATGATGCGATCCTGTTCGACTATGAGTTGCGCCTCGGGGTCCGGTCCGCAGCCTTCGCTCACGACATTGATACGCAGCAAGCGCAGCAGCGAATTAAAGCGAAGCTGCAAGGAATCCGGCACTGGTTGATAGTCCAGCTCGCTATGCGAATGAGCAATGATGCTGACCACCTCGGTCGGAATATCCTCATACAAACTTTTTTTCTGCTCACACGCTGTACTCGCCAAGACGAACAAGAGCAGCACGAGTATTTTCTTCATAACCTGCTTGGTATTGATCAAGGACCCTTGCTGATATGAATCGGAAGCCAGGCGGAATAGCCGCCCGGAATCGTCGCGCAACGCGCCGCGACTCGAAAGTCTCCTTCCAATAAAACGCCGTTGTCACTGCGTCCGTTCCATGAGGCCTGAAAGACGAGGCTCTGGCCCGCGGACAGATTGGTGATATTTACCGTTCTGATCGAGGTCGTCTTCTCCACGGCCTGCCACAGATAGGGCGGCGCATAACTTCCACCAAACTCTGCATCAGAAACAGGCTGAGACGCGGCGACAAAGAAATCGACCAAATGATCGCTTGAGACTAAAGCCAAAGCATGGGCATGCGGGTTTGTCACTGTGAAGGTAAGTTTAGCTGCTTGCCCTTGCACGAGTGTATCACGGTCCGCAATTAAAGAAAGCAGCAGCGTGTTATCGCGTAGAGACGCCATTTGCGCCAGCAAACGTTGCAAAATTTCTTGCAGGCTCGCCGGCGCGCTCACACTATCGGTGTGCACGATTTTTTGCATGCCGCCATGATTGAATACGACGCGATATCGCAACCGGCTTGGCGTTAACGCGCTCTCATAGCTGTCTTGCAAATGGAGAAAGTCTTTTTCCAAAAAGAGCGCGACCAAGTTGCTGAGCTCTTGCTGTGCGAGCGCGGCTGTTGCTTGTCCGTCGAATTGCAGCGCGTCAACATATTTGATGAAGCCGTTCGTCTCAACATACCACGCGCGATAATGATCGGTGTGGCTAGCCGAAACTTCGATGGCTATCGCCACCTCGCCCGAAGGTCCAAAGATGGGGTTCTTGATCGCGCTCTCCTCCGCGGGCTCAAACAAATTGCTGCGCCGGCAAGCAAGCAAAGTAAATAGGGCGAGGCAGAGACTGATGAAATGTAAGAGCTTCATTGTGTCGTGTAAGCCTTGACAAAAAGTGCATGCCGGAAAACGGTTATAAACATTTGAAGAGCTGCGGTGCACGCTCCAATTGCAACACGAAAGCGCCGAGCGCTGCGCCGGTGCTTTTGAGTTTTACGGTCAAGGTCATTTTGCCGCCTTCAACGTGGCCGCGGTAATTTGCGGGAAGCTGCTCCGGCTTTTCTTCCTCACCCACCGGGCCGCCGTGCTCGTATGTGTACGTGCCGTTCGCATCAAACTCGCCGCTTTCATCAAGCTGGATTGGTTCGTTGATCGTGCCGCGGCCGCAATCGTATTCCAATGTGATACTGTCTTTGGTTATGTTGAGCGCAATATGCTCTCCTCCCCAAGCACCGAATAGCTCCGGCTTCACGCTCGATTGGTTTGGCAAGAGCGCACAACCGAGCTTCAATGCCAGCGGGAGAAAAATAAATATACCAGCAATCCATTTGAGCTTCATATTTGCATTCCTAGGTTTCCCCCACATACTAAAGCAAGTCCGAGGCCACGACCGAAACGCACCTCTACGGCTACGACCCAAATAGTAAATTCAAGTTCTTGCCCAGCTCGTGAACGTGGTGAGCGCGAAGCCACCGAGCTTTGCACTTCTCAAAAACTTGAGACTGCGTGCAAGATTCCGAGCCTCACAAATGCAATTCAACGCCGGCAAAGAGCAGCGTCTTGCGATAAAAAAGGCTGCGTACGGGAGACTCGTTGTTGTGATAGGAGAACCGTAAGAGCAAGGCTGTCGTTTGCGAGAGCTCGCGTGAAAGATCGAAGACGACATTGTTGCTCTGCTCGCGTTCCGGGTCCAATTCGGGTAGTGAGATGGGCGGCGCCGCGGCGAGGTAACTTTTGCGTTGGAAGAGAAGCGACGCGCGCAGCAGCCAACGGGGCGCGAATGGATAGCCCACGAGCATATGCACTTGAAGACGATTGTAGTCAAACACGGAGCGCGTGGAACGATTCCGCTGTATCTCGAGGCGGCCTTGCAGCAGAATGCGGCGGCTATAACTTGCAGCCAAACGCAATGCCGCGAAGTCATCCTTCTGCGTATCCGCCTCGAGGTACGACGGTGTGTTCGCAAAACTGGGGCGCACATAATCCAGCCGGCGATAAAGCATCATCGCTTCGCTGCTGATCTGCGCGCCGAATTGGCGTCGCAGCGCTAGAAAAGCTCCACTGAAAGTGAAATCGAAATCGTCGCCGCGCGCATAATCGAGCTGCCCCGTTTCCGCGCCGATTTCGCAAGAGAGATTTTTTATGGGAGGAAGAATTGTGCCGAAGCTGCCCGAGGTCGTACCGTAATCGGTGGGGTTTTCCAAGTAGAGTTTGAGATTGCCTTGCCCGCGCACATAGAATCGCATCCCATTTTTTGCGAGCCACATGAGGCTGGCATTGCCCTCTTGCAGCACTTTGTTCTCATCGCGCGCGCTTTCATAAGCCAGCATTGCCGCGGAGTAGTCAAGCGTGATACGCCAGCGCGGATCGGCATAGGTGGCGCGCGTTTGCATAAGCAAGCGCCCTACCGCGGTCGAAACGGTGCGCGCCGTCGATTCATAAATGTTGCTGTCATATTCCACGCCGGACTGCAGGCGCGCCGAAAGCTGCCACGGGCTTTGGGCTTGTGCCAGCGTTGCCAGAAAAAAAATGCTGCCGAATATTTTACACGCAACCCGAAGCCAATTCATAGCGGAACGCTTTACTCGTGCGGCATGCGACTCATCGCCTCAATTTCTGATGCACGTTGCTTTAAACTATCGGCCTGTGCGCGCAAACGAGTTTGCGCGCGGCGTAAGCGCTTTTGCCAATCGTACAAATCTTGCAAAGAGAGTGCACTCACTTTGTCCGGCCAGATTAGAGGAATCATAAGCTCCGAAGGCGAAAATGCCGCTTGTTGCACGGCATTCGCACTCATCTCGTTTCGATCAATACTGCTCTGGAACGCCGGGGTGGTTTGTTCTCCGCCGCGCACGCCTTCATTCGAAGGCTCGAACAAAGCGAGATCTCCCACAAACTCGGTCATGCGCGTGCGCAGTTTGGCCTCCTCGTTTAACTCCGCTAGCTTTTGAGTGACGCGTTTGCTCTCGCGTTCAAGGCGATCGGCCTGGTCGCGAAGGAAATCTGCCTTGCGAGACAATGTCGCAGCATCGTCTTCGGGCAAGACGCGAACTTCATAAATCAAAATCGTAGTGGGCGGGCTAGCGAGGATTTCCTGACAATGCTTTTGCCATTGCCGGCAGACTTGCAATTCACGCGCAAGCTGCTCGTAACGCTCTTGCTCGCGCCGCGCCTTTGCCGCTTTCGTTTCCAGTGCGAGACGCGCGAGATCGTCGTTCAGATTCTTGAGCAAGCGCTCAGCTTTTTGGCGCAGAAGCTGATCAATATACTGTGCCTCGGCCTGCGTCTTTTGCAGCGACTCCGCCATGATTTGTGAAGTACGATATGCCGTTTCCAAAGCGCCATCGTTCAACGGGGTTTTCGCGCGTTGCTTCAAACGCGTAATCGCCTGCGCCAAGCTATCGGCACGTTTCGACATAAGCACTTGGTCAGCATGCACCTGCGCCATGCGTTCCACTAATGAGTCGACTTCAGCTTTATGCTGGCGGGTTTCAACAGATTGCGCCCAAAGCACCGAATGACCAGCCCAAACGAGCACCAGCAGCATAAAATATTTTCGCGAGTAAGTGAACATATTGTTGTCCATATACGAATTTGATTGGCTATCTCCGAATTCGATGTGCAACACACAATCGCTCTGGACAAATCGAAAACAAATTTCATTCCACCAAGAAATTCACATTCGCGAAACTTCCTATGCCTGTGCCCAGCTTGCAATGACGGTTTCAATACAACCGCTCTGCTGACAATTTGAGCGCCGGTTAAGAGTAGGGGGGAGCTTTCAAATTCGCGGTGCAAATGGGCGTGGTTAATAACGCGGCTTAAAATCACGCTTCTTTCTTTCCTTCTCCGCCGCTTTTTTCTGCAGCTCAGCGAAGTCATTCGCGGCTTCTTCGCGCAACTGCACGGCGATGATCTGCTCGTATTTGTTCTCCGCATATGCCGCCGGCAACTTATTCGGATCGCCGTTGATGACATATTCAAGCTGCTCGCTGAACAACGCCAACTGGTTTTCCGGCAGAGCGTAGAGGCGTGCGTATGTGGTGCGATTCGCAAAATAGTTCGGCGCAATAGCAATCGCGCGCTCGAAGGCTTCTTTCGCATTTTGCGCGCCGACGTATGGCGGTTCCATCGGCACAACGTGAGTGGAACGATAAACGCCGCCGTAGTCGAAGGATTCATCGACTTCCAACACCGCGCGTTTGTACATCTCGACGCGTTTTTTGTTGCCCAATTTGCGCAAGGAGTTTTGCAGCTCGCTCCAGCGTTCCAAATTCACGCTCGTCCAATAGATCGCAGCCAGCCAATGCTCGCTGTCGGCTTGGCGGTTGCTGCGTTTGTCACGTTCAAGTTGATGCACGATTTTACCCAGAGCCGCTTCCTCATCCTGCCTGTGCATGTACGCCAAACGAAACGGCTCGTGCAATGCCAAAGTACGCTCGCCCACGGCCAGGCCGCGCGAATACAGCGTATCCTGTTCCTCCTCCGTAGCCGCAATGTAATGGCCAACAAAGGCGTATGCGTGCGCGAGTTTCACTCCAATCTTGGGATCGCGGGGATTTGCGGCAAAAGCTCTTTGATACGCAAAGAGCGCATCGTATGCGATTTTGCGATCCTCACGTTTCTGCCAGAGCGCGTCGGCTTCCGCGTTGAGCTTCGCAGTATCGGCTTGCGCAATCGGCGCTGGAACCTTTTCGAGAAAAACGGTTTTCCGTCCGCTGCAATTAACCAAGAGACAAGCAAAACTGGCGAGAAGCAAAACGCGGAGACATGGAAAGAAATTGGAGGTGTGCATTTCAGATCGCGGAATAAGGTTGGCACAAAAATGAATCCTTGCGAAGGCCGCCAAGCCTTCGCAAGGGAGACAAAAACTCACGCGATATCCGTCGCCTTGGAAACCACGTCGCCATTCTTTTCCCCGAAGTGTTCGCTCTCGTGCGAACTGGGGCCTTCAATATCCATCAAATACTGAAAACGCTTGCGGAAATCTTC
Source organism: bacterium (assembly GCA_037444905.1). Taxonomy (GTDB): domain Bacteria; phylum Zhuqueibacterota; class Zhuqueibacteria; order Zhuqueibacterales; family Zhuqueibacteraceae; genus JABWAN01. The sequence goes on along the minus strand of JBBILN010000033.1, from coordinate 24,427 downwards.
GAGCGCGACATGTGCGGTGGCCGCATACTTCGCCAACTCGTGCGGATCGTTGAAATCTTCCGGCGAGAGCCGAATCATGTAGCGTCGCGCGACTTCGTAATACTCCGAAGTCATATCCACCATGCGAATGCGCGCGCGTCCGGTTTTGGGATCGAGAATTTCTTCGAAGGGAATGGGCACGAAGCGGCCGTGTTGCACTGAAACCATGGCGGCGTTGCCGCCTTGCAGAATATAGCGCGCAGCGCAATAGCCGAGGTCGCGCGTGTATTCCATATCGTACGGAATCGGATCGGCGCAACGCAATTCATAGCCGATGTTTTTTGCGACAATGGTTGATTTAAGGCCGAATTCTTTCAAGCGCTGTTGCACTTTCGACTTCAAGATTTCACCGAAATTGATTTCCGCGAGACGAACGTTGTCGTGCGCATCGCGTTCGACGTTTACGATCTCTTTGAAATCCTCCGGATCGAGAATTTCCACCAAGCCCTCTGCGAGAATGACGACGCCATCGGGGCGGCCATAACTGAGGCGCTTGATGATCGCGCCCGTCAGAATGTCGACGAGCACGCCCAGCTTGAGCTTTTGCTCGTGAAATTCTTCCGGAATCAGCGTGAGCGTCGCGCCCGCGGCTTTGCCGATGCCGAGCGCGAGATGTCCGGCCTTGCGGCCCATGGCAACCACAAAGTACCACCGCGAGGTGGTGCGTGCATCAACCATAAGGTTCTTCACAATGTCCACCCCCAAATGCCGCGCGGTTTGAAAACCGAACGTGTTGATCCCGAGCGGCAAATCAAGATCGTTGTCGATGGTTTTGGGCACGTGCACGACGTGGATGCGTCCGTCGGCCATTTGTTCCAATTTCATCGCCGAATACGCCGTGTCGTCGCCCCCAATCGTGATCAAACGATCGACATTCAAGCGCAACAGCGAGGTGACGGTATTCTCGAGATACTTGGAATTCTTCGTGGGATTCGCGCGCGAGATCCCGATATATGATCCGCCGCGAAAATGGATGCGGCTGACTTTCTCTATGGTCAGCTCTTTTACTTTATCGATTTGGCCGGCCATGAGCCACTCGAAGCCGTCTTGAATGCCGATGACTTCCGCGCCGCTGAGAATGCCGCGAATCGTCGCCGCGCCGATAACGCTGTTGATGCCGGGCGCTGGCCCGCCTCCGACGAGAATGGCCATTTTTTTGTGTTGCGTACTCATATTTTACTCCTTTGTACTTCGTTCGAGGTGCTTGTGCGAGGTGAAGGTGGAACTTTCATGAAGCCCAAAATCACACAACGATTTTATTGCAAAACCCCGCGGTTGTTGGTCACTGCTGAGTTTGTTTTATTCAACACTTTGCCGCTTTGAGGCGGCGATAAAATTCCATGAACGCGCTCTGCACTTCATTTTTATTACGAATCGCTTGCAAGTCGATCACTTGCGTGTCGCCGTTCGTCATGGCAATGTCGATGCGAGAATCGGCGCAGCTTACCTCGCGCACGTCGCGCCATTGCAGCGCGAGCTTGCGCAGAGGCGAAACGCGCGCGGACATGCCGGTTTCGTCGAGCTTGATATGGCGCAAGTGCAGGAGGCGCTCATATAAAAACCCGCGCACGAGCATGATTGCAGCGATAAAGAAATACGCATACGGCAAAAACTTCTTGCCCAAGTGCAGCTTGTGAAAAGCTTCGATGAGCAGCACGGGCACAGAGAACAAATCCACCCAGCCAAAGCTCGTGTGCTCATGTTTGCGCAAGCTGCGCAGCTCAAAGACAACGGCCACGAGCACAATCGCGCCGGCGAGCACCGACAGCCAGGCGAAGAAAGGAGGTGCGTTGCTCGTCTCTTGCAATTGCTCAAAGCCCGCGAGCAAAAGCAAAAAGCCCGCACCGCCATGCTGCACCGCGGAGGCGCGCATTGAGCGCTCGAAGGCATTGGCGTAGAGGTGGATCGTGTGGGAAGGCGTCATGATTTCGTGCTGATCTTTTTGAGATCAAATATAATGAGATTTTTTTGCGATGCAAATTCAAAATTCGGCCTTGATTCCACAAACAAAAAACGCTACTTTTTCGCCGCCAAAATTTGGAGAGCGCTTCCATGACCATGATACTCGACTTCACTTCACCAACTGAAACCGCCACGCCCGCCGCGTTCAAATGGCCGCCGCAGGGGCAATGGACGTATGAAGATTATTGCCGTCTGCCGGAAGACGGGTGGATTTACGAAGTCATTGAGGGAGAACTGCACATGTCGCCTGCGCCTTTAACTCGCCACCAAAAAATCATTCTGAACCTCTCTGCGACTTTTTGGACCTGCAACAACCGACAAAAGTTCGGAGAAGTTCTGATCGCGCCCACCGATGTGATTCTGCCGGGCCTTACTGCTCCGGTGCAACCCGATATCGTCATCGTGCTGCAGAAGCACATCGCTATTGTGAAAGACGAGCGCGTTGAAGGCGTTCCCGATCTTGTCGTCGAAGTCCTCTCGCCGTGGAATTGGAACGTTGATCGCCAGAAAAAATTTAAGGTCTACGCCAAAGCCGGCGTGCCGGAATATTGGATCGTCGATCCCGATCAGCGCACGATTGAGCTTTACGTGTTGCGCGGCAGCGCCTATCACTTGCTCGGCAAATACGGCGTCGGTGAAACGGCGCGTTCGAATGTCTTGTCAGGCTTTGAAGTCGCGGTTGAAGATATCTGTCCGGCATAAACCTGATCAACGAACCGAAAGAGAGAGCATGAAAAAACTCCGTCACCTTCCCGCTGCGATGCCGTTGTTCTGTGCGATCTTTTTTGCTCTGCCTTCTCTCACATATGCCGGCGCCTCTTCTCCTCCGGTGCGCGCGAAACACGGCATGGTGGTCTCTTCACATTTTCTCGCCTCGCAAGCCGGCGTCAAAGTTTTGCAAAACGGCGGCAATGCGATTGATGCCGCGATTGCCACGGGCTTCGCGCTCGCGGTGACGCTGCCTTCAGCCGGCAATATCGGCGGCGGCGGGTTTATGATCGTGCACACGAAGGACGGCAAGGTGCGCGCGTTCGATTTTCGCGAGAAAGCGCCGGCCGCGGCGCACGCGCGCATGTATCTCGATGCCAACGGCGAATACACCGCGCCGACGAATCACGAAGGCTATCTCGCCGTCGGCGTGCCCGGCACAGTTGCAGGATTCTTCCTCGCGCACGAAAAACTCGGTCGCAAACCGATGCGCGAATTAATCGCGCCCGCGATTGAGTTGGCGGAGAAAGGTTTTGCGGTCACGTGGGGTTTGCATGATGATTTCAAGTTTCTCGCGGAGGAGTTTCGCAAGTATTCCGCAAGCGCGCAAGTTTTTTTGAAGAACGGCACAGAGCCTTATGAGCCGGGCGATATTTGGAAACAACCCGACCTCGCGAAGTCGCTCAAACGCATTCAACAAAACGGCCGCGACGGTTTCTACAAAGGCGAGACCGCGCGTTTGCTCGCGGCTGCGATGAAGAAGCACGGCGGCTTGATTACGGAACAAGATTTGGCGGATTACGAAGCCAAAGAGCGCGCGCCGATTCACGGCACATATCGCGGCTACGACATTTATTCCATGTGCCCGCCCAGTTCCGGCGGCACGGCCGTGGTGGAAATGCTCAACATTCTCGAAGGCTTCGATCTCAAATCATACGGCTTCGGTTCCGCGCAGCACGTGCATTTGCTCGCGGAAGCCATGCGCCGCGCGTTCGCCGATCGCGCGCGCCATCTCGGCGATCCCGATTTCAATCCCGACATGCCGATTGCGAAACTCACTTCGAAGGAATACGCCGCGCAACTGCGCCGCAGCATCAGTCTCAATCGCGTTTCCGCGAGCGATCCCGTGCAATTCAACGAGGCGCATGAGTCTTCGGAAACCACGCATTACTCCGTGGTCGATGCCGAAGGCAACGCGGTGGTGGTCACCTACACGCTCGAAGATTGGTACGGCTCTAAGATCGTGGCAGAGGGTTTGGGATTTTTGTTGAACAATGAAATGGGCGACTTCAATCCGCAACCGGGCCGCACGGATAGTACCGGCCTCATCGGCACGAAGCCGAATCTTGTGGCGCCGGGCAAACGCATGCTCTCTTCCATGACGCCGACCATCGTCGCGAAAGATGGCAAACCGTATTTGCTCACCGGTTCTCCGGGCGGACGCACGATCATCAACACCGTGTTGCAAACCATCGTGAACGTGATCGATTTCAACATGGATGTTTCGGAAGCCATTGCCGCGCCGCGCGTGCACCATCAATGGCTGCCGAATCGGCTCACAATAGAAAAATTCGGCGTGTCGCCGGAAACGCTGCGCTTGCTCGAAATGTTCGGCCACAACGTGCGCCTCTCCGGCTCCTCGCGCAGTCAAGGCCGGGCCATGGGCATCATGATCGATCCCGCGACCGGTTTGCGCGAAGGCGCGGCAGACCCGCGCTCCGACGACGGCGCCGCGGTGGGGTATTGAGCTCGCAATAAACCGGCAAAACAACTTTCCTAAACTTTTCAAGTTTTGGAAAGTTTTATTCACGGAATTAACCACCTCAGGACGACGCATGAACGACGGCTTTGACCTTCAGTCTTTTTTCTCCGGCTTCAATGTTTCGCTTTTTTTGTTGATCATCTTGCTGAGCATATGGCTTGGAGCTTCGTTTAAGTCCATGCAGGCATGGCCCGGCATGATGAAGCTCTTCGGCGAGATGATGGCGGGCTTGCTCATCGGCTTGCTCTTGGGGTTTGTTTTGCGCTCACACACGTATGTCGGCATCATCGGCCTCGGCAGTGTCACGCTGGGCGTGATGGCGGTGTTGAATGCCGAGCCGCCCAAACGCCCGCATCGTTTCATGGCCGTGCTCGTGATGATCGGCATGGCGCTGTTCATTTATTGGATCGAGTGGCAGGATTTCAGTTATCTCATCGACAGTTTCATTGAGGACTTTCGCGGTGGAAGTTAAAATCCACAACACCACGCTGCAATTGCTCGAAGCCGATTTGACCGAGATGGCGGTGGATGCAATCGTCAACGCCGCCAACTCGGCGCTGCAACTCGGCGGCGGCGTGGCTGGCGCGATTCGCCGCAAAGGCGGCCCGGCCATTCAAGCCGAGTGCGATAGAATCCGCGGCACGCCGGTGGGCACTGCGGTCATTACCACCGGCGGCAATCTCAAAGCCAAACATGTCATTCACGCCGTCGGCCCGATGATGGGCGAAGGCGATGAAGACAACAAACTTCGCAACGCCACACGGAACTCCCTCCAGCTCGCGGATCAACATCATCTCAAAAGCATTGCCTTCCCCGCCATTTCCACCGGCATTTTTGGATATCCCATGGATCGTTGTGCAAACCTGATGCTCATGACAACAATTGAATATCTCAAAGGCGAATCGGGATTGGAGACGGTGAGCTTTTGTTTGTGGGGGAAGGAGGCGTTTGGAGTTTTTCAAAAAACGCTACGCCTCGTGCTGCCATCAGAAGGAGAATAGAAAAATGGTAATCATTCAAATACCCGCCGGTATGCCCGAGCATAACCTGTTTGCCAATCGCCTCGGCACTTATCTCGAACAACGCCTCCCTCACGGATTCGCCGTGCTGTATGACACCTTTAGTTATATTTCTCCTGAAGCCATGGAATCCCTCGGACATTTCAAAAACGGCGACCCGCACGAATACATGCAGCAACGTTTGTTGGATTTGGGCGCTCCGCCGAGTTTCATCGCAGAGACGGTGGCGCACCTTCTCAAACAAGGTCTCATGCCTTCACCTTATGCCCCGGATGTTTGCGTCGTGCGCGAAGTAGATTTCGACAATCGCTTTCGCGTGCCCGTGTGGATCGGCGAGATCGTCTCGAAAGACACGCACGACTATGATCTCTATTTCAAAGCCTATCTTTACGAGCGTCTCGGCGTCAACGAATATTTTGTGTTTGAAACCGGCAAGCGTTCGGGTCGGCTGATTTGCGCGTATCGTTTGGACGAGCCGCAAAAGCCTTTGGCGCAATACCAGGAAATCCCTCTCAACGGCGAGACCGCGCGCCTCGCAAGCGTAGAGGTCGAATTGCCGATCGCATGGAGTGTTTGATTAGCCCCTCGTCAAAGTTCGTATCGCCAGAATCCGCAACCAGCGAATTTTTTTGTCTCACCATCCTGCAGTAAAGTGGCTGACCTAGTTGGAGGGTTGCACCATGAGCGAACAAGATTGGGAAAACCTCGAAGTCTTCTGCAAGTACGAACAATGCGCGGAGCAGGTGTTCGGGCCGGACAACAAGCCGAGGCCGCAAATGCGCCGGATGCAATTCACCGGCTTCAGCGCGTGGGGCGCGGCAATGTACATGTGCCCGGTCTGCGGCCGCGAAAAACGCTACAAAGAACGCACGTTCGGCACGGGCTACACCGAAGTTTGAAGCGCGAAGAAATGCTCCCGCAATGCAACGCGTCGGGAGGCATGCTTCAAACAGCGCGCAGATTGAAGAAGCCTCGGCCAAGCCGAGGCGGGAGCATTCTTTTTCCTTTCCGGAAAGTTTCTCATGAAAACCCTCCTGAAATTTCTAGTGCTCGTCATCCTGCTCAATGTCGTGCGCTATGTCTTCGCGTATCCTTTGGAGGGGCGCTTCGTCATTCCCGGCATGTTTGGTGTGATGGAAAAATTTCCCGAGAGCTTCAACAACGATTTCACCGGCACGGACTTCGCGATCTCACTCTTCTACAACTTCATGCTCTGGCTCGCGGCCGCCGGGATTTTCCAGCTCGCGCATCCGAAGGTGAACGGCGGATTCATTGCGAAAAGCCTGAAGATTTACGGCCTCTCGTGTTTGTTCTTCCTCAGCCTCAGCGCGGTTTATATGAATCACTTCAACGACGCGGTGAAACCGTTTTATCTCTACAGCATGCTCGATGCGCTCATTTTGTTTCCCATTGTCGCCGTGGCGAATGGGGTGATTTATCCCAAGCTGTTCCGGTGAGCTCGGGCTTTTTGTTTTCCCTTTACAATGTTGTTTTCTCCATCGCGCAATTCGCGCTATCATTCCACGCGAAATCTTCTTATTTTCCCGCACGATTTTTTGCTTTTCTCGACAATGGTTTAATTAAGCCCATCTCAGTTAGGAGGAGTACCATGTTGCGCTGTCACTCGATCCGATTCGCCTTATCGAAGGCCGTCTTATCCTTCACCGCGTTCACGATGTTTGCGATGACCTCAATCACTCTCGCCCAAACCGCGCCGCCCCTCGCCGCGAAGAAACCCAAAAGCGATACCATTCACGGCGACGTGCGCGTGGATGATTACTTCTGGCTGCGCGAGAAATCCAATCCCGAAGTCGTCAATTATCTCAAAGCCGAGAATGCGTATGCCGAACAAATGTTGGCCGACACGAAGCCGCTGCAAGAGCAGCTCTATAAAGAAATGCTCGGCCGCATCAAAGAAACCGATCTCTCCGTGCCCTATCGTTACGGCGAGTATTACTACTACTCGCGCACGGAGCAGGGCAAGCAATATGCGATCTATTGCCGCAAAAAAGGCGCGCTCGAAGCGCCCGAAGAAACGCTGCTCGATCTCAACCAAATGGCCGTGGGCAAAACTTTCATGGGCCTCGGCGCTTATGAAGTGAGCGACGACGGCAACCTGCTCGCGTTCTCCACGGACTCGACCGGCTTTCGCGTGTACAATTTGCAAATCAAAAATCTCCGCACCGGCGAGGTTTTATCCGATCATGCCGAGGACGTCGGTTCCGTGTTTTGGGCCGCGGACAACAAAACGCTTTTTTACACCACGAAAGATGCGGCAAAGCGTTCGTATCGCCTCTATCGCCATGCGCTCGGTTCGGAGAAGCATGATTTGCTCTATGAAGAAAAAGACGAGCGCTTCAATGTGTACGGCGGTCGCACGCGCAGCAAAGCCTATTTGCTCTTTTATTCAAGCAGTCTCACCACCACCGAGGCGCGCTTTCTGCCCGCGCATACGCCGTTCAACGAATGGCAGATGCTCGTGCCGCGCAAACAAGACCGCGAGTTGGATATCGATCATCACGGCGACCGCTTCTACATTCGCGTGAACGACACCGGCCGCAACTTCCGTCTCGTGGCCGCGCCGGTGAATAATGTCGATGAGAAGAATTGGAAAGAAGTCGTGCCGCATCGCGACGAGGTGATGCTCGAAGGTCTCGATTGCTTTGCGAATCATTACGTGCTCTATGAACGCAAAAACGGTTTGCAGCAAATCGGCATCACGGATTTCAAAACCAACCAGAGCCACTATATCGAATTTCCCGAGCCGGTTTATAGCGCGTTCTCTTCCACCAACCGCGAGTATGATACGAGCTTGCTGCGTTACAGCTATCAATCGCTGGTCACGCCCAACTCGGTTTATGATTACGAGATCAGCGCGCGCACGAGTTATTTGCTGAAGCAAAACGAAGTGCTCGGCGGCTATGATCCGGCGCAATACAATTCCGAGCGCGTCTTCGCCACGGCTCAAGACGGCACGCGCATTCCGATTTCGCTTGTGTACAAAAAGAATTTCAAACGCGACGGCAGCGCGCCGATGTTGCTCAACGGCTACGGCTCATACGGTTTCCCCTATGCCGTCACGTTCAGTTCGAATCGTTTGAGTTTGCTCGATCGCGGCTTCGTGGTGGCGATTGCGCATATTCGCGGCGGCGGCGAGATGGGCAAAGCGTGGCACGAGCAAGGCCGCATGATGACGAAGATGAACACGTTCACGGATTTCATCGCGTGCGCGGAACATTTGATTGCGCAGAAATACACGGCGAAGGATCGTTTGATCATCGAAGGCGGCAGCGCGGGCGGTTTGCTCATGGGCGCGGTCACGAACCTGCGTCCGGATTTATACAAAGCCGTGCTCTCGCACGTGCCGTTTGTGGATGTGATCAACACCATGCTCGATGAGTCGCTGCCGCTCACGGTCGCGGAGTTTGAAGAGTGGGGCAATCCCAAAAAGAAAGAGGAATATGATTACATCAAACAATATTGCCCGTACACGAATCTCGCCGCGAAGAATTATCCCGCGATGTTGGTGAAGACTTCGTTCAACGACAGCCAAGTGATGTATTGGGAGCCGGCGAAGTACGTGGCGAAGATGCGCGCGCTGAAGACCGATTCGAACCCGCTGCTCTTTGTGATCAACATGGGCGCGGGCCACGGCGGCGCTTCGGGACGTTATGATCGCCTGCGTGAGATTGCGTTGGATTATGCGTTCATGCTGCAGCAGGTGGGCATGGGCGTGAACCTCGCGCCGTGAAGGCTTGGCGCAAGGAGCATGGCGTGCATTGGGCTATGCTCCTTGTGCATGCTCTATGCGCCTCCCAGTCTTGCCTCATGTGCTTTGCCGCTGCATATTGTCGTGAAATCGAATTCGTTTCAACGGAAGGAATGAACATGCAAAAACACCGCATCGAATACGATTCGCCGGTCGAAGCCCTCGTCGCCGTGTCCAAACGACTGAGCGCGTTCGAAGCGCGGCATCGCATGTCATCGGAAGATTTTTTCGATCAATACGCGAAGGGACAAATGGAGGACAGCGCGGACTTCGTAGGGTGGGCCAACGACTATCATCATTTTGTCGCGCTCAAATTGGATTTAGAACGACCGAAGCAGTGAAATGAGTTAACAAAGGAAATCGCTCTGGAGAGTCCCGCGATCTAAATTGTACTAGTCCATCTCGGCGAAATAATTTTGATTTGACCATAGCCGCCCCACGAGCGCACCGCAAAAGCAAAGCAACATCGACGCGAAAGCCACTCCACCTTCATGCGCTCCCCGCGCGCGGCTTTCTATAGTTCGCGAGCCTTCTATTTTCTATTCTCGATCCTCGTCTTTGCTATCTTCACATTCCTTGCCCACCGCCAATCCCCTCGCCCCGATCCCTTTCAACCCGTGCAAGCTTTGAGTAGGGATTGGTTAAAATATCCCCTCGAACGTAACGCGTTCAAGCGTCTGCCGGTGATCACTTCGGATTTGAACGACGTCTTTGCTCTGCCCAATTCAGAAAAAGTGTGGGCCGTGGGAGATGAGGGGATATTCGTGCATAGCGAAGATGGAGGAGAGACGTGGGTGCAGCAGGAGAGCAAGAGGAATCGAACCGGTGAGATTGAAAGCCTGCTTTGAAGCTTTCAATTTTTTCGACGAGCTATTTGACGAGGCCCAAGAGTTTTCCGAAGAGTTCCAATACGGTGGGATTGGTCAACACAATCAAAACGGCTAAAAGAATGATATACAGCTTGAGCTTCCAGATTTCGTCTTTGAACTCGGCGCGAGTTACCATAGAAGTCTGAAGCGCTTCTACCGTCGCCTCCAGCCGTGACAATCGCGAGTTAGACTGCCCGAAGGCTTCATGAAATTCCCCGCGCGTGACCATATCGCGCGACATTCGCGACTCGATTGCATCCAACCGGTTTTCGATGCGGATGATCGAGGCTGCAGGCGAGCGGCGGACTTCATCCATGTCCTGGAGATCCACCTTGAGATGCTTGCGCACCGCTTTTTCGATCAACTCTTCGAGCTTTTTTTCTTCGGGGGCAATGGATTCCATGATCGCGCCGGTTGGGAGTGAAAACGAAGTTCCGGTTTTGTTGTACGGGTAAAGTAAAGAAGGGATCGTAGGAAGTCAAGAAGGTTTTTGCAGTTCAGCCTTGCACTCTTCGATATATTTTAGAATCTTCATTAGCAACACCGAACTTTTGGGATAAACCGCTCTGCTACGTTTGACCGTAGCATGATTTTTCTCTCACGAAACCGCCATGAGACAAGCCAACCCCGCGCCGAACAAAATTCGAAAACAATCTTCATCCGGTGCTCAAAGCCAGGCCTCACGCGCGGCTTTTGCGAACACGCGCTCGTACTATTTTCTATCCTCAATCCTCGTCTTTGCTCTGCTCACTTTCCTCGCCCACCGCCAATCCCCTCGCCCCGATCCCTTTCAACCCGTGCAAGCTTTGAGTTGGGATTGGTGGAAATATCCCCTCGAACGCAACGCGTTCGAACGCCTGCCCGTGATCACTTCGAATTTGAACGACGTCTTTGCAATTTCCCTTCTGCAAGAGTCTCTTGCTTTGCGGCCACTGTCAATGTATATTGCACAAGACGCCATTCTAAAAGGCCAATTAAGGCCAATTATTAAGGAAAACAAGATGAAGATCAATGTCCTATTACGCCCCGCTGTGCCGAAGGGATATGTAGCAACAGTGCTCGGTTGGCCGAGTTTAACGATCGAAGGCTCGACCAAAGACGATGTGCTGAAAAGTGCACGCGAAGCCGTTATGCAACAACTCGCGCAATTCGAGTTGGTCACGCTCGACCTTGCGCAAAATGCCAACGACCCCTGGGCGAAATTTGCAGGCATGTGGGAAGATGATCCGACGTTCGATGATTTTCTCGCCGAAGTCGCAGCTTATCGCAGAGAGCGCGACGAGCAGGAGCAAGAGTGAATCTGTTCATCCTCGACACCGATCACCTCAGCCTGTTCCAGCGCCGGCACCCGAAAGTGGTTGCAAAAGTTTTGGCAACGCCTGTGGAGCAACGCGCGATTGCCATCACCACTGTTGAAGAACAGTTGCGTGGTCGTTTGAGTCAGATCAAAAACGCTCGCAATCCTGAGACCTATACCAAAGCGTGTCTCGCTTTGCACGAAGCGATTCGGTTTTTCGCAAGCCTTCGCGTGCTGGATTTTGATCTTGTTGCGCACGCGAAGTATGAGAGCCTGAAACAAGCAAAGATTCGCATCGGCAGTCAGGATTTGCGCATTGCCGCCCTCGCCTTGTCGACGCAAAGTATCTTGGTGACTCGTAACCGTTCTGATTTCGAAAAAGTGCCGGAACTCAAGATCGAAGATTGGTCCGTAGCATGAATCTTTCTTCTTATCGCGCTCAAATTTGATCAAAGAGGGCCGCCCATGAGCGCACCGCAAAAGCAACGCAACGTTCGCACGAGGCCCACACCGCGTTCGACGCGAACCAACACCTCTGCCTTTTGGCGCTCCCCGCGCTTGTACTATTTTCTATCCTCGATCCTCATCTTTGCTCTGCTCACATTCCTCGCCCACAAGCAAGCCCCTCGCCCCGATCCCTTTCAACCCCTGCAAGCTTTGAGTTGGGATTGGTTGAAATATCCTATCGAACGCAACGCGTTCAAACGCCTGCCCGTGATCACTTCGAATTTGAACGATGTCTTCGCTCTGCCCAATTCGGAAAAAGTATGGGCCGTGGGAGATGAGGGGATGATCGTGCATAGCGAAGATGGAGGAGAGACGTGGGTGCAGCAGGAGGCGGATTGAGGACAAGGTTGTCTGCTGTAAAGGATTTCAGCCTTGCACTCATCGATATAATTTAGAATCTTGTTTTGCGTTGTGAGCACTGCCCTCTCAAAGCAGCAGATGCTTTCGCAAAGCGGCGTTGATCTCTTTTTGCTTCTTGCCGGACACTTTGCCAAGATAGTTCTCTTTGAAAAAGAGATTCTTGTTGATCGTGCGTATTTGCCAAGCCAACGCCCACGAATCTTTTTCCAAGCCAGTGGACTTGCCTTTAGAAATATGAACAGCGCCGACTTTGCCTCTCGCTTTTTCTTGTGAGGTTATGGGGAGCACCGAAATCGTGTTGAAGAAATCGAAGGCGGGATTTTGGACGATCAAGACTGGGCGCTTGCCGCGGTGAACGAAATCGGGGTCGCAAGCACTGCCGCACTTTTCGCAAGTGAACTTCTCCACTTGCGCAGCATAAAGCGCGACGAATTGATGGCGACAACTCGGGCACGTGACCAGCGGCGCCAAAGGGTCAACGAAATAAATGCTGCCGCGCGAAAAATCTTTCGCAAGCTCGGGTTTCACGCTCTCCCCTCGGTTAGAAATTTGAGTTCAACAACTCCTCGGAAAGGGTGAAATCCTCCCATTCGCGGTCGAGTTCTTTCAGCTCATTCGCGTAGAGGTTTTTCATCTCTTCCAATGCAAAAACAATATCGCTCAAAGAAGCCGACTCTTTGAGCAACAATACCCCCATCTTGCCGCGCACGGCTTTTATCGGCTGCTGCACGTCAACGCCGAGGTGCGCCATGAGAGCCGGCGGCAACGCGCGGTCTTGGCTCAAATGGATCGTTTCAATTGCCATCTTGCTTCTCCTGAAAATTTTATTTAAATCTATGGCCGAATCTCTTCAATAGCAATACCGAACTTTACTCCAAGCCGCTCTGCTGCGGCTTAGCCGCAGCATGATCTTTCGCGCACGAGACCGCCATGAAACAAGCCAACCCCGCGCCGAACAAAATTAGAAAACAATCTTCATCCGGTGCTCAAAGCCAGGCCTCACGCGCGGCTTTTGCGAACACGCGCTCGTACTATTTTCTATCCTCAATCCTCGTCTTTGCTCTGCTCACTTTCCTCGCCCACCGCCAATCTCCTCGCCCCGATCCCTTTCAACCCGTGCAAGCCTTGAGCTGGGATTGGTGGAAATATCCCCTCGAACGCAACGCGTTCAAACGCCTGCCCGTGATCACTTCGAATTTGAACGACGTCTTTGCTCTGCCCAATTCAGAAAAAGTGTGGGCCGTGGGAGATGAGGGGATGATCGTGCACAGCGAAGATGGCGGAGTCTAACGAGAAGTGAATCGGGCGAGTGTAGCAGAGGGTCAAGCATTCCTAATCGAATCGGCAGGATAATCGGCAAGGTATGTATCCAAATGGTCTTTTAGCCAGGCGATGAAGTCAACGACGCCCATCTCATCGGTAAGCCGCATCTCCTTGCGATCAAACGTGTGCTGATGCGGCACACGCTTTCGGAAATGCTTCTTCCAATTCCGTTTGCCATACTTCAGAATCTGCGCGCGACGATCTTCGGAGTTGTCGAAGCCGGCGACGACGATTTCGCCGCGCAGCAGAAAGAGCGCTTCCGTTGCTCTTTGCTGAACGATGCGAACCTCCTCGAAAGCGCTTTCGAGCAGATCGATCAGCTCGCCAAGATTTTTTTCATCTCGTCGTTCCACTTCTCCAGTTCACGATGGAAGGCGCCCCAGGTCATGAAGTCGTCTTCGTAGGTGGGATGCTCTTTTTCGATTTGCAACATGAACGCCGATTCTTTGCCGTTGCGGCTCGTGATCTTGCCATAAAACTCTTCATATGAGCAGCCGAATTTCGCTTCATACTTTTTGATTTCAGCCTTGCACTCTTCGATATATTTTAGAATCTTGGTGACGAGGTAGGATTCGATGGCGTAATTCGCCAACTCTGCGGGGTTGCCGAAGTCGCTCAGCAGGTTGTGATACTGCGGTTTGATCGCGACCGTCGCTTCTTCTGTGCGATGAAATTGCGCGGGCGTGCTTGAGGCTATTGTGCTTGCTTGTGAAGAAGTCATGTCTATTCACCTCACTGAAAATTAAATTCTGCTTGAATCTAAAATTGAAGTCGCTTCAATAGCAACACCGAACTTTTGAATAACACCGCTCTGCTACGGATTGGCCGTGGCATCATCTTTCCCGCTTGAGACCACCTTGAAACAAGCCAATCCCGTGCACGACAAGACTGGAAAACAACTTTCATTCGGCGCTCGCACGCGCGCCAGTGCGAACGGTTTTAACAAAGCCAGCGGCGACGACAACATGGTCGCAGCGGACGACGGCATTTGCTTTTTGAAATCTGCGAAGCGCTTTGAGTCAGCTAGGTCAACTAGCCCCCCTCGGTAAACAAGCGAAGATGATACGCAAGAACGCGCAGCGACAAGCAAGAAGAAAAACACAAACAGCAGTTCCTCTCACTGTGCCGAAAGCTGTGCGCTAGCGCGCTCGTAACTGAAATTCTCCGGCTTTTCGCTTGACATTCCAGCCGTTTTTCGATATGCTCAGGCGAATTTCAAATCCAACGAAGCCTCAAACAAGGGAGCCATTCATGCAAGAACGCGAGAACAACTCCCCGCAGCAGCGCGGAGAACAAGAGGCGGCGCTCCTTCCTCCAAAACTTTCACGCCGAAATTTTCTCAAAGTCACCGGCGGCGGTGCGCTGAGCACGGCATTGCTCGGCGCGGCTGCAACACCGCCAAACGCAGAGCCAATCGCACCAGCCGAAAGCTTCAAAGGCTTTAACAAGATTCAACTGAATATCAATGGCCAAATGCGCGCCGTCGAAGTCGAGCCGCGCACCACTTTGCTTTCGGCGTTGCGCTATAACTTGGAAGTCACCGGGCCGAAAGAAGTGTGCGATCGCGGCGAATGCGGCGCGTGCACGGTGTTAATGAATGGCAAGCCCGTGCTCGCGTGTATGACACTGGCATGCGACGCCATTGGCAAAGAAATTCTCACCGTCGAAGGTTTGGTTAAAGACGGCAAGCTCGATCCCGTGCAGCAAGCCTTTGTGGAAAAGGATGCGCTCATGTGCGGCTTCTGCACGCCCGGCTTTGTCATGTCCGTGCGCGCGTTGCTGAATCAAAATCCGAATCCCTCGGAAGCGGAGGTGCGCAAAGCGGTCTCGGGCAATCTCTGCCGTTGCGGCACGTATCCGCGCGTGTTTGAAGCGGCACTGGCCGCGGCGAAATCTGCGGCAGAAAGGAGAAGCTGATCATGGCGAATTGGAAACCGCTCGATCAAATGACGTATTTGGGCAAACGCTATCCGCGCCTTGACGGCCCGGGCAAAGTTTCCGGCGCGACCAAATATACTTTCGATCTCACGCTGCCCGGAATGTTGCACGCCGCGATTCTTTCTTCTCCGCATCCCGCAGCGGAAATAAAAAGTATTGATGCAAGCGCCGCGCAAGCTTTGCCCGGCGTGAAAGCCGTGCTCACGGATATTCATCCCACCGGCACGGTGCGCTATGTCGGCGAAGAAGTTGCGGCCGTTGCAGCGACCACGATTGCCATCGCGCACGAGGCTTTGGAGCTGATCAAAGTTGAATATGAAGTTTTGCCCTTTGCTTGCGATATTGAAACGGCCATGCAGGAAAACGCGGCGCGCGTGTTCAGCGAGCAACCCAATATTCGCGAGCCGCGCAAAGACGGCAAGGGCGATATTGCCGCGGGCTTTGCGCAGGCCGCGGTGACGATTGAAGGCGACTATCGCACGCAGGTGCAAGTGCACGCGTGTTTGGAAACGCACGGCTCGATTGCGCAATGGGAGGGCGACATGCTCACGGTGTGGGACTCGACGCAATCCATCAATCCCGTGCGCGAGGCGATTGCGAAATTTTTGAATATTCCTCAAACCAACGTGCGCGTGATTTGCGACTACATGGGCGGCGGGTTTGGCAGCAAATTGCAAGCAGGCCGCTATTCCGCCATTGCCGCGCGACTCGCAAAAGCCGCGAATGCGCCGGTCAAACTCATGCTCACGCGATCGCAAGATTTGATGATCGCGGGCAATCGTCCGAATGCGCTGGTGCACGTAAAAGCGGGCGCAACGAGCGAGGGCAAAGTGATCGCGTTCAGCACGAAGTCATATGGCACTGCGGGCGTGGCGCCGAATGCGCGCATTCGTTTGCCGATTGTGTATGAAGACATTCCCAACGTGAGCACCGAGCACTATGATGTATTCACCAACGCCGGCGAGGCGCGCGCGTTTCGCGCACCCGGTTGCCCGCAAGCTTCGTTTGTGATGGAGCAAGTGATGGACGAGCTGGCGGAAAAGTTGAATATGGATCCGCTCGCGTTTCGCTTGAAAAACGATTCCAATAAAACGCGACAAATGCAGTGGAAACTCGGCGCGGAAAAATTCGGCTGGAACAAGCGCGCGCCCAAAGCGAACGCCGATGCCGGGCCGATCAAACGCGGCATGGGCTTGGGCGCGGCAATATGGTGGCCCGGCGGCCGCGGCACGCAAGCGCAGATGACGATTCTTCCCGACGGCGGCATTGAGGTGCGCTGCGGCACGCAAGACATCGGCACGGGCACGCGCACGATCGTCGCCGCGGTTGCTGCGGAGGAGCTTGGCGTTCCCATCACAGCCGTGAAAGCGTTGATCGGCGATACCAATTATCCCTATTCGGGCGGCAGCGGCGGCAGCACGACCGCGCCCTCGGTTGCACCCGCTATCAAGAACACCGCGGAGAAGGCGAAAGAAAAACTGCTCGCGCTCGCCGCGCAACATTTCGGCGTGACGACGAATGAAGTGACGCTCGCAAACGGCAAGGCTATCGTAAATGCGGATGCGAAAAAAGCGCTTTCATGGAAACAGCTTTGTGCGCTGCTCGGCGCAACGCCGATTATGGTGAATGGTGAATGGGTGGAAGGCCTGTCTTCTGCGGGTGTGGCCGGTTGCCAATTTGCGGAAGTGGAGGTCGATACCGAGACCGGCCGCGTCACAGTGCTGCGCATGCTCGTGGTGCAAGATTGCGGTTTGGTATTGGATCGTTTGACGGCAGAAAGCCAAGCGAACGGCGGCGTGATTCAAGGCTTGTCGTATGCGTTGTTCGAAGAGCGTTTGATGGATCGTGTGACGGGCGCGCACCTCAATGCGAGGTTCGAGAATTATAAAATCGCGGGTGCGCTGGAAATGCCGAAGATCGAGGTTATTCTCACCGATCAACCCGAGCGCGGCGTGATCGGCATCGGCGAGCCGGTGAAAGTTCCCACTGCGGCAGCGATTGCAAACGCGGTGTATCACGCCACGGGCAAGCGCATGCGCGAAATTCCGATGACGCCGGATCGGGTTTTAGCCGCGTTGAACAGCTAAATCACTACGCAGATTAAGACGGAAAAAGCAAGGATCGAAGGGGATTGATCTTGGAAGGTGAATGCCAACATGCTGAGATAACCGAAGTGATCATCAAAGCATTTTACAACGTGTATAACGCTTAGGTCATGGTTTTCTGGAAAAGCAATGCCTTGCTAATTGAACTGCGTTCTCTCGGCGTGGAGGCTCGCAAAGAAGCAGCTATAGAGGTCTATTTCAAAGGTCGGGTCGTCGGGCATTATTCCGCTGATTTACTCGTAAATGATTTGGTTATTGTTGAAGTGAAAAGCGCCGAGTGTTTGGCGGAAGAACATGAAGCGCAATTACTGAACTATCTAAAATCTACGCGCTTTGAAGTCGGTTTGCGCCTCAACTTCGGGCCGTAACCGCAAATCAAACGAAGAGCTTTTGACAACACGAACAAAGTCAATCTCTTTTGGTTGAAAAGGTAAGTTAAGAACCAAGCGTTTTATCCGCTTTATCCCAGCCTTTTCCGTGGTATCTGCGTTCCAAAAAGATCAGGAGAATCCCATGGTCAATTTCGAACTCATCAACCCGAAATCTTTAGATAGTGTTCCCTCATTGCTCAGCAGGAAGTGGGACGAAGCCATGCTGCTCGCAGGCGGGACGGATTTGTTGGATATGCTCAAAGAGCGCCTCGTGCGGCCGCAGCGTGTGATCAATCTCAAAAGCGTTCCGGGTTTGAGCTATATTAAAAACGGTGCGGGCTTGGAGATCGGCGCGCTCACCACCATCGCCGAGATTGCCGAGCATGCTTCGGTGCGGAAAAATTTTGCCGCGCTCGCGGAAGCGGCCGAGAGCATTGCCACGCCGCAGTTGCGCAACATGGGCACGCTCGGCGGCAATCTCTGCCAGCGGCCGCGCTGCTGGTATTTTCGCGCGAAGGATATTGTGTGCATCAAAAAGGGCGGCGGCCGATGCTACGCGGTTGATGGCTTGAACAAATATCATTGCCTGTTCGGCGGCGGCCCGAGTTTTATCGTGCATCCCTCGGATTCCGCGCCCGCGCTCATGGCGCTCGGCGCAAGCCTCGACGTGCTCGGTCCACAAGGCAAAGAAGAAGTCACGCTCGAAGATTTTTATGAGCTGCCCATTGACAACATTCGCCGCGAGCATATCCTGCAGCCGAATCAATTCATCACTGCGGTGCGCGTGCCGCAACCTGCGCCGGGCACAAAGAGCACGTATCTCAAATTCCGCGAAAAGCAATCGCTCGACTTCGCGATTGTGAGCGTGGCCGCCGTGTTGCAGATGGAAGGCAAAGCTTGTAAGAAAGCCAGCGTCGTGCTTGGCGGCGTTGCGCCGATACCGTGGCGCGCCGCAAACGCTGAAGCAGAATTGAACGGCAAGCAACTCACCGCCGAGGTGATTGCCAAAGCCGCGAACGCCGCAGTCGCGAATGCGAATCCCATGTCGCAGAATGCGTATAAAATTCAGCTCACGAAAGTGATGGTGAAGAGGGCGTTGGAGAGGTTGGTGTAGTTGCATTTGTTATACTCATCCCCGTAATAATCAAAATAAAAAAGCAGGCGGATAAAGCCTGCTTTTTTATTTCATACCAAAACTGTCTCAATCAACCTTCTCAACTCTTCGCTTTCGCCTTCAACAAATCTTTTCTCACAAGCTTGAGCTTATCAAAGCTTGCCGCGGAGATGACGTAGTACCACTTCGCGAAGCGTTTGTTGAGATCTTCCGACAGCTTCTGGCCCTTGCCGACGTTGCGTTCCCATTCATCATACTTGTTCTGCATTTCTTTGTTCGCGCGCTCCGCGGAAGTGAGCAAGCTATCCGGCTTGTCCATGAACGAAGTATCGCGCGGCTTCGGCGGCGCGGGCGGAAACGCTTTGGCGTCGAAAGAAGTGGTGATAAAAAGATAACGATTCTCGCCGGGTTTGGTGCGGTCGACATTCACAGAATCCGCGCCCGCGCTCACCGCCTCACCGGTGCCATACACGACTTCGCCGAAACGCAATGTGTAGGTCACGCCGTCTTTCGTGCGCGCTTGCAGCTCGCCCTCGTTCGAAAACAACTGGCCGTTCGGCGCGAAATAATATCCTTTGCCTTGCAGCGATATCACGTCTTCCTGCGTGAGGCCGTTTGTGGCGCGTTCTAAAGTTTGCGTCAAGCCCGCGGGTTTGGGGCGCACGCCGACGATGGTCAATTCATCCAACGCCGTAAGGAAGTTGCCCATTTTGGTATTGTCAACTTCCTGGCCCGCGGGCATATTGTTCACGGCCCATTCGTTTTTGTCATTCTTGTCGAGAATCAGATTGTCGCGTTGCTCGATCGTGCCTCTACGCTCATCAATCGAATAGTCTTTGCGCACCACTTGCTTGATGTCGTCTTTGTTCACAAGCAGCAAATCTGCTTCAATCCAATCGCTGAACTTGGTGGAGAGGTCGGCGTTCATGCGCACGGCATACACGCGTTTCTGCTCCGGCACGCGCACGTAGCGGAATCCTTCGCGGCCTTCCACTTGTTTGCCAATGATGAAATCCGCGAGCACTTGATCGCCGCTGCCTTTGAGCGTGACGCGCTGGCCGCGGCCTTTGAGGCTCGTAGCTTTTTCATCCAGCGGATCCAGCACGCCGCAGGCTTCGTGATCCGCAACATTGTCCGTGCGAAAATCATCTTTCTTGATGTCGATCACCGAGGCCGCGGTTTTGGCCAAGCGCTCTTTGCCGTCCGCCGGGTAATTGTAATGCGAGGGGATGCTCCACTTGCCTTCCTGCAAAACTACTTTGAACGGCGAGGCGCTGCCCGTGGCTTCGTCGAAGCTGATGACTTCGAGCGAAGTGGCCGTGGTCGGATCGGTGAACTGCGGAAAGAACGCCTCGCCTTGATCGAGGAAGGCATTCGGTTTCGCCTTGCGCGGCGCGGTGACAAAAGCCAGCAGAGCCAGCGCTATTGCAACCCCGCCGAAGATCATCGTTTTTTTGGTTTCGTTCATATTCATCTCTGTAGAAACGTTCTTGGTAAGTTTTCATTGAAGCGCCCGCCCTCTCGCGTGTCTTTCTGGAGGAATCTTCTCACGCGCACGGCACTTGCCTCAAATAGGCTCTCATTCAAGCCCTAGCGAAGATTCCTACGGAATGACATTGAAGAAGGCGGCCATTGAAATTCAACTGCGCAGCCTTCTCGCCGCCGCGGCGCCTTCGCGTTCGCGCTTGGTGCGGCGCAGGAAAATCATCACGCCCAACACGAAAACGGGAATGGGCGGCAAGAGCACTGCGAAAGTTTTGATGTTGCTCTGAATGCGGCGAATCTGCGCTTCCATGCTTTCCTTGCTGCGCTGGATTTGTGCTTCCTTCTGCGCTTCAATATTGGCCTTTTGCACTTCGAAGCGGCGATTCTCCGCCTCTTGCGCGCTCTTCGCCATGATTTGCATGGTTTGTTCATCGAGGCCGGCGCGCTGGCGCACCTCCGCGACTTTTTCGTTCAAGCGGCGTTGCGCGTTATCCAACTCGGTTTGCGCTTTCGCTTCGGCCTCTTGCTCCTCTTTGGCGCGGCGCTCGACATATTCTTTCGTGCGCTCTTCCACGGCTTCGAGCGTGCGATGTTTTACGCGGCGCTTGCGCAGCGCGATGAACGATTCATCGCCCACCAGCATGTCCATGCAATTCAAGAAGAACGTCACGTTGTCGAAGTTGAGATTCTCAAAGCCGCGTTTGCGCAGCTCGAAAAATTGTTCGCCGATGAAATCGAGATCGGCGATGAAAATAACGTTCGTTTTCTTGCCGGAACCGCCGGAGTCCGCGCCGACGCTCTTGATGTGCGCGGCCAGGACTTGATCGATGTTGTTTGGGATGAGTCGAAAGCCGCGATTGACAAGCTGCGTGCCGAAGAAGCTGCGCTGCACCATTTGATTATAATTCAACACGCCCGAAGCGAAACTGCTTTTGAGCAAGGGCTGAAATTCCGTGCCACTGCTCGTCACGTTTTGCAACGCTCCGGGATAAAGCAGCACCACTTCCTGCAAGCCGGAACTCGCGTTGTTTTTGGGATTAAAAGCTTCCGGGTTTTGATTGCCGTGGCCCACGAACACGATTTGCGGCGGAATCTGCGCGAGATCGGGATGCGGGTTGTACGTGTCCCACGTAATCGAAGTCGTGTTCCAACTGATGCCGAGCTTGGCCATAAACGAATTGATGTCGCCCTTCGGCTTGGGCGGCGGACCTTGATTGCGCATGAATGGATTCGTGTTCGCGCCGCTGCGCTCTGAAGGTGAAAGTCCGATATCGAAGATCGGCAACGGATCATCCAAGATCAAAGTCGGGATGCCGCTTTGAATGGCCGCCATCAAATTATCCATCTCCTCTTGCGGCAACGCCGAAGGCAGCGCCACCAGCAAGCCATCGACCTTTTCCGTAATCGGACTCGTGGCATTGATCTGCACGACTTCGTATTGCTTCTTCAATTCTTCCACCACAGGCCAGGCCGGATTGCTGCGGAAACTTTGAAAGTCGAAACCGCCGAAGAGCTTCGCATCCGTATTCACCACGCCGATTTTTTTACGCTCGGTCTTGGCCACGATGCGAATGCTGCGCGCCAGTTCATATTCCACCGGCAGGCCGCGATCAAAGAATGGAATGACTTGCTCTTCCGCACCACACGTGACCGCCACGCCCATGAACACCTGCGCGGTGTTCGCGCGCCCGGCGCCCGTGATCGGCACTTCGAACGGCGTGATGCCGAATTTCTCGCGCGCATCACGCGCTTGTTCGGTATATGGCTCAGTGTCGTGCACCAGCACCTGCACGCGCTCACCGCCCACGGCATCCATTTCATTGAGGAAGCTCATCAAATTTTCGCGCGTCTCTACATATTGCTGCGGCACGTCTTTGCTGACGAATGCTTGAATGAACACCGGGCGATTCTCCGGCAATTCGCGCAACAATTTTTCGGTTTCATTAGAGAGTGAGTGCAATTGTTCCGCGGTGACGTCGAGACGCAAGCTCGCCCGGCTGATGATCGCATTCGCGCTGATCACGGCGATTACGAGCGCAACCGCGCGCACGAGATGATGCAGCCACATTTTATAACCATCGGCATGCAACGGCCAATGGCGCCGGCTGATAAGAATCACGTTCAAGTACAGCATCACTGCGGTCAATGACACAAAATAGAGCAAGCCGGAAAGACTCACCACGCCGCGCGAGAAATCGCCGAAGTGGCCGTATACGCCCAGCGGCTCAAAGAAGCGCCTCACGCCTTCGCTGAACAAGCCGCCGAGATTGTCAATGAACGCAAAAAATGCACAGAACACTGCGCCGAGAATGTATGCGATGGTCACGTTCGAAGTGAGCAGCGAAGCCAGCATGCCGGTTGCAATCATCGCGGCGCCGATGAACCAATAGCCGAGATAATTGCCGAACATCAACCCCAAATCGGGCCAGCCCAGCCAGAACAGCACGAGAATGTGGCTGAGCGAGAGCACGAGTGAGGCAGTGTAAATGCCCAATGTGGCAAGAAATTTTCCGAGCACCACTTCGAGATCGGTCGCGGGCAAAGTCAGCAGCAATTCATCCGTGCCTTCTTTGCGCTCTTCCGCCCACACGCCCATGGTCAATGCGGGCACAAAGAACAACAACAGCAGGGGAAAGAGATTGTTGAGCTGATCGAGGTTGGCCAGATTGTTCATGAAGAAACGCTCTTGCCAAAACGCGGCCATGGCGCTGAGGAAAATGAAAAGCGTGATAAAAACGTACCCCGTGGGATTGCTGAAGTAAATGCGCAGATCGCGCCGCACGATGGCTTTGATGGCGGCTTTATTGAGATTGAGTTTTAGATTCATGCGGCGGCGCCCTCCTTGACGGCGGTGGATTCAACATGTCCATAACCCGTGAGACGATAGAACGGCTCTTCGAGCGAGCCGTTTTCGCGCAGTTGCGCCGGCGCGCCGTCGAACACGAGCTGGCCGTTGTGCACCAACAACACCCGGTCGGCCACGGCCTCCACTTCCTGCAAAATGTGCGTGGACAGCAGAATGGTTTTCGAGCGGCCGAGTTCGCGGATGTTCTTGCGGAAATCGCGGATTTGATTCGGATCCAAGCCCGCGGTGGGCTCATCCATAATCAATACCGAAGGATCGTGCAAGAGCGCGGTGGCGAGGCCGACGCGCTGGCGATAACCGCGCGAGAGCTTGCCAATCGGCTTTTCCAGCACGTATTCCAAGGCGCATTGTTTGATAACGGTGTCGATGCGCTTCGTCAACGTGGCCGGCTCCAGGCCCCGCACTTCGCCGAAAAAGGTTAATAACTCGAGCGGCGTCATGTCGCGATAAAGCGGGCCATTCTCCGGCAAGTAACCCAGTTTTTGCGCCGCTGCCAGCCGGTCTTTCGTGACATCAAGGCCGGCAATTGACGCTTCGCCTTCGCTGGCCGCGAGATAACCACTCAGAATTTTCATCGTCGTGGTTTTACCTGCGCCGTTCGGCCCGAGGAACGCGACGATCTGCCCCTCGGGAATGGCGAAGGAAATATTTTTGATCGCCACAAAAGGCCCGTAGAACTTGCTTAAGCCTTTCGCTTCGATCATGATCTTGGAAGCTTTACTCATCTCCTTTACCTCATTATTGATTTGACCTACTTCGTTTGGCTAAAGGGAAGCAGCGCCCCTCGGGCGGCCCATAAAACTGCCTGGCCGGCCAGACAGGAAGCTGAGTATATAAATCTTTGGCAAAAATTCAAGTCCTTTTCTGAAGCGGAGAATCGCCCGCATTGCCTCAAAATAAATGTTACCGAAGCATTTTGAGCAATGTGTCGTT
>JBBILN010000032.1:0-82281 GCA_037444905.1 bacterium | reverse complement strand
GACGGGAAGACTTCTTATACCTGCTTGGGTAACATTTTATTTTGAGGCAACGGGCTCCGAAACCTGCCCGGGCACGGCTACTTTGCGAGCAACATCTTGCGGGTTTGTGCGACGCCACTGGCGCTGAGTTTGTAGAAATATATACCGCTCGCAAGATGGCGCGCCTCGAATCGCAGGCTATGTTCTCCCGCAGTCTGGAATTGTTTGAGCAACTCCGCCACGGGCCGGCCTTGCACGTCATACAGCGTCAAATTTATGCGGCCGCTCTTCGCGAGAGAGTATCTGATTTCCGTGCTGGGATTGAACGGATTGGGATAATTCTGGTGCAAAACAAATTGGCGCGGCAAGGCTTCATGCTCGGCGACGGAGCTGACTTCGCCGGTATAGTAAATATAGAAGAGAAACTGCATCTCGTCAGAGCTGAGCGGGCCGTAGCGGATAGTCTGATTCGTGGCGTTGTTATAAGTCGTCGTCAGTTTCAGCTTCTCTCCGGCTTGCATCGTGAGCGGCGGATCAAGCTCGAGCGTCGGCGGATGTGCCCAATCATTGGTCCAATAGAGGAGCTCGCCGTCGTGCGTCCCGCCTACGCCGGTGACGCTGAACTCCACCATGTGCTCGTGCGCGTGTGTGAACATCTGAATAATGTGACGCGTTTCACTGAACGTGAAGGTCTTGCTGATCGTCGTGACGCGATTGGGCGGCAGCGTGATGTCGGTATTCCCGAGGTTGTCATAATCCGCGATGTGCTGCACCTCGCTGCGCTCAACCGTGTGAAAGTTGACGTACACTTCACCTCGCTGCGTTTGACCGGAACGATTCACTGAGTGGGAATTGAGATCAAAGCCCGAACCCGCGGGCAAACGCAAGGCAACGTCTTTCGGAAAATAGTAATTCACATACGGCGCTTGCGTACCCACGAAAAATTGAAATGGAAAGAGATTATTCAACTCGAAGGCTGTGCTGAAATTGATGTTGCCGTTGGCGTCCCTCAAATCGCGAAACACGCGCGCTGCAGGCTGTGGTTTGCCCGCCGGGTAATTGAAGACGATGAAATGATGGCTGCCCGGCCGCATGGAAATTTCATAGCGCGAGATGAATTGCTCTGCACTCGTTTGATGCGGCTCGAAATATAAGAACTCGCGATCGTGCACTTGCGCGGGCCATACCTCAAATGGTCCGAGATGAAACTGCATGCCCTTCACCGGCGGCGCGAGTTCTTTGAATTCCGGCGGCGAATAACGGGTTTGATCGTTCAGCACGTCCGTGCTCGCCACCACTCCGCTCGCAGGCGCGCCCGCTTCGATCCACGCTTTGATGAAAGCCAGCTCGCCGTTGGTAAGATACGGCATGCCGAGCGGCATGATCTGGCCATAGCCGGGATGATCGTTATAAAAATGGTTTTGCTCCGCGGCGTTGATCTTCTCCCAAATAAAGCTCTGCTGCAACCCCGCAAATCCGCCCGCGGCGCTCACCCGGAACAATCCATTGGCGAGCGCTGCACTGTTTTGCGGCCGCGCGCTCACGAGATTATCATAAGCAGCCTCCGAAGTGAGCACCAAGCCCGATTGCCGCGCAAACGAAGAACCCTCGACGTGGCAAGAAATGCAATTGCGATTGAGAATGTTTTCTTGAATGGTGGTCCAAGTGGAAGCTTGTTGGGCGGAGGCGACGGCGGAGAGATTGAAGAAGGCAAGTAAAAACACAATGACAACGCTTTTCATAGAGCCTCAAAGTTTGGAGGTGACGAAAAAAAAAGTGTGAATTTTGATTGTTCTGGAGCGTCTTGGTAAAGTAAAGAAAGGCAAATCCAAAACAAGATCATTCTAACCAACCCTCAAGCTCTCCATCTTGGCGCTTTACCCTGCACGTAAATTCTTGGGCGCATAAACTAAAGGGAACATCGTGGTTTCGACAATAACACTCGTGACGGCAATTGTCCTTTTCCTTCAGGGCACCTCTATTGTTCTCCAATCTCGACTTGCCCGCCATATTCGCTGGTTCGGTTTGTTGACCGTTTCGCTGGCGTTGAGCGGCATCGTCGGCCACGTCCTTTTCACCTCCGGCGCGCTCGTGCTCAGTCCGGAGTTCGGCATCATTATGGTACAAGGCACGCTCGGTCGCATCGGATTGGCTGCATTGATTTTCAGTTTTGCTGTGCAACTCGGCTTTGGCTGGGCGATCGTGAGAATGGCCGCGGGCTGGTCTTCTAGAGTTCAAACATTATTGCTTATTGGCGGCGCTGTCGGATTGTTTTCCGCGCTACGTTTGCTGTCTCTCAATCCGGCAGACCTGGACCCTTTTCGCATCTACGCTTACGATCTTTGGCTGCCGCCTTTGCTCATCTGGTTTTGCACAAGCTTTATTGAAAGCGGCTTTACCTTGCTGCATACGAAAAGCGGCTGGCTCAGAGCCGGCACATTATCATTGCTCGTTGCCGGCATTTGTGTATGGGTCATGCATCGGCCGGAACTGCTGCACGACCCGCGGTCTGCTGATTTGTGGACGGCCTGCCTCTATGTGATTTTCCCATTGAGCGCCGCATTGGCCACGATACTGATTTTCCAAGCGCTCAACCTCAATATGTCACGGCCGTGGCGTGGGCTGAAAATTCTCGCGGCTTTGCTGTGGGCCGCGCTCGGGCTCTATAGCGCGAATTATTTTCTCGCTTCCCCCGCCGCTTATCCCGATCTTCTCACGCGCATCACTTCCACCCTGCTCCCTTTTGCTTTTTGGATGGGTTGGCTGCTGTTGTTTTTGATTATCGCCGGCGTGCGCTATGTGCAAGTCCGACTCCAGAGCAAGAAAATCGATCTGCCCGCGTCCGTACCGCCGCGCCTTCTTCCCAAATTATTGTTCCTTGATCTGATCATCATTGCCGCGAGCTTGATCGGCGTGTTTTATGAAATCGCGAGCATTCCCACAGGCATCGCGCTTTGCACTTTTTTCATCGCCTGGGCCGTGCTGACCGAGTTGATCACGGACGGCGTGCTGCACGAAATCTATGCGTTCTTGCGTACCGGCAAGGCATTTACTCCGGAGTCGCGCGCACGCCGAGGCTGGATGACGACATGGAAAGGCATGCGGCAAATCGGCGCCGCATTGGGAAAGGCGTTTCTTGCAATTATCCACGTCAACTCGCCCGCGGTCGCAATCATCAAAACGCTCATCGCGATCGTTTTGCTCATTGCTTTCAGCGAAGTGTTTAACGCCGGAAAAACGATCATCCAGCCCTTTGCTGCACCGGGGGTGAAAAGCTTGGAAGGCTTTAGCGATGCGCTCTCCGATCGGGTTTTGAAAGAAATTGGAATATTATGCCAAGCCTTGCGGCCGGAAGTCATGATACCGGATGCCGCAAACTCCAAAGCGGAAAAGATCATGCCCTTGGGCGAAAGCCTCGACAACCTGAATGCGATGCTCGCGAAGAATTCCGATATCCCCATTTATGGCGATTTTAAAATTCCCCTCAGTTTTTTTGTCGATCCGATTCAACGGCCGATGCGCGCATTGCTCGGCGTGCGTGTGATCAACGGCAGCTTACACAAGAAACTCGACGGCTATAAAGTACTTGCCAGTTCCTCCCAAAGTGAAAGCTGGAGCGCGGAGTTTCCCGAGGCAACAATCATGCATTCCAATAACTCCGCGCTGGTGAATGAAGACACCTTGATGGCTCGGCTTGTTAACAAGATCCCTTCGAACTTGGAGGAACTGGAGTTTGTCTTTAAGGCAATCAGCACCGACCTGCAAATGACGACGAAAGGCGTGACGCAGGTACCGGATGCACTTTTGTCTTTAGAACGCGGCCTGCGAGCGATCGACAAATACGAGGCCGGAGAGCTTGATTCGCTCGCCGCAGCGATCTCGTGGTTTCGTGAGGCAACGATCAAAGACCCGCACTTTTCAATGGCTCATCAGTGTTTGGGTTTGGCATTGTTGCGGGCAGGACATGCAAAAGCCGCAGCCTTAGCGTTCCGCGCGCACATGCAGACGCTTTATCGACCGCAGCCGCAAGACACGCTTGGAACACTGGCGAAAGAACTCGCCTTCAAGGTGGTGAGCACAGATCCCAACGTGATCGCCCTGGGCATGACCAAATCTTGGGCAGCATTTCAGCCGTTTGAAGCGGGATTAAGAGCTATGGAGAAATTCGAAAGCGGGGAATTCGATTCGTTGACTAAAGCCATTCAATGGTTTCAGCGCGCGACGATCACAGACCCCAAATTCGCATTGGCTTTTTATCGCTTGGGGGTTGCGTTGGAATATGACGGGCAGCCGGCAGCCGCATCGGAAGCGTTTCGCGCGAGCTTAAACGCGAATCCGAACTTCGTGGCGGGTTACAATGCGCTCGCCTATCATTTGCACTATTTCGACAATTATTATTATCCCACGGCCGCGCCCGTGCAAACGCGTCCGATTTATTCGGCAAGTGCGGATACTGCTTATACCAACGAAGCGAGGCGCTTATGGCAACGCATCATGCTTTTTCCTCGGCAAAAAGTTTATTTGCCCACACGCGCCTCTGCTTTTCATGGCTTATGCTTAAACGCCTATTGGAGCGAACGTTTTCCGGCAGCCTATTTTTATGGGCAAAGAGCGGTGCGGCTCTATCGTTGGTTGGAACAGGAAAAGCCTGCCGAAATTCAACGAATCGTGCAAGCGCAAGCTTCGGTTCTCAACCTTATCGGAATTAGTCTGGAACATTATCGCAGTCGCGAAGATACGCTGTGCTTTCATCGCGATCGTAATCATAAGCTGTGGTCGCACCGCGTGCATTACGATCGCAAAAACGAATTGTGGTCGTCTCTCGTGAATAATGGCTTGCGTTGTTATGGCCCGACCGACACGCTCGCTGCAGATACACCGGGCTGGTTTCATTCCGCGTATGTCGTCGTGGAAGACAGTATTCTCGTCAAGCAAGGAAGGATTACTAAGCTCAGAGTGCGTCACAGCCCATTTGGACAAGCGGCTTTGCGCTATTATGATCGTGCGTTGGCATTGGCACCCGCGGATATACATATTCGTGGAAACGGCGCGATTGCAGCTTTCAATCTCGGCGATAGTTCTCGTATGCAGGAACTGCGCGACGATGCTTCGGCGCGCTTGAATCTAGCGGACCAATATCGGGAAACTGCCAAACGGAAAGCTTTCAGAGAGTCGGAAGTTGCGCCGTGGTACTTTCAACGCGCCTTGGCGGAATATGATGCGGCGATTGATCTGGATCCGCACAATGTGCAGGCGTTGAACGGATACGCCTACACCTTTTGGGTCTGGCGACTGCTTTGGCCGCAGCATCAGGCGAGATACGCATCTGATTTCGACATCGCGCAAAATGCAGAAACCTATGCGCGTCGCGCCATCAAACTTTCGGAAGGGAAACTAAGAAAGGATCAAGTCATTTATCGCAGCACCCTGGGAGAAGTTTTGCTCGGCCAAGGCCGTACATGGGAAGCCATTGAGGAGCTTCAAGAAGCCAACAAACTCACACCCGAACATCATGCGTTCGATGAAATCAGATGGGACTTGGCGCAAGCGTATATGACTTTCGTCGGCAAACATCGGCAGTGCTGCCTGACTCAACCGGAAGACGCAAAAGAACTAAGTAAGTGGGCGACGGATCTTTTAGAAAAGATTAGAGAAAACGAACGCACGCTTGAGTTCCAACCGTTTACCAAACAGCCTGCGCTCTTAGATGCCGGAAAGCCGTTGGCGATTAATATTGATCCCATGGGAGCATCCATAACTGCGGACAACTCAAGCTTTGTTCTGAACACCGAAAAAACCGATTATGGCGGAAGGATCATGAGCAACTGGTTGGGTGTAACCTGTGAAGTGAAGGATTGGCACGGCAGCTTTGAAGGAAGAACGTTTGTACTTCACGTCTGGGGTGGCGGCGTGGACAATCGTGTCTGGGCAACTGAGGACCGCTATGACAACGTTTTCCTGACTGCAAAGCCTCGGTCAACTCATGATTACTATTTCGCACAACTCGAAGAAGCGATTATTGACGCGACAACTAAGGATGTTCTCGGATATAAGCCGGTATCACTGACGCAATCAATTCAAACGACCGAAAACCCGGACTACAATTATATTACGCTCGTCTTCGAGCGTCAACGATGAGATTTCATCGCTCGCAGTTCGAAGTGAACGACGCGTTTAGCAGTACTTGTTACGAATTCAGAGCGATCTGTTTACAGGCCATAGATTGGCGCTAAGAAATCTCCACCGTGAATTTTCCTTTCGCAACCACCTCGCCAATCTGCCGCGCGTCTTCCGCCTCCTCGCCGAGGCGATCAAAAAACTCTTGCACACGCTCGCGCGGCATGCTGATCAACAAGCCGCCCGCGGTTTGCGGATCTTTGAAGATACTCATCAACAAGGAATCAACTTCCGGCGCAACGCGCAAATGCTCTTGCACAAACTCGCCGTTGCGACGCTCGCCCGCGGTCAAACAGCCGTCTTGCGCACAATGCAAAGTCTCGGGCAGAATCGGCACTGCATGCGCAGCAATGTGAAATGTGACTCGGCTCGATTGCGCCAACTCGTGCGCATGCCCTACCAAACCGAAGCCGGTAATATCCGTCGCCGCGTGCGCACCCACCGCAACCATGGCCTCGCTCGCGCGGCGATTCAAGCGCGTCATGGTTTGCACGAGCGCTTTGATCGCGGGCTCATTCAGCTTACCGAATTTGAGCGCAGTGCTCAAAATTCCGGTGCCGAGTCCTTTCGTGAGCACAAGCGCATCGCCAACTTGTGCCGTGTGATTATGAATGATCTTTTGCGGATGCACCGTGCCCGTGACCGCCAAGCCGTATTTGATTTCATCGTCTTCCACCGTATGCCCGCCGATAGTCGCCACCTCCGCCTTTGCGGCCTGATCAATGCCACCATTGAGAATCGCCACGAGCCAATCGGGATCACCGTTCTTCGGGAAACATGCGATGTTTAACGCAGTAACCGGCGTTCCTCCCATCACATAAACATCGCTCAGCGAATTGGTCGCCGCAATGCGGCCGTAATCATAGGGATCATCTACAATCGGAGTGAAGAAGTCGACGGTCTGCACCAATGCGAGATCATCGCGCAGTTGAAAAATGCCCGCGTCCGCGCCGCTTTCCAAACCGACCAACACGTTGGGTAGCGCCACCATTTTCACTTTGCTCAATACCTGCCACAACACCGTTGGGCTGAGTTTGGAAGCTCAACCCGCGCAGCGCACGGTGTGGGTGAGACGGGCAATTTCTTCTTTGGTGTGATTCATCAATTCAAGCTTATGATGCCGAATGCATCTTTGTCTTCTTCCAATGCTTCCTTCAAAGAGCGGCCGCAGCTTTCGCTGCAAATCAAAAAGTAAAGATCGTTCCCCTCGCGCTTCGCTTGCGAATCTTCCGGCACGACGAGCGCGGGCACGGTGCGATGCGAGAGCGCCAAATACAACGGCAGAATTTCGCCTTCCTTTGCGCTCAGATCAATGCCCGGAATCGTGCGCGCGCCGCAGCCGAAGACTTCGGTGTCGGGTTTGATGCGACGATCGCACCACGCACAGCGCTGCCACGCAGGAGGAGTCGTCTGAGGGATTTTTTTCATATTCAACACGTGTTAAACCGTCTGGGCATCAGTAGGCAATGCCATTTCAAATTGCAGTTTTTACTCCAAGACCTCTGCGGCATCCAAAACCTACAAGCCAATGAGCTTTTGATTTGCATCAAAGTCTGCATGAACGCCGGGTGAAACAGTAAGGGTTTGCGCTGCTTTTGCGCCTCTAGGCGCGAACCCAATATCGAGCAGGTCTCTTTTAGACTCGTACTCGATCCTCACAGGATCTATCCTCTCGGGAAATCTTGTCCGTATCCTGCTTTGCATGAAGATCTTCATCTCTGATTTTAATCATTTCTCCGCCTCCGCGCCCAACACGCGCATGTCCCCGCGCCGCTCGGTCACACCGCTTGCATCAAAGTATTGCACGATGGGCATTGCGAATTTTCGGCTGGCGTTGCCGATCAGCTCCTTGAATTGGCTGACGGTAATTTCGTGATGTGTCTTCAAATAATCAATCACTCTTTTGCGCGCTTCCTCCAAACGTCTCACATGCAACCAAATGTCTTCTTCCAAACGAACGACGTCATGCAAGAGAATCATCACATTCAAAAGCTCGGAGACTTCGGTGAGAGTAATGCCCAGCTTTTGCGCCAATTGCGCCGGGCTGGACGTGGCGAAGCCTTCTTCATACAGAATCGTGGCAATCCTTCGCCGTAATGCTTCCTGTTTATCCGACAGCCGAATTTCGTGCTCGTGCAAAGCCCAATGTGCATCAATTTCTTTCAGCTTGGCTGCGGCTTTATAATTCATCAACAACAAATTCATCAGGCCGGCATCCGCTAACGGCGGCAGCGAGGCGCTCACCTCCGCCTTGCGCATGCCCAGTTGCATCGGATATTTTTGATGATGCAGCGCGAGCAGCCCCTCGAGTTGATGCCAGAGATTTTCCAAACGTTGTTTGTGAATAAAGCCGCGCTTGCCTACGGCGAGAATGACGCCTTGCTGCAAGAGGGCTTGCAAAAGCTTTTGCAAATCGTCTTTATTATGTCCGGTCTCTGCGGCTAATTGCTCAAGCGTCACCGCATAGCGGTTGGGTAACAGAAATTGCGCGACGAGCAACGCGGTGGGTTCTTCTTTCTCCAGGCTCTGCAGCTTGGCAAGTATGCTCGTATCGCGGCGACGAAGAGCGCGTGCTTCGGTGTCGAGCACGACCCCTCCGCCGATGGTTTTGGGAGGAGAATAACGGCGAATCACCAACGCCTCCAAGCGTCGCGCTGCCGCGGGTCTTTCGAATTTGAGTTGCGCATAACCGGTTTTCCCCGGCGCGATTTCTTTGCCTTCCAAAGGAATGACGCGCGCCATAATCTCTGCCGTGCCGAGGTGCACGCGCACACGCGTTCTTTCTTTCAAAGGAGAGCTTGCACTCGCCAAGAGCTGCACACGGCAATTCATACGTGTGGTCGCACGAAAATAATTCGGCGCGGCGAGCACCTGTCCGCGTGTGACTTCTTCAATGCCCACACCCTGAAGGTTAATCGCCGCGCGGTCGCCGATTTGCACTTGCTTGACGCTCACGCCGTGGCGTTGCAAACCGCGAATGCGCGCGCGCTTGTGCTCTGGTAAAATTTCAAGCTCCTCCCCTACTGCAATCTGCCCCGACAAAACCGAGCCCGTGACCACGGTGCCAAATCCTTTCATTGTAAAAGTGCGATCGACCGGCAGCCAAAACACGCCGCGATCCGGCCGCGGCGGCAATTCTTGTATCATGCGATCTATTATCGCGCGCAGCGGCGCAATGCCTTCGCCTGTCACTGTCGAAACCGGAGCGATGAGCGCTTGCTGCAAAAAAGTACCTTTGAACAAGTGCCGCAAATCTTCCTTTATCAACTCGACCCAATCCGCTTCCACCAAATCAATCTTCGTGAGCACCACGATCCCGCGCTGCACGTTGAGCAAGCGGCAGATTTCGAGATGCTCGCGCGTTTGCGGCATGATGCCATCGTCCGCGGCAATCACGAAGAGCACGAGATCAATGGTGCTCACGCCCGCGACCATGTTCTTCACGAATTTTTCATGGCCCGGCACGTCGATGATCGTCGCATGCTCGCCGAAGTGCGCAAAACCAAGATCGATGGTCATGCCGCGCTCTTTTTCTTCGGGCAAACGGTCGGTATCCACTCCGGTGAGTGCTTTGACGAGCGCGGTCTTGCCGTGATCAATATGTCCGGCAGTGCCGAGAATGACGTGACGTGCGGGCATGCAATGGAAAGGATAGT
Organism: bacterium; assembly: GCA_037444905.1. Lineage (GTDB taxonomy): Bacteria > Zhuqueibacterota > Zhuqueibacteria > Zhuqueibacterales > Zhuqueibacteraceae > JABWAN01. The sequence goes on along the minus strand of JBBILN010000032.1, from coordinate 72,469 downwards.
CGTCAATTCAATAGCATGTCATTCAGCAGGAATCTTTTTACTCACTGGAGATGCTTCTCAGTGCTTAAAAAGAGCCATCCTAAATGACAGCTTCAGGTTCATCTAAAAAATCCGCGAGCTTTTGCAGCACAAACTTTTCGATTTGCTCCGCGGCAGAGATAGCTTCCTCAGCATCGGTTTTGTTGATTGCTTCGAAGGGGAGATCGCCAAGATTGCGGCCTAAAGTTTTGATTGAAGGAAGAACTGCGCTGCAAGTTTCATCATCCGCAACGACGTATTCCGCCAACTCGTTCAGATTTCGCGTCTTCACCATCTTCCAACCGTTTGTAATCAAGTACGCCTTGAGATATTTATCAGCGCTGTCGTGACAAAGAGAGCGCACGGTGCGATAAGGTGCGTATGCCGCCGCAAGCCCGCTTTGGGCGGATAAAAACATTTCATGCCCGACTGAAATCCAATTGCGAATCAGTCGTTGAGATTCTTTTGTCTTGAGGAAGGCGTCGGCGCGGAGCTTGTTATCAAAGGCAAAATCGGAGTCATGCTTTCGTCGCAGCAACTCCATCTCCTCGTTCGCGCTATAAGCACCTTGCCATCCTTGTGGAGGTGATAAAGATAAAAAGGATTCTGTGCGCGAAAATTCCACTCGACTTCTGTCGGTTTGCGGACCCGCGCATCAAGAGAGAACAACCTTCCGGAAAAGAGACGATCAACTTTCCGTTCGAGCATGCGGCTTGATTCATTGCTCCTTTGATGATGAACAAATCCAAATCGCTATCTTCGTGAAAATCGCCGCGCGCGTAGGAGCCGTGCAGAATGATCTTCTCGGGCTGAATTTCTCGCACGATCTTCGCGACGATGTAATCGATCAACTCAGGCGTGATCTTGTCGGTTCGCAATTGGGGATCGAGGTTCATGTGAAAGGTTCTCGTCTATAAAAAACTTTCCTAAACTTTTCAAGTTTAGGAAAGCTCGGATTCACGCGGGCAATATAGCAATCGGTTTTTAATTGAGCAACAAAAGCGTTTTTCTTGATAAACAAAAAAAGCCCGAGGCCGATGCAACGCCTCAGGCTTTGAATTTAAACCAAAGAGCTTTTAGGGATTCAATCCCGGCTCATAAGTGAGCACGAACTCGCAGAACTTCGAAACCTCGATCATATCTTTGCCGACAAACTTGATGCTATGGGCGTCCGTGCGTTCGACGATGGAGAGATAGCTCAACACTTCCGCAGGGCGATAATTTTTGAAACGGATTTCAAGCTGCACCGGCGCTGGCACTTTGTACGGCTTGAATTCTTTGATGCGCTGCACGGCCTTCGTGACTTTTTCGCGAATGAGATCGCACGCCGCATCGGGCGTAAGCGTGCGCGCGGAATGAAAGCCATAGGCCCATTTCACCGTCGCGGTTTCGATATTGCCGAACAGCACCGTTGCTTCTTTGCAAATCGCATCGTCACCCGAAATCATGATCACCGGCACGTTGAAATGCCCCGCAATTGCAGCGTTGATACCGGCTTCCGGCACGGAAACGCCGTTGAGCTTCACGTCCGCGAGATTGGCGCTCGACATCGTGTGTGCCCGAATGCCCTCGGGATTGGTCGTGCCGGTGTGATAGCCGATAAAGATCACACCGTCGAAGGTCGCGTCGATGCCTTGCATCATCATGAGCGGACGCGGCCACGAGCGCACGATGGTTACGTTCTTCGGCAGTTTTTCAATCAACAAATTTTGCCCGTTGCCGTGCGAATCGCTCACGAGTATCTCCGTTGCGCCCGCTTTGAACGCGGCATCAATCGCGGTGTTCACTTCCTGCGTCATGAATTCGCGGAAGCGCTGATACTCGAACCCAGTCGGCCCAAGCTGCTCGCCGCTCACCACGCCGGCGAGGCCCTCCATGTCCGCAGAGATATAGATTTTTAGTTTGGGTTGGGCCGAGATGAAATCAACCTGCAAGAGTATAATCCCCATCAACAGCAAAAAAATCTGTTTGCGCTTCATCCCTTCTCTCCTTTTGCTGAATACTGAAATTTTCTTTGGGCGACTTGCTCTTGTCTCAAATCCTCCCAAATCTCTTATCCAACTCTTCAATCGGAATATTGATAATCACCGGTCTTCCGTGCGGGCAGAAATACGGCGATTTCGTGGCGAAAAGTTGATCAATCAATGCGTTCATGCTGTCCGGCGTCAAACGGTCGCCGGAGCGCACTGCGGTATGGCAGGCATACGAACGCGCGATATTGTCGCGGATCTCCAGTTTCTCGCGCTTGCCGCGCTTGTAATCGTCGATCATCCTCAGAAAAGATTTCTCGTCCTGCGTACCTTTTGAAAAACGCGAACCCGCGGGCACGCCCTCCATGAGCAAAGTAAATCTTCCAAAAGGTTTGAACGCAAAACCGAGCTTGGTCAAGAAAGGCGTCATCTCCAGCGCGATTTCGTAATCTTCCGCACTGAGTTCAATTACAATGGGAAAGAGCAAGTTCTGCGTGGTTGATTCTTGTTGCGCAAAAGATTCCAGTGCTTGCTCATATAGAATGCGCTCGTGCGCGACGTGCTGATCGATGATCACAAGCCCCGAGGGAATTTGCGAGAGAATGTAGCGATTGTGAATCTGCCACACATTGGCGCGCTCGACCGTCTGCTCGGCGCGTTTCTCGAACAACCCTGTCGGCGCGGCCGCGGGCGGTGCGCTCTGCGCACGGCTCAATTCAAAACCGAGTTGGCGTCCGGGATGTTTGCTTCTGAAATCCGGAACGTAACGCGAAGGTAACGGCGCAGGTTCCGTTGCGCCTTCGCTATTCGGAATTTCCGGCGCCGCTGGCCACGGCATGACGGGAACGGCTCGGATTAGGTTGCTTTCGATTGGAATCACCGCGGCGGAATTAATGGCTTGCCGCACGCTGTTGCGCAGTATCGCATAGATCAAACGATCATCCGCGAACTTCACTTCCATCTTGGAGGGATGCACATTGACGTCCACGCGCGTGGGATCGACTTGCAAGAACACGGCATAGAATGGAAAGCCGCCATGCGCGAGCACCTCGCCATAGGCCGAGACGATTGCGTGATTGAGCGAGCGATCGGAAATATAGCGCGAGTTCAAAAATAGAAATTGTTCGCCGCGTTGCTGCCGCACCGTGCTTTGCTTGCCCACCACGCCGCTCACTTCGCACGCGGGGCCTTGGTCGTGAATCGCGAGCAACGCATCGCGCATGCGACTGCCGTAAAGCGTAATCACGCGTTCTTCGAGCGAAGCCGCAATCGGCATATCAAAAATGAGTTCGTCGTTGTGGATGAACGTGAGTTGAATGGCGGGATAGCCCACGGCGAAGCGATTCACCGTGGCGAGAATCTGGCGATACTCCGTGGTGGCCGACTTGATGAACTTGCGCCGGCCCGGGGTGTTGAAAAAGAGATTTTTGACGGTGATACTCGTGCCCGGCGTACTCGCGCCGATGCGAACGTCAGTGAGATTGCCCCCTTCAAGCTCGATAATTGTGGCCTCGGTCGCGCCGCGCTCCATCGTCTTCAAAACTACTTGCGACACGGAGGCGATACTGGCCAGCGCTTCGCCGCGAAAACCGAGCGTGCGAATCGCTTCGAGGTCATTTTGTGTGAAAATTTTGCTGGTGGCATGGCGCTGAAACGCCGTCTGCGCATCTTCATGACTCATGCCGGAGCCGTTATCAACCACCTGCAGGAGTGCGCGCCCGCCGTCTTTCGCAACGACCGTAATCTCGGTTGCGCCCGCGTCAATCGCGTTCTCCAACAATTCCTTCACGACCGACGCCGGCCGCTCGACCACTTCGCCGGCCGCGATTTTGTTGATTAAGTCTTCCGGCAGCAGCCGAATTTTTGAGGTGCTCTCGCTCACGCTGTGTTTTGGTAATTTGGTTTGAATGAGAAGTTTTGATGATCGAAAATTGATAATCGTAGATCGTGGATAGTGGTTCGTAGATGGTGCATTCAAGAAATCACTCACAATCTACGATCTACTATCTTCGAGCTTCTAAAGCATCCCTTCATCCGCAAAGCTGAAATAGCGATCGCCGCCCACGATGATGTGATCCAACACGCAAATCTCCACGGCCGTGCATGCGCGCTGCAATTTCTTGGTGAGGCTAATATCGTCGGGGCTGGGTGACGGCTCACCGCTGGGATGATTGTGCACGAACACGACGCTGCCCGCTTGTTCGTTGATGGCGAACTTCACGACCTCGCGCGTATTGACATGGCTTTCGTGTAACGTGCCTTCAAAAAGTTTTTTCTCGCCGATAAGTTTGTTGCGCACGGTGAGCAACAAAACGAAAAACTGCTCGCGCGGTTGATTGCGCACGCGCAGCCGCATGTAGTCAAACACCTCGCGGCTGGTGCGGAAACATTCGCGGAGCGGCGCTTTTTCTTCATGCAGGCGTTTCGCCAATTCCAGCGCGGCTTTGATTTGCGCGGCTTTGGCCATGCCGATGCCTTTCATCTCGCATAGCTCCTGCACGCTTTTCGCATCCAGGCCGTGCAAGCCTTGGCACGCAATCAACAATTCTTTGGCAAGATCATAGGCGGATTTGCCGCGGCCGCCGATACGCAACAGAATCGTGAGCAATTCTGCATCGGACAAATGCTCCGGCCCATGTTCGAGCAAGCGTTCGCGCGGGCGCTCGTTTTCCGGCCATTTGTTGATTTGCAGTTTGTATTCCATGCACCTCCCCTTTGTTTGCCTGTTGATTGTGGATAGTGGATCGTTGATCGCAAACACGATTCCACTATCCACGATCAACTTTACATTCCGATCATAAGCAAGATCGCAAATCCCAACACGATGCGATACCATCCGAACGATTCAAAGCTATGCTTCTTGATAAATGACATGAAGGCCGCAATGACAACCCACGCGACGATGAGTGAGACGAGGAAACCGACAGCGAACACGACCGCATCATCGGCGCTGAGCAGTTTGAGATTTTTGAGCAAACTATAAACCGTGGCCGCGCCGATGGTCGGAATCGCCAGAAAGAACGAAAACTCGGCCGCGGCAGCGTGGCTGAGGCCGGTGACGAGTCCGCCCATAATGGTCGAAGCCGAACGCGACATGCCGGGAATGAGCGAAAGGCATTGCGCCACGCCGACCCAAATTGCCTGCGCCCATGACATTTGCTCCATCGTCTCCGTTTTCACGCGCAGCTTCAGCTTCTCTATTGCAATGATGCCGACGCCGCCCACGACCAATGCGGCGGCAACGGTTTTCGGCGTGAAGAGCAGCTCTTCGATTTTATCATGAAACAAAAAACCGACGATGGCCGCGGGAATAAACGCGAGCATTACGCCTGCAGCAAAACGCCGCGCTTGCTCCACTGTCATCGCGTGCGGATTACCCTTCGCCATCGGCGTGCCCAGCACGGCGCGCACCAAATTCCAAATGCGTTCGCGGAAGTAGCCAATCACCGCGAGTATCGCACCGAGCTGAATGAAAATCTCGAACGTGTTGGCTTTTTCTCCGGTGAATTGCAGCCAGTTGCCGACGAGAATGAGATGCCCGGTCGAGCTGACCGGCAGAAACTCCGTGAGCCCCTCCACAATTCCTAAAATCACCGCAACCACAATTTCGTTCATGGACGTCCTTTCGATGAGCACTCAAGATTTCGCGAATTGAAACTCCTATGTACACGCTAACGGGAAGCACTGCGGTTGCACAACCATCAATCGCTGCATCAAAGTCAAACTCGAGCCAACAATTTCTCATACTCCGTGTGGGGCCCAATCCAAAAGCAAATCATTTCATCTTTTCGCGAACGGCGACTGCGCGATAGTCCATGTTGATCCGTACCGAATAGATCGGCTTCGCCGGATGAACCTGCTTGAAGCGCAGGCTTGGGTGATGCGGATTCTGCCGAAAAAGCCGATAAGCGTTTCTCGCTTGGCGTTGCACTTGCTCCGGTAGTAACGTAAAGGCCTTTCGAAATTTTTCAGTCGTTCTGGACTTCACAGCTTGTCTGGGTCAAGTTCAATAGTGCGGCCGGCGCGGTGTTCTGCCAATGCTTCTTCTGCCAATTGCTCCAACGCATCTTGCGAGTTAGCAAACGCTTGCTGCCAACGCTGGTCGGAAGTCAACTCGGCAAAAAGAAAATTGGCGAATGCAATCTGGTCCGGCTCCGGCAATAGCGCGGCTTTCTCAAAGGCTTTGTTTAAAAGTCGAGTCATGTGGTATGCTCTTTCACTGAGATTGGAATCGTTTTCTCTAAAAGCAAGCTCTTCGGGCTTGGGAAGAAAATCATCGATGACTTCGGCGCCCTCCATCGACTCGTCGGTGTATTTCATTCTCTTCCTTCGCATGAGTGTTTATTCTACTTCTTTCTTCCGACACTTAAACACCACCGTCGCGAGCGGCGGAAATTCGATGACGATGGAGTAGGGCTGATTGTGGTGCGAGATTTCCTGTGCGTGCACGCCGCCGTGATTGCCCACGTTGCTGCCGCCGTAATGCTCAGAATCGCTGTTGAGCAGTTCTTGATAGAAGCCGAGCAGGGGCACGCCGATGCGATAGCCCTGGCGCGGCACGGGCGTGAAATTGCAAACGAAAACGAGCGCTTCGTCATTGCTCTTGCCGCGACGAATGAATGAAATTAAGCTCTGCTGCGTGTCGCTGAAATCGATCCACTGAAAACCTTCCCAGTGATAATCCACTTCATACAGCGCCGGCTCGCTGCGATAGAGATGGTTGAGGTCTTTGACGTATTCCTGCAATTGGCGATGATATGGTTCCTCGAGCAGATGCCAGTCAATGCTCTCGGCGTGATTCCATTCGCGCCATTGCCCGAACTCGCTGCTCATGAACGTGAGCTTCTTGCCGGGATGCCCGAACATGTAGCCCATCGCGAGGCGGAAGTTGGCGAGTTTGCGCCACAGATCGCCGGGCATTTTATCCAGCATGGAGCGTTTGCCATGCACCACTTCGTCGTGTGAGAGCGGCAAGATAAAATTCTCGGTGAAGGCATACATCATCGAGAAGGTGATCAAGTTTTGATGGTATTGACGATGGATGGGATCTTTTTCCACATACTGCAAAAAATCATTCATCCAGCCCATGTTCCATTTGAACGAGAACCCGAGGCCGCCGAGATATGTGGGTCGCGAAACCATGGGCCATGCGGTGGACTCTTCGGCAATCGTGAGCGCGCCGGGAAATCTGCCGTGCACCACTTCATTCATCTGTTTGAGAAAATCGATGGCTTCGAGATTCTCGCGACCGCCGTATTTGTTTGGAATCCACTCGCCGGCTTTGCGCGAATAATCCAAATACAGCATGGAGGCCACGGCGTCGACGCGCAAACCGTCGATGTGATATTTCTCCAGCCAAAAAAGCGCATTGGCGATGAGAAAGTTGCGCACCTCGTTGCGGCCGTAGTTGAAAATGAGCGTGCCCCAATCCGGATGCTCGCCCTGGCGCGGGTCTTCGTGCTCGAACAACGCGGTGCCGTCGAACCAACGCAAGGCGTGATCGTCTTTCGGAAAATGCGCCGGTACCCAGTCGAGAATTACTCCGATGTTGTGACGGTGCATGCAATCTACGAAGTAAGCGAAATCATCGGGCGAGCCATAACGGCTCGTTACCGAGTAATAGCCCGTGACTTGATAGCCCCAAGAGGGATCGTAAGGATGCTCCATGATCGGCAGGAGCTCGATGTGCGTGTAGCCCATCGTCGTGAGGTATTCGGCAAGCTCGTCGGCAAGCTCGCGGTAGTTGCGCCAGCGCTTTTCTTTTTCCTCTGCCACGTTCTGTTTCCACGAGCCCAAATGCACTTCATAAATCGACATTGGGCGCTCGAACCAACTCGTCTCGCGGCGGCGCTCCAGCCATTCTTCATCGCGCCACTTGAATTTGGCGAGATCGTAAACGACGGAAGCGTTCGAGGGCCGCAGTTCCGAGGCAAATGCAAACGGATCGCTTTTGACGCGCAGATGGCCCTCTTTGGTTTTGATTTCGAACTTGTAAATCTCGCCGGCTTGCAAACTCGGAACGAAAATTTCCCACACGCCGGTGAGGTGCATGCGCATGGGATGGCGGCGGCCGTCCCAACGATTGAAATTGCCAATGACACTCACGCGGCGCGCCGAAGGCGCCCACACCGCGAAATAGACGCCGCTGACGCCGTCCATGCTGACGAGGTGCGCGCCGAGCTTGTCATAAATTTGCCAGTGCGTTCCCGCGGCGAATTGCTGCAGATCCTCATCCGTGAGCGTGCGAAAGAATGCGTAGGGATCATACATGCGGCGCGAGTGGCCGTAAAAATCGATGAGCTCGAGTTGATAAGCAAACCTTTCCGTGCGGTCGAAATAAATCAATTCATAGAAACCCATGCCATTGATCTTTTCCATGGGGTGCGTCGCACTCCCGGTACTCAAGTCGACGACACTAACGCGATCGGCTTCGGGTGCGAACACCCGAATTGCAATTGCTTCGCGGCCATCGACGCGAATTTGATGCATACCCAATATTGCAAAAGGATCATGATGATCGCCATGCACGATCTTGCCGATATCATGAGGTGCAACCGTTGACAGCCGTTTCAATTCTCCGCTATCCATCTTCACTTCCATCCTCCCTCGGATGAGTTGCTTGTGTTTGCGTTGAAACTTCGAACGGCAATAGTGAATTGGTGTGAACATAAAATGGGCCGAATGTTAGCAATTTTAGGATTCAATAGCAATGTCAAAGGCGGCCACGCAATGCCCCTAGTCACATCTGATCGCCGTCCGGCTTGCGAAGCAATGCGGCATCGCCTTTTCCTTTTTGGGCTTTTCGCTGCTCGTTCTTGCGAGACATCTTCGCTTGTTTACCAAGGGGCTAATGCACCGAGGTGACGCAACGCGACCAGCCGCAACCCCAAAGCCCGACAGAAGAAACCAGAGCAAACAGAGGAGACAACGATTGGGAAATTCTCTTTGACTTTTTAATCTCTGTTTACTCCGTTTTCTCCGTGTAAAAATCTTTGCTATTTTTGCACAGATTGGACTCTTTAGACATTAAAGCGCTGCGCGGACTTCCAAAAGCAAAAGCCTGCGTCCTTGCAACAACGAAGCGCAAATTCCAAGGAAGAGGAGAAGTGCACGAGATTTTATACTTTGGAAATGGCCTTGCTTTTATGCTCTGCTCTCCCGATTATCGTCCCGTCCAGTTAAGGTATTGCGTCGTGTTGCTTGTGGAATTCGGGCGTTGTCATTCTGCGTAAAAAAAATTTGCCGGCTCACACCGGCCTTGGAATCTTCCCTCTGCGAAGGAGTGTGTCATCCGCATGAACAAAAACCTTGTCTCATATGTGCGCTTGGCTGTCGTTCGGCTCCTGCTCGCGGCCACGGTGTTTGCGCAAGAAAGCGCTGCGCCGCCTGCCAAGAGCTGTCTCTGGAAAGTGCAATCGCAATCCAATACCGTGTATTTGCTCGGCTCCATTCATTTTCTGAAACAAGAAAATTATCCTCTGCCCGCAAAGATGGAAATGGCGTTCGCGGAGGCGCAAACGCTCGTGCTCGAAATCAATCCCGACAGCTTGCTGCTGCCGAGCATGCAGCAGTTCATTCTCACCCAAGGCGTGTTCCAGGGCGGGAAAACTTTGGAGAGCAGCCTCGCGAAAGAGACTTATGCGCTCGCGCAAAAGCGTGCAGCAGAATTGGGCATGAATCTCCTGATGCTGCAAAGCTTCGAGCCGTGGCTGGTGGGCTTGACGTTGACCGCGGCGAAGCTGCAGCAACTCGGGCTGGAGCCACAGTACGGCCTCGACCGCCATTTCTTCGAAAAGGCCAAAGCCGCGCACAAGCCGGTTACAAGCCTCGAAACCGTGGCGTCTCAAATCAGCCGTTTCGACGAGATGTCGCTCAAAAATCAAGAAGCGTTCTTAAAGGAGACGCTGGAGGAATGGGAGGTGATCGAAAAGGATTTGCACGAGCTGGTTGCGGCGTGGGCTTCCGGCGAAGTTGATTCGCTATCTGTGAAGCTGTTCGAAAGTCTCAAATCCTATCCCGAAGTTTATGCCTCGCTCATCACGGAGCGCAATCGTAACTGGCTGCCGCAGATTGAGCGCTTTTTGGCGGAAGACAAAACCTATCTCGTCGTGGTGGGTGCGGGACACATGGTGGGCGCAGAAGGGTTAATTCGTGCATTGCAAGGGAAGGGATATTCCGTGGCGCAGCTTTGAGGGCACGCGCCGCACGTAGAACACAGCGAGCGCATCGTGTTTGAGTTACAATTTTCACGTTATAACGCCAAGGCCTAGCGAAGAAGCTAGGCCTTGGCATTTCTGGCGTTCCGTCGATCGTTTCATGCCATTCGTATGAAATCTTGCTGCCGGAACTCTGCCGCGAGTTGACGCCGATCTTGCGCCGCATCACCGGCTTTTGCTGAAAACCGGCAGCAACGTGAAAATGAATTGCGTGTGTGTTGCGGATGAGCTTGTGCTTAAAAATAGAACGACAATGTCAGCGCGCCGCCCGTAGCGATGCCGAAGCCGCTGGCACCGCCCACTTTGGACTTAGCTGACGTTGTGCCTTGCGTGACCTCTTCATCCTTGCCGGAAATCTTGCTGAAGCCGAGACGGTATTCCGCGGCCAAACTCAATTCTTTGACGACAAAGAATTCCGCGCCGAGCAAGCCGAAAATATCGAACCGGTTGCCCGCAGTGAAACTGTTGCCGTTGATGGTTTCGCCGTTGGAATCATTTTTGACGACGCGCTGCGAGGAAGACGGGCCGAAGTTGATGTCTTTGTCTTCGGTGGAAGTCGTCGAAAAACCGGCGCCCACACCAATAAAGGGGCTAACTCGGCCCGCGCCGCTGTGGATTTCAATGGCGCCGTTGAACCCTAGCGTTGACGCCGATACTTCGCCGTCTTGCGCTTGAGTTCCAGCCGGAGCATTGGCGGGAAAATCTTGGCTAGCCGATACAAACTGCAAACCGCCGCGCACGGCCATGGTTGGCGAAAGATAAAGCTTGCCTCCGAAGCCGCCGTTAAAGCTGTTGGCGTTCAGGTTGTCCAAGCCTGTGAAGTTGAACAACAAAGCTTTTGAGCCGCTTTGCAAATTCGGCGTCACTTGCGCGAATGCCAACGCGGGCAGCAAGCAAAGAATGGTTGCCACAAAATGTTTTTTCATAACCTCTCCTTTTGTTAAAAGGTGCGTAATCAAAAATCATACGAATGACGCTATTTACGCTCGGTTATGATGACACCGAATTCGGCGAAAAAAACACGCCAGCGCAAGCGCCACGCACTTCGAAAGTGCGTGGCGCTTCACACTCATTTCAGAATGAGCACGCGCTGCGAGAAATGCAACGCTTTATTGGAAACACGCAGCAGATACATGCCGGAAGACAGCGCTTCGGTTTGCAAAGTAAATTGGCGGTTTCCCGTTGCGGGCAACGTTTGCGTACGCACCAATTGTCCCTGCAAATTGTAAAGCTGTGCCACGGCGCCAGGCGCAGCACGATTTAATCTAACCGTGATGGCTTTGCCGTTGTTGACGGGATTGGGATAGACTTGCGCGGAAAATTTTGCCGGCACGCGCGCGTCTTCGGGCGAATTTGCGACGCTGCTGACCTGCCCGTTGAAATAGCGTTCCGCCAGCGTGAACGCATTAATGCCGACTTTTCTGCCGAGAATCCGCCCCGGAATATCATCTACCGGCGGATGAATGCCGCCCCAAATGCGCGAAAGGCTGCACTGATCCGATGCATCGCGATACGTTGCCCATTGCAGCGTAACGTCAACGCTTGGTCCATCTTCGAAAACGAGATATTTGTTTTGGGGCGTGTAGAATTCGCCCATGCCGCCCGGAAAGTATTCATCACCCGTCAGTAAGGTCATCACTTCCGCAGCGGCGCGTGAAAAGGTGGAATGCCCCGAAATATAACCCGCAAATGGCGGCGTGACAAAAGTTGGCCTTTGATACGGCCACCAATTTTCTGCTAGAATCCAATCCACTCCGGCGACATCAGTTTCGGGATTTCCAATGTAATCGTGCGCGCGCCACGCCTTCACTTTGATCTTTCCCACGTTTTCATTCTCGGCTCCCGCAAGCGAATCTCCGGCTTGCACCAATTCGATGAAGCCCGGAATGAGAGCCATGCCATTAGGAGAAAAACTGGGAAGGCTCGGATCGGAGCATTGGCCGCGATCACCCATCCAACGTATCGCAGAAATCGGGCGCACGTAATCATACCATCCCTTAATGCCCCATGCCGTGATGCCGGCATCATGAACCGCGCCGCCCAGGGCCAAATATGCTTTAACGTCCCACTCCAAATCGCTCAGAATCGGGCCTTGGCCTTTGAAGCGTTTTTCGAATAGCGGATGATCGCTGACATAATTCAGAATGGTAAACCAGTGGCCCGGCGGCGTTTCAGATTTGGGGCCGTCGGCCCAAAATTCTGCGAGCACACGCGCATAATCACCGCGCGGAACGATCTGCGGTGTATAGGGCAATCCGGTACGCGGATTCATTGTTCGCCCGATGCCGGCATCGCCGCCTGCCAGCATGTTATAGAAATTGCGGATTTCTTCCGGCGTTTCTGGCAGCTTTTGCACATTCCCGATGGACGCCGGTGATATGTCCCATCGCACGGGTTGCGAGGCGTCAAGATGCGAAGACCATGTGGAAACCAGAGAAAAATTCCAGCGGTAAAATTCCGAGTTCGCGCTCACGCCATTCGTGACGTCCATATACGCCGGCGCTCCGGGGTCATGATAGACCCAGTATTCAGCGCCGTTGCGGTGATAGATCGTGCGATCCGCGGCCGTGAGCGCAAAGGGCACAACGTTGCCCCATTCGGGCGTGACGAATCTGATCGTGTCGCCGGGCTGCGGATTGCCATTTTGGTCAATGTATGTTTTTAGGCTCAAAGGCTGCCAACGATTCGGATCAAGGAGATTGGGATTGCCCGATACCACGGGAAGCAGCGGCGGGTTGACCGGTTCGTAGTGTTGCGCTGCATAGTCGTTTTGCTCATTGGCGCCATCCTGCAGACCGTAATCGATCACCGATTGCCCGATATAATTGCCCAAAGCCGCCGCGGAGCCGGTGCTGTAATTGGTGGAAGTAAAATTCACATCATAGCCTTGCGCCGCAAGCAAAGAATCAAAGTGGGCGAGCGAAGTTGCAGCGCCGGGAGAGCGCTGAAAGCGATGCTTGAGAAAACGGTGCATCGCATAGCTGAGGGCTTCAGTTCTGGCGGCGTGCACGTCAACCGGAGTATTGATGCCATTGAACGTGCACGTAAAGTTGCCGATGGTTTTGCCGAGCAAATAGGTGTCCGCGGTGTTATCGTACGCAGCCCAGCAATCGTACATCACGATCGCCGCATGAAAGAGATTGCGCGCATGGACCGTGGGGCGCGCAAAATCATGACGGATGGCTTCGAGTTGCGCTTCGTTCCACAGCCGTGCCGCGGAATGGTGTTGCGCTTCGGCGAAATTGCAGAGCATGAAAACGAAAAAGAGCGGTAGCGCGTAACAAAAATTCCTTTTCATGATCATAATCTCCAAATTTGACCTGAAAGATTAAAAAAGAAATCTGTGCAGAGAAGACAAAACTTTTCTAGACTTTTCAAGTTTAGCAAAGCTTTGGTTCGGGTTGGGTGATTTGAGGCGCTGGAATTCACGCGGCACGCAGGTTTTCACTTCATCAAAACGAGGCGACGTGCAAGTCTCAGCTCACCGGCTTGCAGAATGTAAACGTACACGCCGCTCGGTAAGCCTTGCGCCTCAAAGTTAATGCGATGCACGCCGGCAGTTTGCCAGCCTTCAACGAGTGTCGCCACTTCTTTGCCCAGAACGTTGATCAATTTGAGCGTCACGTGCGCCGCCTCCGGCACGCCATAACGAATCGTGGTGCTCGGGTTGAAGGGGTTCGGATAGTTCTGATGCAACTCGAATTCCGAAGGAATCGCAGCATCCAAACCAATCAGTCCTTCGGCATTTTGCTTGGCTGCGCTTGTCGTTCCGGCATATATCTCCAACTCATTGATGCGCTCACTGGAGGAGTTGTTGCGCGTCATGTACACACGCACGTAGCGCGCGGATACTGCGGAAAAGAGAATGTCGTCAATGCCGCCGTTTCCGCTCAGCGTGCTAAAGACCGTGGTCCAGTTGCTATTGTCATTCGAAACTTGAATTTGATAGCGCCGGGCATAATAACTACTGCGCCAATTCACGACTACGCGGCCGAGGCTTTGCGCAGATTGCAGATCGACATGCAACCACGCGACAGTCCCGCTGCTCAAATTTCCGCTGCGCCAATAGGTGCTCGCATTGCCATCCACAGCGCGGCTAGCGGCGTTGCTTCCGTTCGTGCTCGAAGCCGTGGCTGGTTTGTTCAACGCGAGATTGGTCGAGCCGCCGGAATTGGGCGTCGTGGCCGTGGCCGGATTGCTATATCCCGAATTGCCGTTGGCATTGTATGCCCGCACTTGATACGTGTAGGTCGTGTTCGCGCTCAAGCCATTATCGACATGCGCGGTGACGCCTGCGCCGACGAGGGCAATTTCACTGAATGCGCCGTTGCCGGTTTTGCGCTCGATCTTGTAACCGTCTTCGATCGTCGCATTGTCCGTCCAACTGAGAGAGATGCTTGAGGTGCTCGTTGCCGTGGCGACGAGATTGCTCGGCGCAAGCGGAACATTTGTAATCGTGAAGTCGCCATTGCTCGCATCGGTGGGATCATTATCCGCCGCATCGGAAACGCGCACGCGGCCTTGCGTCGTCGGTGTGCTCGGCAATGTCCATGCATACGTTCCGGTGTTTGCCACATTGCTCGCGATTGTGTTCCAAATCGCGCCGCCGTCGAGCGAGTATTCGAGATTGACCGGCGCGTTGAAACTCGTATTGCTCCACGTAATATCGCGCGTGGAACCGGCCTCCCAATTTTCGCCGCCGTTCGGCGAGCCAACGATGATTGCGGGATCGCCGCCGATCACCACGATTTGCAAGCCCATCGCGTTCGCAATCGCGGCCCAACTATAAGCATGCGTGGTGCGGTCGGAATCAATCGCATAAAAAGAGCCGCTGGGTAGGTTGGGCAGCGGGCGTTGTGTCAGCGCAATGCCGTCCGTTCCCGTGGTCGGGCCGGTGAAGTTCCCGAGATATTGATACGTTTGGCGATCAAAAACTTCGAACTGCGTCGGGCTGGCGTTCTGATCCGCCACGATGAGATAGCCCGCGCCGCCGCCGGTATCGTAGATCACAATGCCTTCCGGATCATCCACAAACAAGCCCACACCGAAACGCTGAATGAAATTGCCTTGCAGATTATAAACCATCACATTGCCCGCAGCTTCATCACATAACAACGCGCGTTGCGAAACCGGATCGATAACAATGGACTCGAGCGTGCCGGCCGTCGCGAACGAGAAATTCAAATTGCCGGTGATGCCGGTGGCAGTAGGCGCAATGTCGAAGACATACGTGCGGTCTTGCGAGCCGTCATTGTCCGTGACCCACGCTTGCAATTGGCTACCCTGCCAATAAAATGCGATGCCATACGGCTCGCCCAATTGCGTGCTGCCGAAAGAGCCGAGGAAAGTCTGCTCCGGCAACATAAACGCGGAGACGCGATGATTGTCGCGCTCCACTGCGAACACGACGTCTTTTACGCCCACGCCGGTGTTGACGCCATACGCCACGCCCACGCCATTGGGATAGTTCAATTGCCCGTTGCCGCTGCCCGTTCCGCCGATGCGGCCCCAATAAGTGTTCGTCGCAGCGTTGTGCACTTCGAGATAATCGCGGCTTTTGTCGGTCATGAAGAGCAAGCTTTGACTGGGATCGGGCGCCACCCAAATGGCGACGGAATCCATCGTGCCGTTGCCGTCGGGAGGAAGATTGGTTTCATAAACGATAGGCACGCTCACGGTTGCGGCGAGAAGGACCAAAGCGGCAAATTGTTTTGGAGCAAGGTTGGTGAGTTGCATGGAGGATTGCCTCCTCTCGGAATGAAGATTAAAAGTAAAATCGAAAACGTTCGCTCGCATTGTGAGGATTTGGCTCGTGAGCGTACGCTAGCCTTTCAGAATGCGTCGCATAATCGGCCTCGTCTCCGAGCGGCGCGCACACTCTTTAAATCCCGCCTTTTTGAACGCCGCCACCAAGCCCGTCCAAACGAATACGTCGGGCATGCTTTCTTGCTTCGGCTCGATGGGATAGCCTTCAACAATCTTTCCACCGCTTTTTTTCACGTGCTCGCAAGCCGCGCGGAGCAGTTGCACGGTCAAGCCGCGCCGGCGATGATGCTTCGCGACAAAGAAACACGTGATGGACCACACCGGCTTCTCGTCGACTGGTTTAAGAATGCGCGAACGTTCCAAACCGGGAAAGTGCGCGCGCGGCGCCACGGAACACCATGCCACCGGCTCGTCGCCTTCGTACGCAATCAACCCCGGTATCGCGCCATTCGTTACCAACTGTTTCATCGCGCGGCGATTGCCCTCGCCTTTGCCGCTTTCGAATTCCGCGCGAGGCAGGCGCTGGTACATGCACCAACAGCCGCCGCACGCGCCGCGCGCGCCGAAGAGGTTTTCAAAGTCTTCCCAGCGTTCTTTGGTGAGCGGATAAACGTGATAGGAAGAGCCGGATTTCCTGCTCGCAGACATAATCACTCTATTCTTCGTTGCCGGTTTATTCGTTGCAGCTCACGTTCAAAACAAAGAGGCTTGCGCCAGCCTTTTCGCATTTTGTGTCTTTTCCAGCGCGAGCAACGCTTTCTTAATGTGCAACCCGCCGCCATATCCCACCAACGCACCGTTGCTGCCGATCACACGATGGCAGGGAATGATGATCGGAATCGGATTGCTGCCATTTGCTGCGCCGACCGCACGCACCGCGGCCGGATTGCCGATGCGACGCGCCAACTCGGCGTATGAAATCGTTTCGCCGTATGGAATTTTCTGCAAAGCTTTCCACACTTTGAGTTGAAACGGCGTGCCTTGCGGCGCGAGCGGCAAATCGAAATCAACGCGTTCGCCGGCAAAATACTCTTGCAATTGCTCAATCGCTTCGTGAAACGGCTCCGCTTCGCAGCGCCATTCGGCAGAGGGCAACAAAGCTTTGGCTTCTTCTTCAAAACGAATCGCCAGCAGTCCCGCCGTGCTGCTCAAAAGCAAAAGCTCGCCGACCGGACTCGCTGAATAGGAATAGAAGATGGGAGACTCGGCCATTTTGCTCCTTCCGTAACACGCGCCGCCGCTAAAAAGGAATTTTGTAAGCGAATCTAACGAATTGACCCAGATTTATCTGCATGCTGCGTGCAATCCGCTTACAAAAAATAATCACAACCCGGTGGGAAAATGGAAGAACTCGAAAGGCAGTTGAAACTTCTGTTGCAGATGTTCGGCCAGCGCGAGCACGCCGAAGGTTTCGGTTTCGTAGTGCCCGCCGTAAATCACATTCAGCTTGTTCTCTTTGGTAAAATGAAAATAGGAATGCTTCGGCTCGCCGGTGATATAGGCATCCACGCCCGCGCGCAAAACTTGCGGCAACAAAAACGCGCCGCCGCCGCTGACGAGGGCGATGCGCTTGATTTGATGCGCGCCGAACAAATCCGCGCGCACGTCCGCGTGCAAGACGGAAGCGAGCAGCTCGAGAAACTGCGCCAACCCGATGCTGGTTTGCGCCTCTGCAATGCAACCGATGCAACGCCCGTCGGCCGCGCCGGAAGCGCCGAAACCCGCGGCCGGCTCGAAACCGAGCTTGCGCGCGAGCACGGCATTATTGCCCACTTGCGGATGCCAATCCAAAGGCAAATGCGCGGCATAGAGATTCATGCCGCTTGCAATCAAAGCCTGCACGCGGCGGAATTCACTTCCAACCAAACGCATGGGCTTATCCCAAAACAAGCCGTGATGCACGAGCAAAAAATCTACTCCGGCTGCAACCGCGGCCGCAATACTATCTTGGCACGCATCAACCGCAACACCAAGCTTATTGACCTCCGCATGGCCCTCCACTTGCAGGCCGTTCTGCGAAGCATCCGGAATCTTGTTGATCTCGAGATAGGTGTCGAGGTATTGGATAAGCTCACTCGTTTTCATATGCACTTGTATGTCGCTATTTGTCGCGCGACCCGGCTGTCGCCTTGCGGGCTTCTACTTCATACTTCGGAGAGAGGTCCAACGGAATGCGAATGCGGAAACGGAATGCTAATACGGCGCCAGAACGCGATCGCGCGGTTCGGTTGCAAGTTGCTGTTGCATGTTTGGATCCGGTACGTGATTTCGATGCGCAGGCTGCACGCCGGAAGTATCGGGTGGAAAATAGAATGTCGCGTAAAGGTAGGTATCATGATAGGACCCGCAGCCCGCATTGCGGCGAAACTCATAGCCCAAGCCGGAGGAATTATAATACCACAACTCGCGCCAATAAATGTCCTTGCCCAACGTTTGTTTCTCATTCGGCTCGCCGTAGCGCGAACGAACATCATTGCGGTCATCACGATTGCTGCAAGAGAACATGATCATGATTAAAGCGGCTGCGCTAACGCAGGCCAGGAGATTTCGCATGAGGTGCTCCGTATGGGGAATGAGAGACGAAAAACATTGACGCAAAGTACAGAACGACTGCGCGAGAGGCAAGTGAAAGTTGGCGGAGTGAGGGCTTTGGATGTCATATGCAGGGGGCTGGCCTCGGCGCAACAAGCTTTCATGGTGCGCAGATGTGGAAGAGCAACAAAAAAACCATTATTGTTCGAATAAACAGTAGCGAGTAAAAAGCCGTTGAACCTGCAGTGCTATTCTTTACTTGTTTTTGCAGAAGGATTACCTCCCAAATGCTGTTGCACTCCACCGGCTGCATAACCCCGGCATGACAACACCGGCAAACGAGGATACTTGTCAAAACCGGCGTCATCATTCGAACGCAGGCACAAATAGAACGTGCTGCCGCGTTTGCTCTGAATGATCTGCGCGTGGCGGCAGCTTTCACACAACCCGATTGCACTCACGCCATGATCTCCGCAATCGCGCCGAAGTATGCGGCGTGTAAATTCTCAGTTGCCATCTCGATCAACTTGTCGATGCGCAGTTTGTCGCGCGTCACTTTGCCGAGCACTTGCAAAAGCACGCCTTGTTGCTTGCATATGCGCTCCACGCTCTCGCGCTGCGCGGGCGCGTATGAAATCACCACGAGCGACTGGCTCTCGCCGAACAAAGCGAAGTCCGCGCGTTGATGCTTTGGCAATGCGATCTGTGCGCCGAGAATGTTTTCTTCATTCATCACACAGCACTCCGCGAGCGCAACGGCCAAACCGCCGTCCGCAACGTCGTGCGCGGAATTCAAAAGCCGCGCGGCAATCATTTCCACACACGCCGTTTGCACGGCGCGCTCGCGGTCGAGATCAAGCTCAGGGCAATCGCCCGCAACTTCGCCGTGAATGGTTTTCAAATACTCGCTGCCGCCAATCTCTTCGCGATTCAAGCCGAGCAACGCAATCTCATCACCGATATTTTTGAAGTGCGAGGTCATCGCGCACGTCACATCCTCAAGCACGCCGAGCATGCCGATGGTCGGCGTGGGATAAACCGCGGCATTCGGGCTTTCATTATAGAAACTCACATTGCCGCCCGTGACCGGCGTTTCGAGCGCCCGGCACGCTTCGCCAATGCCCGCAATCGCTTCTTGAAATTGCCAGTAGTTCTCCGGCTTGTAAGGATTGCCGAAGTTCAAACAGTTCGTAATCGCCACTGGCCGCGCACCCGTGACCGCAACGTTGCGCGCCGATTCCGCCACGGCAATCGCCGCGCCGCGCCGAGGGTTGAGATACACATAGCGCGCGTTGCAATCGGTCTTCACTGCGAGTCCCTTGCGCAAACCTTTGATGCGCAGCACCGCGGCGTCGCCGCCGGGCAGAATCACCGTGTTGGTGCGCACGGTCGAATCATATTGGCGATACACCCACTGTTTGCTCGCAATGCTCGGTGATTTGAGCAGCGTGAGCAATACTTCATTCAGGTCTTTTGGTTGATCAAGACGCTCGGGTTGAAACGCGCGCGTGGTCTTTAAATACTCCGGTTCGCGCGCTTCGCGAACATAAACCGGCGCGCCGCCGCCGAGCGCGAGCACTTGCGCGGGAATCTCCGCCACCACTTCCCCGTGCATGCGCACGCGCAGAAGATTGCCCTCGCGCACCGTGCCGATACGCGCTGCGTGCAAATCCCACTTTTCACAAATTTGTTTGATGGCCTCCTCCCTGCCCGGCTTCGCGATCACCAACATGCGCTCTTGCGATTCCGAGAGCATGATTTCATACGGCGTCATGCCGTTCTCGCGCAGCGGCACGTGTTCGAGATCGATATCCATGCCGCACTCGCCGCGCGCGGACATTTCGGAAGTGGAGCATGTGATGCCCGCGGCGCCCATGTCTTGCATGCCGACGACGAGATCCGCGCGAATCATTTCGAGCGAAGCTTCGAGCAACAGCTTTTCCGCGAAGGGATCGCCGACTTGCACCTGCGGTCTCTTCTTTTCGCTCTTCTCCGAAATCTCCTCGCTCGCGAACGTCGCGCCGTGAATGCCGTCGCGACCCGTTGAGGAGCCGATGAGAATGACGCTATTGCCTTCGCCGCGCGCAACCGCTTTGGCGATGCGATCATGCTTCACGATGCCGACCGCCATGGCGTTCACGAGCGGGTTGTCGCGATAGCACTCTTCAAAATAAACTTCGCCGCCGACCGTGGGCACGCCGAAGCAATTGCCGTAATCGCCGATGCCCTTCACCACGCCTTTGAAGAGATAGCGCGTGCGCGCGTCGTCGAGGCTGCCGAAACGCAACGAGTTGAGCGCCGCAATCGGTCGCGCGCCCATCGTGAAGATGTCGCGCAAAATTCCGCCAACACCCGTGGCCGCGCCTTGATACGGCTCCACCGCGGAAGGATGATTGTGGCTTTCAATCTTGAACGCGACCGCAAGTCCGTCGCCGATATCGATCAAACCCGCGTTCTCTTCACCGGCTTTCACGAGCAGATTCTTGCCTTCGCGCGGCAGTGTCTTTAATTGCACGATGGAGTTTTTATAACTGCAATGCTCCGACCACATCACGGAGAAGATGCCGAGTTCCGTAAACGTCGGCACGCGTCCGAGAATTTCGAGAATGCGCTCATACTCTTCGTTGCTGAGGCCGTGCTGCAATGCGAGGTCGAGGGTGACTTGAGGTTCTTTCATGGTCATATTGAAAACTGTTTTTGTTTTGGTGGCTCGCTATCGTCGTGTGAGAAAGTCTCTATGCTGTCATTTGGAAGAATCTTCTCTAGCACTTGGTAGAGCTTCCATTTTGAAAATATACCCAGCGCTAGAGAAGGTCATTACAGGATGACGGCATGATGGGCGGCGCGTGCGATAACGCGAATCATCATCTCTCGTTGTCATTCTGGAAGAACCTTCCCTAGCACTCGGCACAATCTTCGGGTTTGAGCTTCAAAGCCTCAACCTGCGCCATTTCGGATTCATCGTCGCGATCAATTCTTCTTTCTTTTTGCGCGTCATGGCTTTGATTTCCTTCTCACGGGCGATCGCTTGATTGACGTCATTGTAGTGCTCATAGTAAATGAGGTCGTAACAATAGTACCGCTCGGCAAAGTGCTCTTTGTTGCCGCGGTTGAGGTAATGCTCCCAAACGCGGCGCTTGGCCTCGTTGCTCATACCGGTGTATAAGACCGAGCGACCGGGATTGGTGGTGATGTAGACGTAGTAATTGCCTTTGGCTGTCATAGTAATTTTCTTTTTATGATCTGCCATTCTGGAAGGAACTTCTCTAGAAACTTGCATTGTGCCGAGTGCTAGGGAAGGTTCTTCCAGAATGACAACACCAAGGGGCGCGCCGCCAATTAAGAGTGCATATTTCGTTTATCCTTTGCAGCCGATTGTTCTCCAATCCTCCACATCATGCCCGCGGACAAAATTCCCAGCACGAACGTTGCGAACCATAGCCACGTTGCGCCGAAGCGTTCGAGCATCTGCGTGCCGAGCCACGGCGCGAGAATGAAAGCCGAACTGAAACTCATTTGATAAACGCCCATGTACGTGCCGCGCCGCGCGCTCGGCGCTATCTCGGAAACATAATTGGCCGCGCCGGGAAAGAGAATCATTTCGCCGAAAGTCCAAATCGTAACGGAGAGCAACGCGCCGGCAAAGCTATGGACGAACATCAACACGCCGAATCCAACGCCCCAAAACAGGCAACTTAACGCGAGCGCATTGCGATGCGACCAGTGCGCCATGCTCGTGTTGAGCGGCACTTCGAGCAGAATGATGAGCACCGTGTTCATCGCAAACAAAAGTCCATAGCTCGATTCCGGCAAGTGCAGGTCGCGCACGATGAACAAAGGCAGCGTGCTGTTGTGTTGAAAGAAGACGATGACCACCGGCAGTAGCGCGAGCATGAAATATAGAAATCTCCAATCCGTAAACACATCCGTGGTGCGCGCGGGCGTCGCGGTTTGAGGCGCACGCCTTTCCGCGACCTGCGGCACGCGCGCGCGAATTGCGGAGAGCAGCAGCACGAGCCCGGCGAGTATGGAAGTCACGCCGTCGATGACGAAAATTGCAGTGAACGACACGGTGGCAATGAAACCCGCGGCGGCCGGACCGATGCTCATGCCGAGATTGATGGCCAGGCGATTGAGCGCGAACGCAGCCTTGCGTTGCTCCGGCAACACCCAATCGGAAATGATCGCCATGCTCGCGGGCCGGAACGCTTCGCTCAACATCGCCCATAGGAATGCGAGGCCGCAAAGCGCGAAATAGTTCGTGACGAGCGGAAAGAAAAGGAGCAACGCGCCGGAAAGTATGAGCGAAAGCCGCATAATGCGCAAAGGGCCGAGGTGATCGCTCAACCTTCCCGCGAGCGGCGAGGTGATGAGCGCGCCGATGCCGTATATGGAAAGCACGTAACCCGCCTGCGCTTGCGAATAGCGCAAGTGCTCCGTCAAATACAAAGTGAGAAACGGCAGCGCCATCATGCCGATGCGGTTGACGATTGTCGCAGCGCCGAGAATCCACATCTCGCGCGGGAGAATGCGCAATGCGCGCCAGGGGTTGCGGGAAGGGTTGGGCTGGGAGGTGGAGGTCATTCAGAGTTTAAAAGATAAATGCAAAACGATTGCTGGCAAAATTATTCAACCGCTTTAATCGTTTTGCCGGTTAATCGTTTTGTCATTATGTTGAGCTCGTATTGTTGCATTCATGCAGCCGAGGCATACGAAGATGTTTGAGAGATCACCGCACAATACGCTTGAGCAGATTCAATGGGCCGCTCGAAACTTCGGTTGACCTGACAAGTTTTAAAATCATTACAGCTCTCGTTTGAAAAAGTATACGCAATTTTCCCTTCAAAGCCAATTGCGCGCAGAAAAATTTTCTGCGCAATATGGCGGCTTGCTTTTGCGAAATTTTTCTTTATATTCGGCCATGATGATTCTTCTCCAAAAGGCCGTGATTCGCTTTCTGCTTGGCCTCTACGTCCTTGCAGTTTTCAAGCCGTTCTCTCCCTATTTGGAGTATGCGTTCAACAAAAAATTCATCGTGCAGCAACTTTGTGAAAACCGCGCGAAGCCGGAGTTGAATTGCGAAGGCATTTGCTATGTCGCTAAACGCCTCGCAAAAACCGAAGCCCCGCAACCAACGCAGCACAATCCCGCATCCTTCAAACATCATTTTGAGCAAGACACGTTTCACCTACGCCAAACGGAATTCACCACACTCGCTTCACCGAGTTTGAGTTTGCGCCTCGATTTTGCAATCGAGACCCGTCCTTCCTCGCAATATGCCGCAGATATTTTTCATCCCCCTCGAATCGACCGCATTCTTCTTTAGTTGCAGCGCCAAAAAATTATACCAGGCTGCACGCAAGCGCAAGTGATGTTGAATGCTTACGTGAAGCACGCACAAGGAAAACGTGCGATTACAGCATGCCTTGCTAAACTTCGTTTCGTCGCCGCTGCAGTTTGCACGAACGCTGAAATGAATGGGCAGCGCGTGTGCGTAGTGCGTGTGTCAGGCTAGCGTCTCTGAATTTCACCATGACCTAATCGTTTTGAAAGTCAGGAGCACCTCATGAAACAAGAACAGCTTTTGCAAACACGCCGTGAAGCTTTGGGCACAATGCTCGGCGCAATTGGCGGCGCTGCTATTGCCTTCGCGGGAAATGCGCTGGCCTCCCCACCGCGCGCGAGCAAACGCAAACTCGATTTCAATGTGTATGCGCCCGGCGCCGCGGCAAAGTATCCGTTCGCTTTGCCGGATTTGCCGTATGCCGCCAACGCGCTCGCCGTTGCGATTGATGAGCAAACGATGCAGATTCATCACGGCCGCCATCACAAAGCGTATACAGACAATCTCAACAACGCGCTCAAAGAGTATCCGGCATTGCAGCAGAAGACCATCGTCGAGCTGCTGTCGAATCTGAAGTCTGTGCCCGAGGCCGTGCGCGCGACGGTGCGCAATCACGGCGGCGGCTATTTCAATCATTGTCTCTTTTGGCAAATGCTGAGCCCGCAAACCAGTGCCCCTTCGGGCGATTTGGCCACGGCGATCACGCGTGATTTCGGCACGTTCGAAAGCTGCAAAGAAAAGTTTACGAAAGCCGCCTCCGCCCTATTCGGCAGCGGCTGGGCCTGGCTCGCCGTGAATAGCAAAGGCAAACTCGAAATCATTCAGACTGCGAATCAAGATACGCCGCTGGCGACCGGCCACAAGCCCGTGCTCGGCATTGACGTGTGGGAGCATGCGTACTATCTGCGTTATCAAAACAAGCGCGCAGACTACATCGCTGCGTTGTGGAATGTGATCAATTGGGAACAATGCCAGCGGAATTTTGCGGCATGAAAACGACTTTCGTGATTTTGGCCGGCTTGCTTGTCTTCGCAGGATGCAGCAACAAGGAACAACCTCAACCTCCCGATCAACGCGCGCGTTTGGAAAAGCTGCGGCAACAGCTTCAAGAAGTGCTGGGTGAAAAATATGATGCGCCGATTCCGGTCGCGACCACGACGCAACTCACGCGCGGCAGCGCGTTGTTTGCGGAGCTTTGCGCAGGTTGCCACGGCGCGCGCGGCGACGGCAAAGTCGAGCATCCCGGCGTGTTGTTGCAGCAGCCTTCAAATTTCACGGACAAGGCGCAAGCCACCTTCTTCTCCGAGCAGGCGCGGTTGCAACTTATTCGCAAAGGCATTCCCGGCACTGCGATGATGGGCTGGGAAGAAGTTTTGCCCGAAGAAGATATGCTAGCGCTCTACATGTATGTGCGTCATTTGTATCAATCCCGTGAGCCGAACTTTTTAAATAAAGAGTAGCTTATGCGAAGCGTGTTCATCTTAAGCCTAGCACTGTTCGGCTGGGCCTGCCAAACACAAGAGACTTTTCGCGGAACAGAAATGCCGGAGACGCCGATCGCGGATTTCGAGCTGCAGGATCAAAACGGCCGGCCGTTCAAATTGAGCGACCAGCGCGGCAAAGTGGTTTTGTTCTTTTTCGGATACACCTTTTGTCCGGATGTTTGCCCGATGACGCTTTCGACTTGGAAACGCGTGCAAGATGCGCTCGGCAACGATGTGCAGCAGGTCAAGTTCGTTTATGTGACCGTTGATCCCGAGCGCGACACGCGAGAAAAGCTCCAAACGCATCTAGATATTTTCAGCTCCGACTTTATTGGCTTGACCGGCGAGCACGAAGCGCTGCGCCAGGTGTATGCTGCATTCGGCGTGTACCTCGAAAAAGTGAGCATTGCAGCAAGCGCAACGGGCTATCTCGTCAATCATACCTCGCGCATGTTCGTCGTGGATCAAAACGGCGTGCTGCGCGTGTTGCTCGATCACGCCGCGCCGGTCGATGACGTCGTGCATGACATTCGGCTGTTGTTGCGAGGGAAAAAATAAGGCCGCTTCAGTGAAATCAGAAAGCGCACGGCGGTGAGAGACTATTACTTCAGAGGAGTGATTATGGTTAGAATGCTTTTGATAATCGTGTTTATTATGATGGCGTTGTTTGCAGGCTGTCAACGTGCTGCCGGCGTTCCAGAGATCGACGTCACCGAGGTATGGTCGCGACCGGTCGCGGTTTCACCTGCGGAAGCCGCCGCAGCTAGCCCGGATAGCGGCATGGCGAACATGCACCACACGGGCAGCAATGGCGTGATCTATATGGTCGTGGAAAATCGCGGCAGCGCGGATCGTCTGCTGCGCGCGCATTCTGAAGTTTGCGTGGTTACGGAGATTCACCAAACGATCATGGCAGGCGACCGCATGATGATGCAGCAAACCGAAGGCGGTTTGGAAATCCCAGCGCACGGCCAGGTCACGTTGGCTCCGCGCGGCCATCATCTCATGTTGATTGATTTGAAACGCTCGCTCGCCGTCGGCGACAGCTTCGAGGTGCATCTGGAATTTGAGAAAAGCGGCGCGAAGACCGTCTTCTCAAAAGTCCGACAACCATGATGAGAAAAGCGATGAGACAAAAACTGCATTTATTCGTGCTCATGAGCGCCGCGTTCCTCGGGTTTTTGCAAGCTGCGTTCGCGCAACCGCAAACCGGGCATGAGCAAACACTATCCGACTCGACGCAGAGTGTGCCGCTGGAGGAAGTGCAAAAAATTGCAAGTCAATTGATGGCGCCGTGCTGTTGGTCGGGGACCGCGGATGCGCACACTTCGCAGATCGCATACGACATGCGAACGCAAATTCGCACGGCTCTTGCTCAGGGAAAAAGTAAAGAGGAAATTCTGCAAGCTTATGTGGAAATGTATGGCGAGCGTATTTTAGCGAAGCCAAGTAAAACCGGTTTCAATCTGCTGGCTTGGCTTCTTCCATTCGTCGCTTTAGTAGTGGGTGGTTTCGTCATGTGGCGTTTTTTGCATCGCAATACCGAGCCGGCCAGGACTCCCGTCACGATTAAGGATGCAAACGATCCATATCTGCAGCGTGTGGAAAAGGAGCTGAAAGAATTTGACGCCTGAGTTTCCCAACGAAATTATCCGCAACGCACATAACTAAACATTCGCTTCCAAATTCGCGTTGCCGTTTCGGCAGATAATGCGAGGCGATGTCGTAACAAAACACTACGGCTTCATTATTGTGGATATCGACAATATAGTTGCCGGCGTGGTGATGAACGGCTTTTAGCCCACCCAATTCTTGCGCCCGCGCATCACAAGTAGCGTTCCTTGATGAGTTGCATGTGATGCAACTCATGCCCGGCGATGTGATACCCCAAGGCACGGACGCTCACCAAGTTTTTGTTCGCCACGCCGGCCCTGGTCAACGCCTCTTCCGCAAGCCCGTTAAAGAGAGTGATCGTGGCGTTGCGCACGGCGGCGTATTCTTGCAGAATGTCTGTGCGACTGCGCGCATTGGCGCCGGAATAACGCGCATAATCGTCTTGTTCAAAGCCCGGCAACACGAGGCCGTCGTCGGGCAAGAGTCCGATATACATCAAGGCATACGGCGGATATTCACCCGCTTCCGGTTTTGGAATTTTTCTCACGGCCGGTGTCCTTCCGGCAAAACCAGTTCATTGGCTTTGTTCGCAGCTACCTCCAGCGGCGTGCCGGAATTCCAAGTTGGGGGCGGCACTTTGCCTTTGGGATAGAGCGATTCCATCGGTTGCCAAACGCTATCGACGCGATCCGTGAAGAGATCGCCGATCAACAAATCCGTGACCGTGTTGCGCAGATGAGGATAGTTGCGCACGAAATTGCCGAAACTGAAGCCGTCATAATATTCGCACACGAGACGCCGCATGCGATCCACACCTTGATTGAAGAGCGGGCCCCATTTGCCAAGCTGCGCCGCGGATAAATCACCGCGCTGAAATCCTTCGACGATGGCATCCGCAGCCATTTCTCCAGATTTCAAAGCGAGCAACACCCCCGAAGAATAAAGCGGATCGAGAAAACCGAAAGCATCGCCCACCAGCACCCAACCTTCGCCCGCCACTTGTGTCCCGCGATAGGAATAATCTCTGGTAGCAAAGTAGCCGGTGAGGCGGCGCGCGGAGGCGACGCGATCGCGCACGGCAGGGCAGCGCGCCACTTCCTCCGTGTACGTTTGCTCGTGGCTTCCTCTTCCTTTGAAGAGATAGTCAAACGGCGCAACCACGCCGACGCTGACGCGATCCTCGTGCAGCGGAATATACCAAAACCAACCCTGCTTATTCGCGGTCTGCAAAACCATCGTCGCGCCTTCATCGCGGCCTTTGTCGCGATACGCGCCCTGCCAGTAGGTCCAAATCGCGCCTTTGTTGAGCAACGGATCCCATACGCGCTGTTGAAATTTGTTTTGCAGCAATCCGCTCTGGCCGCTGGCATCGACCACCACACGCGCGCGCACTTCGTGTTGCGCGCCGTCTTCCAATTGAATCTTCACGCCCGCCGCGCGCTGGCCTTCGAATAACACGTCGCGCACGCGCACGCCTTCATGGGCTCCGACGCCGTGCGCGCGCGCGTTGTTCAACATCATCAAATCGAATTCACTGCGCACGACCTGCCAGGTTTGCGAGCATTCGTGCGGTTTGTTATCCCAAAAATAAAAAGGCGCGGAAAGCTTACCGCTCGCGTTGACGAATTGCACGCTGTACTTCTTCACAAAATGACTCTGCTGCATCTTTTCGAGCATGCCGAGACGCTTGAGCACCCAATACGTTTCAGGAATGAGCGATTCGCCGATATGAAAACGTGGAAAACGTTCGCGCTCGAAGAGTTGAACCTTGTAACCCTGCTGTGCAATAAGGGCGGAAACAGTGGAACCGGCGGGACCGCCTCCGATGACGACGACGTCAGAATTGCTGGCGAGATGAGTGAGGGACATTCGTGGAGACATCCTTCGTTTAGTTCATTGCCGCTGTTTCATTTTGCGAGTAACAAAATAGCAAAGCGAAGACTCTGTAATTGAAAAGACCCATCCTCGCTTCGCTCCTCGAAATGACACGTTCATCCATTTTAGAGACGCAATGATAAGACGACCCTGAGCCGAATTCGTTGCGCGCCGGAATGACAAAATGATCGCTACCAAGACCATTCCTTTAATCGTTTTGACGGAGAGGGTTTTGTCTTTCGTGTTTGCTCGGAATTTTGCAGCTCGGCTTTCCTGCGCTCGATGCTATTGCGTTTTCTTCGGCGCGGGCTTCAGCAGCAGATCGTGAAAATCAAAGCTGAAATCCGTGGCATCCGAAACGGCCTTCATCCTCACCTCCGCGATGCTGCCATCGGGGTTGAGCGCGAAGGTGACATACGCATCGGCGCGCAGCTCGCGGTCGCGCCAGCGGGCAATGAACGTATCATACTGCCAAAATTCAAGATCGCCCACGAGCGACGGCGTGTGCGCGAAACGGATCACCAACTTCTCATTCTCAAGCGCGATCACCACCTCGCCATACCAAACGTCGGTGTATGTGCCCGCGTATTTTACGAGCGGCAGTGCGGGGCGCGAGGAAGTATCACGTTTAGCCACGGCTTGCTTTTCCGCTTCCGCGGTCCTCGCCTTAAAACGCTCTTCAAGTTTTTTGAATGCTGCAGTCCAATCGTTCGGCGGCGCACCGAGATAGTGATCGAGAATGCGATAGGTGATGGATTCAAAGGCCGCGCCCGACTCCTGATTCGTCAAAACTGCGACGCCGAGTTTGATTTCCGGAACCATGACTACTTTTGAAACGTAGCCCGGCAACCCGCCCGTGTGCATCACGAGTTTCTTGCCGCGATAGTCGCGCACATCGAACCCGAGCGCATAACCCCGAAAGTTCGCACGCAGTGCAGCCAATTCCGGCGCAGGCTCACCGATCGGGATCGGAGTAACCGGCGCCCAAAGCTGCCGCGTGGTGCGCGGCGAAAATAAGCGCGCGCCGCCGGCAATGCGTCCGGAGTCGAGTTGCACGATCATCCACTTTGCCATGTCTTCCGCATTCGAGTTGATGCCGCCCGCGGGGTTGGTGTTGTCGCTCGCAAAAGGCGCCACCACTCGCACCACGCCTTCAATGGGCGCATGCGGCGCCGCAACGTTTGCGCCTTTACCCGCTTCGGCGTGGCGCACGTTGCTGCCGCTCATGCCAACTTTCGCAAGAATGCGCGAAGACACAAAGTCTTCCCAGCTCAGTCCGCTAATAGTTTCGATCACTTCCCCGGCAACGGTGTAGAGCACGTTGTCATACGCATATGTACTGCGAAAGCTCGTGGCCAGGGGCAGATGGCGCAAGCGACGCGCAATTTCTTTGCGGTCGTAAGTGGAAGGCGGCCACCACAGCAAATCTCCGGCGCCAAGCCCGAGGCCGCTGCGATGCACCAAGAGATCGCGCACGGTCAGCTCGCGCGTCACGTACGGATTGGAGAGTTGGAACCAAGGCAAATAATTCACCACCGGCGCGTCCCATTCGATTTTGCCTTCTTCCACAAGCAACGCGAGCGCCGTGGCCGTGAAGGCCTTGGTGTTGGATGCGATGCCGAACAACGTTTGCGCATCAACGCGTGCTGCCTCGTCGAGTTTGCGCACGCCATAACCTTTTGCGGCGACGACCTTGCCGTCTTTCACAATCGTCAATGCGAGGCCAGGCACTTCAAAAGTTTTGCGAACGTTTTCAACATAGGCCTCCAGATCTTTGGGCGCGCTGTTTTGCGCGATCGAAGGTGAGAGTTTGAGGGAAAATACCAGAACCAAAATAGCAAACTGCAGAAGGGCACAGAATCGTTTCATCGGAGGCTCCTATGGGTTTGCCGTCAAGCCAAGTAGCGGTTCCCACTCGTTGTGTGGGGTTTCTCTAGACTCACAACAACATCACTTAAGAACATTCTGAGTTGCCTTCAATATCGAATACTGACACCGATCTCCACACGTTTTTCGAAATGCTTGAAGCTCGAATAGGTCGGTTGCGCGGTCAAGCGAATGCGGTAAGCGCCGGCCTTAAGTGGAGCGATTGGCGTGGCGTTATTGGCGCCTAGCAACGCCACATCCACCGGACGCCAATTGCCATCAAGCCATTCTTGTCGTGGGCCAGGCATGCGGAGAATTTTTTCCATCGCCGTGGCGAGCGGTTGATTCCGCTCGTCAAGAATTTCGACCTTCACATAACTCGCTTCGGTGAGAAAATAATCGAGCCGCAGCAACGCCGGGTTGCTTTGCGGCGCGGCCGTGAAGCTCGTTACATCCGTACCCACCCAATAGTATTGCGCGGACTCTTTATCCGCGATGAGCACTTGCCCGAACCGTTTGTAAATCGCAATGCCGCGCGGCTCCTGAAATTCTTTGTCACCGCTGCCGCGACGGCCGTAAAAAGTCAGGTATGTAAGGTTGCGGTCAAACTTGTGAATACCATGATTGCCGAGGTCAGTGACGTAGATATTGCTGTAGTAATCAATGGCAATGTAAGCAAGCCTCGCGTTCGGTTTGCCATGCTCCAACGCAGACCACGCAGCCAGCACCTCACCCTCGAGCGAGAGTTTTTGCACGCGCTTCGCGTCTTGATCAACCACCACGAGAAAACCGTCGTGAAAGTACGACCAAGCCTCATGCTCCTGCGTTACTGCAATGCCGGAAGGATTTTGCAGCGGCACGCTCGTAGGCAGAGCGCGCACGAGTTGGTCCTCGCGATACACGAGGATACGATGATTGCCCGTGTCCGCGACATAAACCGTGCGATCCGCGCCCACGGCCACGTCGCGCGGTGCGTTCAAACCCGTAAGCGCGCGCACATATTTCAATTCTCTGCCCGCATTGAAAAAATGCACGACGCGATTGTTGCCCGTGTCTGCGAGATAAACATCACCGTTGCGATGCGCCGAGATGCCGTGCGGTTGTTTCAACTTTTTCTCGCCACTCTCATTGATACCGTAAAACGAGAGCGTAGTCTTTGAGGTGTTGTAGATGATCATGTTGTAGCCGGCGTTCACGCCGTACACGGTCAATTCATCGTCGTCTTCCGTGCGCTTGGCATCTTCCCAACTGTCCAAACGCACAGCCGCAACGCCTTGCGGGTCCTTGACCTTCACCTGGCCTTTCGTATACAAACGGAGATGCGTGGAGGTGGCCTTCTGCACCCATATGTGTAGAATCGGAGGAAAGACTAAAGTGGAAGGATCATACTTTTGCGCAAAGAGCGGCGCGTTCGCGAACAAGGAGATGAGAACGACGAGAGAGGAGTGCTTCATATTATGAGTCGGCTGCCTCGGACAATTATTGTGTCACCCCGAATGAGCTAGCGCGAAGACCTGGCTGTGCATTGTAAATTTTCAATGGCAATTCTCAATTTTAAATTCGCATTGCTTGTGAAAGCGGCGGAGAAGGCGGCGCCACAAAACAAAGCCCCGCTGCATACGCAAACGGGGCTTCTTCATGCTTCCGGGAGCCACCGCCGCATGTTGCTAACAGGCGTCTCCGGAGGCTCCCATTTGTTTATTCAAAATAGGACCACCTCCTTTCATCAGGGCGTCCAAGCAACGCGTCGAGAATCTCCCTGAACAATTTTCGACGCAGCGTGAATTGGGGATAGGACTGTGCTGTTGCAGAGTCACAATCGACGGGCATAACCTATCACATCGCAGCGAGAAAGTCAACAGTTTCGTTCGGCGCTTCAAAACTCCACGCTCCCCTCCCTTTTATCTTTCCACAACACCAAACTCTTCTGCTTCCCTCCCACGCGCACGTGCACGATATTTTGCTGCGCTTCGAACTGCTCCATCAAAATGCTATTGCGAATGGTGAGCTTGTTCACGCTTGGAACGTTTGCCACTTCAACATAGCACCAGGCTTCATCCATTTCGATCTCTTTGCCGACGTATGTGAATGCCACCGTATCTCCGTCAACCTGCAACGTGACGTGGCTCTTGAGATAATTATGAATGTAACGATCCGCTTGGTTGGACTCGCGCTCGGAGCCCAAATGTAATCGCGCCGCGCCTTGCGCTTCCAATGCGCTTTCTAAATCTTCCGCAAAGATTTTGAAAGTGATTTCGAGCGTTTTCGTTTTAGTGTTGTGATCGATTTGGCAAATGCTGACATAGAAAGGATGGCGCGAGGTGATTAACGGCGCAGTGAGGCTTCGATGCGCACTAGCGACACCCCCCTGGCCCCCCTCAAGGGGGGAATAATCGGAGTGAACTTGCGAGAAGAATTTCTCCCCTGGATGGGGGATGAAGGGGGGTGTTATCACGACGGCCCAATTCTTATCCATCACCCCCGCAATGCAGCACACAGCAAATCCGACTCTGCACCAAAGCGACAAAGACGTTGCACGATGCGGAACGAAGGGTTTCAACACACGCGCACTCCTCACTTGGAAAATTCTTGCTTGACTTCGTACACATTTGCCGCTAATATACAATTGCGCAAAGCGACTGCCAATCAAAAAATCCCACAACACCTTCTCGGAGAGTACATGAAAGCGAATTTCCGCTACCGCGTCGCAATCTCTTTTTTATCCCTCGCACTCTTCCCTCTCACAAATCACGCCCAAGAAAGCACGAGCACGGACAAGTTCCGGCAGCTTTACGAGGAATTGCAAACACCGAATGATTATCATAACGCCGCGGGCGCGCCGGGGCACATGTATTGGCAGCAACGCGCGGATTATGAAATGCAAATCGAACTCGATGACGCCACGCAGCGCGTGTTCGGCGCGGAGACGATCACCTACTTCAACAACTCGCCCGATGCGCTCAACTATCTCTGGCTGCAGCTCGATCAAAACCAGCAAGCGCGCGACTCCGACACCTACAAAACGCGCACGAGCAGCATCACGGATCGAGTGAGCTTTAGTGATCTCCAAAAGCTTCACAACGATTTCGACGGCGGCTTCAAGATCGAATACGTGCAAGACCGCGCAGGCAACGCTCTGCCGCACGTCATCAACAAAACCATGATGCGCATCGATCTGCCGCAACCGCTCAAACCGCAAGCTTCGTTCGCACTGCAAATCAAATGGTGGTACAACATCAACGACCGCATGAAAGTGGGCGGCCGCAGCGGCTACGAGTATTTTGCCGAGGACGGCAATTACCTTTACACCATCGCGCAATTCTTTCCGCGCATGGCGGTTTATGATATGGTCGAAGGCTGGCAGAACAAACAATTCCTCGGCAGCGGCGAGTTCACGTTGCCGTTCGGCAATTATCAAGTGAGCATTACCGTGCCCGCGGATCACGTTCTCGGTGCAACCGGCGTGCTGCAAAACGGTGCGGAAGTTTTAACTTCGGAACAACGCAGCCGTTGGCAGCGTGCGCAAACTGCTTCGACTCCGGTGCTGATCGTCACGGAAGCGGAGGCGCGTGCCGCAGAAAAATCCCGCGCGCAGAATAAAAAGACGTGGATCTTCAAAGCTGAAAACGTGCGCGACTTTGCGTTTGCCACCTCGCGCAAATTCATTTGGGATGCCATGGGCGTAAAGTTCGGCGACCGCGTCGTGATGGCGATGTCTTATTATCCCAAAGAAGGAAATCCGCTGTGGGAGCAATACTCCACCAAAGTCGTGGCGCACACGCTGCGGAGCTATTCGAAACATACTTTCGATTATCCCTATCCCGTTGCGATCTCGGTACACACCGACCGCATCGGCATGGAATATCCGATGATCTGTTTCAACGGCGGCCGGCCGGAAAAAGACGGCACGTACAGCGCGCGCACGAAACACGGCATGATCAGCGTGATCATTCACGAAGTCGGCCACAACTTCTTCCCGATGATCGTTAATTCGGATGAGCGGCAATGGACGTGGATGGATGAGGGCTTGAACAGCTTCGTGCAATATCTCGCGGAGCAAGAGTGGGATCGCAATTATCCCTCGCGTCGCGGCCCGGCGTTCAAAATTGTCGATTACATGAAGGGTGAGAAAAGCGGTTTGGAGCCGATCATGACAAACTCCGAGCAGCTTCATCAATTCGGCAACAATGCGTATGCGAAGCCCGCGACCGCGCTCAACATTTTGCGCGAGACGGTGATGGGCCGCGAGTTGTTTGATTTCGCGTTTCGGGAATACGCGCGCACGTGGATGTTCAAGCATCCCACGCCCGAAGATTTTTTCCGCACGATGGAGGAAGCTTCCGCGGTCGATCTCGATTGGTTTTGGCGCGGCTGGTTTTATACCACGGATTACGTCGAGGTCGCTCTCGAAGACGTGAAGTGGTTCAAGGTCGACACACGCAACCCCGAGGTGGAGAATGCGGTAACGCGCGCGGACGCGAAAAGCAAACCGCAATATCTCGCCGACCTTCGCAATCAAACCGCCATTGCGCAGCCCATGATTGTGAAAGATGCCTCCCTTTTGGATTTCTACAACAAGTACGATTCTCTCGAGGTCTCCGTGTTGGATAAGGAAGAATACGCGCGCTACTTCGCCGGACTTAAAGAAGATGAGAGAGTTTTGCTGAAGTCGGATTTCAACTATTATGAATTGACCTTCACCAATTCCGGCGGCTTGGTGACGCCGTTGATTGTGGAGTTCGAGTTTGTGGATGGCACGAAGGAAGAACACCGCATTCCCGCGGAGATTTGGCGCTATAACGACCAGCGCATCAGCAAAGTGTTTGCGTTGAAAAAAGAAGTGCGCGGCATCGCAGTCGATCCGTATTTGGAAACCGCGGACGTGGACATGAGCAACAACTACTGGCCGCCACGCGCCCAGCCCACGCGCTTTCAGCTTTTCAAAGACCGTGAGCGGGAGCGCGAGAATCCGATGCAAAGGGAAAAACGTGCGAGAGAGATAGTAAAGAAGAACGGAAAGACGGAGTAGGATTGGTGCGGCGCGAAGCAGCGTTCTATGAAAATTGTCGTTTGGAAAAATTGTTGGATTAAGGTAAGGCCAGCGCGCCCAATAGACATAAAGCAGTGACGAACAGGTTCTCATCAAAGAAAACTATTCCCACCCGACCTCGCGAACTGCAACGGCCGGAAATAGTTCAAGCGCACAAAGTGCACGCAAAACCCCACAGCAGCGAAGCGCTGCCGGGTTATGACGATTTTCGTGGAGCCTTCCTACGATTTGAGTTGGCGACTTTGCGTTTGGGCTGATACTCTTTGGCAACCTGCATGGCCGTAACCACGCCGCTTCGTTCGTATTCCTCAATCGAGGCTTCCTGGCGGCGTTTCTCATAGTTGGGGAAATAAGATTCCAGCAATTCCTGTACGGTCGAAACTGCTTTTAGCCTTTTTTCCATTTGATTCTTCCTTTGTTTTTGCGTTCAAAATATTGCGGATTCAACTCAGCTCTGAAGTAGTGTTTCCTTTGGATCCACACGATGCCATCCGCACGGGAAATCACTGCGACGTCAATGGGCCCGCCGACCGTTTCCGGTTGTTTGCTCACATGATGCTTGACTTTGGTCAAGTTTACAAGAAACTCTGCCAATGCGCCAAGCTCGCCCTTGGGTAGAGAGCTTACCATCTTGTTTATGCCATCGGCATAGTTGCGCAGCCACCTGTCCCAATTGGCGCGCGCTTGTGAATTCAGATTCCTTTCGACAAATCGCCGTATATCAGGATGAACGCCGTGCAAAAAGGTAAATGCCATTTCGCTTTGCGCGAACGGCTCGACATGGCTGGGATGCTCTCGATCGACTGTGATCGAATTGATTACGTGCAAAAATCGCTCGCCAATAACCCCTGTTATGCAGATTTCAACGAGCTTGGGAAAAACATCGTCCGTTCCAAATCCAGCAATCACCACTCCGATGGGCGCAAATTGTTTTGCGCGTCTATGCGTTATAAGTTTGGCAATAAGCGTGACGCTCCGGCGTTTGGTTGACGCGGACATTTGAAAAAAGAAGTTTTCAAACACATACTCCAGCATTGCTATAATGATGCGGCGGTATCTATTCTTGCATGACCTTTCGAAGCCGCGGGGAATGGCCCGAAGCCTTGGCGAATCGGTGGTTTCTCGCAGCTCGTCGGCAAGCAGCTCGAGAAAAATCGCCATCGCTGCATTGGCGTTATCGACTGGGTTTTGGTTGATGACGATTCTTTCTTCGGAAAGCTCTCGAAAACGAGCACGGAGGTGATAGAAGAAGTATAATGCAATCAGAGCTACAAAGCTATTTTGCTCAACGGGAGTGCAATGTCTA
This sequence comes from bacterium, assembly GCA_037444905.1. GTDB lineage: Bacteria > Zhuqueibacterota > Zhuqueibacteria > Zhuqueibacterales > Zhuqueibacteraceae > JABWAN01. The sequence goes on along the minus strand of JBBILN010000032.1, from coordinate 35,428 downwards.
CGCAAGTAGGTTTTCAAATGACGAACAAAACCTTTGGCATATTCTTCCGCATGCGCAAAGGCTGCTCTGTTTTCGAGTTTTTTTCTGTAACTCGCAATGATCGGCTCCCATGGAATGCCAAGAAAACTCCCACTGCCATAGATCATGATGCCCAGGGGAGGCTCCTCAGAGAGTTTGAAAAGTTTATCAGCAGAGGGATAGATTTTGTCCGCCGCGGCACCGATTGTCACTGCGCTATCCGCCGCTAGTGCAACGCCTAACCCATTCATCACCCCGACTTCGGCAGTCATGTTTTATCTCGCAGAATTGAACGTGAAGTTTGTATTGCTCCTCAAACAAATACTCTGACCCAAAGGGCAAAGTCTGAGGTGAGAAAAAGTAAAGAGGTGAAAGTAAATGTCGGCGGCGAGTTCAATCCTCCTCCCCGAGTATAGCCCGCTCCATGCACGCCGTTTTTCATAGGTGCAAACGCGCGCGTTTGCGGAAAATTTTTTGCCGCATCTCCGCAAATCTGATCTCCTAGTTTTCCGCCCCATGATTCGCCCCTCAAACTCATTTTGCGCCCCATCATTTCGCGCCATAGCGCGTGCTCTTCCCCACCCCTGTTGTTTTCACCCAGCCGGTGTCAAGCAAAGCTTGCAAATCGCGGGTTGCAGTGTTCTTTGAGACGTTGAAGCGCTCACGATAGGACATGTTAGTGAACTCATGGCCTTCATTGATCATCTTTCCCAACGCTTCGGCTTGGCGTTCATTCAGGCCCATGGCTTTAAGATCGGTCACGCCCTCTTCAGGAACGAGCTCGAGAATGCGCTCTCCCGGCCCGTAAAAAGTCACGGCGAAAAATTCTCCCAAGTCTTCGAACTTGGGTTCGGCGAGCCCGTGCTCGCTCATCAAACTTTTCATGCGCGCGATGCCGGTGCCCCACTTCTCGATATAGAAAATGTCGTAGAGATAATTTGCGAGCAGCGGATTGCGCAACACGTGTGCGCGTTCGAGATTCGCAAGATTAACGCCCGGCGGCAACCCGCCCGGACTGTTGATTTCGAGTCGATCGGAGAAAACCATGATACGAATCTCCGCGCCCGCAAGCTGATAATCGCGATGGCAAACCGCATTGCAGATCGCCTCGCGAATCGCTTCGAAGGGATATTCCGCAACTTCACGCCGGCGGAAACCGACGACCTTCGCGGCGGTGCGTGTGTTGCGCCGAATGAATTGCTCCGCGGCGTCGATCATCTCGGGCAGAGTCCCATGCAAATCCGCGCGATCAATAAAGTGCGTGGTCGTCGTGCCTTGAAAGCGCGCTAAACGAATTTGACTGTGCGGCAGCCACGTTTGCGGATTGTAACCGAAGAAAAGCATGCCGCCGCATGTAGGCAACAACTTGCCATCGTGCGCAACCGCCGCGCCCAACTCGGAGAGCACTTCCGGCAGGTGCGAAGTCGGAATCGGCACGCCGCGCTTCTGTGCGCGCTGCTGCAAAAACCATTGCACGCGCTCTTCACTTAAATCAGCGCAAGTGGCGTGCGGTAAAGGTTGGCGATCAAATGTTGAGAGGTGAAGTGCGGAGGTATTCATGTGTTGAGCGCAGTATCATAAAACCGTGTCACCCACGAAAGACTCAATTCTTTGCCGCTCATGTGTTTTGTGGGTCGAGCAAGCTGTTTTTCTGTGCGCTCAATTAACGGGAAGGTGTGAAGACTTGCAAGATTTATTTTGTCAATCCGGCCAAGCGAAGACGTGCGCGATTTTCTGTTCCTTCATCACCGTATAAAGGTTTTCATTGATGCCATGTACTTCGACTTCGAAACCACGCCGGCGAAGATGTTTCGCGAAGCTCACGAGCGTTTTCATGGCGCGCCCGCTAAGCACGAGCAGGTCTTTCATCTGCAAGCACCATTTGGTACCCATAAATTCAGCAGCATCTTGCAGAAAATGCCGCATGGTATCCGCGCTGGCACCGCAGACCACGCCTTTGAGGGTGATGTTGACGCGACGCTCGTTGCCTTTGACCTCCATCGTCAGTCCGGCCATCGGCAACAATTCCGCATTGGTGGCAAGTTGTGCAGCACTCGTTGCGGCGAGAGGCAAAGTGATTTGCAGCATGATGTGATCCTCCTAAAAATGAGCCTCATGTACATCCCAAACGCATTCGTCATGATTCCGAATCCCGCGTGCGGGACTTGTCGAAATGATCAAGCCAACCTTTGGAATAAGCACGAAGATTCGTCAACGAAAAAAATGCCGCGCTCGATTGCCATCCTGTATCAACGCACGGCACAAACACAGTGCGAGCGCCGTCGTCCTATGCATTGCTTGCACTGTTTGCGCGCAGACGGCAATCAACTATCATACCACGGCGAGGGTCTGCATTGCGCACAAGCCGGCAGTGAAAATTCAAAGCTTCTCCAGAAACGCGCGAGGGCCGCTTGCAACAAGCCAACAAAAATGAAACGCTCTTACATGTTTGAGGCACGACGTGGAAGTCGGGATGAGAATGATTGGAAGTGGGTAGGTGCTTCTTTCCTGCGTGGGCAGCGCGGCGTTACGTGCTACTACCGGAGCTATGCGAGGAAGGTAACAGCATTTTGGTGAGATCAGCTAGCGTTTTGATGCGCAACACATCGCGTTCCGCCACCACATCGAAAGGATCAAGCAACACCGGAGTAAGGCCCGCCCGCCGCGCGCCGACGACATCGCGGTCGTAATTATCGCCGACGTAAATGCATGCTTGCGCGGAAAGCTTGATTTCCTGCAAAGCAAGATTGAAAATTGCGGGATCAGGTTTTTCCACGCCCACAATTTTAGAATCAATGATGCACTCGAAGAAATGCTCAAGCTCAAGATGCTTTAACAGACGCCCAACTTTGCCGTCGGCGTTCGAGATGATGGCCATGCGATAGCCGTGCGCGCGCAGCCATTCGAACGTATCACGCGCGGTCGGTTCCAAAAAATTCCATAAGTGCACGCGATGGTGCTGTTCGTGAATGAGTTTGAGCATAGCGGGAATATCGTTTTCATGCGCACCGGCGTATTGCAGCCAGTAAGTAAAAAACTCCTTCCACAACTCGCCTTTCTCGCCGCGCAGAAATTTTTCCCGGCCCAGCGCAGCGCCCTTGGCAAGGGCCTCGTAGTCTGTCGTCACGCCAAAATCCACGAGCATGTTTTTCATAAAAAAATAATCGGGCGAAAGAATAGTTTGGCCGACATCGAAGAGCACTGCGGCGATGTGCGAGAGCGTATTCATGATTGTTCCATGGGTTTCTTGGATTGATGGAGTAACGGCGTTTTGGAGTAATGCCGCAATTGGGAAGCCATTACTCCACCCCCTTGACTCTATTACTGCGTCAGTTCTTGCTTTGGAAATACTTTGAAGCGCGCCAAATCCGTGGCTGCAGTCGCATTCGGAAAAATCGCACGCGCCTCCTCAACCATTGCTGGTAAATCTGCCGGCGCAACCGTGCCGCTAAAGTGCGTAAGAAAAAGTTGCTGCACACCGCAGCGTTTCGCAATCTCGGCGGCATCGGACGAGGTCGAGTGTCCGGTTTGATGCGCCCACACGTGCTCGCTTGAGGGAAAAGTTGAATCGGCAATCAATGCATCGGCATGGCGCGCGAGCTGCTCTTGTCTCGCGCACGGCGAAGTGTCGATGCAATAAGCGATCTTCACGCCCGCTCTTGGCGGCCCCAAAACTTGTTGCGGATGAATCAGCATGCCGTTGGCGAGCGTCACGCTTTCGCCCTTCTGCAATTTTCCGCGCTCCGGCCCGTTGGGCACACCGAGTGTGTTGGCGCGTTGTACGTCGAATTTGCCCGGACGCGGTGCTTCAATCAAGGCAAAGCCGAGCGTGAAGATGCGATGCTGCAGCGGTTGCCATTCAACATGAAACTCGGAAGTTTGCCAGATCGTTGCCGGCGTGTGTTCGTCGATTTCATGAATCTCCAAAGTATAATCAAAACCAAAACTGCACAGCCTTTGATGAAAGCGAATGTACTCTGCGATGCCCTTCGGGCCGAAAAGATGAACGACCTGGCGCAGGTTTGCCATTTGCAGGCTCGTCAACAAACCCGGCAGGCCAAAGAGATGATCGCCGTGAAAGTGTGAGATAAAAATATAGCGGAGTTTGCTCGGCTTCAAACCTGCGCGCCGGAATTGCATTTGCGTGCCTTCGCCGCAATCAAACAAAAAAATCTCGCCTTTGCGCAACAACGCCGTGCCGGAGAGGTTGCGATGCGAAAGCGGAACTGCAGAGCCGGTGCCTAAAAAGATGAGATCAATCATAGAATAAATTGAATGCGCCGCGGCAGCACTTCCACCTCCATCGGTGTGTGGCCAACCACTTCGCCGTCCGGTGTGAGCAATTGCGTTGGCTCAGCTTCAAGGCGCAGCTTTTGGCAACGCAGCATTTCAATTTTGGGATGATGAGTGTGCGTGCCCGCAAAAACTGTCGGAAACGCGCGCAACAATTCCACGCGTGAGACTTCATGAAGCAGAACGACTTCCATAGCGCCGTCATCGATTTCAGCTTGCGGCGCGATTTTCATATTGCCGCCGGTATAACGTGAATTGCAGAGCAGCGCGAACATGCTTTTGCGTTCCAGCAAACGGCCATCAACCGTCAAGCGCAAATGCACGGCTTTGAACTTTGCGAGCGTGAGCACCACCGCGAGCGCATATGCGAACGCGCCCCAGCGTTTATGCCGCAGCGCATTTACATTGACCTCCGACACAAAACCGACGCCAAGAACATTGATGAAAAAATACTCGTGCCCATATTCGCCCTCGGATTTGGCGAGGCGGCAATGTAACACATCCACCGGCATCGCCGCGCCGGCAATGATGCGTTGCCATGCGGGCTCCGCAACGCCGTTGCAGAATTCCTTGGAGAAGGAGTTGCCTGTGCCTGCCGGAATGAGGCCTATCGGCGCAGCGAAGCCGTCATGTTTGAGGCAACAGTTGAGCACTTGAAACAATGTGCCGTCACCGCCCAGCGCAACCACGGCATCCCATGGGTCGCGCAAAAGCGGCGGCAATGCTTCGAAAAGATGACCGCTATGTTGAGAGACGAGCACTTCGCATCGCACGCCGCGCTGCGCGAAACCGCGTTCCGCTTTGCGCAAAATCTCAACGCCTTTGCCGTGCGCCGAGTGTGTGTTTGCCGCGATCAAAATACGTTTCAAGTTTTTCCTCTCTCCGAAAAGATTGCCAATGCTACACCAAGCAACGTCAGACTTCCTCCGAGCAGCGTCGTGGTTCCCAATTCTTCTTTGAAAAAAATGAAGGCCAGCAAGCTCGCCCCGATCGGCTCGCCCAACAGCGCGATGGAAACCACGGGCGCAGAAAGGTGTTTGAGCGCCCAATTGAAGCTCGTATGCCCGATCACTTGCGGAACCAACGCAAGCGCGAGAAACGTTGCGAAAGTTTGCGAGGAATAATCAAACAAAGGCAAGCGCCACAGCAATGTGCCGAGCAATAGGAGAATTGCAGCGGCGGAATAGCACAGCGTAACGTAGGGCGCGGTATCCATTTCTTGCCGCAGCTTGCGGCCGATCAAAAAATAAACACCTGCGAAGAGCGCGCCGGCGAGCGCGAGCAAATTGCCAAAGAACGAACTGTTGCCGCTCTCGACGTCTTGCCAAGTGATTGCCGTCGCGCCGGCGAACGCCAACAACAATCCCCAATAGAGCGGCGGCCGCGCCGTTTCTCCTAAAATAAATCTTGCGCCGAGCGCGACGAAAATCGGTGAGGTTGCGACGAGCACGACGGAACTGGCGACGGAAGTATGATTGAGTGAAGTAATCCACGCGGCAAAGTGCAAAGCCAATGCGATGCCGGCAAGCCCTCCCCAGCGCAAAGTTTTAAGGGGGAGGTTGCGAAGCTGCGTGAGATTGCCGCTCTTGTTCGTAATCCAAAAGAACAGAGCAGCGAAGAGCAGACGATAGAACGCGATGACCAACGGCGGAGCGGCACACCAACGAATCAAAATCGCTGCAAAAGAAATGGCAACAATGCCGGCTGCAAGCACGGCCATAACACGATTCATGGGAACGGAGGCGCGCGTTGCAGCCATTCAATCGCCTGTTGGGTGTTTGATGCAGGATTGGATAAAAGCGCGAATACCCGCGAAATAGTCCTCTCCCCCGCTGATAAAAGTGTCGTTGTGATCGACGCCCACGAGCGCGACGAATTGTTTTGGTTCTGCGGCGCGCGCATAGAGCTCCTGGCCGAGGGCAATCGGGACGACGCTGTCCTCCTCGCCGTGCAAGAAGAGTTTTGGGATCGTGAGTGTAGGCACTTTGTCAACGCTCGCCCATTTCATGGAAGAGAGCCAGTGCACGGGTACAGGACCAAACATCAGCTTCGCCATATCACGCGCATGCGTGAAGCTGGATTCGACGATCAAACCGGCGAGCGGGCGGCGTTGCGCCAGTTCAATGACAACTGCGCCGCCGAGGGAATGGCCGTGCGCGATGAGCGGCAAATGCGGCGTCTTCGTTTTCAGCCATTCATAAGCGGCTTCGGCGTCGCGATAGCAGCCTGCTTCGCTCGGCGCGCCGGCGCTTTTGCCGTAGCCGCGATAATCAAACATGAACAGATTGACCGCCACCTGTTCGTGCAGGCCCGCGAGCCAATATGCGCGATCACTAACATTGCCGGCATTGCCGTGGGCCATAAGCAAACTCGCGATCGCGGAATCATGCGGCACATACCAACCGTGAATTTGCACGCCATCCGAAGTTTGCATCCACACCTCTTCGATTGCCATGCCGAACGAATTAAGACGCGAATCGCTGCCACTTATTTTGCCCGGAAAGAAAACGAGGTGGCGTTCGCCGAGGCGAAGCAAGATGATAAGAACGATAATGATGATAAGCGAGCCAAGGAGGAAGCGCAGCATGTACGAATATTCCGATGTGCGTTGGTGAGATCGGCGAGCAGACACAAGATCTCACGATTCGGGACGAAGCATAACATCCTGCTCAATAATATTTATGATTCTCTTTGCGCTGTGTTTCTGATTAATGAAAGCTATAAAAGCGGTTGCAAAAATACAAACGGAATTATCCGTTTTGCCAGACTTGACTTTGCAAAGGGATTTGGTTATGATTACGCCGCAGGCCAAAAGGGGAGCACAAAATGCTTTTCGCAACGGACACTTCGACCTTGATTGTTTTGCGCAAACTTGATTGGCTAAATTTGTGTAGTCTCAGCGACACCAAAATAATTTGGCCGCGCCGCGTCACACAGGAATTGCGACAACAAAAGAGCAAGAATCAAAAAATACTTGCTCTGCTCAATTCGCATCAAACCGAAGAAATCGAAGCTCATAGGCCTTTAACGCTCTCAGAAATTTCACAGACAGATGCCGACGTGATCTCTTTAGCAGCCGAATGGAACTGCGCCGTGCTTTCCGAAGACAAGGTGTTGCGCCAGAAAGCGATGAAACTTGGGATAGCCACTTTCGCAATATCCACGCTGGTAACGCGGTTTTATCGAGGTGGAGCGTTTACAAAAGATGAATGCCAGCTCGACTCAGTACTTTGCACCAAGAGGGTTTACTGTCCACATCGAAGTATCACGAACTCTTACTAGGAATACAGTCATGACCGAAACAATCGCTCTCACAGGAAGCATCCGCGACGAAGTCCATGCCCTCACTCGTAATCTCGGGTTCAAAACACCGCGAGCAACGATTCTCTATTTATTAAACAACGCCATTCAAACCGAAAAAAAGCTGCACATCGCGCGCTTGTATCAGAAGGGGCAAAAAACCTTGCGACAGTGCGCCGAGCTGCTTCATGTTGATCTTGAAGAAATGATCGACACCTTACGCGATTTCCGTATTCCACTCGATGATGACATGGAGCAGCAAATCGCCACACTCAGAAATCTCTCTCGGAAAACCGGGCCGGTGAATCCTAAGAAGCGCAAGCTTGCGGCAAACAAGAGAACGGCTTCGCTTAAAAAGAGTGCGGTGAGCAAATAGATCCCGGCTTGAACGATCAAAAAGCAAAAGGCCTTTCAGGTTTGATGACCCGAAAGGCCTTTTCATTTCTATAAAAGCAAACGGGACGCGCATTGAAACAAACGTTTCCGCTCATCCTACTTCAATAACTCATCCTCCGCCCTCGGTGCGCGGGAGCGGCACTTGGGTGATCACGATATCCGCGGGCGTGGTTTCAGTTGCGGCACGATCGATCGGCACCAAATTCGTGTCGCCCAATTTGTTGTAGCGGCGCAGGTCGATCCAGCGATGGCCTTCCAAAAAGAGCGAATAATGCTTCTCGTGCAGCAATTGATCCAATGCATTCGCGGCCGTCAGCGTCACGGCGCCGAGCCCCGCTTTGGCACGAATGAGGTTGATGTCGTTTTGCGCCGCCGGCAAATTATTCAAGCCGATATTGGCTTCGGCGCGCAGCAGCAGCAATTCTTCATTGCGAATGATCGGGAAGCGCGCAGTAGCGCCACTCGCCACCGTTGGTGCAAGATCGCTGGTGAGACCTTCGAACGTGGTGGGAGTCGGACGCACGAAAACTTTCGAGCTGTAGCGCGTATCACCGGCTTCGGCGTCGCGTTTGAAAATCGGATGACCATAAAGCTTGATCGCCGCGGCGGAGGGAATCTCGAAGATCGGATTGAGCAAATCGCCCGAGCCGGTGCTGTAAACGTGATACACGCCGAGATCGAGCGCGCCCGCGTCGTTCAGAAAAGACTGGCCCAAAGCCGTCAAAGCGTCGTTGTATTTTCCAGCATCAAACGCGCCTTGGTAGACCGCAACGCGAGCTCTGAGCGCGCGATTAAATTTTAGAAAATTCGCCGGTGTGTTGAAGCCTTCAAAACCACTAGACAGCGCAAAGCTGAACGAGCTGCCTGCGGCTTGCAAATCGGCTTGTGCTTCATCAAGTTTTGCCGCAATGGCCGCCAGGCCGTCGCGCGCATTCAACACCGCGGCCGTCGAAGCGCCGGAATAATCGACTTTGATGCCGTTCTCGTAGGTGTAGTTGTGATTCAGCAAAAGCTGATAGGCGATAATGGTTTTGGCATAACCCGCGATGCCGCGGTCATTCGGCGCTTTTTGCAGGAGTATGTTGCAGGTGCCGATGACGGCATATCGGGCTTCCCATGACCGCGTTACGAGAAAGCCGCCGGGATCGAGCGGGCCTTTGAGCAATTCACCCGTGTAGCGCGGATCGGAAGGCTCGAAGTAATAGGCCTCGCGCGCAAGGACGGACACGACGCGCAAATAGATGTCATAATCTATGCGCATACCGGCTTCGATGCCGGTCACGAGGTTCTGCACCGTAGTCGCCTCTGCCGTGGGCGAGTTGGGATCGGCAAAGTCCAGCGTTTCGCAGGCCAGGCTGGTTAAGAGTGCAAGGCACATTAAGAGCCGAGCCGCCGATCTCATCAATTTGGGAAAAATGTTTTTCATATTACGGATTCTCCTTCTCTCAGAAACCAAATGCGACGTTGAAATACAGGCTCCGCGAAGAGGGGAATGGATTGACTTCGATGGAGCGGCCCACAGCCTGGTTGCCGAAGTTACTGACTTCCGGATCATAGCTTGAGTAATCCGAAATCGTCACGAGGTTGCGCCCGGAAACACCGAGGCGTAAGTAGGAAAGCTGTCCGCCAAACCATTGGGCGACGGTCGCTTTGCTAAAGGAGTACGACAGCTCAGCTTCACGCAGTTTGAAGTACGAGCCGTCTTCGATAAAGACCGAAGTTCTCGTGCCAAAATTGGATAGACGGAACTGGCCGCCGGTATCGAAATCACCCGAAGTGCCGCCGAGATCGGTCAACAGCTTGGTCAAGTTGATCAAGTCGCCGCCCTTTTTCCAATCCCACAAAAAGCCGAGCTCGAAATTGCCAAAACGCAGGCTGTTATTGAGAGACATTTGGAAGTCGGGGGTTTCATCACCGAGAGCTGTGAGCACGCCATTTTCACGCCCGACGATTTGCGTGGGAGATTTGCCTTCTTCAATACGATAGCGGCCCAACACGTCGGCAAAGCCGAGCACGTTGAACGCGGGCACTTCCAACTCAGTTACTTTCGCATCGGTCGTGTAGAAATTCAGACGCGTATTCCACGTGAAAGTATTGCTGCGGAGCGGCGTCATACCGAGCGAGACCTCGACGCCGTTGGATTCCATTTTGCCGCCGTTGAGCGCCTCCGAGGCATATCCCGAAGAAGGCGGCAATTCACGGAACAGCAGCAGATCGCTGATGTTCTTGCGGAAATATGTGAACTCGAGCAAGGCATTGCCATTGAACAAACCGGCGTCAAAGCCCAGTTCAAGTTCCTTCACGCGCTCCGGCTGGATATCGGGATTGCCGCGCACGTCGCCCAACAACAAGCCGCCGCGTCCGCCGGTGTTGGCGGGCACGAACGAAGTGAACTTGGCAGTGGGCACCGGCAAGTTACCGGTCTCGCCGTAGGCCACGCGCAGCTTGAATTCATCCGACAGCGAAGACAGGCCTTGCCAAAAACCATATTGCGAGAGACGCAACGAAGCCGAAGCTTTGGGGAAGAGAAAATATTTCTTCGTATCGCCGTTGGTGCTGCTGGCATCGCCACGCACGCCCGCGGTCAACAAAATCTTTTCGCCCAAATCGATTTCTTCCTGCACGAAGAACCCGCGCTCGCGTTGCAACACGATGTTCTGCTGCACCGCAATGCTCGAGCCTTGATCCACGCTTCTCTGGTCCGGCGGCAAACCGTCCGCAACGGTCACTTCATTGTTGCGGTTTTGATTTTCAAACTGCAAGCCGGCCGCGGTTCCGAAACTCACGGACGAAGTGGTGTATCGATGCACAAGATTGTAGTATAGATTCGTGTTCCGGCTGTCGGTTAAACCGCGAATCGAGGTGCCGGGCAAGGGGCTGTTGGCCTCAAACTGCAAATCAATGGGAAAGTAGGATTGATTGACTTGTGAAAAGAAGTCAATACCGCCTTGCATGATCAAATCGAGAGACTGCCGCTGGCTCCGCAGAATCTTGAACGTCAACTGGCCGGCGCTGATGGTGCGATGCACCAATTCGTTGTTCTCGATGAGATCGATCGTTTGCAGCGCGTTGGCGGAATTAAAGGGATTGATGGGATAAATTCCGCCGGAGGGCCGGCCGTCAAAAAAGCTCGGGGTAAACGCGAGCGTGATGCCGATCGTCGCGCCGCTGTTGTCGTTGCCGAACAAGCCGCGATCCGACGAAGTACGTATAAAATTGGTGGTGAAATTAAAATCAATGCGGTCGCTCAAGCGATGGTTCAAATTCAAGCGGCCGGAATATTTTTCGTAGCCCGTGTTCTTGACGATGCCCTCGTCGTCTTTATAAAGGCCGGAAAGAAAGAATTGCGTGCGATCCGAGCCGCCTTGCACGCTGATCGTCGTTTCGTTCAAAAGACCTTTTTGACCGTACACTTCATCTTCATAATCGATGAAGATGCCGCCGCTACGTAGATATTCTCTTTCACCCGCCGCGCCATATTGCGCTCGGGCTTCGTCAACGGTTTCAAATTTTCGTGCGCCGAGTTTCTTCAATAAGCTGGTGAAGCCGATTTGTTGCCGCACGTCCACTTTGGTTTTGCCCGCGGTGCCGCGTTTGGTGTTGATGATGATCACACCATTGGCAGCCTTCGAGCCGTAAATCGCCGCCGCGCTCGCGCCTTTGAGCACTTCGATATTGTCGATGTCATTGGGATTGATATCGGCAATGCGATTCACGGGTTGATCTTGCGGAAAACGGCTTCCGGCCGCGGCCGCCAACGTCACGGCATTGACGCCAGATTGAATTTCTGCGTTGTTCACAATCACGCCGTCAACAATGTACAGCGGTTGGTTCGCGCCATTGATCGTCGAAATGCCGCGCAAGCGCACGTCGATACCGCCGCCCGGGGCGCCGGAGTTCTGGCTCACCGTGATGCCCGCGAACTTACCGGACAACGCACCATCCAGCGTTGCCGCCGGCGTGGGCACCAATTCCTGCGCGGAAACCGTCGCCACAGAATTTGCGAGGTTCGTGCGCTTCACCGAAGTCGCCAAGCCCGTAATCACCACTTCAGAAAGCTTGAGCACGTCTTCTTCAAGCGCGACGTTCACTTGCTGCGAACCGGTGACAGCGACTTCCACGGTTTTGTAGCCGATGTAGCTCACCACCAATGTTCCCTTGCTAATGCCGGGTACTTGCACCCGAAACTTTCCATTCGCATCAGTCGAGGTGCCGAGCGTCGTGCCTTTCAGTTTGACGTTCGCACCCGGAAGCCCCTCATCTGAGTCTTTCGTCGTCACGGTGCCGGAGACATCCAACTCCTGCCCAACGGCGAGATTCGCACAGACAAGGAACGCCGCGACCACGAGCAACCACTTGCGGTCAGCAACTTTCATAGTTCCTCCTTCTCTGAATGAACAGCATTTGTGGATTGATCGACTTGGCGGGAATGCGTCAGGCAATTTCATCTTAGGCCGTAGAAATCGTCATTCTTCGAATTGATGCGTGGCGAATATTTAGCAATCGACAAGCCACTGCCAATTTACCGACTCATCCATGGCCTTACCAGCGCAAGGCTTAAACCTAAATTTCAACTACTTGCTTGCAATCGTCTGTGAGCAGTGAGTAATTCTCCCCTAGTGCGGAAGAGAGCAAGGGTGCAAACATTTGCCGGGACTGTCATCAAAACTTGCACAGCCTCGACGTGAAAATCGGAAAAATCTCAATTGCTTGTTGGCGCTTCGCGCACGAAGATCAAACCATGAAATCTCTTTTGGCTTATTGGAACGTTGCATTGAGTTTCTCGAGCGCCGCCACATCATCCACGTCATACCATTGCGGCAACAAATGCACGGACAAACCCAAACGCTGCGCGAGCGCAATTGTCTGGGCGAGCACTTTCTCGGTGCTCCACGCTACGCCCTCAAAAAGCTCGCGCCTCGCCGCCTTCAAACCGATGAGATAATACCCGCCATCTTCTGCCGGACCGAGCACAACATCATATTCCAATAATTTTTCCGCCGCTTCTTCAAGATAAGCCAGTGGCAATGAAGGGCTGTCGGTCCCAATGGTGAGCACGCGACGATAGCCAAGCTTCAACACGGTCTCGAAAGCATGCTGAATGCGCACGCCCAAGTCCGGTGCAGCGTGTTGTTCGAACCAATGCCACTCGCCGGGGAACATGGCGAGCAGATCCGCTTTTCTTTCCGGTGGCGTGAAGGTCGCGAAGTGCGCCGCTTGCGTGAGGCGTTCACAGTTTTGCAGAGTCAGAGTGACGAACTCGCGATAGAGCTCTGCAGCGCGTTCATACCCGAGAGATTTTGCCAGGCGTGTTTTCACTTTGCCGGGCTCGGGATATTTCACGAAGACGATGAGTGCGAGATCAGTTGGCATGAGCAGGCTGCGAGGAAGGAGGCGCGGGAGTGAGCACCTTCAGCGCGTGCGGGAGAATGGAGATTTTCAAGCGCTCGCTGCAAGTTTGTGGCTCGCCATCAACGTGAAAGAGAATCGTGCCGGGCTTCTCGATTTCCAACGTGGTCACGTGCCGATAACTGATAATGGACGCACGATCGATCGTGCCGGTAAAAAGCTTGGGCGCGTGCACCATGACGTTCCATACGCTCAAAGGATCGACGATGCACATTTCAAGAATGCCGTCGTCGGGCTTCGCGTGCGGCGCAATCACCGCGCCGTTGCCATATTGCTGCGTGTTGGCAATGGTCAGCAAGAACGGCGCAAGCTCGAGCTGTTGCTCGTTGAGTTTCACTTTCAAAGCTTCCGGATGATAGGAAACGAATTCGCGCGCCGCGATCATGAAATATGGCAATGGCCCGCGCCACGTGGCGTGACTGAATTTCATACCCACGCGTGCGTCGAAGCCCACGCCCGTCACTGCGAAAAAGTAACGATGCGCCGCGCTCCCCACGTCGATGCTCTTGATTCCGCCGTGTTGAATCACTGCGAGCGCATGCTTGGGTTGGATCGGAATCGCAAGCCCGCGCGCCAAGCCGTTGCCGGAGCCGCGCGGAATGACGCCCAATGCCGTGTCGGTTCCCACCAAGCCCGAAGCCACTTCGTTGACCGTGCCGTCGCCGCCAACTGCAATGACGGCGCGATAGTTCAGCTCCGCGGCTTCGCGCGCTAGGTGCGTGGCATCCCCCGGCGCCGAAGTCATCGCGATTTCAAAACCCGTCTCATTAAAACAGGCGTGAATCAAATGAACAATATCACTCTTATCGCGGCGAAAACCGGCGATGGGGTTGATGATGAAGCGGAGTTTGTCGGTTAGCATAGAATTGTGTGGAGTGAGCTAGACGAATCGATGATAAATCATTGCATTCGCAACATAATAAATCGCGCACTGAAGCGCAAGGTTGCATTATTGGCCGGCTAGTTTTGCCAGCGCGCTCGCGAGCACCGCAAGCGCCCGATCAACTTCCTCCTCCGTCGTCTTCTTCCCGACTGAAAGCCGAAGCGTGCCCATGGCATATTCTTGCGGAACGTGCATCGCAGCGAGCACGTGTGATATCGAAATTGCATCCGCGTGACAAGCCGCGCCGGGTGAAACGGCGAGCGTATTACTCAGCTCAGTCATTAAGGCGTTCGCCGCCACATTGCGAAAGCTTACGCTCAGGGTGTTTGGCAAAACTTGCTCGGGGTGGCCGTTGAACTTGAGATCATGCAAATTCTGTTGCAGGCCATTGCGCAAGCGCTCACGCAGCGCGCGCATGTGTTTCATATTCTTTTCAAGTTCACGCTGCGCAATCTCGCATGCCTGCCCAAGGCCGACGATCTCCAGCACATTCTCCGTGCCCGCACGGCGGTTCCTCTCGTGTCCCGCGCCGTGAATGAGTTTTTCGAGTTGTACCCCGCGACGAACGAAGAGCGCGCCGATGCCTTTGGGCGCATAGAGTTTGTGTCCCGCCAGCGAGAGCATATCGACGCCCAGTTCCTGCACGCGCACCGGCACTTTGCCCGTGGATTGCGCGGCGTCACAATGCAAGGCAATGCCTGCCTGGCGTGTAATCGCGGCAATCTCTGTGATCGGCTGCAGCGTGCCCACTTCATTGTTCGCATGCATGAGGCTCACGAGTATCGTTTGCGGCGTGAGCGCGGCCTGTAAAACTTCCGGCGAGACGCGCCCGTATTCATCCACCGGCAAAAGCGTATACTGAAATCCGTTTCGCTGCAAATAGGCCAAAACCTCGAGCACGGCCGGATGCTCGATTGCGGAAGCGATGAGATGATTGCCCTTTTCCCGATGCGCCCACGCATAGCCCTTGATTGCGTAGTTGTTCGCTTCGCTGCCGCCGCTGGTGAAGATGACTTCATCGACTTCACAACCCAAAAAATTCGCCACCTGCATTCGCGCTTTGTCAATCGCCTGGCGCGTTTGCCGGCCAAACCAATGCGCGCTGCTGGGATTGCCGAAGTGTTCGCTCAAATATGGCAACATCGCTTGCGCGACTTCGGGATCAATTGGAGTCGTCGCATTGTAATCGAGGTAGATGGGAGTCATTGGATAATTGGATTTATGGAATTCATGGATCGTTAGTCATTTGCTTGCTGCTCGCTTGATGGCTGACCACGGCTCATTGCTTCTTTTCACTCAAAATCTCAGGCACGCCTTTCAAATTGAGATCACTTACAGCGGTGCGCACCGCGGTCAAGAAACGATCGCCGGGATCACTTTTGGTGGTGCGATAGCTCTCGTCTTTTTCGCGCCAAAGCGGATGGCCGACGAATTCTTGATGCTCGTGATGGCCGATGAGATAATTGATGGTCGGATACTTTTGCACGAGATAACGCACGAGCTCGATATTCGCGCGGAGTTGCGCGGCGGTCAAATTATCCACGCCCTCCTCCCCGCCGACATTCTCGACGCCGATGGATTCATAATTCAGCCCAATACAATGGCGCGCCATCCACGTTTCCGGCATGAGGCGATAAACTTTGCCGTCCCTATCAACCAAAAATTGAATGGCGACGTTGACCTGTCCCGCGCTCGCCAATTCCGGACGCGAGCTTGGCAATAGTTCCGGCGCGAAAGCGCGAAACGAACCGGCGAGATCTGCGATCGCTGTCCAATGCAGAACGATAATGCGCGGCGTGATGTTGATGCTGTCCGCAGTAATGCCGTAATGTTGCTCGAGATATTGGCGCGTCAACTCGATGCGTTTAGGCGAGAATGGAATCGGTTGGTCGGTGATCGTGAAACGCGCGCCGCAACCGGTGAGCACTAACACGATGCAAAGAGTCGTGAGGCAAATGCGCCCGTACATGAAATGATCCTTTCACAATGATATGGGAGGCAGCTCACTCAGATGAAAAGCGCCGCAAGCGAAACGGCGCAAGATCGAACCGCGTTTCACCGTGCATCAACAATTCCGCAATCAACTCGCCGATGGCGCTGGAGAATTTGAAACCATGGCCCGAGCACGGGCTGACGATCAGCACGTCATGATCATGCGGGTGAAAGTCGAGCAGGAAATGTGCGTCGGGCGTGTTCGTATACATGCACACCGCGGTTTTCAGCAGCGCACCATTCGCATTGGGAATAAAACTTTCCAAGAGGCGACGCAAAGACAGGACTTCATTGGTACCGACTTCGCGGCGCACGTGCTCGGCCTCCGTCGCTTCGCCTTCATGATGAATTGCAGCTTTGCAGCCCGCGCCCAGATTGGGAAAGCCGTAGAAGTAGCGCTGCGGCTCGTGTTCGAGAATGTAGATCGGAAAATTTTGTGATGAAAAACACTCGGCGTGCGCGCGCGGCGCGAACCAAAACAGCGGCTGCCGCGTACAGTGCAGCGGCAAAGCCAGCTCGTGCATAAACTCCGGCAGCCATGCTCCGGCGGAGACGACGAGTTTGCGCGCCGCATACTTTCCTTTGTTTGTCGTGACGAGGATGGCGCTACCCTCCTTCTGCCATGCCTGCGCAGTCTCTTCGCCGTGCAATTGCGCGCCATGGCGTTGCGCCATATGCAAATGCGCCGCAATACATTTCTCCGGAAACAAAACACCGGCGCGCGGTTCCCAAACCGCCGCCATTTCTTCGGGCAGATGAAAAGCCGGATAACGGCGGCGAATTTCACGTGCTGCAAGCAGTTCGTGGGCGAGTTGATGGGTGCGCGCGCTCAATAATGCGCCGGCCACAAGCGAACCGTTTTCAGGTCCGATCATCAAACCGCCGGTTTGCAAAAAAAGCTGCTGCCGCGTTTGCTGCTCCAACTCGGCCCAAAGCTCATACGCGCGCTGCACAAGCGGCACATAAAGCGGATGTTCGTAATACGCCTCGCGAATGATACGGCTCTCGCCGTGCGAAGAGCCGAGGCTATGTGGCGGTGCAAAACGATCGAGGCCGAGCACCCGCAGACCACGTTTGGCGAAATGATAGGCTGCCGCGCTTCCCATCGCGCCGAGGCCGAGAATGATGACATCGAATGCCATTGCGCCTTTCTCTTGCTGCTTGCATCTTGCGTAAGCCCCGCGGCTCAAGCGTCTTTTCTTGCGACAAAGATCAACTCGCCGGAATTCTTCGAATCGAACGGACTCTTATCGTAATTGCCATACAAGGCTTCCACGTGAAAGCCCGCGCGCGCCAGAAGATGCTCGACTTCAAAGCGGAAGAAATAGCGCATGGCAAAGGCATGCACGAGGCGCTCCTGCCGGCCGTCGGCGTGCGTGACGTAATAGATCAATTCGACGTCATTGACTTGCCGAATGGGATCGCGCGCCGTGAGGCGAAATCGCCGCTCCACTTTGCGGCCATCGGGCATGGTGAATTCCGGCTCCGGCTCGGATTCCTCAAAATATTTTTCATTGATTAAATACGGCAAGGCGGGATTGAAGACGTCGACAATGACGCGGCCTTCCGGCGCGAGATGGCGCTGAATGTTGTACAAGCACGTGAGTTGTTCCTTGACCGTGAGCAGATGTTGGAAGGGACGAAACGGCAAAGTGATTAACTGAAATTGTAGGTTGAGCGCAAAGCTCCGCATGTCGCCCTCGCACAACTGCACGCGGTTCTGCACTTCCGCGCTTTCACGTGCGAGCCGGGCACGGCAATACGACAACATGCTCGCCGACAAATCCATGCCGGTGATTTCCACGCCGGCGCGCGCCGTGGGAATGAGCACGCGGCCTGTGCCGCAGCCGATCTCCAACACCGGCCCCAGGGCTTGTTGCGCCATCGCAACGTAGAAGCTTACATCTTGCCGGTCGCGATAGACGCCGATGTGATCGTAGAATTCGGCGGTCGCGGCGTATTCATCGAGAGTGCTCATCTTTGAGGGCGTTTGAAAATTTCGCGCACTGAATTATTCCCCCCTTGAGGGGGTGTTCTTCAGGTCACAAATCAAGCATTACCTCTTCAAATTGCCTCGATCTTATTAAGCACAGCATTCGATATTGTCACGCTATCGAGCAACACCCCCCTCAAGGGGGGGACGATTCAAACGCCCTCTTGGAGTTCGTCAATCGCATTGGCAAGATGCACTCGCAAGTCATCAACAAAACGTGGAGCCGCGAGGAGAATAGGTGCGACGCACTTGGGAAGTGCGTCGCACTGATTTGCTTTATTTCAACAACACGAGTTTGCGCGTCGCCACTTGCTCGCCGGCTTCGAGGCGATAGAGATATACGCCGGCGGCAAGCGCGCGCCCATCGAAGTGAACTTGATGCTCGCCCGCACTCATCTTGCCGTTTACGAGCGTGGCAACTTCACGCCCGGCGAGATCGAAAACTTTCAACGTTGCCACTGCGCTAGTGGGAAGATGAAAAGTGATGAGCGTGGTCGGATTGAAAGGATTGGGATGATTCTGGCTCAGATAAAATTCCCGCGGCAATTCAGGAGCCGGCCGCGTGGCGACGGCAGTGCTCACGGTGTCGGTGAGCCAGGCGATCGTACGCTCGAAAATCGTGCGCCGCGTGGTGACGGCTGCGATTTCCAAACGAAAGCCGAAATATGCCGCGCGCCACTTGGCAGCATTGTCCGCCGCCCGCACCGCGGCGATGCGCGTCGTCACGGTATCCGCAGCCGTAAGCTGATAGCGAAAGGCTCGATTGACCTGGTGACGCGGATTCGCGCGCAATTGCAGAATGTCTTTCGAAGCGCCTTGTGCACCGCTGACCAAGCCGTTGCCAATGGGATCGCCGGCAAAACCGCGCACAATGATCTGCGAAAAGTTTCCGTTGAACTCCACGCCGAGGTATTTCGTGAGCAACGAGTCTCCGGCAACCGCAGTCTCCGCGATATTGTCGCCGGTCAAGAGCACCGGATT
The DNA here is from genome assembly GCA_037444905.1 of bacterium. Classification (GTDB taxonomy): domain Bacteria; phylum Zhuqueibacterota; class Zhuqueibacteria; order Zhuqueibacterales; family Zhuqueibacteraceae; genus JABWAN01. The sequence goes on along the minus strand of JBBILN010000032.1, from coordinate 16,163 downwards.
GCCGTTGGCGAGGTGGCTGATGATGGTGTTGCGGTCTTCTTGCGTCAACACTTCCACGTCCGTGTCCCCGGTAAACCACACCACGAGACGCGGCTCCGTGAGCAGCGGCAAGCGCGCGGACGGCACCGGGCCCCCTTCTTCCTGCCGATTCCACAAAGCATACTTGTAGCCCGACTGTGCGAGCAGCGCAGTATAAACTTCTTGACTTGCGGCCGTCGAATCATCGTCATCATCGACCAAGAGCACGGGAGCTGGCAGCAGCGCAAAATTCGAAGTGGTGCCGTTCAACGTGTGCGAAAGCGCGCGGCGCTCCGGTGGATAAGGAATCTCCGGCGCGATATCGACGGTATATTCGCCTTCCAACACGAGCACGGAGTAAGAACCATCGGCTTCGGTCGTCGCAATCGCGCGCGGCGTGGTTTCATCCCCACGGAAAAATTGTATGCGCGCTTTGATGGGCGCATGACTCAGGCTGTCTTGCACGACGCCCTGCAAAGCCGCCACACCCAAAGCGCGGCCCGCAAGAGGAATCTCGAGAAGCGTTTGATTGTTGTTGTCGCGCACTGTGATCGTATCTTCCCACACACCGGCTTGCGTCGGCTGGAAAGTGACAGTGAAAGACAGATCATTGAAGGAAGCTAATGTCTTTGGCAACGCCGGCACACCGGCCAAGACAAATGAAGGCGTGCTGATCGTGACGCTTGCGACCGTGATGCTCGTGGCGCCGACATTCGAGACCGTAACGGGAATGGGCAAACTGGTTTGGCCGGACTCCAAAGTTGCATAATGAATCGAATCCGGCTCGAAACGCATGTGTTTGCCTTGCAAGGGCGTGAAAGATGCTTGCCCGAACCACGTGCCCCAACGATCGGCATTGACACCGGTGCCGACTTCGCTCGCGGCGTACTGGCCGAACATCCAAACTTTGCTGTTATCGGCCGGATCAAGCGCGATACCGAGATAATCTCCCCAACGGTTGCGCGTATCGCTGAAGGTTTTGACATAATTCGCCTCGCCCGCTTTCAGCAATACGCTGGCTTGCAGACCCGGCGGGTCGGCGTTCAAACGGCCGGTGTATCGCGCGCTCGCATACTCCGTGAGGCCGGAGCGCGTGAAAACCATAAACATATTGCCCTTGCCGTCGGGTTGAATCGCAGGAAAATAGTACCAAAAATTGTCCGCGCCAAAGGCAACGTCTTCAATGGTGGTATACGTGAGCGGATCGATTCGCACATAGCGCGCAAAAGCGAATGCGCCACCCGTTCCGCCACCCACGCTGTGCGCGGTCCACAATGAGCCGTCGATGTAAACAACATTGCGAACTTGCCGGCCATTCACGCTGATTAACGGCGTGCCGCCACCCAGTTGATCGGCATTCGAGGGCGCCCTGCCACTGGTAACCGGAATATTGGTGCCAATCAGAAATGGCGAGCCCAAAGGATCGTACAATTCCCACAACGTCATGAATGTGCCGGTATTATGCGGCGAATCATTCAGGAAGTACTGCGCACTCGGCGCGCCAAAAGTGACTGCTGGGACCACAGTGCCGACGCGGACGTCTAAGTTGGCCGGATCACGAAAATCCCACAAGTCATTCCACGTTATCGCACCGCAGGCATTATCGAGCAGTTGTTCCTTTGGAATGATGCGTAGCCGCGTGCCTTGGAAGGTGCGTGGCATGGGAATGCGAAACAGATTCGAGGTAACGTAAACGGCATTGGCATCGACGCCGAGTTTGGGATAATCGCCAAAAAACTCGTTGCCGATATTGCCGAAGATGTTGTCCGGCAAAGACCAGTTGCACCACGTGCCCAGCGGATCGGAGTCATCTGAGATGGAAAGCAAGAGCCGCGAAGAGGTCGTGCCCAGATGAACCCACACCATGATCCAACGTTCGGCATGATGGTCATAAACGATTTGCGGATCAAAGGGACTTCCGTTCGGCAACACATTCGCAAACCAAGCATCGGCATCGATAAGTTTGAGCATATTACCGGATTTGTCAAAAATGCCGAAGCTGGAATTCACCACTCCCATCAAATGATCAGGCCCGGCTGCCATATGCGGATCCGGCGGAATAAACGCGCCCACGTCCGGAATTCCTGCAAAACCGGAAACAGTGCGCGGCCCAAAGCTCTCGCTCGCGCCGGTGGCGGAATCGTAAAATTCATTCGTGCCCATGGGAGCGCTGGGGGAGACGCGATTGAGTGAGTCGGGCAGCAGTTGCACTCTTTCCTTTTCGGGAGGAAGCCACTGGCGAGTGCGAGCCTCTGTTGCGGCGGCCATGCTTCCGGTGCTCACGGTTGCGCCGCCTGCAATGCTCCCTTGCTCCGGACCTTGATACAACGATTGCGACCACAAAGCGGTGCCACAAAACGACAGCACCAGCATCATGCGATACGCTTGCGAGATTGCGCGTCGGAATGAGGGCATCGTTTCAATTCTCCGTTGCAGATGGAAACATCTAAAGTGCGACGCACTTGGGACGGGCGTCGCACTGATTTGCCTTATTTCACCAACACGAGCTTGCGCGCGGCCACGTGCTCGCCCGCTTCGAGGCGATAAACGTACACGCCGGCAGCGAGCGTACTCGCATCGAAATGGACTTGATGCTCGCCTGCGCTCATCTTGCCATGCACAAGCGTGGCAACTTCGCGCCCGGCGAGATCGAAAACTTTCAACGTTGCCACTGCGCTAGTGGGAAGATGAAAAGTGATGAGCGTGGTCGGATTGAAAGGATTGGGATGGTTCTGCGCCAACGCGAACATACGCGGCGTCGGCGTCTCCAATTGTTCGGCGACGCCGGTTGTAATCGCGCCGCGGATAATCAAACTATAGACTGATTTGAAGCCCGTGGTGCCCAGCTTTGTCGCTTTGCCCGTAGTGGGATTGATTTGGAGAAAATCGCTGACTTCATTCAAGCCAAAGCCGGACAACCCAAAGAGATTTCCGGCGGCATCAAATTCGATCTCCGGCGTGCGGGCAAAGCCGGAGTTGCCGACGAGTGTGGAAGCGCCGGTGGTCTTATCAAGTTTATAGATCGCCTGCCCCACGCGCGCGGCCCACAACGAGCTGTCAATCGGATTGATCGCCAATCCGGAGAGCAGCGAGATCTTCGTATTGCCCACAGCCGCAGTATCGCCACTCACCGGATCAATGCGATACAACTTGCCGCTATTGAACTGCGCGCCGAATAGATCATCGTTGCGATCGAACACGATTGCGCGCAGGTTCGGGACGGGAATGACTGCGACCGCGTAAGCTTCACCGGTTTCTGCATCCACGCGCAGCAAAGTAGTTGCGTTGCTCGTCGCATACGTGCCATAGATGATATTGTTCGAAGGACGCAAGGCAAGACCGGTAAGCTCATCGTAGCCCGTGGCTCCGACTGCCGTGCCCTGGCCGTGGTTTTGATCCAGCGTCAAAAATACGCCCTGTTCCGAGCGCCCGGCAATGGCATAGACGAGGCCTGCTTGCGCCGGTCGAATCGCAAAACCTTTCCCACGCAACGTGATCGTCGTGGCGGGATGCGACGGATCGTTGCTCTCCAACCGCAGCGTGCCATATTCAACCTGTGCGGCGGTCGGTGTGAAAACGACCTTCACGGTCATGGTTGCGCCGTAATCCAAAAACGCCGGCAATGTGGTCGGTTCGAGCAAACGGAAGTTGGCGCCGGAAATTTGCGCCGCCGTGAGATAGAGAACATCAAGCCCCTGGTTGCTAATCTCGAACGCGCTCGTATCTTTGCCGACTGCCGACTCCGCCACAAAGCTCACGGTGTCCTCGGCGGCCACCAACGTTGCTTCAAAGTTGGGATAGTAGACGCCGACCGCGGACCAAGCGGCGAGCGCGGTTTGATATTCCGGCGTTTTGAATCCATACAAATCCATCATCGAGTAAATGGTCGCCAGTCGCGCCTCTTGGTAGGTTGAATTGGTCGTCAAATACGTGCTCAAATTGCGATACGCGATTTCCGCGGCGCGCTCGAGGCCCAACGGTGTGATGGCATAGGCGTCGCCATAGTCATTCACGCCGCTTCCGCCTTCACTCAAAAGATAAAACCAGTAATTCTGCACGCCGCTATTGGTATGCACGCCGCCGTAGTCATTGGTGCCATTCGGTGTGTTCGTGGTTGGAACCCAGCGTGCGCCTTTGTACGTGTCGGGCTGGCCGAGGGTCTTGGGGTTCGACATGGAGCGAATAAGCACCGCACCCTGCCCCATATCCCAACTTCCCTCGGTTTTGAGCACCTCAAACTCGACCGCATTTCCGAAGATATCGCTGAAGGATTCGTTCAAAGCGCCGGACTCATTCGCATAAATCAAACCCGCTTCATATTGCGTCACACCGTGCGTGAACTCATGCGCTACAATATCGAGCGTTACCAGTGGCGTGGTGTTGTTGTTGCCGTCGCCGAAACGCATGCGGCTGCCGTCCCACTGCGCATTGAACCAATTGTTATCGAAATGTGCATAAGAACGAATAACGCCGTTGGCATTATTATAGCTTTTGCGGTTGTGTTTGCTCAGATAGTAATCATAGGTTGCTTCTGCGGCCCAATGCACGCTCACGCCGACTTGCGCATTGGCGTCGGTGAAATTATTGTCCGCGTCGATGAAATCGCGCGCATTGGCGAAGCTGGTGGTGCGTTGCATGTCATACGTTTCGACGCCGTTGCCACGCCCGCGCTCACGCAGCCGATACGTGTCGTCCGTTACTTCATCGGCCGTGAACGTGACCGTGCCATTATAAACGCTCGTGCCCTGGCTCGCCACGTCCGCTTCATAAAGCCGGGAACTGACTTTGACGATCGCACCGGTCTTTGCGTCGACATCCACGTCATAGCGGCCCAGCGGTTTCTCGGCGTAAATGTCGAAGCGATACACGAGGCGGAAATCTTGTGGCCCGCGCGCCCCATGGCCCGCGCTAATTTGCAGTTCGCCCTTCGGCATAAACGTGGCGGAAGCGTCGTTTTGCTCGCGTTGCAGGAAAGCTTCATTCCCCGGGTCTTCCCACATGTAAGCCTCCGCGCCGATATGATCCAATGCCAAGCGCAATGCTTGTTGCTCGGATAACGCCGGCGTCGTTTCCATAACAAGCCCGGAGACGATTTCGCCGTGCGCCAAAAAAACTCTACTGTCTTTTTCGTGGAGCAAAAATTGGCGGTCGGCCAACGCGATGCCTTTGTAGTATTGTTGGTAGCGATAATGCGTTTGGCCGAGTTGATCCGAGGAAATGCTTATCGGCTTCAACTCATCATCGGCAGAGAGCCGCAAAGCTTGGCGGTAGGTTTGAAAAAAATTTGCGGCGGAGACTTGCTCTTGCGCCGAGAAATTTCTGGTGAGGGTCAATGCGCTTGGGGACGAGAGAGATGACGCGGCAGCGCCGCGCGGTTGCGCGACTGCGGGAATGCGTGAGAAGCCAATCAGTGTGAAACTGAGAAGGAGAAAAATCATGGGACGGGCAGAATCTTTCCGCATCGGCAAGGCCTCCGGTTAGAGATGAGTATCAATTAAAATAAAACTCCTGCGGTCGCTAATTGAGTTGGATAATACGACCGCAGGAGTAGGATTGCAAGACGGATTTTTCGAGTCGCCGCTCAAAATTGCTTGGCTCCTTGGCTCCTTTGCCCCCTTGCCTCCATACGTGCCAAGCGAAGGGAACTTGCACAGCATATTCCCCCCTCGAGGGGGCCAGGGGGGTGTTTTTGAGAACAAAGATTAGCTTAAAGCTTGTCACGTGACATTGGAGCACTTCTCAAAAATACTTTTATTGCTGCATGATGCCGAACGACCCCCCCTAACCCCCCTCAAGGGGGGAATTATTGGGCACGCTGCTTTAGCATGACACGTATACTCCTTGCCTCTATCGCACCAGCACGAGCTTCCTCACCGCTTGCTGTGCTCCGGCTTCGAGTTTGTAGAAATAAACGCCGCTTACTGCGGCTCTGCCCTGCTCATCCAAACCGTCCCATTGCGCGGTGAACTGGCCGGGCTGATATGCAGCGTCGACGAGTGTGCGCACTGCGCGGCCGAGCACATCGTACACGCGCAGCGTGACGCGCTTGCTCAAAGGCTCCGGCGGCAATTGATAACGTATGATCGTCGTCGCGCCGGCAAGGCTGGCGTGCAGCGGATTGGGAAAGCTGGCGCTCAATTCGAATGCTGTCGGCAAATCTTGCGAGCGGTTTTGCTCCGCCACGGCAGTCGTGCCGTTCAGCCAATCGAGTGCGCTGCGCAACACCTCTTCGCGCGAAGCAAAGCCGGCGCGGCTGGCAACGGCCTCGACGCCGAATCCGAAAAAGACCACACGAGAATTTTTCGCCGCATCTGCCACACGCACGCCGACGACCGCATTGCTCGTAGTATCGAACACCACACACGCTTGCGCCACGCCATCGGGTTGCAAGTGATCGCGCGAGTTTTGATTACCCGCACCACCCACACCGGAAGTGGCAATGTTTCGAATACCGTTGCCTACTGGGTCGCCTTTGACGCCGTGCAAGATCGCATCATTCAAATTACGCACGAAGCTCACATGCAAACGATTCGCGAGAAAGGCATTGCCGCTCAAACTCTCCGCAATATTTTGTCCGGTGAGAAAAAGCCGGCCGCCGCGATCGAGATACGCACTGAGGCTGTCGCGCTCTGCTTGCGTCAACACGTTCGGCCCGGAAGCATTGCCCGTGTACCAAATGAGCGCTCGGTTTTTAAACAACGGCGCTTGGCTGAGCGGTGCGACGCCGCGTTGCGCTTGCGACCACACATACGGCGCGAGGCCCAATGCCTGCAATGAGTTTTGATAAAAGCTCTGAAACGCGCTCGCCGGATCGTCATTCACCAACAACAAATCCGCGGGCTCCAGCGTGGCGTCAATCACCGTGGGTGCGCCCGCGTTGATCGCGATGCTCGTCGCGGTTTTGCTGAGATACGGAATCTCCGGCTCGATCACGAGGCGATCATACTTTATCATGCCGGGGAAGGAAATGTAAAGATTATTGAATGCGAAGTCGCCGTGCGCATCACTCGTGGCGGTCAATGTGAAATCATCAACGACCTCGCTGCTCACGAAGAGCGTCAAGTTTGCGCGCACGCCTGCGCCCGCGGCATTGCGCAAAGTGCCCTGCAACGTGCTTTGCGGCAACGGTTGCAACTGGCGAGGATGCTGCACGGTCGCGCCATATGCAAGCGTCACGGTGCTGGTATCGGGCAAATAAGGAAACGCACGCAACACAATCGTCGCTGGCAACGGTGCGGGGTTCGCCGTGGCAGCCAGTGCGCGAAACGCATAATGGCCGCCGTCATAAACCGGCTGCACAAAATTCTTTTCGAGCAAACGCGCCTCGAGATTTTTGATCACGCTGCCGCTGTGCGCGCTGGTCACCAAGCCTTCGACTGTTGCCACCGGCAAAGTCGCGTCTAGTTGGGTTTGAAAAATACCTCGGCCGTCGGTGCGGTCGGAAAAATAATCCGGCCACGCCGCGCGAAAGCGCTCTGCCTTGTCCAAATTTTGCTGGCTAGCAGTGGCGCCTTGGCGCAAGAGATAAATGTAGCCTTGCCGAAATACCTTCGGCGAAGCAGCCACGCTCGGATTTCGCTGGCCCTCTGTTGCAATAATATCATTCACCGAGAGCAAACGTTTGGCGCCTAAAACCGTTACTCCAAGTTCAGGGGCACAGTCCCCATTCCGCCCATAGCAGTTGAAGGCTTGATTCGGATTCTCAATGAGAAAGAACGGCGCGACTTCTTCCGCGGGCCTCAGCCCGATGAGATAATGATCCAGCAAACTAAAATTATCGGACGCGCGCACCGTTGTGAACGTGCCGTTGCCGTTATCGCGCCAGCCGTTGCCTTCCATTACCGAGCCCTCCGTATCTAAAAAAAAGCTCCAATGCCCCAATCCTCTTCCTAAGGTCAAATCGCTGGCCTGGCCCTCGCGGTTGAAGCGCACGTACGCGCCCCACTCGTGCTCCGCTTCCTGCCCGAGCACGTCGAGATAGCTGGCGTTGAAGACAAGCGGGGTTGGAGTGTTCGGATCATCAGGCCAAAAATTGATGTGGTTCATGTGCAAAAAGCCCTGCAAGCGGCCGGCGCTGCCAACTTGCGAGGTGAAGTCATACTGGCTCATGCCCAAGCCGAGCACTTCATTGCGCACACCGGCATAGAAAGCGGCGAAATCTGCGCCGAGCAAATCAAAATCAGTAAGCAACACCAACTGGTCGAAACTATCGGGCTGCACCGCATAGAAGCGTTTGGCCGTCTGCACGATGTCGACTTCACGAAACACGATTTGCTCAAAGGCCTCGAAGAGCGCAGCCGCACTGGAGCCGGTGATGGGCAGGTTGCTCAAATTCACGGATTGCAACGCTGCACTCGGATTGCCTTTGGTCAAGCCCACGATCGTAGGCTCGCCGTTGCTCGGCACGACGAGGCCCACGCCGTTATAAACAACATCGAACGCGCCACTCGCAAACAGAGTCAACTGCACCGTGTTTGAATTGTTGTTGTTGAATTCCGGCAGGTTCTCCCACGTGATCACGAAGCGATCCGCAGCTTGGCGATAATGAATGCGGCCGCCGGCGAGCGGATTTAAATCCGCAAAGAGCGGCGCAATCATGGGCAGCGCGAGGAAGAAATCATTCGAATCGTAGAAATCCGCATTGCCAATGCCGCCGAACGTGACGTTGGCATTCGAGCGAATCCACACGTTATTCCACATTTGCCCGGCAAAGGCAAACGAAAAGCCGGAAGCGAAAGCAATGTTGTGATTGGTGTCGTCTCCGGCATTGAGCACGATGCCCACGGTATTGTCGAAGGCAAATGTCCCGGCGGTGACGTCATAACCGCCGTTCGCGTTGGGCGCAAAATGCAGTAGCCGTTTGTCGAGGTCAAAGGCGTTGGTGGAAGGCTCGCTCACGAGGCTGCCATCGTCTTCGATGACGACGAGGTCTCCGACCGTGTAAGTGCGCGCCGAAGAGAGTTGGGGCAGGCTCGATTCAATGCGCGCGCGTTGCATGCGGTTTGCAATCAACGCATCCAACATGTTGCCTTCATATGTTCTGCACATGAGGCCGGTGCTCGGGGCCGCACCTTTGACACGAGGTTTATTGCGGCGGGCGCTTTCGGCTTGCGCAGGGTGAGTATGCGTGAGAGAAAAAATACTTGCTAAAAGCCCGATGAAAAGCCAGCGAGTTGTAAGTGCAAGGGGCATCTGTTACTCCAAACGATGACGATGAGCCGCAAAATTGTGAAAAAAATTTCGCGATAATACGACCGGCTTTATAAAATTACAAGCGGAGTTTTGTTGGGATGGCAAGATGTGACACGGTTGCTGCAAACGACATCATCGCGATTGGCCGGACGCACGGCTTCGAAGCTCGCGGACACACGGCGGGCGCAATGCCAGATATGAGCGCTTCCGCGCGTTTTTCGCGGAACGGTGTGATAAAGCAAAAAGCTTTGATTTCGGTTCTGATTTCCCCGCCGGAATTACCACTCCACTTTGGCATAAATATCCTGCAACGCGAGCTTGCACCCGATAGAGATGAGTTCGATCAAATCTTCAAGGTGCACAGCGTCGGCATACAGCCGCTTGCCCTCGGGCTGTTTGGCGTAATGCTCAACGTATGGCCGATCGTGCGCGACGAGGAGATATTCGAGGAAGGAATCGAGCTTGCGATAGTGCTCGAATTTTTTGACGCGATCGTAGTTTTCCGTGGAGGGAGAAAGCACTTCTACGATCCGGTGGGATTGAGCAACACGTCGAGATGCTCATCTTCCAAACGCGGCTTGCCGCAAACGACCATGACGTCGGGGTAAGTATAAAGGCCGGAGGGGCTGACTTTCAAACGCATATCGTTGGAATAAACTTTATAAGGCCGTTGCTTGAGCTGCGCGTGCAGTTCGGCGAGGATATTGGACACAATCACATTGTGCGGCTCGCTCGTGCCGGCCATTGCGAAAATTTCGCCGTCGAAGTATTCGCTTTTGTATTCGGCTTCACGTTCGCGCGCCAAATACTCTTCGGGAGAGAGGTAGGCAGTTTTGGTTTGCGCGTACATGCTTGCTTCCTTTCATCTGCAACAGCGCCGTACTCTGCGCTATGATACACTTTGCTTCGCGAAATGCAAGCACACGATTTTCGCTAAACCGATCGCGCGGAGCAACCTGTTCGGCATCCGCGCGATCTACTTAACAAAATCTCGCTGGTTTCATCGCGGCTCGTTGAAACTATGGCCAAGCCATCGTCGCGCGTTCACGCAATTCAAAAAGCAAAGCCACGGCCAAGCCGTGGCTGAACACTCCATTTTGGCTCCTTGGCTCTTTATCCTTTTTGGCTCCTTGGCTCTTTATCCTTTTTGGCTCCTTGCTATTCCAACACCACCATCCGCCGCAACTCTTGATACTCCTGCCCATCGATGGTCAGCGCATGCAGGCGATAGAAATAAATGCCGTTCGTCACGTCGCGACCGGCGTCATCAATGCCAGCCCATTTCACCGTGTGCGCGCCCGCGACTTTCTTGCCGGCGAACAGAGTGGCAACGCGACGGCCCAGCAAATCAAAGAGCGCAATATCAACCTCCGCGGATTGCGGCAACTCAAAGCGAATCGTGGTCGCGGCGCTTGGTCGCGCGCTATTGCGCGCTTGCCGCGAGAATGGGTTCGGATAATTCTGCCCCAAGTGAAATGCCGCAGGCAAATTCTCCGCAATCGCGGGCGCTTCCACGGAAACGCTAATGTTCGAGAGAATGCGCACGTCATCCACGAACCAGCCGGGTTGGCGCGGCGTGGCGTTCGCATCGGTTTGGATGCGGAACCGCAAACGCACATCATTGAAGCCCGCGCCGACGTAGCCCGCGAGCGAGTATTGCTTTTGGCGCCATTGATTCTGCTGGCCGCGATGTTCTTCGCTCAACGCGACCCAATTCTGTCCGCCGTCGCTGCTGATTTCCACGACGCCAAAGTCTTCCTGATTGGACGCGAAGTAATGCTGCTCATAAAAACGCAAGCTGGCCGCGGATAGATCCGAAAGATCGAGCGGCAAGGCCAGCGTCAGCGAAGTATTCAAATTGGTGTTGTAGGTCCCGCCCGGGTTCGTGTTCGCAGAATAGACGCCTGAGAATTTGCGCACATTGGAAAGCCCCCATCCGCCCGGCTCCACACTCCATGCGCTGAGGTCGATCTCAAAATTCTCAAATCCCACTAAAAAGCTTTTGCTTTCGCTCTCGCCGCGATTTTTCGCGGCCGACACATCATTCGCGCTGACGAAGTATGTGACCGTGTCGCCGTATGCAAATTTGGCGTTGAACTGGCCGTGATAAACGCCCGGCGAAGTCGCATTCAATTTAGCGCTGCCCGTGCGTCCCGATGAGCTGCTATAGTTCACAATAACCGAGCCGGCCTCCACGCCGAGATTGTCACTCACTTCCACCGTCACCGCAAAGGGACCGGTGTTGCGAATGGTGTGGTCCAATGTCGTGAGATTCGCAAAAGCCGGCGGCTCGCGATCGGCTTTGCTGGCATAGCTATACTTTTCCAACGGCGAGGAAAAGCCTTGCTGATTGCGTGCGAAGATGAAGTATTCAACCACTGCGTTGCTTTGCGCCGGAATGTCTGCGCTGTAGTTGCCGCTGCCGTCGCCGGTCATCGTCACCTTCTTGAAGGGAAAGGCGCCGTCGGTATCCCAATAGAGATCGACCGTAGCGAGCGGGCTGACAGTGGAAGTCACTTGCGCGGTCACGCGGCGCGCGCTGGTTGAGTCTTCTGTGTCGCGCAGCGGCGTGTGCGCGATGCTGAGGCCGTTGAGCCAATTGATGACGCGCGGCAAAACGACTTTGCGTTGATCCTCCTGCGCAATGGCTTCGTATCCTCCAAACGCGAAATTGACCACACGATGACTGCCGGCAAATCGCACCGCGCCGGAGCTGCCGTTTGGATAATCGAAAACGCTCACCGCAGGGGCAATTGCGAGCAATTCGCTGGGGAATTGCTCGGTGCTCGCTCGTCCGGGTTGATTGACGTCAATCGTGAGGCCGTCGCCGATGGGATCGCCGGCGGCGCCGGTGAGGCGGGAAAACTGCGAGTCATCCAAAAGGTAGACGCCGTGCAAATAGTTTTCGTAAAACGTGAGCGAAGCGCCGCCGGAGCGGTCGAATTCGTTCTCCGCGCCCGGGTGATTTTGATCACACAAATCCCAGCCAATGTCCTGGCCGGAGAGAAAGAGATTGCCGCCCCCGTCAAGAAAAGCGGCAAGCTCCGCGCGATCCGCAGAATCCAACGCCGGAAAAGTCCATTCACACAGCCAAATGACGGTCGCGTATCCGCTCATAAGAGTGGCGGAGGGCGTGCCCGCGCTCAAGTGCTCGTGAACGTCATAGGCAATGCCGAGTTCATCCATCATGTCCGTATAATAATTCTCGACGTTGTTTTCGCCGTCGTCATCATCCACCAATAAAACCGAAGGCGCAATGGCGAATGAGACTTCGTAGCTCGCCTGATAGCCGTTATCCGCGCGGAGTTCCAGCGTGAAGAACGCTCGGTGCGGCAAAGCCTCCGGCGAAATCATCACAGTAAAAGGATCCGCGGAGTTGTCTTTGCGATTGTTCTCGAGATCGTTGAGGCCGAGCAGCGTACCGTAGCTCGAAGCCGTTTTGACGAGACTCACCGCCCAATCACTGCCGGCGAGTGTGGCGGTGAGATTTTTAGCGTCGCCCCAAACGTTTTGCAGCGTGAAAATGAGATTGATACTCTCGCCCGGTTCGATGATCCCGTTGCCATTGCCACCCTGGCTGTCATCAATAGCACGAGCACCGAGCGTAATGCGCGGCGACGGCGTCACGGTTTCAGTCACAGCGCGCAGTGCATTAATGCGGCCTGTGCCGAGCTGGCCCACGAAATTGGGATTGAGGCCGTCGATGTTATCCGCGGTTTCCACCACTTGAAAAATGGTTTGCGCTGCAGTCCAGTCGGGATGTTGCGAACGCACCAACGCGGCCAAGCCCGCGGTGAGCGGCGAGGCCATCGAAGTGCCGGAGAAGGAAGCATAACTATCATCGAAGACCGTGCTCAAAATGCCGACGCGGCCGCCGGGTTGATCGCCGCCGGGCGCGGCCACTTTCACGACCTCGCCAAAGGAGGAATAAGAGGCTTTGCGATCGCGCTCATCAAGCGCCGCAACGGAAAGGGTGAAGAACGCATTGGGCAAAGTGGAGCTCGGCGCGCTATTGCCATTGCCGGCAGAAACCACGACCACGACGTCATTCAAGAAGGCATAGTAAGCGCCATCCAACACCGGCGATGAATTCTCAAAACTCAAATTTGCAACGCTCGCGCCGTTGTCCGCGGCATATACGAAAGCTTGCGACATCGTGGAGGAAAAGCCGACGCCGGTGCCGCTGGTGGTGTGCCAACCGATGCGAAGCGGCATAACGCTCACGTTCCAAGAAATGGCGGCCACGCCGGTGCCATTGTCCGTCACAGCGCCCGCGAGGCCCGCGGTATGTGTGCCGTGGCCATTGAAGTCCATCGGGTCGTTGTCGGGATTATCGCCGTCTTCGCCCGCGGCGACGTTCGTGCCATTATCCACGAAATCCCAGCCGCGAATATCGTCGACGAAACCGTTGTTGTCGTTGTCAATGCCGTCGCCCGCGATCTCGTTGGGGTTCGTCCAAATATTGTCCGCAAGGTCGGGATGATTCCAATCCGTGCCCGTGTCGATGATGGCAACGATCACGTCGGAGTTGCCTTTGACGATGTCCCAGGCCTCCGGCGCTTTGATTTGCGGCAAATGTTGCTGCTGGCTGAAGCGTGTGTCGTTCGGAACCACGGTCGCAGGAACGAGGTAGTCCGGTTCGGCATATTCCACCGCAGGATTTTGCCGCATAGCTTCGGCGAGGCGCTCGATGTCCGTGCTCTCTGCCACTTGCAACATAAAGACTCGATTCAAACCGACGCGTTCACTGATCGCCGCAGCGCGCGGCTTCACGCTTTCGAATAAAGGCTGCGCCGCATAAACCTTGTGCGCGCTGAAAAGCGCTTGCGCTTGGTTGGGAAGACTTTTGCCGCCGGCTTTGAATTTGACAATGATGCGACCGGGAGCATATTGCCAATTCGTGGCTTTCCTCCTTCCCTGCTGGCGGCTCGCAGCGTACAATTCAAAATCAACGCTTGAGAGTAAACTGCTCACTGCGAGAATCATCCACAAACAGCGAAGCATAAAACGCGACATAACGACTCCTTATGTTGATCACAGCGATTTAGTTTGTTTGCGTTGCACGCTACCAATGCAGGGCACGTTTCATTGGGCGCTCGCCACGCTTTTTCTCATCACAAAATAATACAACACGGCTGCCAATGGCAATCCCACAAACCAGGAATACGTGTAGATTTGATCGAAGAATGCGGGGAAAATAGCGGACTTGGTGGCCGCATTGATGAAGCCCGGCGCGTTGGGAAGAATGGCAAGAAAGAGCACGAGCACGGCTTTCCAATTGACGCCGTTACGATAGCTATAAATCCCGTTGCGCGCGTAGAGATCTTCAACTTTCAGCTTCTGCCGGCGCAGAATGAAATAATCACAAATCATGATGCCGCCGATCGGGCCGAGCAGCGCGCTGTAGCCGATCAACCAAACGAAAATATAATTGCCGAGATTGGAGAGCAGCTTCCACGGCATGATCACGATGCCGATGATTGCGGTGATAATGCCGCCGGTTTTGAAGGAGATGAGCGTCGGGCGCAGATTGGAAAAATCATTTGCGGGCGAGACCACGTTGGCGGCAATGTTGGTGGTGAGCGTGGCGATGGTAATGGAAAGTAAGGAAAGAATGACGACGACGGGCGCATCGAAGCGCGCGAGCAATTGCACGGGGTCCCAAATTGCGTGTCCGAAAATAACCACGGTTGCGCAGGTGACCGCAATGCCGATAAAAGAATATATCCCCATTGTCGTAGGCAAGCCGAGGAACTGGCCGAGAACTTGATCTCTCTGGCTGCGCGCGAAACGCGAGAAGTCAGGGATGTTTAGCGACAACGTGGCCCAAAAGCCTACCATGCCGGTAAGCGCGGGGAAAAACATTTTCCAAAACGAGACGTTCTCCGTGCCCGAGGTGCTTTTGATTTTCGCCACGGTCGCGTCGGAGAGGATGGCGCCAAAGCCGCCCGCGGCATCGACTGCCCAATAGAGCAGCCCGAATCCCACCAAAATCAAAAACGGCGCGGAGAGCGTTTCGAGCCAGCGAATGGATTCGATGCCGGCGAGAATGATGGCCACATTGATGAGCCAAAAAATCATGAAGCAGCCGAACTGCGGCAAAGAGATGCCGAGCCATGAAATGATTTGATCGTCAACGCCGGGCTTCAAGCCGAACAGCACGCCGAGCAACGCATAGATCGCGCTGCCGCCGATCCACGTTTGAATGCCGAACCAACCGCATGCCACAATCGCGCGCATCAGCGCCGCGATATTCGATCCAATGGTGCCAAACGAAGCGCGCAGCAAAATCGGAAATGGAATGCCGTACTTCGTGCCCGCGTGCGCATTGAGCACCATGGGAAAGAGCACGATGACGTTGCCGAGCACGATCGTAAACATCGCTTCTTGCCAGCTCATGCCGCTGTCAATCAAACCCGCGGCGAGCATGTACGTGGGAATGCACACAGCCATTCCAATCCACAACGAAGCGATATTCCACATCGACCATTTGCGCTGGGCCATGGTCGTGGGCGCGAGGTCTACGTTGTAGAGATCGGAGTTGGCCATTTCAATACGCGCAACGGTAATCTGTGCAGTATCGACATCGCGACTGTTCTCGGCTTGGTTCGGCATGCTTCCTCCGCAACGGATGAATTGACTACGAACGGTTTTATTCAAGACACCTGCAACAAATAAAGCGGCAACGAAGGTTTTAAGCAGAGGTTGAAACAAATGACCAGGCAATAGAAGTTGATATTCAAGCGTCGAACAGAAGAAACACTTTTTCGTTGCCGGGTTATTCGTTGCAATGCAAGCTCATGGTTTAGCGGGGCATTCGGCTGTACCGAATGAAACGGCAACAAAAACTGATATTCACGCGCGCAACGAACGCAACGCTTTTTTTTGTTGCCGGATTATTCGTTCGCGCAACGAACGCAACGCTTTTTTTCGTTGCCGGGTTATTCGTTGCA
>JBBILN010000031.1:0-84739 GCA_037444905.1 bacterium | reverse complement strand
AGCCACTGGATAAAAATTTTCTTCAAAGAACAAGTCGTTTTTCAGCGGCCCCTAAGATAGCCTCTAAGCAGAACCTTTGGAAATGCCATTGCCATTTGGTGGATGATGCAAGATGCAAAAAGTCTTTTTGAGAATATGCCCCGCGCAGATCATAGCCATTTTGCTCGAAGTCGCCTTCTCGTTGTATACTGTCAGCGCCCTCGCGCAAACGCCGGCGATGTGGAATGGCTTGCCGAAAGGCGCATACGAGGTTGGATTCCAATTCGAACGGCAATACGATCATGCCAGGCCGTTTCAAAATAAATACGCTGAAAACGGCAAGATCGTGAAGGACCGCGCCCGACCGATACAAATGTTTATTTGGTATCCTGCGGCGCGCGGCGCGAATTCCAAACCATTGCAGTATGAAGAATATCTGCTTTTGAATGACACCGAGGCGGAGCCGTGGCGCTGGACTGATGCGCAAAAACGCGCGCTGCGCCAAAACGACGGCGAAGAAAAGCAATTATCCGGCGCGAGTTGGGAAGCCATTCTCGCACTCGAAACCGCCGCAGTAAAAGACGCCAAAGCTGCTGGGGGCAAATTTCCATTGGTGATTTTCGGAATGGGCGGCGGCACGGGCGGACACGTTTATTCCGTGTTGTGTGAATACTTGGCAAGTCACGGCTACGTGGCGGTGGCGTTGACGGCGCTGCCGCTGAGAAAAGGCGAACGTTGGCCGTTCGATGCGAGCGGCATTGACGCGCAGATGCGCGATTTGGAATTTGCCATCAACTATGCGTATCGGTTGCCGTTCGTCGATGCGGATAAATTGGCGCTGGCGAGTTGGAGCGTCGGCGGCGTGACGCAAGCGCTGCTGCAAATGCGCAACAGCGATGTCGATGCACTCCTCAGCTTGGATGCCGCCACCGGCTACGAGTATGGCCGCGATTTGTTAAAGCAATCGATCTTCCTCGATTTCAAAAAGATGAATGTGCCCTATCTGCACATGCACGGCGAGGGGCCGGTGCGCTACAACGTGCCAAAGAATTTTGAGTATTTCGACAGCCTGGCCGTTGCGGATGCGTACCTGTTAACTTTCAAGCAAATGACACATGCGGATTTTTTGCCTTGCTACGGCGCCGTGCCCCACACCATTTTGAAAACGGAGCGCTCGCCAACGATTGTTGCCGGCTTCCAAGTGGTCGGCCAGTACGTGCTAAATTTTTTGAATGCGTATTTGCGAGGCGATAAAACTTCATTGGAGTTCTTGCACAACGATCCTGTCTCGAACGGGCTTTCAAATGCGATTGGCGCGATACAAACTAAACGCAAGAGACAAGCACAAACAAGAGGAAACGGCTTCGTGCAGGTCAACGGCGGCAAGCTTTATTTCGAGATCGCCGGCGAGGGTTGCCCGTTGGTTTTGATCGGCGGCGGCTCGATGGATTTGCGGCAATGGGACGAACAGTTTAAATTTTTCCAGCAAAGCTTTAAAGCCATCCGGTATGATCCTCGCGGCGTGGGAAAATCTGATTCGCCCTCGGCTTCATTTTCTCACGTGGAAGATTTGGAGGCGCTGCTCGACTTCCTCGGCGTGGACAAAGCCGTATTGCTGGGGCTTTCTTCCGGCGGCGGCATCGCGCTCGACTTTGCGCTAACGCATTCGCAAAGAGTGCTTGGGCTTGTGCTGTCAGCTCCGGTGGTGCACGGCTATAAATTCTCTGTGGAGCAGCAACAGCGCGTCGCCTCCTTTGCCAGCGCTGCACAAAGCGGTGCCGAGGCGTATGTCAAAATCCTTTTGGAAGATTCTTTTTTTATTCCCGCGCCTCAAAATCCCGAGGCGCGAAAACGCGCGCAAGCTCTCATCGCCGAAAATTTCCGGCCCTTTGATTTCAGCTTGATCAAACAACTGGATCCACCGACGATTACGCGCCTTGCAGAGATCGACAAGCCGGTTTTGCTGCTGATTGGAAGTCTCGATCACCCTGACGTGCAAAAACGCACGGCGTTTTTGGAGCAAGCGATTCGCGGCGCAAAACGAGTAACGATCAAAAATGCCGGCCATCTCGTGAATCTGGAAGCGCCCGATGGCTTCAATCAAGCAGCTTACGATTTTTTCGTGGTTTGGAATTTTCATAAGAAAGAAGTTTCGGGTAGACAATGAGAACGCATTTGTGGTTTACGAGCATTGCCTGGTGTGCTTTAATTTGCTCCTCGTGCAAGACTAATCTCGACGAAACACAAAGCCGCGAGGTGAGCTTCGCCACTGAAGACAACGTGACGCTCAAAGGTGCTTATTATTCGGCGAACCAATCCGGACCAGGCATTCTGTTGTTGCACATGTGTGCGAATGGAACCGATCGCCATGTTTGGGACGGCCTCGCTGAGAAACTTGTCACCGCAGGCTTTCATGTGCTGACTTTTGACTATCGCGGCTACGGCGAAAGCGAGGGCACGTGGCCGGAGTTTCAAGGCATGACGCAATTCATGGAAGTTTGTCGAACCGTCATCAGCAAAGATGTGGAAGCTGCGTATCAATTTTTACGCACGCAAGAAGGCGTATCACAGGATAGCATCGGCATTGCCGGTGCGAGCTGCGGAATATTTTTGGGGGTTGAAGCGAGCCATCTTTATCCTGAAATTCGCGCGTTGGCTCTGCTCTCCGGCCCGCTCGATGAGCAAGCACGCCAATACGTGGAAGCTGCGGAGTCAGTTCCGATTTTATGCGCAGCGAGCCAGGATGACGTTCGCGCTTTTGAAGCGATGAAACTCGTGTTTGCAGCGTCGAAGCATCCCAACAGCGCGTTCATCCAATACAAAGGTGACGCGCACGGCACGTTTATGTTTGCGAAAGAACCGGATCTCGAGCGAACCCTCGTCGAGTGGTTCAAACGTTGGCTTTGAGCGATGGCGACGGATGGAATTTTGAACACGCACCGCTCAGCAGTTGCAGTGCTTGCGCGGCTGTGCCTTAATCCTTTCTCTAAGATGATTTTGTGCTTGCGATTCTTTCGAACTTAACCTACGCGCCGGTGAGTGGCGAAGTGGCGACGAAGATTGTTGAGGCATTTCTTTCAATCCGATAGAATACAAATAGGAACAACATAAGAATCTCAATTCATTTTTATCATTCGTGGTCAACGTCATGTGTTTGGAATTGCCGAGCAGAGGATGTAGACGATGACTAAAACCCTGCTAGTATGGCTTGCGGCGAGCAGCTTCGCGTTTGTGGATCAAAGCAAATGGGAAGAGCGGCCCGATTTTGCAAAGTATTACAAAGAAGCCGGCGTGCAAGGCGCTTTCCTGCTTTATGATTTCAAGAACGACAAGTATCTTGCGTACAACTCCAAACGCTTGCAACAAGGCTACATCCCGGCTTCGACCTTCAAAATTTTCAATTCCCTCGTCGCGCTGGAAACCGGTGTGATCCGCGATGAAAATGAAGTATTGAAATGGGACGGCATGCAACGTGAAGTGGAGCAGTGGAATCAAGATCACAACATGCGCACAGCGATGAAGTCTTCTGCGGTTTGGTTTTATCAAGAACTGGCGCGGCGCATCGGACTGGAACGCATGCAGCATTATGTTGACCTCGCCGGCTATGGCAACAAAGATATCAGCGGCGGCATTGACATGTTCTGGTTGACGGGAGGTCTGCGCATCACTCCGTGCGAGCAAATCGCGTTTTTAGTGCGGCTCTATCACAACCAACTGCCGTTTTCTCAACGCGCTATGGATATCGTCAAAGATATTTTGCTTTTCGAAAAAAGCGAAGACTACGTGCTGCGCGCAAAGACGGGTTGGGCCGGGCAAGTCGGTTGGTTCGTCGGCTACATGGCGCGCAAGGAGAGCGTTTATTTCTTCGCCAACAACATTGACATTGTGAAGCCGGGCGATGACAAGGCGAGAATTGCGATTACAAAAAGCATTTTGCGCGATTTGGGCTTGATCAATCCTTGAGTGACTAAGGCCTAACGCGAACAAGCCGCAATTAAAAATATTTTTGTAAGCGGATTGACGGATCAAGCGGATAAACCCGTGCGGTATCCGCTTCATCCGTTCAATCCGCTTACAAAAAGATTTTGCTAATAAAGCAACGATTCCACCCGTAACGGCTTGACGCTTTTCAAAAAATTGCAATCTGTCATTGTATGAGTGAAATGGCTGTATCGAAAAATGCCTGGCCGCGCTTTGCGGTTTTGGGTGCGGGCGCGGTTGGAGGCTATTACGGCGGCATGCTCGCGCGCGCGGGCGCGCCGGTGACACTCATCGGCCGGCCGCAGCACATCACTGCCATAAATCAGAACGGCTTGTTCCTCGACAGCAGCAATTTTCAGGAACGCTTACCCATTGCAGCTTCCACCGAAGTCGCGGCAATCAAAGACGCCGAGATTGTGCTGTTCTGCGTCAAGACGCTCGACACCGAAGCCGCGGCACGAATGCTGGCGCCGCATCTTGCCAGCAACGCGGTGGTCATGAGTTTTCAGAACGGCGTGGACAATGTCGCGCGAATTCGCGCCGTCTCTGATATCGACGCGATTCCAACCGTCGTCTACGTCGCTGCCGAGATGGCCGGGCCCGGTCATGTGAAACACACTGGCCGCGGCGACATTATAATCGGCGAATTCTCACAACGCGAACAAAGCAACCAACGAGAAGGGCGAGATCTCAAGAAGCTTGCCGCGTTGTTTGAGCGCGCCGGGATTCCATGTGTTGTTTCGAGAAATATTGAAGCCGATCTCTGGACGAAGCTGATCATCAATTGCGCCTACAATGCGATCTCCGCATTGGGCCGCGTGCGTTATGGTCGCATTGTGCGCTTAAATGAGACGCGTGAGGTGATGAAGCTCGTCATTGCGGAAGCCGCGGCAGTGGCGCGCGCCGAGGGCGTGCGCTTTGGCAATGACGATTTGATTGAAATCGGATTGCAACTCGCAGAGAAAATGGAAAACACGATCTCTTCGACGGCGCAAGACCTGGCGCGCGGCAAGCTCACGGAGATTGACGCATTGAATGGCTATGTCTTTCACCGCGGGGCAGAGCTGGGTGTGGCGACGCCCGTCAATCAAACGCTGCATGCGCTCGTGAAGCTGTTGGAAGAAGGGTTCGAGTTGAAGTAGAATGAAAACTTTATTGAGGAGAGAAGAGATGACGAAACGTTTGGCAAGCATGCTGATTGCCGTTTTATTCACAGTGCTGATAAGCCTCGGTGCGTTTGCCGCCGAAAAGCCGGGCGCCAGCAACTGGTCGCAATGGCGCGGCTCCGACGGCACGGGCATTTCAACGGAAACCAATCTGCCGATGGAATGGAGCAGCAGCAAGAACATCAAATGGAAAACGCCGCTTTCCGGCAGCGGCAATTCTTCACCGATTGTTTGGAACAACAGGGTTTTTCTCACGGCGGAAATCGAAGGCGAGATTGTTCCTGGCGCGCAGGCCGTCAAGCACGTCATCGACGGCCAGGAATTCAAGCATCCCGACGCGGTGGGCGCGGATCGCCAGCACACGTTCAAAGTGATCTGCTTCGATCGTAACAGCGGCAAATTGCTTTGGGAGCAAACGGCCTACGCAGGCACGGTCTACGATGATCGCCATCGCAAGAGCAGCCACGCTTCGCCAACGCCGGCAACCGATGGACAATATGTTTTTGCCTACTTCGGCACCGAAGGTTTGTACTGCTATGATTTCAACGGCAAGCAAATTTGGAAAGCTTCGCCCGGCCCCATCGCCACGCTTGGGATGGGGACAGCCACTTCGCCGGTGTTGTTCGAGAATCTTGTGATTTTGCAATGCGACGAAGACAACGGCGAGAAATCTTTTATGGTGGCTTACGACAAAAAAACCGGCAAGGAGATTTGGAAAACGCCGCGCAAGGTGCAGGCGAGCTGGACCACGCCGCTCATCGTGCACACGCCGCAACGCGCGGAATTGATCACCAGCGGCAACGAGCTGATCATCTCGTATGATCCGCAAACCGGCAAGGAATGGTGGCGCACCAAAGGCCACGCCAGCAACGCGATTGCCTCGCCGCTCGTGGGGCACGGCATGGTTTTCATCTCTGCGGGTTTTCCACTGAAGCGCACACTCGCGATCAAGCTCGGCGCCTCCGGCGAATTGGACAGCTTGGATGCGAATATCGTATGGCGCTACAATAAAGGCTCGGCGTATGTGCCCTCGCCGATTCTTTACGGCGACTATTTGTACGTAATGACCGACCGCGGCATTCTCACGTGTCTGGAAGCCAAAAGCGGCAAGGTCGTTTACGAAGGCAGCCGCTTGCCGATTCCCGCCACGTTCACCGCCTCGCCGGTTGCCGTTGACGGCAAAATTCTGCTGACCAGCGAAGACGGCGATACGTTCATCATCAAAGCCGGCCCGCAGCACGAGGTGCTGGCAACCAATTCCATCGAGGAGCCGGTGTTTGCCTCGCCCGCGATTTCCAACGGCATGATCTTCATTCGCGGCGAGAAGCATTTGTATTGCATCAGCAAGATGTAAGGCAAAATAATTTGATGGCAGGATGAGTAAAAGCTTTTAATGATTTTGCCGTCAAATCATTTTGCCGTGTGCCGTTGCTTTTGAAATTATCTTGCCATAGGAGAGCATAAATGAAATTTAGAATCACATTTCTCTGCGTAACTATGCTGCTCGGCGTTTTGAGCTTTGCCGCGGACAAGCCCAATTTCAGCGGCACCTGGGTGCTGGACAAAGACAAGAGTTTCAGCAATCCTGCCGGACTCGAGCAGACCATGACCATCACGCACGAGAATGATCAGATCAAGCTTACCGGCAAACAGAAGACCACGCGCGGCGGCGAAGTCGATCTCAACGAGAGTTATGCACTGGATGGCAAGCCAACCGACTTCACGCCGCCGAATCCGCCGAATGCAAAAGGCAAGCGCAAAGGGTCATGGCTTCCCAACAACAAAGGCATTCTCATCGAAGATGAAATTACCTCGACTTCTCCCGAAGGCCAGGAGGTGACACAGCAGATCACTCGCAAATGGCAACTTTCGCCGGATGGCAGCACGTTGACGATCGATTACTACTTTGACGGGCCGCGCGGCTCCTTTGAAGGCAAGCGCGTTTTTGTGAGGAAAAAGGAATAATGACTGGAAAAAATATGCTCACACCAATTTTCACCGCCACGTTGACGTTCTGCTTTGCTTTGCCTTTGCAGGCGCAGATAATTCCTTTTGACTCGCACCGCTGGGAAATCGACGCCAAAGAAAGCCGCATCGAAGAATATCTCGGTCAACAAAGTCTTTTTCTGAAGGGCGGATTGGCGCTGGTCAAAGACGCGAAATTTCTCAACGGTGTGATCGAGTTCGACATCGCTTTTTCACCGGACCGCACTTTTGTCGGCGCCATCTGGCGCGTGCAGGACAAGCAGAACTACGAACAGTTTTATTTCCGGCCGCACCAATCCGGCAATCCGGATGCGAACCAATACACGCCCGTTTTCAATGATAATGCCGGCTGGCAGCTTTACTACGGTGAAGATTATGCGGCGCCGACTCGCTATCGCTTCAATGAATGGATGCACGTGAAAATCGTCGTCGCCGGCAAGCAGGCGGAAGTTTACATCATGGACATGGAAACGCCCGCGCTTTTCATTCCCGAGCTGAAGTTTGAACTGGCATCCGGCCAGGTCGGTTTGAGTGCAGGAAATTTTAATCCGGCGCATTATTCAAATTTCTCTTATACCTCTCTGAACGCGCCGGCGCTCAAAGGTAAAGCCAAACCTCCGAAGCCCGCGCCCAAAGGCTTGATCACGGCGTGGTCGGTTTCAAGCGGTTTTCCTGAAAAGAATTTGCAGGGCAAATTTCAACTGCGCGAATCCGACAAAGCCGGATTGACTTGGAAGAAGTTGGAATGCGAAGCGACCGGCATCGCCAATCTCTCGCGCTTGCTCCCGCTCAATGAGCAGAGCAACACGACCTTCGCGCGACTCATCGTCAACTCCGAACGCGAGCAGATCAAGGAAATCAAATTCGGTTTCAGTGATCGTGTGCGTGTCTATCTCAATGATCATCTGCTCTATGCGGGAGCCGATAATTTTGTTTCACGCGATTATCGCTTCCTGGGCACCGTCGGCTTGTGGGATGCGCTCTATTTGCCGTTGCAAAAAGGCCGCAATGAGTTGTGGCTGGCGGTTTCGGAAAATTTCGGCGGCTGGGGCGTTGTTGCTGCCATTGAGGATATGAACGGCATTCAAGTTCAACCTTGAGATTGAATGTCGCTGTTAATTCGGAAAGTTTTCACGAACGCGTTGATCTCTGCCGTTTTTATGCGCGTTGCTTCGCGTGAATTGGCGTTGTGCTAATTTGAAACTATTCACCGAGAACCTTTTATGATCACAAAGCTGCTGTCATTTTTCATTGTGATTTTACTTGCCTCAAGTCATGCGCAACAAATTGCCGACACCACGTTCAATCCTCCCATTGCAAAACCCGCCTATTCCGCTGGCAGCGGTCCGGTCGTTATGCTGGACGAAGCGCATTTCAATTTTCACACCGCGACTGGGCGCTATCTATCATTTGCGCAATTGCTGCGCCGCGATGGTTATATCGTGCAAGCCTTCACTTCGCGCTTCAACAAAGAAAGCTTGCGCCAAGGGAAAATTCTCGTCATCGCCAATGCTTTAGCCGAGGTGAATCAGGGAAATTGGTCGCTGCCCAATCCTTCCGCGTTTGCAGATGATGAAATCGCCGCGGTGGGTGAATGGGTGCACGAAGGCGGGGCGCTGTTGCTGATCGCGGATCACATGCCGTTTGCCGGCGCGGCGGAAAAACTCGGCGCAGCATTCGGCATCCGTTTCAGCAATTGTTTTGCAATGTTCGCTGAGCAATCCCGAGGCGCGCTCTTCGTTTTTCGCCGGTCGGACGGAACGCTCGCCAACCATCCCCTTATCAACGGCAGAACGCGCGACGAGCGCATTGACTCGTTGGTGACGTTTACCGGATCCGCGTTTCAAGCGGATGGCAGCGCGCAATCGTTGCTCGTGCTCGATTCATCGCAGAGGTTGCTGCTGCCTGAAACGGCGTGGCAATTTACCGCTGAAACGCCGCGTCTCTCGGCAGCCGGTTGGCTGCAGGGCGCGACTTTGAAATTTGGCCAAGGCCGCATCGCCGTTTTTGGCGAAGCCGCGATGTTCTCCGCGCAACTCGCCGGTCCGAATCGCCAACCTATCGGCATGAACTCGCCGCAAGCGCCGCAGAATTATCGTTTCTTGCTGAATGTCATGCACTGGCTTGCCGGATTGCTGAATTAATGTAACTCAACATTCATGTTGAGATAGCCATGCTTGTCGCCTCATAAATAGGAGATTATGCGAAACTTTATTTGTGTCACTTGCGGCGTGCAGTACGCCGAAACCTCAACGCCGCCCGCGCATTGTATCATCTGTGAAGACGAGCGCCAGTACGTCGGTTGGGAAGGCCAGCAATGGACGACGTTGGAAGAAATGCGGGCCGGCCACGCCAATCATTTTACAGAAATGGAACCGCGTCTCATTCGCATCGGCACCGAGCCGATGTTTGGCATCGGCCAGCACGCTTACCTCGTGCAAGCAACGAGCGGCAATGTGCTGTGGGATTGCATTACACTCATTGATGACGCGACGGCCGAAAAAATTCTCGCACTCGGCGGACTTTCGGCTATCGCGATTTCACATCCGCATTACTATTCCGCTATCGTGGAATGGAGTGCTGCTTTCAATCAGGCGCCGATTTTTATTCACGCCGGCGATCGGCAATGGGTCACTCGTCCTTCTCCGAACATTATCTTTTGGGAAGGCAAGACGAAACCGCTCAGCGATGGTCTTACACTCATTCATGGCGGCGGGCATTTCGACGGCAGCGCGATGTTGCATTGGGCCGGCGGCGCCGAAGGTCGCGGCGTGCTGCTGGTGGGCGATACCATTCAAGTCGTTTATGACCGCCGTTACGTCAGCTTCATGTACAGTTTTCCGAATTGCATTCCGTTGCCGGCTTCCAAAGTGCGACACCTCGTCGAGACCGTCGAGCCTTTTGCATTTGATCGCCTCTACAGCCCCTGGTTGCAGCGTGTGGTCATGCACGATGGCAAAGCCGTGATTCGACGCTCGGCCGAGCGCTATCTGCGGGCGATCGCAGAGTAGTCCAACCTCGTTTCGCAATTTGATGAGGCCTTGGTCACGTTGATACGGTCGCGCGAATTTCAATTCACTAGAGTTCTTCAGGAGGTATTACATGTCTTCAAGTCAAACCGAGAAACTGCTGCGCAGCGCGCCCTACTTTCCCGTCTCCAGCGCGGAGCGGTCCGCAGTGTTCTATGAGCAAATGCTGGGCTTTCGTTGTGAATACTCCGCGGGAACGCCTTTGCAATTTGCTATCTGTAGTCGCGACGGCTGTGCCATCATGTTGCGCACGGTCGCAGAGCCAGCGCTTATCGTTCCGAATGAAAAGCAGGGAGGCACATGGGACGCCTTTTTCTGGGTAAGCGATGCGCAAACGTTGCATTCAGAATTCAAGTCGAAGGGCGTGGAGATTGTCTATGGCCCTCTCATACAAGAAGCCTATCACATGAAGGAATTTGCAATTCGCGATTGTGACGGCCATGTGCTTGGTTTTGGACAGGCGTTGGGCAGCAAGGCTTAGTTTATCAAATAGTCTTTCAATAAGGAGTAACTTGAAAATGCTTGTCAAGCCGCGGTTAAGGCCCTCAAGCCGTTTGCTCGTTTTGCTCTTCTCACTCAATGCCATGGTAGCTGCCCAAGCACAATCGCCGGCCAAGAATCAGCGCGAAGTTGCAGTTACGTTTGACGATTTGCCGCTCACCAGAATGAGCCCACAAACTTGGCGACAAACCACCGGCAAATTGCTCGCGCAGATCAATGCGAAAAACATTCCGGCAATCGGCTTTGTCAATGAAAGCAAGCTGTACGAGCACGACCGGCTCGACACCGCCCGTGTTGCATTGCTCCAAATGTGGCTCGACGCCGGACTAGACTTGGGCAACCATTCTTTCTCGCATTGGGATTTGCACCGCGTCGCGCCGGAAAAGTACAAGGCGGATATACTTCGCGGCGAAGAAATAACGGCAAAGTTACTCGCACAGCAGGGGAGGAGGCCCCGTTATTTTCGGCATCCTTTTCTGCACACCGGCACGAGCCTCGCCGTCAAACAAGAGATTGAAGAATTTCTCAACCGGCACGCCTACGCCGTGGCGCCGGTGACGGTCGACAACTCCGAATGGATTTTTGCGCGGGCCTATGATCTTGCGCTCGAACGCGGTGACGAAGCGATGCGGAAGCGCATCGGCGAGGCTTATGTTCCTTACATGGAAAACAAGTTTGAGTATTACGAAAAGCAGTCGCGCGCTTTGTTCGGCTATGAGATCAAACAGACTTTGCTAGTGCACGCCAATACGCTAAACAGCGACTATTTCGGCGCAGTCGCAAATATGTTGGTCAGGCGCGGCTATGCTTTCGTCGCGTTGGAGGAAGCGCTACGCGATGCAGCTTACCGCTCCGAAGATACTTACATGGGGCCGGCGGGCATTTCATGGCTGCAGCGTTGGGCCATGGCACAGGGCAAAACGGGAGAATTTTTCAAAGGCGAACCCCGTACGCCGGAGTTTGTGCTCAAGGCTGCGGGCATTGATGCGGAATAGAAAAGGAAGAGAGGTGGTCACATGGAATTTCAACTCGAAAGCGCTCGTGAAGTTTTGCAAAGAACGCCGGCAATTTTGAATACGATGTTGCGTGGTTTGTCCGAAGTGTGGATTCTCACCAATGAAGGCCCGGAGACGTGGAGTCCGTTTGACGTCGTCGGCCATCTTATTCATGGCGAAGAAACAGATTGGATCCCTCGTTTGAAAACCATTCTCGCACACGGCGCGTCGCGGCCGTTCGAGCCGTTTGATCGTGTCGCATTCTTCGAGAAGAGCAAGGGCAAAACCCTGAACGAGCTGCTCGACACGTTTGCCGCGCTGCGCGCAAAGAATCTGCAAACGCTCGCGGAGCTTCATCTCAAGCCAAGCGATTTTGCTTTGCAGGGCACGCACCCGGCTTTCGGCGCGGTGACGTTACGCCAGTTGCTCGCAACTTGGGTGGTTCATGATTTGGGCCACATTCGGCAAATTGCGCGCACGATGGCGAAACAATACACGGAAGAGGTCGGGCCGTGGAAAGCCTATCTGTCCATTCTGAGTGAGTGACCGCGCTGCACCAGCCCTCGACATTTTCATTTCTGACAAAATCACCCGCCGTTTTTTTCATTTCTAAGAGCACTTTCTTTGCGTCGATTGCGGCCGTAAAAGTCCTCGTGCGCAAAGCTCGAATATTCTCACCACTTAATCTTGCTTAAACTCTGCTATAAACTGGCTCGTGGGGCGGCACAGGGTTTGACATTGCATGATGAGACAACCAGCGGATGTTGCCGTCTACTCCGCGGTTGCGCACTTCGCTAATCACCTTGCCGCACGTGCTTCATCTCAAATCTGTGAGGCCGGAATATGCACTTCGCCCTGTGGGAGCAAATGCTGCTCGCTGTGTTACTGGCAGCCACCATTGCAGTCTTCCTGAAAGACTTATCCAAAAAGCTTCGCTTAATTACCGCCGGCCCCTCCGATCGCAAGCGTACGGAGCACTTGGGCGTGCGTTTGTGGCGCGTAGTGCAGGAAGTTTTGCTGCAGTCGCGTGTGATTCGTGGCCGTCCCATCGCGGGCGTCATGCACACCGTGGTGTTTTTCGGCTTTCTCGCCTTCGGCATCGAAACACTGGATCACTTTCTCGAGGGCTTCGGCATTGCTTTTTTGGAGCCGTTGCTCGGCAAGGCCCTGCCCGCGTTCAAGCTGTTTCTTGCCGCAATGGCCGTGCTGGTGAGCCTTGCGATTGTCGGACTCGCGTTTCGTCGCTTCGTGTTGGTTAAATTCTCGCCCGATCCTAAATCCTACAGCTCCGGTCTGGTTGCGTTCCTCATTTTGTTGCTCATGTTGACGTATCTCAACGGCATGGCAACCGCACCGCTTGCAGAGAAGGCGAATTGGTGGCTGCACGCCGGCATTATCATGGTCTTTCCTCATCTTATTCTGCGCTCGAAGCATTTCCATATTCTAATGGCGCCGATCAACATTTTTTTTCGCACATCGCATTTGGGCGATTACTTGCCCTTGCATCTCGATATGGAGGCACTCGCAGAGGCCGGTGAAGTTGCGCTCGGTTTGGAAAATACCGCGGCTGTGCCGTGGAAAATGCGCATGGACTTTCTCACCTGTGTGGAATGCAAACGTTGCACGGATCAGTGCCCTGCGGCAAATTGTGGTCAAGAACTCAATCCGCGCGGTTTTATTTTGGCCGGCCGCCAAACGCTGCAAAGTGCAAACGGCAACGGCTCGGTCATTGGCGATATCATTTCGCAAACAGCGTTGGGACAATGCACCAGTTGCGGCGCATGCGAAAACATTTGCCCGGTGGGCATCGAGCATTTGCAATTGTTGCTCGGCGCTAAACGTGCGCAAGCGCTTTCACTCGGCGTCGGCATGGTGGCCACGGAGTTTTTAGAGAAGATCGAACGCTATGGCAATCCTTTCGCGATCGGCGCCGACGCGCGCGCGCGTTTGATTGAGGAATTGGAGATTCCACTCTTTGAGCCAGGACGGACGGAGTATTTATTGTGGCTGGGGTGCGTGTGGACATATAACAACGATGCACGCAGCAGTGTGGCGGCGATGATCAAAATTTTGCGGCATGCCGGCGTGAATTTCGGCGTGTTGGAAACAGAAGCGTGCTGCGGCCATCACTCGCGGCGACAGGGTGAGGAAATGCAATTTCAAAATTTGGCCAAAGAGAATATCGCAGCTCTGCAAGAGCGCGGCGTTCACAAAATCATTTCGCCGTGCCCGCATTGTCTGCACTCGCTGCGCCGCGAGTATGCGACGTTGCAAAGTGATTTCAACGTGGCAGCCGTGCATCATTCCGAATTTTTTGCCGGATTGCTCGACTCCGGCGCGCTCGTTTTGCGGGGCGCCAACGGCAACGCGAAGCGCATTGCGTTTCATGACCCATGTTATCTGGGCCGCTATGAAAAAGTCTATGCCGCGCCGCGCGAGGTTATTCGACGCACCGGCCACGCTTTGCAAGAATTGCCGCGCCATGGCGAGAAATCTTTTTGTTGTGGCGGCGGCAGCGCCGGTTTTGTGCGCGAACAGAAGGTCGCGCGGCGGGTGGATCAAGAACGCAAAGCCGAAATTGCGGCCTCGAACGCGCAGGTGTTGGTAACCGCTTGTCCGGAGTGCAAGATGATGTTGAATGCCGCGGCTGCCGAAACCAAAGATTTGGCGGAATTGCTGGCCGAGTCGCTGCGCTTTGACGCGAGTGACATGGCGCACCACAACATTGCGGAGGAAACTGGAATGGCCGGTGTAGCTCAAAACAAGCTGCAGTTGGGCGCCAAGATTCATGCGTATCTGGCGCAGCATCCTGAGCAGGAATATTTGCTGCTCGAACTTGCCCAACGCGCGCACATTAGTGGTACCTTGCACGACTTGCGGCTGGCAGCGGATGAGCTGGCAACACGCGGCGTGCTCGTGGTCAGCTCGCGCCAGGGCGCGCGTTATTACAAGCTCGCTGCCCATACGCCTCGAACCTAACGCTTCATGCAGCTTCGGTTGCTTGTTGCGTTCGAGGCTATGCCCACAATCTCACAAATGTTCGCAGGATTTTTTTAAGCGGACTGCACTGCGTTGAGGAACGCCTCGTACGGCGTCGCTTCCATAATTTTAAAAGGAAAACCCCGCCCTGCATTCCAATCCTGTCCATCCCCGTCGGGGTGTTCGTAATCTAAAAGTTTGCTGCATGTGCATCCTCCCGCTACCGCGTGTAAAGCAATCTCCTGCTCTGCTGAATTCGCTCAATCCGCTCACGAAAAGCCTTTGCATTTAGAATAGCAATTTCATCTTCAGTGCACTCGGGCTTTTTTAGCATTCTATCCCAATGAACGTTTTGTCAAAGTGTTCGTCATAACTTCAGCTTGAATCAAAATTCACTCGAAAGGAATGCAAGTATGTCCCTAAAATTTTCGGCTTTTGTGCTGGGCTTTTTGTTTTTGGCGCGTACTGCACCTGCCCAAGAAGAAGCCGACCTGGCACAAATTGAAGCAGCGTTGCAGCCCGAGATCCCGCGCGTGCTCTGCTTGAATGAGAATATTGCGACGGGCGCACAACCGAAAAATGAAGCTTTTGCCAAGCTAGCGCAAAACGGATTTCGTTCGGTGTTGAGTTTGCGCACCGAGAACGAGGGCGTTGATCTCAAAAAGGATCGCGAGCTGACGGAAGGCGCGGGCATGCAATATCTCCATGTTCCAATCGTTTCGGCAGCGCCCGATACGAATCGCATTGCGGATTTCATCAAGGCGGTTGATGACCCGAAGCACCATCCGATGCTGATTTACTGTGGCAGCGCTAATCGTGTTGGCGCATTTTGGATGATCTATCGCGTGGTGCGCGATGGTTGGACGGAGGACAAGGCGTTCGAAGAAGCCGTCAAAATCGGATTGACGCGGCCGGAATTGAAGGCGTTTGTGCAATCATATCTTGCACAGCGGGTGAAAAAATGATTAGCCGTCTTTTGCCATCTAAATTTTGCACACCTCGCTATGAATGCAAGGCCCTCGGCGATTGCCAACTTCATGGGCAAAGAAGTAATGGTCGTGATTGAGCCACGGCAATGCCGACGCAGCAGAAGCGCCGAATCTGACGAAGCGCACTCTTTTCAAAAACGATAAGCCTCCGCTCTTTCTCTTTTCCATCAAACATGTTTTTACCGATTTCATTTCGCTCTATAAATTCGAAGACGGCTGGAAGATCGTGGGCAAAACTTTCTATCGCCATCCAAATTCGTGAGAAGCTTCTGACGCCGGAACGCAGCGTTCGGGCGGCAAATCAAAACTTAAGAATAAAATGGCCAAACAAAACCGCGTCAATCCCTTCGGCGAAATCATCGCCACGCCGGCGCGCGGCACGTTGCTGGGAAACCGTGGCTGCTTGCACAATGCGCGGCAGCAAATCGTTCGTCCATATCAGCTCAAGAGATGGATTATCTGTCAGCTTGAATTCAAAGACCGCCAGCGCGCTGTCATGACGCCGGGCCAGTATACTGAGCTATTCTTTCTCGACGAAGTAACGGCGCTCGCTGCCGGCCATCGGCCTTGTGCGGAATGCTCGCGAGATAAATTCGAGAGCTTCCGCTCGCATTGGGCACGGGCCAACCCCGAGCTTGCGCAAGGAACGAAGCCGCTCGCAACAGCGATGGACGAAATCCTGCATCGAGAAAGAGGCGGGCCATTGCGGCAAAAAGTGACTTATACCGAGAAACTGGGTGCGTTGCCGAAGGGAAGTTTTGTGAGATTAGAGAACGGCCAGGCGTATCTCGTCATGCAGCGAGCTTTGTTAGAATGGCGTCCCGAGGGTTATGGCTCAAGCATGGAACGGTCCCCCGACCGCATCGTGCAGGTATTAACTCCGCGTTCTGTTGTCAGAACTCTCGCCTCCGGTTATCGCGCAATGATTCATTCTTCCGCGTCGGAGAGCACTACGGGTCGCTTACCTTAACGCTTGTCGGCGCCTCGGGAGGAATAGTGTCCAACCCAAGCCCTCCCGGCGGAACAATCCATCCTTCCTGTTGCGAGAGATCGACTAAGTACACGTCTTCCGCGGCGCCCAACTCGCGCCAATTGCTCGAAAACAAAATGTACTTCCCGCTGCGTGACGGAACCGCGTTCGGTTGATCCCAATAGTTGTTGTAAGAATAATCCCCCACCGAAAACCTCTGGCTGCGATGATGCGCCACACGCCGCACCTCGCGCGAGCCGTCCAGCTTTACGGCAAAAATCTCATCGTCAAACGGATGCACTTTGCCCTCGGCATAGTGCTCCGGCTTGCTATATGTGCTCACAATGGCCCAGCCCGGCGCGTCATAAGCACGGCACGAAATCAAACGCGAAAGCCCCCAATCAAATCCCAGCAAGTCTTTCATGCTGCCATCGTCCAGCCGATAAGCCTCCAAATGCCGCTTGCGATCCGGATAAGTAGACTCCGCATTGTCGGTCACATACACCTCGTGGCCATCGCCATCATATCCCAGATCCGCGTGGTCACTGAAAGGATAGTACCCGCGCGCTACATATTTCACTTCCGGCAGTTCATAAACATCCAAGCCCTGCCATTGCTCTTCGCCGTGCGGCGTTCCCACTAACACGATCATATACTTTCCCGAGGGTGAAATCGTCACCCAATCCACTTCTTTGCCGGTCGCGACGATCTTGGCCCCGAGCATTTGCTTCGTGAGAAAATCATAGGCAAAGAATTCCTGCAAGCCGCCAAACCACGGCCACTTTCTTCCCGCCAGCGCGAGGTAGCGTGCATCCTTGCTGAAATTGCCCTCATCAAAATTCGTGATGAAATCATAGCCTGCGAAAGTGGCGAGCGCCACGAGTTTGCGCGTGGCAATATTGTACTGCACGACTTTATTCGCATCGAACCAATACAACACATTGGGATCAGTCGGATGCCAACGTGGCTGCGGGTCAGTCTGCGTTTTTTTCACCGGCAGCAAACCGAGATAATTTCCGCCACGCGCGAAAAGATGCCAGCGGCCGCCGCGCTCATAAATCATAATCTTGGTTTCATCGGCATTGAAGGGATTCAGCTTGGGATAGTAGCAAATGAAGCCCGCGCTCTTTTTTGCAGCCGCGTCCGTGAGTCGAACGATATTCGTGCTGAAAACGGGATCTTTGAAGGAGACGCCCACGGGCGGTTTGGCGAGCTTGGGTTCGGCGAGAGCGGCATGTGAAGTGATGAGACCGGTATTCTGCCCGGCGCTCCATCCGGCTAATGTGAAGAGATGCACAAATAAAACGACCCGCGACACAGTCAACGCGTGGATGTGTTTCGTCATAAGATTTGTTTTGGTGATACGTGGCGACCGGTTTGTGTGCTCGTTATGGGTTGGCTTCAGTGCGTTAAACCGCAGACCTCAGAGCGTATTCGGCGCCAGCCCTTGCCGGCAGTGCACAATCAAAGTAACAACTGTCCTGTCAAATAGAGGCAGGAACGCCAATTCGCAGAATAGAATTTTTCTGCAGTGTCTTCAATGTGCGGCTATTATATCAAGTGTAAAGACTTTTTAGAGTTAAACCGACAAACTCTCTGAAGGGGACGCGCGAATAATCCGGCAACTGGATTTGTAAGTCGAAGGCGAAATCGTCTCTGATGGGTTGTCATGGGGACGATTGCGCCTTTTTCATTTCGCAAGAATCATGAACAGGGAAGACACCTTGCACGAGCGCAACTGGGAGAGCCGCACGACCTATGCATTGCTGGCGCTGCTGCTGCTCGGACTTTTTCTGCGCGCGTGGCGAATCGGTTACCTAAATTTCTGGGGAGATGAAGACATTACAGCGCTGGCCACCCGAGGCATTTTGGAGCATGGCTATCCGAAATTTCCTTCGGGCATGATTTATTTCCGCTCGATGCTCACCACTTACATGGCGGGACTCAGCGCCGCTTTGTTTGGCTTGAACGAGGCCGCCCTCCGCCTGCCGAGCGTGTGCTTCAGCCTTGCGACAGTCCTTGCGGCCTATGCGTTCGGCAAACGGGTTTTCTCGCGACCGGTCGGTTTGCTCGCCGCTTTCATTCTGGCATGCTCGCACTGGGAACTGGAATTCGGTCGCCACGCGCGCATGTACGTGATGTTCGCGTTTTTTTATACGTTCTCGCTGTATGCGATATATCGCGGCGTTTATGAAGGCCGGCGTAAATGGCTCGTACTGAGTTTTCTAACTGCGATCGCCGCAGTCTTTTCTCATGTTTTGGGCGGAGCATTGGGCTTGATCTACGTGGCGGCTGCGCTGCAGCCCGCCCGCTCGCGCGCCACGCGGGTGCAATTGATTGTGATGGCCGTGGTCATCATGTTGGCAGCACACGCGGAGTTTTGGCTTGTGCAATACGGCTTTCAAATTCCAATGGAGCTGCACAGCCTCAGCTCGGAGGCCGGATCGGTGCAACTGGACAGCGGCTGGTTTGCGTCTTTGCTGCACACGATTGAAGCAACGATCTTCCCGCAATCCTGGCATCCGCCGGTGCTTTGGCTCGGCGTGTTGACGATGGGGTTGGTGTATTGGTATCAGAGAGCCGAGCCGCTCAAAGCGCGCCAGTGGCTCCTGCCCCTAGGTACTTTGTTCTTGCTCATTTTTCATCAAGTGTTGTGGGCCGCGCTCGTGCTTTGGTTCTACTTGCTCTGTCGCGCGCAGGGTTTTCATGGCCTCAATCGCCCCGTGGTGCGTTTGACCGCGTTGATGATCATCGGATTCGGCCTGTTTTGGACGCTCTATGCTTTGAGCGCCGACGCGCCGGCCGCCGCTTTTTCTGAACGCCTGCGCGCGGTGCTCAAGTTTCAAAGTGAGCTGCCGAAATTTTATTTTCTGGGTTTGCTGCGCGCGTTTCCGGTCATGGCTTCGGTCACCGCGTTGGGGATTTTGTGGTTCTTTCATTCCAATGTCGGGCCGCGCTTTTCATACGCCACGCATTTCGTGCTGCTCGCGTTCACGTTGTCGTTGGTTACCATCGGTTTCGTGAAGACCGATTGGGTGGAGTATCGCTTAAATTTTCATCTCAACCCGCTGTTCGTGATTCTCTTTGCGGCAGCGCTTGTAAAGCTGTTTGAAAGATTCACCGCTTTTCCTCGTCCCCTCACCGTTGCGGTAATGCTGGGCGTGGCGTTCCTCGCCTGTGAGCAGATTTATCCCGCGCGCGTGGTCGGCGTGGTGAACCGAGATTATGGTCACGCGCTCGATGTTCGGACTGCCCCGGGTTCGCACCTGCTGCTCATGCCCGATCATCAAGGTCCGGCAGTCTATGTGAAACAAAATGCCGCGGCTGGTGATCTCGTCATTGCGATGGATTGGCTGGAGCAAAGTTTTTACGGCGGCAAAGTCGATTACTGGCTGCGCACCGACGACTACGAAGGGCAATCATTTCACGTGCGGCACGAGTACTTTGATTTCTACACGCGCACGCGAGTCGTGGCGCAGGTCTCGGATTTAGAAGGCATCATTGCGCAACGCGGCGCGAAAGCGGTATGGATTGTAACCGCTTCGCCTTACACGGAAATGCAGTTGCACGTTTCGCGGGAAATGCTCGCATACCTCGACCAGTTTGCGCCTAATTTAGTGTATCGCGGTCGCGACGGCAAATCGGTGGTCTACAAGTTACCGCCCAAGCAGTAGCGCCAAAAGATGAGGTCGGCATCATGCCAGGCCTATTATAAGAAAGTTAAGATTGTGCGCGACTTTCTGCAATATTGGTATTAGATGGATACATTATAGTGATAGTAGCGCGTATAGGGCGTAATGAGGGCCTTGCCACCGCGGAGCGGATCGCGCTTTGAACTAGGACGAAAGGCAGCGGGATGCCCTGGCAGAAATCAAAACCGGCAGCGCAACCAAAGTGCTATATGTTTCCCGGCGTGCAAGCTTGGCCGGGCCACAGTCAATACATGCTGGCAACCTTCGCTCCGGCGATGAGCCTCATTTACCGGAAGATCGGGCGCATTTTGGGAAGCCGTGCGCCTGTCTTACTGCGCGGTGAAAGCGGTTGCGGCAAAGAAGTGCTAGCGCATGCGCTGCACCACGCCAGCCGGCCGCAAATGCACAAATTGCTGAGCGTCCACTGTGCCACGGCTGCGGAAACGACGTTGCCGCAAGAACTTTACGAGGCGTGCGCCGCGCAATCGACATGCTTTAATGCCAATGGCAAACCCGCCAACGCGCCGCATCCCACTCTCGACGTCAGCGTGCTCTTGAAGAATGTCGAGGCGCTATCGCTCAATTTGCAGCTCTGGTTCATGCGGCTTTTGCAGGATAAGACCCTTTATGATGCCGCGAGTGGCGCGGCGCTGAGGTTGCGCCTGCGACTGCTGGCGACCACGCAATCTGATCTCGCGCAGCACGTGGAGCAAAGCCGCTTCCGGCAGGATTTCTATTATCGACTTTCAACTTTTGAATTTGTGCTGCCTCCGTTGCGCGAACGGAGGGAGGACCTACCGGCTTTTGTCGCCCATTTCATCAAGAAAGCGGCCATGAAAAATGGCGGGCGCGAAACCGTGTGCAGTGAAACGGCGCGCGCTCAGCTCATGGCGTATGCCTGGCCGGGCAATATTCGAGAATTGGAAGAAACGCTTGTGCGCGCGCTCGCCCGGCAGAGCGAATGGCAAAGTAGTATCGAGCGCATAGAATTTTTGCCGCAAACAGAATACGAAAAACATTCTGCTCGGCAAAACGGCTATGCGTCCGCGACGATCGTTCAAGAGGGAGTGCACGAACCCACGATGGCATGAGCGAGAGCGACGGGGTAGGCGAGTGGCTTTTTGTGCGCGATGATCAAGGCGTTACTCGCATTTATTTTCCGTGACGATTCAAACGTGCTCATTTCCGAACGCGAGTTCTGGCGAGTTTATGATTCTGTTGCGCTCGCCGGAGTTTGACGGCTGAACCGTTCACGCTTACCTAAAAGAGCATGGAGGCAACAACGTGGATTTTGAGAAACTGCAAATTCGGGAGCATCTGCGCGTCGTTTACAAGCATCGCTCGCTGATTGCGCTGTGCACCATCTTCGTCACCATCCCTCTGGCGATCTTGCTGATTTTTTCCAAATCGGAATACGAAGCGTCGATTGCTTTTGAAGTAGGCGATGATGCCATCACCAGCTTGTTGACCTCGGATATCGATGTCAGCCCGGATTTATCCGTGGGCAACTATATGGACATCATCTCCAGCCAGGGCTTTGCGCGTCGCGTCGTGCAGGCGCTGGCACAAGATTCTTCCGGCCAAAGCTCTCCGCTCTCTCAATCTCGCGATACTGGGACGGAAGAGGAAGAAGGCGCGCTCAGCACTAAAATCAAGCATGCGCTCGGGTTCACGGCGCCGAAACTGAACGCGGAAGATCGAGCCGTCATCGAGCTTTTGAAGAACATACAAACCGAGCATCGCGGCGGCCAAATGATTCGCGTGTTGGTCGAAGCCGACAACCCGCACGATGCCTACGTTTACGCCAGAACCATCGGCACGGAATTCGTCGAGCTTAATTTAGAAGTGATTCAAGAGCGCCTCGGCAGTTTGAACAAATTTTATCACGAAGAGCTGCAAAACTCCTATCAACGCCTGGTTGAAGCTGAGGGCCGGCTCGTCGAGTACCGCCGCAAAAACAATATTGCGTCCGCAAATCGCGAGACCGGTCGCCTTTCCGGTCGCGTGGAAACTTTGGAAAGCCAACTGGTCGAAATCACCAGCCAGCGTAAACTGGTCGAAGGCCGCATGACGGCGCTCGATCAGCAATTGGCAAACATGCAGCGCAAAAATTCCTCCCTCGCGCATTTGGAAGTGCAACGTCCGCGCATTGAAGAGTTGAAGGGGCGTTTGCTGGAGCTGCAGCAAGAGTTGAATACGCAAACGGCGATGTATACGCCCAAGCACGCCAAAGTCGTTGGCTTGAAGCGTGAGATCGAAGCCACGGTTGAAGAGTTGCGCGGCATTACCGGCGGCACCACATACTCCTCCGCCGCCACTGCTGATTCTTCCAGCATGGCGTGGCAGGAATTGTACATCGAGCGGCTGCTGTTGGAGGTGGAAATCAGCAGCCTGCGTGCAAAAGAAGACGGCTTGCGCAGTTTGGCCAGCGATTATCGTGATCGTTTGCTGACAGAACTGCCGGAGCAGGAAAAAGATTTGCTCAAGCTGCAACGCGAAGTACAGGTTGCGCAAGACGCCTATCAAGCCGCGTTGAGCACGAATGAAAAACTCAAAAGCTTGCAGGCGGAAAAGGCGCTGAATGTCAACGTGGTCGATCAAGCCGAGGAGCCACTGGAACCGCAGCCACGCAAGCGCGGGCTTAAATTGGTCGTGGGTTTCTTCTTGGGCATTGCGTTGGGCGTCGCTTTGGCATATTTCCGCGAGGCCTTCGATCGCTCGCTCAAAACCACGCGTGACGTCGAAGCCAAGCTCAAGCTCCCCGTCGCCGGCGTGGTGGAGAATTTCGAAGACTGGCAGCCGAGCAGCAAGGGCGCGACCAGCAATGTCGCCGCCAATCATCTCATTCTCATGCACGATCCCGAAGCTGCCGAAGCCGAGAGCTTTTATGCGTTGCGCGCCGGTCTCGACGTGATCATGAAAGACCAGAACGGAATGCGCGTGCTGATGATTACCAGCCCCGGCCCGGGCGAAGGCAAATCCACCATTGCGCAAAATCTCGCGGTTTCGTTTTCGCTCTTTGGCAAAAAAACGATTCTGCTGGACACGGACATTTATCACCCCACCACGGAAACCCGCCTGGGGCTGGAAGAGCATCGCGGCCTCACCAATTGGCTCGCCGGCGAGATTACATTCGAAGGGCTGCCCAGCACACTGGCGTTGAATGGCAGTGCG
Source organism: bacterium (assembly GCA_037444905.1). Classification (GTDB taxonomy): domain Bacteria; phylum Zhuqueibacterota; class Zhuqueibacteria; order Zhuqueibacterales; family Zhuqueibacteraceae; genus JABWAN01. The sequence goes on along the minus strand of JBBILN010000031.1, from coordinate 61,298 downwards.
CTCGATGTGATTCCGTCGGGCAATCGCCACGTAACTTTTCAGAAGCTGGCGCACCAATCCAAACTGCGCGATTTGCTCACGCGTCTGCGCGAACAGTATGATATTATCATCATTGATGCGGCGCCGATCATTCCGGTCTCGGATCCCTTGTTGATCGCGCCGGAAGCCGATCTCATCTTGCTGGTGTTTGAAGCCGGGCGCACGCAATATGAAGCCGCGCGGCAGGCGGTTAAAATTTTGCAGAGAGTGCGCGCACCATATCTGGGCGCGATACTTAATCGCTTCCGCTTGGAAGAAGAATTCGGGCCGCGCAGCTTTCAAAAAGTCTATCGCCGGAATCACTACCGTTCCAAAGCCAGGCTCTCATGACGGCACAACGAACCACATATTACTGGTACGCGCTGTTCTCGATCCTGGCCGCCGTGGCGTTGGCGTGCACGGTCGTCGAGGTCTCCGCGGGCGTGGCGATGGGGCTGCTCGTCGGAGCGATTCTCACGGTGGTCGGGTTGGCGCGTTTTGAAGTGCTCATCCATGCGGTCATCATCTTGTTGCCGCTGCAATCGTGGATTCCATACAGCCTGCAGCAACTGGGCACCTTGAATCCGTTCAATTTGCTGTCCATGGTCATCTTTGTGATTTGGATCGTGAACGCCATTCTGCAGCGCGAACGGATCGTCAGCTTCAGTTGGATGAACTTCGCGATTCTCTTTTTTCTGCTCATCTGTATTGCAGCGCTGCTGAACAGCTCGCGTTTTGCCGGCAGCGATCACCTCGCCGCCCAGCTCAATCCGCTCAAACGCTGGCTCAGCCCGATCCTTTTGTTCTTTCCCATTGCCAATGCCCGGTTCGCGCGCCCGGCGATCAAACGGTTGGTGCGCACCGCGTTGCTTACCGTCGGCTTCGTCGCACTGCTCACGATTAATGACCTCAACAACATCGGCTGGCACAACATCAGCTTGCGCACACGTTTCGGCGGCGCGTTCGGTTTCGGCGGAGAGAACGATCTAGCCGCGTTTTTTGTTTTTTATCCAATCGTCGCGCTCGCGATCGGGCTCTTCGAGCGAAAATTCTTCAGCCGCATGGTTCTGTTCGGCATTTTCACAGCAGCGACGCTCCCGCTGATGCTGTCGCTGTCACGCGGCGCGTATCTCGGCGTCATTGCCGCCCTGGGCGCCATCGGATTGCTGCGCTATCGCTGGATGCTCGCCATGCTGGCTTTGGCCGTAATGTTTTACGACACGTGGACGCCGGGCATTGTGCAGCAGCGGTTCGCGCGAACGCTCGTCGCCGCCAATGAGCGTGTCGGCGGTCGCGTGCCCGCGCCGAATGAAGAAGAACGCAATCTCGAAACCAGTTCCGCACAACGCGTGCGCATTTGGCGCGGCGCGCTGCGCTTGATTGAAGATTATCCGCTCACCGGTGTGGGTTATAATGTTTTTCAGCAAGCCATCCCCACCTATGCCAATATGGAATGGGGCATGGATGCACACAACATGTATCTTCGCATCGGCGCGGAAATGGGCTTGCTCGGCCTGCTGTCCTTTTTGACGCTCCTTGCCGTGCCCGGTGTTACCATGTGGCGCGTGTACCGCACCAGCGGTGACCGTTTCATGCGCGGCTGGATGCTCGGCGGCATCGCGAGCATTTGCGGCATTTTGGTCGTGAATATTTTCGGCTCGCGCTTCACGCGCGAGGAGTTGGTTGGATTGTATTGGGTGCTGGTTGGGCTGACGTATGCTTATGTGTTTCTCCGCCGCGAAAAACTCGAAGCCCGCAGGCACCTGCTGGCGGAGCGCGGGGAGAAGAGTTTTCAGTTGGATTTCAAGCCGAAAACCGCGGGCGCTTGATTCCGGATCATTGAGGACGCCGCTCCTTACTCGCTTGTCATTCTGAGAGAGTCTTTTCCCGTGCTCGCATCAGCGCTCGGAATAGTTTTCATCTCAGGGGAAAAAGGTTCCTACTGCATGACAGCCGCACCGGGGAGCAACTCAAGCAAATCTATTGACGCGCGAAAGCGAAGCGCCACCACGCACGCTTATGTCAAAAAAGATCTCCATCATTTTTTTGCTCGACAAGCTGGCATTCGGCGGCACGCCTCTACAAGTGATGGAATTGGCGCTGCATCTTGACGCTGAAAGATTCCGCCGCCACTTCGTTGTGCTGGCGCAAGCGGCTCCGGAGCTGCGGCAGCGCCTGTCCGACCACGGCATTGCTTGCGAGCTTATCGGCCGCGATAACTGGGTGCAACTGAGCGCATGGCGGGAAGCGCGAAAGCTGCATGAAGTTTTCCAGCGCCTCAAGCCGGATTTGATTCACGCCTTTTTGCCCACGAGCAACGTGCTCGGCGCATTGGTCGGCAAATGGGCCCACGTGCCCGTGCGGATTTCCAGTCATCGCGATCTCGGCGGCTTTGATGGCGCCGGCGTTACGCGCATGAATAACTGGGTAGACCGCCATCTGGTGCAGTGTGTGACGGCCAATTCCGAAGCCGTGCGGCAAGCCGTGCTGGCCCGCACAAAACTGCAGAGGGAACGCGTGCGCGTGCTCTACAACGGCGTGGATATGGAGAAACTGCAACGTGCGAATCGCGGCCTCGCCAAACGCCAAGAGCTGGGGTTTGGCGCGGAAGAGTTGCTCGTCGCCGTCGTTGCCAATATCCGACCGGCGAAAGGGCATCGCGAAGCGCTATCCGCGTTTTTGCAAATGGCAAAGCGATTCCCCAATTCCCGGCTTTTGCTTTGCGGCTATGTCGCTGATACCGCACTCTTCCATGAGCTGCAACATACGGTGGCCGCGGCGCACGCGGAGCGCCAGGTGTGTTTTATGGATTCGAGAAAGGACATTCCTGAGATTATGCATGCGATCGACATTTTGCTCGCGCCTTCATTTTCGGAGGGCTTCTCGAACGCCATTCTCGAAGCCATGGCCGCGGGCAAACCCGTGCTCGCTTCCGCGGTGGGCGGCAATCGCGAGCAGATCGTCAATGCGGAGACCGGCTATCTCACGCCGCCCGGCGAAAGCGCGGCGCTGGCGCATGCACTGCTTACGCTCGCGGCTTCACCGGAGCGGCGCCGGCAAATGGGCGAAGCGGCGGCGGCGCGCGCGCAGGAGAAATTCAGTGTGCAAGCCATGACGGCGGCGCACGCACGGCTTTATGAAGAGTTGTTTAGCTGCAGGAATCAAAAAAGGCAATGAGCAAAACCTTACGCGGGTTCCTGCGGCAATCCTCACACTATTCCATCGGCCAGGTTCTCATTCTCTTTGCGTCCTTGATTTCGTTCCCGATTCTGACGCGCGTTTTTACCGTGGCCGAGTATGGCACGATGAGTCTGCTTTCCAACACCGTGCTCATCGTAACGGCCGTGGCGAAAGCCGGGCTGCAAAACAGCATCGTCCGTTTTCACGACGAATACTCGCGCGGCAGCCAGAAACACCGCCGCAACGATTACCTCTCTTCTTTGCTGCTCGGCGGGCTGATGATCGCGCTGGTCATCACCGCGATTTGGGGGCTCGGCACCATGGTCGTCGATAGCTTCATCGATGAACACAGCATGACGTTCGCGTTGCTGCTGGTGAGCAGCGGCATGGTGTTCTTTCGATCCGCGGAAAGCCTCATGCTCGGTTTTTTGCGCGCGGAACAACAAACCCTCGCGCTGAATAGCTACCGCGTGCTCGTGCGCTACTTGTTGCTGGCCATGATGCTGGCGTTTCTGTTCCTGCTCTCCAAGTCGTTGATGAGTTTTTACCTCTCCCAGCTTGCGGCGATGACTTTGGGCTTGGGAGCTTTAGCGTGGTGGCGCTTTCGCAAGCACTGGCCGCGCTTCGAGCACTTTTCGAATGAGATTTTTCGCATCGCTTTGCACTACGGCTTTCCGCTCATCGGCTTCGAGCTGGTGTCGATGCTGCTCAACTATGTCGACCGCTACTGCCTGCAATTTTATCTCGGCGCCGATAGCGTGGGGCTGTACAGCGCAGCGTACAACCTGTCGGATTACGTGAAGGACGTGGTGGTGATGCCGTTCGCCAGCGCGGTCACGCCGATCTACATGCGCATTTGGGCCACGAAGGGCGCGGAACCGACGCGCAAGTTTCTCGAGAATGCGCTGCGCACCTACGCGCTCTTTGCCATCCCGCTGATTTTGGGTTTCGCCGCGGATAGCAAGACCTTGTTGAACTTGATCGCCTCCGAAAAATTTTTGGAAGGCCACGTCATTGTGCCGTGGTTGATTACCGGTTTGATGATCAACGGCGCCGTCCCGATTTTGGCCGCGAGCTTGTACATTCAAAAGCGCACGAACTTGCTGGTCGCTTTCCTGGGCATCACCACGGTCATCAATTTGATCGGCAATGTCGCCCTCATTCCATACTACGGCATCCAGGGCGCAGCCATTGCGAAATTGTTCAGCTACCTCTTGCTCGTGGGAATGGTCACTTTGCCCACGCGCCACTTCCTGGGTTTCAAAATGCCGTGGACGGCATTGTTGAAATATGGCGCGGTCGGCGCCGCGATGTATGCCGTCATCGTACTGGCAAAGTTCACGAATCCCTTTGTCGAGCTGTCGGTTGATTTCGGCATTGGAGTTACTCTGTATGCCGCGTTGGTCGCCATCACGGACAGCAAGGTGTTGGAGAACGTCAAAGAGTCGATGAATCGCGTCGTATGAGCCGGCCGTTTCGTTCCGCCGGCGCGAATTCTTTTCACACAGAGGGAGTTTACAAAGTGCCGTCTCCAAAGCTTGCATTCCTGGTTTCGCGCTTCCCGTGCCTTGACGAAACGTTCATTCTGCGCGAGATGGCGGCTTTGGCGGAGGCGGGCTTTGACTTTGATATCTACACGCTCAAACCGCCGGACGCTCGCGTGGTGCAAGCGCAAGCGCAGAAACTGCTGCCGCGTTTGATCCAGCGGCCGTTTTTTCTCTCATGGGAAGTGTGGCGCGCGCAGTTTTATTTTTTGCTGCGGCGGCCGCTGCGTTATATCGGCGCATTGCTCACGTTTTTTTTTGAAGTGTGGCGCAAGCCCGTGAGCCTGGCGAAAAACCTTCTGCTCTTTCCGAAAGCCGTGTGCTTCGCGCGCCTTATGCAGCAACGGCAAACCGTGCACGTGCATGCTTTCTGGGCGACGTTTCCATGCGCCGTGGCATGGATCGCGCATCGCCTCACGGATTTGCCATACAGTCTTTCCGCGCACGCGCACGACATCTACGAAGACGACAGCATGCTCGTGCGCAAGCTGCGGGCAGCGACGTTCGTTATGACATGCACGGATTATAACCGTGCGCACCTCTCTCAGCTCGTGCCGGAGAAGAGCGCAGTGATCAAGCTCATCTATCACGGCCTCGAGCTGAACAACTTTTATGCAGACGCGCAAGCGCGCACCATGAGCAGCGGCGCTTTGCGCGTGCTTTCGATTGGCACGCTCTATAAGACGAAAGGTTTCGATACGCTGATTGCCGCATGTGCGGAATTGAAACGGCAAAACCTCGCGTTTGAGTGCAAGATCGTCGGCGACGGCCCCGAGCGCCAACACCTGAGTGAATTGATCACACAACACGATTTGCAGAACGAAGTAAAGCTGCTCGGCTATCTCAAACAGGAAGAGTTGCGCCCATTGCGGCTGTGGGCGAACGTCTTCATTCTGCTGCCGCGACCTTACCTCCATTGGGGCATACCCAATGTGTACATTGAAGCGCTGGCCACGAGAGTGCCGGTGATCGCAACGCCGTTGAATGCCATCAACGAATTGATCCAGCCGGAGCACACCGGCATATTGGTGGACTGCGATGATCCTTCGGCAGCAGCCGAGGCGTTAATGCGCATGCGGCGCGAGCCTGAGCACGGCGCACGCATGGCGCTAGCCGGGCAGAAGTTGGTCGCACAAAAATTCGATGCACAGCGCACGGCGCTGCAGGTGATCGACATGTTTGCGAAAAGTGTGGGCTGGGAGCCGGAACGAACGCCTCTCAAATCAAAGGGGTAATTCGAGCATGACTATTTTCAAACCTCGTTTGATGAAATCTTTTTGCCGCCGCCACGGCTGGGTAAGAGTGAGCTTCGCCATACTCAGTCTTGTCATGGTGCGTCCCATTGCTGCACAGGAGCTGCAATTCCCGTCCGCCGTTATTGATTCCGTCAGCGCTTCGGTTCATGACAAAAGCATATGGGATCGTCGTCGCATCCTTCCATGCGCGGTGGCGGTTTCCACGATCAGCAAAAATTCCCCAGCAAGCCCGGCTGCAGCCAAATTGAAGAACGTGCCGCTCTATGGTGTCTACGAAGTGGTGTTCTATGACGCCGCGGGCGCGCCTGCAACTTATCGCCATGCCCCGGACGTGAAGGTCGCTTTCACCGGGGTTTCCGGCGAAGCGACCGGCAAAATTCTCAGTGTCTATGCGTTTTGGGAGGGAGAGCGAAGTTTTCGCGCGCGCTTCATGCCGGAAGCTTTTGGAGATTGGTGTTGGCTGTCGGAATCGAGCGATCCGAATTACGATGGCTATGGCGGCGGCCTGCGTTGCAGTGATCGCTTGCCGGACGAACATGTTTCTGCGCACGGACCTTTGCGCGAATCCGAACAATTCCCCTATACCTTTGCGCATGCGGACGGCGCGCCGTTTTTTCTCATCGGCGATACGCAGTGGGCATTCAGTTCCGCGGCGTTATCTTGGCCCGGAGCATTTCAAACGTATGTTGCAGCCCGCGCGCAACAAGGTTTTAATTACATGCACGGTCGCCTCTTCACGATTTCACCCAACAGCAGCGCGCGCAATGAAGGCGGCCCGGCATTTTTCGCGAACAATGTGGATAGTTTGAATCCCGCTTATTGGCAAGCGCTCGATCAACGCCTCGCATTTCTCAATGGCAAAGGCTTGGCCGTGGGATTGGTGCTCGGCTGGCCCGAAGAGACGTGGCCGCTCTTTGCAAGCCGCGAACAACTCGACCGCTATCTCGCGTACGTCGTCAATCGTTACGCTGCGTTCAATGTGGTGTGGATCACTTCCGGAGAATATGAAAAAGGCGCTCCCATCACGGGGCACGCATACGTGGGCGAGTGGCTCAAAGCAAATGATCCGTATCATCATCCCATCACCACGCACACGCTCGACACCAGCGCCGATGATTTTGGCGCAGCGAATTGGCACACGACGATCTATCAACAAACCACGGACCCAGCGCGCATCAGTCTCGATCGTCGTTTCGCAAAGCCGGTCATCAACAGCGGCTTTGGTTATGAAGGCCGCCAAACCGCGGACGAGTTGCGCAAAGACGCGTGGCAAATCATCATGCGCGGCGGCTATTTTGTTTATGGCAATACGCTCACTTCTGAGTATGATGCTGTGCTCACGCCGGAGAACTTGTTTTCCAAAGGCGCGAGTTACATCACCTACTTGAAAGATTTTTGGACGAACAACGGCAGATATTCCATCGCATGGCAGCGCTTCACGAAATTTGAAGACCTTGGCAGCTCGCGCTGGCTCGCCGGCACGCCGGGCGTGGAATATGTCGTCTATTCGGAGCCGCGCGACGCGTTTCAGATCGCCCTAACGGAAACGCAGAGCAAGCTGGACGGCGATTGGTTCGAAACGCGCGCGGGACGTTGGCGCACGCATATTTCCGGCGTGACCACTGCGCCCATCACGCTCAGCCCTCCGAATGGAGGCTGTGTTGCATATTTCAAAGTCATCAAAGACACCACGCCGCCGCTCATTTCGAATCTTAAGATCAGTAACATTGCTGCGAATGAGGTGACCATCAGTTGGGCGACGGATGAGACGGCGACGAGCGAAGCACAATATGGCCCTAATAATACTCTGCAAAACTCCGTGCGCGACTCCACCCAAGTCACGCAGCATCAGCTCGTGTTGAATGAGCTCACGCCGAAAACCACATATCGCTTGCGGGTGCAAGCGCGTGATGTGTTGGGGAATCTTGCGGCGGCGCGCGACACCAGCTTCACCACCGGGCCGGAAGTCTTCTCCGTTTTTGATAATTTCAACCGCAGCCAAATCGGCCCGGATTGGACCTATGACGGCGCGTATTGGCATATCGAAGAGAACGAGTTGGATTTGAATGCAAACGCGCAGGGCGGATGGCGTTATCTCGCGGTGTTCAACAAACTCTACAATGATCGCTACACGCAAATTATCGAGCTGAGTTATCGTTGGGGCAAACATGCGGATGCCGGCGGCGTGCGCGAAGGCGCAGTAGCGTTGATGTTGGACGGGAACAACACGAACGCCAGCGGCTACTGGCTTTGGCATCGCTACGGCCGTGTCTGGCTTTGGGCGCTCAACAAAGGCTCCTATGAAGGCGCAACCGATCTAGGCCGTTGGCCGGGTTTAAGCGACCCCAAAGCCGGCGATTTGATCACCATCAAAATTCGCCAAGAGCCGGACGCGAATTATTTTGATTACTACATCAACAACAAGCTCGCGGCGGTTGCAAAGGATTCGACGAAGATGTTTCCAAAGTCGGAGGTTTGGTACACCGGGTTTTTCCGCTATGGCCAGGACATCAACAACCAGACGGATGATTTCTCACTGAAGTATATCAAAACTTCGGGCAATGCGAGTGTGAATGAGCACGGGACCGCCGTCGCGCAGCAAGCGCGGCAGGAATTGCCAAAAGATTTCGCGCTGTCGAGTTTTCCCAACCCGCTTTCGGCCGCGAAATCCGCGAACGCCCAAATGATGCACATCCAATTCGCGCTGCCGCAAAACGCCGAAGTCAATTTGGAAGTGCTGGATTTGACCGGAAGAGTCGTACGCCGGCTTGCGAGCGGCGGCTATGCCGCGGGTGCATATCATCATGTGTGGCAAACACGGAATGACGACCACGAACGTGTCGCGCGGGGCACATATTTTCTGCGTCTGCGCTATCGCGCTGTGGAAACGGCAAGCTGGTCGCAGATGATTAAAAAGGTTTTGATCTTGCCGTGATATGCCGCAATGAGAAATGCGAAAGAAGCGTTGGCAAAAGCGCGCCACGGCGCACGCCTTAAAGTTCTTCACCTCATCGAAGACCTTGAAAACGGCGGCGCGGAACGCGTGTTGATCAACCTTGCGCTCGGCCTCGACCCGAAGAAGTTTGCAGTCACAGTTTGTTGCCTCACGCGCAAAGGTCGCATGGCGGCCGAGTTGGAAGAAGCAGGCATTCCCGTGCATGTGATGCACAAGCGCCCGAAGGTTGATCTGGGCCTTATCTTACGCTTGCGGGCGCTCATGCGTGAATTGCAGATCGACATCGTTCATTGTCACGTCTTCACGGCGAATTTATGGGGCCGAATTGCGGCCATACTCGCGCGCGTGCCGGTGCTCATCACGCACGAGCACTCGAGTTTTACGATCGAGGATCAGCGCCGGCGCTGGCTGGAAAAAGTTCTTATCCGCAAAACGGCGCGCGTCATTACTGTCTCGGAAGAATTGCGCCAGCGTTTGCTCGTGCAAGGCGGTTTGCCCGCTGAAAAAATCATCACCATTCACAATGGTCTGGAATTTTCCGAGCGCGAAGACGAGCGGCGGCTTGCGCCAATGCGGCAAGAGCTAGGTCTGGAAAAATTTCAGTACGTGATTGGAACAGTCGGGCGTTTGGAGTATCGCAAGAACTATCCGCTTCTGCTTGCAGCGTTTGCAAAAGTGTTGGAACAACATCCCCGCGCCGGTTTGCTTTTCGTCGGCGCCGGGCCGGAAGAGGCGAGCTTGCGGCAACGTACGCGCGAGCTTGCGCTCACAGAGCACGTCGTGTTCGCGGGCTATCGCAAAGACATCACGGATGTGCTCGGTGTGATGACGGTCTTCTGTTCCTCTTCCCAAACCGAAGGCATCTCGATGGCGATCTTGGAAGCGATGGCCGGCGGAGTGCCGGTGGTGGCCACTAGTGTCGGCGGCAATCCGGAAATTTTGCCGTCGCGAGAGTACGGCATTTTGGCGCCCTCCGATGACGCGCATGCGCTTGCGCAAGCCCTTGCGGATACCTTGCGCGATCCCGAGGGCGCTCGCCGCATGGCGCAACGCGGAAGGGCGCGAGTATTGGAACATTTCAGCGCGGAGCGGATGCTGCAACGCGTGGAAGAGATGTATCTAAAGCTAACCCGTGAAATCAGGAAGTGAGAGAGGCCGGCGTGTTGGAAGCTCTTGTTCCAACTGTGCAGCTTCGGCAATGGCAGCGCGGCTTCAAACCAATGCGCCCTCATTCCAAGAATGCAACAATGCGATGAGATTCTTGCGCAAACGACATGGTTTTGATGTATCATAATATAGCGCGTGCAGAGCAGCAAATCGATTTCAAAGAATGGCAGCCGGCATACGATGTGAGCTATGCAGATTTTCTGACTCATCTGGCGCTGTTCCGCGCGCACGAGCAGGCGCGCGCACGGTTGCACTTGACATTTGACGATGGCTATGGCAGCCTGTATCATTTGCTGTGGCCGCTGTTGGAAAAAGACCGCATCCGCTGCACCTGCTTCGTGACCACCGCCAAGATAGGCGCGGCCGGCATGCTGCGCCGTGAAGAGATTGCGGCATTGGCGCAAGCGGGCGTGGAATTCGGCGCACACTCCCATTCGCACATTTTTCTCGCACAATTGACGCGCAGTCAAATGGAGCAGGAAGTTCTCGTGCCGCAAAAAATTCTCGCCGACTTGCTCGGCAAAGAAATTTCCACAATGTCATTGCCCGGCGGCAGATATGACGAGGCGCTTTTAGAATTTGCCTCGGCGTGCGGCTATCGCGAAATTTTTACTTCGAGGCCCGGGCACGAGGCTTACGTTCCGAGCAAAGTTCCGAATGTGCGTTTGTGGCCGCGTTGGGTGATCACGGCTCGTTCAACTACAACCGAGCTTGCACAAATTCTGCGCGAAAGCAAGTGGCACCTCACCAAAAGCGTGACGTTGCACCAACTCGGCAAACTGGGCAAACGCGCGCTGGGCAATACCGGTTATCATTTTCTATGGCAAAATCTGCATTACCTCAAAACCTCTTTCCGAAGTGGGAAGGATACCTCATGAACAAAATCTTGCCGTTCGTTTTGGTTGCTGTCGGGTTGCTGGTCGGAAGCGTTTTGGCCCAAGTGGATTCGGTCGCCGTGCCTTCAGCGGAGCCTTTGAACAAGGCGAGCTATCGCGTCGGGCCGGGCGATGTTCTGCAAATTACCGCAGGCCCCGGGGCGGCGCAAAATGAAAGTTTCGCGCTCACCGAGCCAGTCGGCCCGGATGGCTGCATCTCGTTCGACCTCATCGGCAGTTTGTACGTGGAAAACAAAACCAGTGATGAAATCGATGCGCTGATGACGAAGCTGCTGGGCGAATACATCATTGACGTCGAAATCACGGTGGTCATCGCCTCATATGAAGCGCGACGCGTGTTCGTTTTGGGCGAAGTCGGCAGCCCGGGGAAATACCTCATCAAAAAGAATATGACCATTATGGACGCCATCACGGAAGCCGGCAGCCCCACGAAAAAAGCCAGCATGGCGAAAGTGAAACTGTTTCGCAACACCTCTACCGCGCAGAACCAGCAAATGGTCAAAGTCAATCTCAAAAAGCTGATGGAGAACGGCGCGCTCGATCAAAATCTTGCCCTGCATGACGGCGATGTCATTCTCGTTCCACCCGATCGTTTGTCGAAATGGGGCTATGCGTTCGAGAAAGTATTGCGTCCAATTCAGCCGCTGATCTACATCGGCGTGATCACCGGACTTTGGAAATTGCTCAATTGAAAGAGCAGCAGAGCGGCGGATTTTGCGGAATGATGGCGCCCTGGAGTGAAAGAGCATTGGCCGCCGTGCTCCAAGATTCCATCAATCCAACCCACCAGCCTTTCTCGGGAGTTTCGGCTGCACATCGGACGGTGGCCGGAATGTGATTGCATCATATTCTGGAACCGTCTCATGGAATCATTCTGGCGATTTGCAGTTTGGCTGTGTCTCGGCGTTTTGTTTTACACGTTTATCGGTTATCCTCTGCTCGTTTTCGCGCTCGCGCACGTGCGCCGGTGGCTTGAGCCTGCGCACGGAAAGGCGCAAGCGCAGCCCCCTTTGCACGACCACGACTGGCCCACGGTCAGCTTTCTCATTCTCGCCTATAATGAAGAGCGCGTCATCCGCAAAAAAGTGGAAAACACGTTGGATTTGGATTATCCTCGCGATCGTCTCAAAATCGTGGTCGCTTCGGATGGATCCACGGATCAAACCAACGCCATGCTGAGTTGCTATGGTGCGAATGAAATCACCTTTCTCCCGCTCACACCGCGCCAAGGCAAAACCACGGTGCTCAATCAAGTCATTCCCACTTTGGACGGCGATATCGTCGTGCTTTCCGACGCTTCGGGCATGGTCAAGCCGGAGGCTTTAAAAAAATTGCTGCGCCATTTTCAGAATGCGCGCGTGGGGTGTGTTTCCGGCGTGTATAGTTTTGATACCGAAGATGAATCGTTGCGCAGCGCCACGGAGAAAGTGTATTGGCACTATGAAACGTTTTTGAAAAAATATGAGAGCCTCGTGCACTCCACCATTGGGGCGCACGGCGCGCTATATGGCTTCCGCCGGCGGCTCTTCAAGCCGCTGCACAAGAAAACCATCAACGACGATTTCATTCTGCCCATGCGCATTATCAAAGAAGGCTATCGGGTGCAGTACGAGCCGGAGGCCGTCGTGGTCGAAGATGAATCCACGACGTTGAACGGCGAATTCAATCGCCGCATCCGCATCAACGTCGGCAACTTTCAGCAGATTTACATGCTGCGCAGTTTGTGCAATCCCATGCGCGGCATCGTGGCGCTGCAGTTCGTTTCACACAAAGTGCTGCGCCTTGCCAGCCCTTTCTTTATTCTCGCTTTGCCTTTCGCCTGTTTTCTGGCGCAAGCGCCGTTTTACTGGCTCCTGCTCGATTTGCAACTGGCTTTCTATCTTGCCGGGGCTTTGGGGTTCTTGCAGGAATATGTCGGCTTGCGCATTCGTTACCTGTATATTCCGTTTTACTTTTTGATGGGGAATGTGTCAACGGTTTTCGGCTTTGTGCGCTTCGTGTTGCGCAAGCAGTCGATTTTGTGGAAGCGGGTGTGAGGGGTCGCAGGCACAGTTCTGGTGGGACACAAAGCCAACGCTACTTTGTCTCCCCGTATTGGGTCATTCCCAAGAAGCCATGAAAGAAACGGAGCGCATTTCCGATACGTCAAAGCCTTTTCCCCCGCAAAGATATTTTGCGTCGAAAAGGCTTTGTTGTTGAGTAATACTTCGAAGTCATTTTTTCAGTTCTTGCCTCACCGGTAAGGCTAGCGCAATAGCATAAGCTTGCGCATAAGAGCGCCATCTTTCATTTCCAAACGGCAAAAGTAGATTCCACTTGGCATGAAATCGCCGCGTTGATCCCGCCCATTCCAGAGCACAGAATACTGCCCAGGCTCTTTGCGCCCCTGCGTCAACGCGAATACTTCACGGCCGAGAACATCATAAATCGCAAGCTTGATTTCTCCTGCTTGCGCCAGTGTGAATTCGATGCGAGTCACGTTTGCAAAAGGATTGGGATGATTGGGCAGCAACGCGAAGCGTTCGGGCGCGGGCGAATTCATCGCCTCTTGCACGCGCGTTGGAATGTTTTCGACGTTGGGATATGCCGCGTGTAGTTTTCGCGTAAGCGACTTGACGAGCGCAAGGCTGGAAAGGCGATCGGCTCCCAATCCGACCGCGCACGCGAGCACCACCTCTTGCGTATCGCCCGGCGCCATTTGAAACGGGCCGGTCGCGAGCAAGATGCGACGATCTCCGGGTTTGAGAGAATATGGCGTATCAAGCCCGTCGATGTGTCCCTCGCCGCTGAGGGGATCGCCGGCCAGCGGAAACGGCCCGGGCGTTACGCCGGGCGGATGAGCATAGCGTTCCAGCGTATTCTCAAATGGCGCGAAACCTCGCAGCATCTTGTGCCAAAGCAGCGCATTCGTAGTATATCCGCCGGCCGGATCGGAATAGACGGCTCTGTCTGAAAAATAGGAATGGGCCGTCATGGCTAGATTCGTAAAACCGTTGCGCGTTTTCAAATCAAAGAACGCGATCGCGTTGGCAGTGGGCACGATTGGCCCTTGTAGCAAGCCATAGCTCACCGCGGGCGGGGCAAGGTTGAACTTCTGATAATCCGTGTCGCTCGCCTTGGCGTTGTAAGCATATGCCGAACTCGAAAGTGTATCACAGCCCACAAGATCGTCCTGTCTGTAGCCGATTTCCACGTCCGCAAACTGTCCGACGTACATGCTATCCAACCAGAAAACACCGCGTTTGCCGTTTCTTTCAATATCGACGCCGCCTTTGTTGATGAAACGAATGCGACGAAAGAAGACGTTGCCTAACTCCGGATTGCTCTTGTAGGCCCATTGCGTGATTTGAATTTCCAAACCAGTCGGCTCCGAACCGAAACGAGATACCGAAGTTGGCTCGTGTAGATCATTGCAAACCGCCCAGACGACTTGCTCTGCCGGTCGATTCATGTCGCTCAACGCGATGCCCGGCTCGTCATAGCCGCCAGCAATCAGATCTTTGTGAGTGAAGGTTTCGCTCAACGGTGGCGGAACATCGTAGACGCCGTTGCGATTGCGATCAATAAACGGCGCGCCGAGATCGACCGGCCAGTTGTTCCAATCCAACGTGTAACGGTCATACACTGCTTGCATCTGTTGCGGCTGCACCGCGGCGAGTGCGATCTCGTATGACTCGGCTGTATCGCGCCGGAGTTCTTCTGTAAAGCTGCCGTCTTGATTTTTGAGGGCGACTCTCCAGTCACGGCGGATGCGATAAATACGCGCGCGTGGATGGCCGGGATCGATGGGATAAGCTTGGGCGCCGCTGCTGGTTACCCATCCTTGACGCATCCCGGTGCTGTACGTTGCGCCGCCGACACGGATGAGATGATTGAATGGCGCAGGCTTGGTTTTCGCGGAGTCGAGATAAGCCTTTGAGCCGAAGACGAAACCGTCTTGATAAATCACCGCAGCCGTTCCTCGCGGAAAATAAGTGCCGTTGTCGCCGGTCGGGGAATGATTGGATTGGCCGTCGCGCCGCATCCACGTTGATAGGTTGTTGAGGTTGAGAATTTGGTAAATATCCGGCTGATACGCGGCAGCGGGGTTGCCACTCATGCGATCGTTTTCCGGCTTGACAGCGTTTTGTGCGCCCAGTTGCGACCATGCCGCCAGATGCAGGTTGATGAGAGTCGCAAGCGCAAAAGGCTGAAGAATCCTCTTCATGTGTGCTCCTGTTGTGTTTTGGGAAAGATCAAGTCACGGCTCAGCCGTGACTGAACCTCATACGTTCACTTTGGCAAATACTTCTTCGGAAATTTCGCGACCACCGTGTATTGCGGATCGACGATGTTCGCCACCGTGCTCGTGCCCACTTGCGAGAGCACTTGATACGCTTCCCAACGATCGAAGCCGTATTCGGTTTCGAGCCATTCGATCAACTCCACGTGCGCGAGGCGAAACGCATCGATGAGCGGCCGCGCGCTGCCCGCGACCATGAGGTAATCATCGTCTTCAATGCGCGGCCAATCAATCGGCTTGTTTTTGATGAGATCGAATTGCAGCGTCACGGCCATTGTGGTTTCGAGGCCCGTGCCCGCAATCTCGCCTGCGCCTTGCAGCGCGTGGCCGTCGCCGAAATAAACGTATGCGCCCTCGTGAAAGATCGGCAAATACACGGTCACGCCTTCGCGAATTTCCGGCGCATCCATGTTGCCGCCGAAATAGCCCGGCCACAATCCGCCATACGACTCTTCTCCGCGCGGCGCAACCGCAACGCGACCGAGCATGGGCGCGAGCGGCGCTTCGATTCTTTTCACGCGACTGCGAGGTAGCTCCAAGATGCCGAGATTGCGGACGCGATCAAGCTGCCACAGAAAGCGCTCGTTGGGCACGGGCGGATTGAGCATGCGCACGCGCACATCGCTGCCGAGACCGCCGAAGTTGCCGCTAATCGCCGCGGGCGCGAGATCGCGATTGGGCCGCACGCGAATGAGCTTCGCCACGAGTTGATCATTCGGCGTTGCGCCTTCGATGTAAATCGGCCCAACCTCGCCCGGCCACGCGCCGCCTTCTTTGGTGTAATAACCTCCCATCATCGTTTCGCTCACGAGCACTTGTCCGGGCTTCATGCGCAACACCGGCTCGCGCACTTTGAAAGTTTGATGACCGACCGTGGGCGTGAAGCGGAGGGTGTCTTGGGCGAATGTCGTTGAGGCGGCAAACAAGAGGATCGCCGTTAGCACGAAGTACGGAAAACGAGGCGCCATGTTCATTCCTTTTTCTGTTTAGATGAAAGAGTTCGGATCGCTAATGCAGGAGCAATTTGATCTGCTCCGCCACATACTCCACCTGCGCCTTGCCCAAGAACGAATGAAACGGGAGCGTGATCGTCGTCGCGCGCAGTTCGCTGGAGTTGGGACAGACATCTTGCGAGGCGAACAACGGTTCGAGATGTTGCGCGTAGGTGCCAATTGTGGTGTGAATGCCTTTCTTCTTCAACTCCGCCATCAAATGATCGCGGAGTTTTTCATTTTCTACCCTGCAGACGAACGCTTGATAGGTGTGATACGCTTTCGGATCGACATACGGCAACGTGATGCCGGGCACTTCCGCGAGCGCTTGGCCGTAGCGTTCCGCGGCTTCTCTTCTTCTCTCCAACAAAGCGGGCAAATGCCGAAGCTGCTGCAAACCGATGGCGCAATTGATGTCACTCAATCTGAAATTATAACCGAGTTGCTGAAAGCCATAGCGCAGCGGCCCGCCGGCTTTGAATTTATCCGAGGCATCCACGCCGAGCGAGGAGAGCGCGCGCACTTTGCGATATAGCTCCGCGTTGTTCGTCACCACGGCGCCGCCCTCGCCCGTGGTGATTATTTTCCTGCCATGAAAAGAATAACATGCGATATCCGAACTCTCGCCCGAAACCACGCCTTCGTAGTTCGCGCCGATGGAGCACGCTGCGTCTTCGATCAACGCGAGGCCGCGGCTTTTGCACCACGCATACAACTCGCGCACGGGCGCCATTTGCCCGAAGGTATGCACCACCATCACCGCGCGCGTTTTTTTATTCACCAAAGCATTGAGCTTTGCGATGTCTAAATTATAGGTATCGCGTCTCACATCCACGAAACGCGGCGTGGCCCCCGCGTGCATCACCGACATGCCCGAAGCGGGAAACGAGAAATCCGCAACGATGACTTCATCGCCCGGCCCGATTTCCAACGCGCGCAGCGCGGCGAAGAGGGCGGAGGTGCAACTGTTCATCGCGACCGCATATTCGCAGCGCGAGAGCGCTGCCAGCTCTTTTTCAAAACGCGCGGAAGCGCCGCCGCAGCCTGCAACCCAACCCGATTGCAACACACTCTCCACTGCGCTCAAGGTGTCTTCGTCAAAATTGTGATGCACGAAGCGAATGCCGTCGACGCCGGTGCGCAACACTTCTTCGCGTTGATCGCGCAACGCGGGCAGCTCGAACGTGCGCTTGCACGATTCGCACACGAACTGCTCCAAATTCGAATCGGCGATGGCATAGTCACGATGAAGGTGATGGCCGCAGGTGCAAACGTAGCCAATCGTGCGCGCCGGATTGCCGACCACGAGCGCGTGCGGCGGCACATTTTTGATCACAACCGAACCTGCGCCAACCATGCAATGCGCGCCGAGCCGCACGCCGCACACGATCGTGGCGTTCGCGCCAATCGAAGCGCCGCGCTCGACCACGGTTTCGACCACGCGCCAATCCGTGTGATGCGCGCGCGGCAACAGATCGTTTGTGAACACGGCATTCGGTCCGACGAAGACTTCATCTTCCAGCGTGACGCCGTGATAAACCGAAACGCCGTTCTGAATCTTGACGCCGTTGCCGATGGTGACGAAGTGATCGACGTAAACGTCTTTGCCGAGCACGCAGTTCGCGCCGATCTTTGCGCCTTCACGCACGTGCGCGTAATGCCAAATCTTCGTGCCTGCGCCGATCGTGGCCTGTTCGGAAATGGAGGCGGTGGGGTGAATGTAAACCGTTGGAGAGTTGGTGGGCATGAGGCTTCCTTGAAATGAAGACGGTTGCAAAAGAGTCGGGGCTGCTTTACTAAACTTTTCAAGTTTAGTAAAGCTTTGGTCTTGAACTGTCATCCTGGTAGGAACTTCCCTCGTGCTCGGCTCTCTTCCCAGCGCGAGGGAAGATTCTTACAGAATGACAAATCTAAAGGCATGGCAAACTAATTCACCCGGCTTTCGGCAATGAGCCGCCGCAAAACGCTCATCGCGCGCGTTGCGTCCTCTTCTTTAATCAACAAATGATCCTTTAAAAAAGCACATTGCGGCACGATAGAAATACCGGCTTCGGCCAACCGCGCGGCCGCGGGCAGCAAATAACCCGTGAGAGAAAGATCGAGATTCAAAGCAAGCGTGATGACGCGATACGGCCCGGCAATGCTACGGCTGTGCAATGGCGTTGCGAATTGTTGCCACACTCGTTCGCACAGGGTGAGTGAAATTTCATCGCGCTCAACCACGAGCGCGACGAAGTGCTGCGCAGACGCTGAAACGGCATCCGCAGCTTCTTGTAATTGTCCATGTGCAAGGCTCATGAGCCAATACGTTTCAGGCCAGAGCTGCAAGCGCGTTTGGCTCCACAGCTTTTTGATGTGCGCTTTCATGAACGCAAATTGATTCGCAGCTACACAAAAGTCAAGCGCAACTTTTAGGCGCGTGTAATGCCTCAGTTATTGGTGGAAAACGTAGCGCAGACATCTTGTCTGCAGGCAGGATGCCTGCGCTACTACACCCGTAACTGAGGTATTACAGGCGCGTGAGTTATCCGTGATTGCCTTCCGGCTTTCAGGGCATTGCGGCACGAGGTTTTCTTTTTTTGCTTTGTCGCTGCGCGTTCTTGCGAGCCATCTGCGCTTGTTTACCGAGGTGGCTAGTTTGCCTAGTTGGCCTAAAGCGCTGCGCAAACTTAAGAAAGCAAAAGCTCGCGTCTTTACATAACGAAAACGTAGCGCAGACTCTCGTTCTCCGCCGAAAACAGAGGCAATGCGGCGCCCGGCCACACTTGTTTGCCGTTCGGGGTTGCAGCCTTGCCATTCGAGGGAAATTTCTTTATCATCCTTTGAGCTTGAATCAAGTTTCGATTTTGCCATTCCGAGGAAACCTGCATGCGCCCCCGAAGTTTCGCCGCACTCTTGGCCGCTGCAATGATACTTGCGAGCATCAATCTAAACTGCTTCAAAAAACAAGAGAAGGAAATAACCGGCGCAGGCGAGCCGCTCTTCACGCTCACCGGCCGCGTGTTCGATGTTGATAACGGCCGCGCGGTGCAAGGCGCGGTGGTGCAAATTAAAGCGCTCGGATTGCGCGATACCGTTGAGGCGAACGGCACGTACCATTTCGCCAATCTTAAAGTCGGCTCACGCAACTTGGAAGTTTCTGCGCCGCAGCATGCGCTCACGAATGTCTTGGTGACTTTTCAATATGAACAGCGCGACGTTGTGCAGGATGTCGCAATGACCAAACTTTTAGAAGTGGCCTTCTCCGGTGAGTTGCCATTCGCAAATGCTTCCGGCGTGTGGCGGGAAGGCAATCAGTTTCTTGTTACAAAGTTTGACACGATGGGCGGAAATGTCTATCGTTTGGATGAGAGCCTCAACGTGCTGCAAATTTCTCCTCGCCTCGGCACACTTACAGCGGACACCTGCTGGGCAGACTCGATCTCTGTGCCTTGCGTGCAACGTCTCTATGGACTGGCGCGCGTCGGAGCGTACTACTATTTGAGCGACGGCTCGGGCCACGTGGGCATGTTTGATGTTAATGAAAGGCCGTTGACTGAACCGCATTTTTTTAAGATCGACGCACTGACGCTTGCTCCGATCGAAACACTTATGCTGAACGGCAGTTTTGGCAAAGGCGCACTTTCGTTGGTGAGCGATTTGGAATGGGACGGCCAGACGCTCTGGCTTTGTGAACGCAAACGCGCAACTTTTCCAAAAGTAAACTTGCCGGATTTCTCTCCCCGCGCTATTTTGGGCAGCCCGCGTTCCAGCCCCATTGGCTTGGCGTGGGATGGGCGGTACATGTGGATGTCGACGACAACTGAGTTGCTGCAATTGCGTGCGGATCTCAGCATTCGAAACCGCTATGCGGTGCCGAGTGCTTTCATAGAACAAATCGCGTGGGACGGCGAATTTATGTGGGCCGTTCATGGGGCCACTCGCCGAATTTATAAATTCGCCATTCCTTTTGAGGATCACTTATGAATCGTCGCCTTGTTGGGCTTTTGTGCGCGTTTGTTTTCACAACATGCCTCTGGCAAGCCACGCCTGCATTTGCCGGCGTCACGGGAACATTGACCGGCGTGATCACTGACGCCGAAACCAAAAGGCCGTTGCCCGGTGCGAGCATACTTGTCAAGGGCACGAAGGCCGGCGCCGCGGCGAACAACAAAGGCCAGTTTATTGTCAACAACCTTCCGCCGGGCATTTACACCGTAACTGCGGAGATGATCGGCTACGTAAAGTTTACGCGCACGAACATCGTCATTCGCGCGGACGCACGCACGATTATCGATTTTGTGCTCACGCCCACTACCCTCACATTGGAAAAAGAGATCGTGGTGAGGGCCGAGCGCGAGGCGATTCAAATGGACATCACCGGCTCGCAGCACGAAGTGCGCGGCGAGGTAATTAAATCGTTGCCCATCGCGACGGTAGATGAAGTCGTGAACTTGCAGCCCGGCGTGGTGGAAGGCCACATTCGCGGCGGCCGCGTGACCGAGGTGCTTTATCTCGTCGATGGCATTCCGGTGCAGGAAGCGATCTCCGGCGGTCGCGGCATCAACGTGCCCAACGTTTCGATTCAAGACATGGCCATTCAAACCGGCGGCTTCAATGCCGAATACGGCAACGCGATGTCGGGCGTCGTGAACATCATTACGCAAGAAGGCACGGAGCGCACGAAGTATTATCTCGAAGGCTCTTCGGATATCGTCGGCGAGGTGCCCGGCTCGTGGGACAACACGGATTTCAATCGCACGCGCAACGTCGAAAGCTCAGTCAGCGGGCCGTTGTTTTGGGGCATGCGCTATTATGTTTCCGCACAATATCAAGCGAGCGACACGCGCTGGCGCAAACCGTTTCGCACATTTTTTGACGGCCCCATCGAAGAGAACTTGCACGGCAACGCCAAGCTTTCGATCAATTTCAATCCCACACAAAAGCTCGTGCTGCAAGGCCTGCTCTCGCTTTCGGATTGGCGCGCGTACGAACATCGTTGGTATCAAAACCTGCAAGGCTTGCCGCCGCGCGCGAAAGACAGCTTTCGCCTGAACACAACGTGGACGCACACGCTTAGCACGAAAACTTTTTATACGACGAAGCTGAGTTATTATAGCATTCTCAAATCCGTGCTCGGCCGGCCGCAGAGTCAATATGATTTGAATGTGCAATTCGACGACGAGGGCCTTTTTATTTTAGGAGGAGACAAAGCCTGGTGGCAGGATTCACAGGAGATCATTTCAAACGCGCGCATCGACATCGTGAGCCAATGGCAGCACAATCATCAGCTCAAAGCGGGCGTGGATTTCACGTACTACGACTTGTTCATGGACAACGTGCAAATCGATCCCTTCCCGCCCGACTTTCATCCCGAATTGCCGCCGGAATTTCGTTTCAACGTTTATAACACGAGTTATCGTTACTTTCCGAAAATGGGCGCGGCCTACGTGCAAGACAAGTACGATCTCAAACGCTTCTCGTTGAACTTCGGCATGCGTTTCGATTATCTCGACCCGGCGGGCGAGCGGCCTGCGATCGAAGCGATCACCAAAGGCAACAGCAACGAGATTCAAGTGTTCACGAAGAAAACACCGGTGGCGAGCAAAACGCAGCTCAGTCCGCGCTTCGGTGTTGCGTTCCCGGTGGGGAAGAACGACAAGCTGCATTTGCACTACGGCCACTTTTTTCAAGCGCCGCTGTTCGAATATCTCTACACAAATTTGGAATATGATTTCACCGCATACAATCCGCTCGTGGGCAATCCCGATCTCGCGCCGGAAAAAACGACTGCGTTGGAAGTGGGTTATGAAAAGAGCATTGGCGAAGATTGGCTGTTCAGCCTCACGGGCTTCAACAAAGACATCAAGAATCTCATCGACGTGCAGTTCTATCCGATTCCACTCGAAGACACGGGCTTGCAATCGAGCGGCGTGTACACGCGCTTCGTCAATTTGGCGTACGGCACGGCGAACGGTTTGGAGCTATTTGTGCGCAAGCAGCAAGGCCGCAATTGGCGCGGACAAATCAGCTACACGCTCATGCAAGCCAAAGGCTCAAGCTTCGCGATTGGAGATAAAGAAAACGTGCTGCAATACGGCGGCATTGTGGAAGAGGGCGAGCATTTTTTGAGTTGGGATCAACGCCACACCATCATCGCGCATGTCGATTATCAACACGAGAAGAGTTGGAGCGTGAACGCGGTATGGCGCATCAATAGCCCGAAGCCGTATACGCTGGATGAAAACCGCGCGAACAACGCGGGCAAATTGATTTCGCCGAATAACCGCCGTCTGAATTGGACCAACTATTTTGACGTAAAAGCGCGCAAGAATTTTTCATTCGGCGGCATGCAATTGTCGCTGCAGCTCGAGGGGCGGAATTTGCTGGATAGCCAAAATCTTTTGTGGCGCGATCAACAAGGCCGCATTGGCGGCGTACTCGAGGATCCGACCGCGTATGAGGTGGGGAGGAGAGTGAGCGTGGGATTGATTTGGTCGAATTGAGTTGATCGAGAGAAACATGAAGAGCCGCGCTCGCGGTGTCATTCAGATGGAATCTTTTTAAGCACTGGGTAGTCTCTCCGGCGAGTAAAAAGATTTCTCCCGAATGACAATCTCTGGATGTCACAACAAGAGCATGGCATGCCCCACAAACTCACCGTCTCCACGCCTGGCCGCATTTGCCTCTTCGGCGAGCATCAAGATTACCTTGGCTTGCCTGTGATTGCCGCGGCCATCAGTTTGCGCATGCGCATCACCGGCGCGCCGCGCGAGGATTTGCGTTTTCATATCGAGTTGCCCGATATCCGCAGGCATCTCGACTTTATTCCAAATGAACGCCTTGCGTATCAACTCGAACGCGATTATTTTCGCAGCGGCTTCAACGTTGTGTGGGAGCGCGGCTTTCGCCCGCAACACGGCTGGAATTGCGAAGTGCGCGGCAAGGTGCCGATCAATTCCGGCACGTCGAGTTCTTCGGCGCTGATGGTGGCGTGGATCAAGTTTTTGCTCATGGCTGCGAATGATCCGCAACAAAACGATCGTGAAGTGATTTCCCGCCTTGCCTATCAAGCCGAGGTGCGCGAGTTCAACGAGCCGGGCGGCATGATGGACCACTTCTCCACGTGCTACGGCAACGTGATCTATCTTGATTTTTCCAACCATGAAGTGCAAACCCTCAAGCCTCGGCTCGGCGCGTTTGTGCTCGGCGATTCGCGCGAGCCGAAGGATACGAAGAGTATTTTGCGCAACGTGCGGGATGTGGCGCAAGAAGCCGTTATGCTGATGCGCGAGATGCAGCCGCAATTTGATTTGCGCCAGACTTCACTCGAGGAAGCGCATGGCGCTTTGCGAAAACTACCATTTCGCCACGCCGAAGTGCTGCGCGCGAATTTGATCGACCGCGATCTGCTGCGCGAAGCGCGCATCGTTTTACAGCACGAGACGCTCGATCACAACCGCTTTGGCGAATTGCTGAATCAACATCACGAGCAATTGCGCGACTACAAAAAAGTTTCGACGCCGAAAATCGAGCGCATGCTGGAGAGTGCGATGCAGGCGGGAGCATTGGGGGGGAAGATCAACGGCTCGGGCGGCGGCGGTTGCATGTTCGCATACGCGCCGCAACACGCCGAGGCCGTAGCCGAAGCAATTCACGCCGTAGGCGGCGCGCCGTATGTGATTTCAATTGAGGAGGGCGTGCGGGTTGATTAAAAGTTCTACCAAACTTGAAAAGTTTAGTAAAACTGCTTATGCCCGTTCGTTCCTCTCACATTCCTCCACCCATTCTTTATACGCCCCAAAATTTATTTTGCGTTTCGTGTTCTCCGAAGCCATGTATCTCACCAAGCCATAAATCGGGCGCTGCGGGCCCCACGCGCGGTCGTGCTTGCCGAAGCACCACAGAATGCCCGTGTAGGTGTTGGGATTGCGGCCGTCCAACGCATAACGGTGATGCAGACGAATCATCGTCATCATTGCTTCTTGCGGGGAAGCGCTCCACTCGATGATCTTCTTGCCCCAAAGCATGCGCATGTAACCGTGAATTTTCCCCGTTGCCAAAAGCTCGCGTTGCGTGAGATTCCAAAGCTCGTCGTGCGTCGCGGCCTGTTCGAACTCTTCGGAAGTGTAGAGATGAGCGCGTTGATCTTTTTCATGCGCGAAGAGAGTCTGTCTTGCCCACGCGGGCAGCGCCTCAAGGCTTGCGTGTTTCTTATTGAAGTGGCAAAAGTTATATGACAATTCACGCCGCACAATATGCTCTTCGAGAAATGCGTCGATACATTCTGCGGGCGCCTCGGCGTGCAATACTTCCCACGCCACTTCCATCGCACTGATGTGGCCAAAGTGCAAATAGGGCGAAAGCTCGCTCGTCCAATGCTCCCCCGCGAGGTTGCGACCCGCCGCATAGTTTTGCAATCGCTCCGCGAGAAAGGTTTTCAGCCGCGCGAATGCCGCTTTGCGTCCGCCGTGGAAACAGCGCGAGGGCGCGACGTTGTGATCGATGTTCGTTGCGGCGAGCAAGGTTTGCAAATCAACGCCGTCGAGTCGCGTTTCTTCCCGCAGATTCAAGGGCAGCTCGCCGCTTTTTATTTTCGGCGTGACTTCCGCAATCGGCCAGAAGTATGCGGGCAGCAAGCGATGTATGCGCGGACGAATCGTGCGCGCGGCATATTCTTCATGATCCAATTCGCGCATGGGCACGACGCCGTTGGCATCCACGGCGTACACGGGACCTTCGACTTGCTTGACAATGGCGCGATTGTGTTGCGGAATGACGAAGGTCGGAAAATCATCCGTGACGAGCAGCGCCGCTTCTTGCGCGAGCTGCGCGACTGCGCGGCGGTTGCCGGTTCTCGCGTCCGGCATAAGATAGAAACAATAGCGAATGCCGCGCTTCGCGAAGTCGCGGCGGTTGTCCAACGCGCCTGCAATGATGAATTGATGCATGCGATCGTTGGCTTGATCGTAGTCGGGGCGCAGGCCTTCATAAACGACAAGTGGTAGCCCCAGAGCATTGGCTTGTTCAAGGGCGAAATTCAGCGCCTGATTCTGATACGCGCGGCGGTGGATTTGCATCCAATACAAAACATACTTCGCGCCCTTGCGCGGTGCGCCCTCTTGCAACGCGATGATCCGCTTGCGCATCGGGTCAAAATCTCTTTCGCGGCCCGCGGGTGGAATTGGCGTTGAACGCTGCCGCAATGCTTTGAGATTGAGTTTGGTGATCATTTGGTTCTTCCGAGCGCAGCTTTACCAAACTTGAAAAGTTTGGTGAAGCTCTCTCTTCACACATGATTGAGGAGCATGAGTTCTTTGGGATGGGGATTGAGGTAGACTTGATCGCGAAGGTATTGCAAATCGAATTTGTTGATGTAATGTTTGATGAGCGTGATGGGCACGATCAGCGGCACCAAGCCTTTGCGAAAGTCGGCGATGACGTTTTGCAATTCGACCTTGTCTTTACTCTCCAACTGCTTTTTGAAGAAGCCTGCGAGGTGCTGCAGCACATTTGTGTGTGAACGCTTGGTGGCAGCCTCGCGCAATGCCGAGAACAACAGCTTGCTATATTCTGAAAAAGCGTCTTTAGGTTTGCGCGCTTTTGCTTCCGCCACCAATTTCCCCATCGCGCGCAAGTGTTTTTCGCTGTGTGCCATCAGCAGAAATTTATGCTGCGCATGAAATGCCACCAACGCGGCGAGGCTAAAACCGTTTGCAACAAGCTCGCGCCAGCGGCGATGCGCAAATACGCGCACGATGAAGTTCGCGCGTAAGCTGGAATCGTGCAAGCGGCCTTCTTCTTCCACCGGCAAATCGGGCATCTCTTCCATGAGCACGCGCGCGAACAAGCCCGTGCCCGTACGGGAAGCCGAGCCGCTTTCGTGATAGATGCGCACGCGCTCCATGCCGCAACTCGGCGAATCCTTTTTCAGAATGTAGCCGTCCAAATCCATTTGCTTGAGCTGCGCGACTTTGGCGTACGCATACGAGAGCATTTTCTCGGTGAGATCGATGCCGGATTTCGGCGCGAACAAGCGCGGCGCATTCGTCGTTCCGATCAAGCGAATCGACTCGCGTGGCGTGCCCAAACCAATGTCGACTTCCGGGCAGGCCGCGACCCATTCCACAAAGGGCGCAAGCGTTTCCGTGAGATAGTGATCTTCTTTGTGCCCGCCGTCGAAGCGCACGTTTTCGCCGAGCAAACACGTGCTCACGCCGAGGCGCACTTTGGCTGTGGAATTCGTCATAGAGAAGATTGGCTTAAATTTTTTCGAACGGCCGGCAGCTTCCACCACGGCACATACGGATACTCGTGATGCTCCCAATGATAACCGAAGTGGTAGCAAGTGAGAAACGACCAGAGTACTGAAAAGTCATTGCTCTCCGCGCGATGCTCGTTGCGATAGCCGCCCTCAGGCTCGCGGTGCGGCAAAAATGTTCCAAAATAAAAAAGCTGCAATGTGCTGAGCAGCGCGGGCGCGACCCAAAAGAAAAGCAAATTGCGAACAGGAATGTTCAAGAGATGATGAAGGATGTTGAACGCAAGCGCCATGCCGAGGAGTTGTTGCCACGTTACGTAAGTGCGCATGAAGTGAAAATACCAGCGCCAAAAGCCGCGATGCTCGCCGTCGTGATAATCCGGATCCTCGGCGCTGCCCGGATGTGCGTGATGTTTGCGATGCTCGGCTTTGAGGCGCTGAAATGAAAAGAGCGCATAGAGCAAGACACTCACCGCGCCGATGAGATGATTCACCCGTTTGTGCTGCGGCGCAACCAAGCCGTGCATGGCGTCGTGTGCGGTGATGAAGAGGCCGGTATAGAGGAACGTCAGTAACAGCACCGCGGCCATACTGCCCCAAGCGGGAAAATTTGCGATGTCGAGTTGCAGAGCAGAAGCGAGGCTGCCGGCCCATGCGGCGATGACGAACACCGCGATTAGAATGCCGGCGTAGCGCGCATCTGCAAACTCGTGGATTTGATTCTTTCTCATGATGCGGCCTCAAATTGAATTCATATTGACGGGCTGGAAGAATTCTACGGGCGTAATTTACGCAACGCGGCCTTCGTAAGCAAGCTGCGCCTTGGGTCAGACAAGGTCGTGGCGATTCCGATTTGACAAATGATGAAGATTGCTGTAAATTGGCCGTGTTGAAATCGCTTTGAAATCACGCAAAGGCAAACGCAAAGAGAGAAGAGGAGCACATGGCCAGAGTCGATTGGTATTATTATCGCCCGAGCTGAGAAACGTGCGCCAAAACGCAAGAGTTTCTTGCGCAGCATAAGATTGAACCTGAGGAAAAAGCGAGCACAAAGAAAGTCGCGTTGCCGCCGCAAGAAGTATTGGAGATGATCAAAGATATCGACGAGATCTTTGCAACGAAGGCGAGGAGCCTCGTTCATCTTGATCTGAAAAAAGACCGGCCGAGCACGGACTTGCTGGTGAGTGTGTTAATCGGCCGCACCGGCAATTTGCGTTCGCCCGCGATTCGCAAGGGCCGCACGCTCATCGTCGGTTTTGACGAAGCGATGTATCGCAAAGTTTTTGGCAAATAGCAAAGCGAGGGAACACATGAAAATTCTCGTCACGGGTTTCACCGGTTTTATCGGCGCGAAGTTAGTGCA
Source organism: bacterium (assembly GCA_037444905.1). Lineage (GTDB taxonomy): Bacteria > Zhuqueibacterota > Zhuqueibacteria > Zhuqueibacterales > Zhuqueibacteraceae > JABWAN01. Next base: position 33,404 of record JBBILN010000031.1, on the reverse strand, counting down.
AGCGCTGCAGAGCAACGGGCATGCGGTCATCGGGCTTTCACGCCGCGGCGGCGACGGGCACGTGCGCGCCCTGCAGTGGGATCCGAAAAACGGCAAATTGAATCTTTCCGATTTGGAGGGTTTCGATGCGGTGGTGCATCTTGCGGGCGAAAGGATTGAGGGCAGATGGACTGCGGCGAAAAAGGCGCGCATCATGGAGAGCCGCAAGCAGGGCACGAAGCTTTTGTGTGATACGCTGGCGCAATTGCACCAACCGCCGCGTGTGCTGGTGAGCGCCTCGGCGATCGGCTATTACGGCAATCGCGGCAATGAAATTTTGCGCGAAGAAAGCACGCCGGGTTCGGGTTTTCTTGCGGAGACTTGTGTGGCTTGGGAAAGAGCGACAGAGCCGGCCGCGCGCAAAGGCATTCGTGTGGTAACGCCGCGCATTGGAATCGTGCTCAGCACCGAAGGCGGCGCGCTCGCAAAAATGTTATTGCCGTTCAGACTGGGAGTGGGCGGGGTGATCGGCAGCGGCGAACAATATTGGAGCTGGATTGCGCTGGAAGACGTGATCGGCGCATTGCAGTTCACGGTGATGACGGAGTCGTTGCGCGGGCCGGTGAATCTCGTCGCGCCGCAAGCCGTTACCAATCGCGAATTCACGAAGACGTTGGGACGAGTGATCTCACGGCCCACGATTTTCCCACTACCGGCATTTGCTGCGCGGCTGGTATTGGGCGAAATGGCCGACGATCTTTTGCTCTCCAGTGCGCGCATTGCGCCGGCAAAACTCGTGACGAATGGATATAGTTTCAAACACGGCGATTTGGAAAGCGCGTTGCGGGCGATGTTGAGGTAAAAAGTTTATTTGTGCGGAAGTTCAAAAGCTAAATTGACGCGGAGGCATCTTCCAATGATAGGTTCGAATGTGATTAAAATTAATTACGTCGACCCTTAAGCTTTGAAGGTAATTTGATAATCTGAAATCATCGGTTAGAATTAAGTATCTCCCTCGAGCCTCGGTGATAATGCTGAAATCTGTTAGACCGAATTTTTCGAATTGCGGTTGAATCGCAAGGAGAGCGCTGGCAACATATTCTTCGTTTAAACTTTCAATGACATTGGCAAACTGTACGAAATGCTCGGCTTTGATATTGTCGGGTAGCTGATTCAATAAATTGCTGACCTCCGTTAGAATATTAGGCGTCGTAACGATACTCCTGAAATAACGGACGAAGTTTTCTAACAAACCGTAATCTTCAGGAGTGAAGATTTTTGTTCGTTTGAAAGAAGTCACGGCCCGAATGTCGCATCGCCCAACGACGTACAAAAGAAGAAGATTCGCATCGAGAAGAAGTCCGCGGTTTCGATAAAACTCAAGCAATTTTATCAAGTGATCCATCGGCGTTTAGATTTTTTTAATCTTCATCGAAACTACTTTCCCGTCTTTCGCATCAATCCTGATCACTTTGTATTCTCGCGCCACTGGCCCGTTAACAAAAATATTGGTCGAGGGCGGATTATACCCAAGTGTTACCAACCAATTCTCCTCATCGTCGGTTAATTCGATCTCTTCGAGCGCGAGATTCTGAAATTTGCCAGGATTCAAATCTGAGAAGTAATTGGCTGCGATTTGAGCGGCTTGCTTAACGTCGATCATGTCATTCTCCTCATCAATAATATACGAAACCAATAACAAGCTTGTGTGAACGCGACCTTGTTAGCCAAAAATAATGGAACTTTAAAAAAATGCAATTGAAAGATTGCTTAAGAATTCAGTTTGATTGGAACAAAAAGTAAAGTACGGCGACCGCCAGCGCCAACAACACCGCGCCTGCAATTTTCCACGGGGAATACGGCCGGCTGCCTTGCACTTCGCCGGTGCGGGCGTTGATGAGAATGCGATGCAATTGGCCGCCGTAGCGATAGGCGGAAATCCAAATTGGGAGGAGAATATGTTTGAAGGTGATGCCGGAATATTGCGTCGAGGCGGATTGCACGCGCTGCGCATCGCCGCCGATGTCGCGGCAAATAAGCGCGTGCAATGTGGGCTGCATGAATTGCTTCGCGCGATTAAAACCTTCTTCCAATCCCACCTGATAGCGCTCGGTGCGAAAGCCGCTGAGATACTCCGCTTTGAAATTCGCCAATGCTTGCAAATCCCACGGATCCAAATCCTGCGCATATTCCGCGGGCATCCCGCGCGAAGCGAGCACCGTCACGTCGTCGAACCAATGCCGCACCGAGCCGCTCGCGGATTGCCAGCGCGTGCGTTGCACCCGGCGGGTGCGGCGCTCGTTGCGGCCGTTTACATTCGCGATAAAATCTTCCGTCTCCCAATAGTGTGTGCCGCGCTCGCCTTGATAAAACGTGAGTGTCATGGCGTCGAACGTCCAAAACGGCGTGTACATGCCCACAAGCTTGCCCAGTTCGCCGATTTGTTTGAGCGCGTTCGGCGCGAACCACAAACCGCGAATCCAATTTTGAAACGCGGCTTGTGCGCCGGCTTGATCGATTTTGAAAGGCAAGACCGCGCTCGGCTCGATAAACGGCTCGGTCGCATGCGGCTGCGATTCCAAATGCACACCGCAGAATGGGCAATCTTGCGTGACGACATTCGCCGGCATCATGATCACCGCGCCGCACGCGTGGCACTTCACCTCAAGCTCGGCGCCATTGCTCACCTGCAACCCCGCGCGGCTGGCCTTCAAATAATCCTCGTAAGAACGCTCGACGATTTCTTCGGCGCTTTGCGGAATTTTTTCTTGATGATGACAATACGGGCATGTCAACGCTTGCGCGGTGGGATTGAATTCAAGATGCGCGCCGCACTGACGGCACGGAAATTTCTTTCCGGGTGTGGGAAGAGGCTGTGGTGCGAGGTCTTGTTCTTCGGTGAGATGACTTTCCTCAAGCACTGTCGGATTGACTGTGGAAAACGTTTCTGTTTTGTTGGTCATTCTGTCTTCGTGGCTTGAGCTCATATTATTTTAAGATGATCAGTTTCTTTGCGAAAGTGGTTTCCTCGGTTTGCATGCGATACACGTAGATGCCGTTGGGAAGCCCCGCGGTGTCCAAGTGAATGCGATGACGTCCCGCCCGCACTCGCCCATGCACCAATGGCTTGAGACGCTGACCTTGCAGATTGAAAAGCTCCAGGGCCACGTATTCTTCTTTAGGAAGTTCAAATTCGATAATGGTGCTCGCCTTAAAAGGATTCGGAAAGTTCTGCGCCAAAGCGTAGGCAGTAGGAATCGCATCTGCCTTGGCCTCGACGGCAGTTGCAGGTTTGACGGTGAAGCGCCAGACTTCGGAAAATAAACTTTGATTGCCGCCGGCAAGCTTGGCTTTTATTCGCCAAAAATAGCTTTTGCCCGACTGCAATGGATTTGCGCGACTGAAGTAGAAGCCGCTCCACGTACCTGGAATGTCAACGGTAAAGTAGTTCGAGGTCAAATTCGAGTCGTGCGCCGCTTGAAACTCATAGCTGTCGACGTCGAAGGCGGTCAAAGCGGTCCATTGAAAGTAAACCGAAGGATCCACCTCGCGCGCACCGTTTGGCGGCGCCAGCAAAGACAAATGTGAATTGAGGGTTGTAAATCTCCAACTCGGCGACCAAAGATGCCCGATCCCGGCCGAGTCAACGGCGCGCACACGCCAAAAATATTCCGTGTTCTCGGACAAGACGCTCTCCGTCAGGCGGATGCAAGTGGAGTCTATTCCATTCAGATTGAAGACGAGGTCGCGAAAATAAGGATCGCGTGCAATCTGCAGATCATAGGCCACCTTGCTGTCCACGGCCTTCCAACAAAAGGTCGGGTGGAGCGGCGCCTTGTTGTCGAAATTCGTGGGAGAGAGCAACGCGGGCTGAAAATTTTTGGAAACGAACCAATAGGAATAATCTTTATAATTCTGCAAAACCTTGACGTTTCGTATCGTGACCAGATATTTGACGTCATCTGTCAATGCTGCAACGCGCCAGCGCAAGCAATTGGGCAAGCCATAGCCAATGTTGTCGTGCTCGACTTCGAAGACTTGCATGGGCTGCCCGTCTTCTTGCGTCACTGTGATTTGGGCTTGAGAAAAATCGACGCCGGAGCCTGTCCAAACGCCGTTGTCATTGGCCAACGCGGAAAATGACAAATACCAGGTTTTTTCCAATAGCTCCGCAGGATAGCTCTCAAAGGGATAGGCCACGAAGCCGGGATGCAGCTCGTTCAATTCTTGCGTTTCATTGTGAATCACCTGAATGCCGCCCGCGGCCAAATTCTCCGTGTCCACTCTTCCGAATGAGATATATTTCAGAAAAGGATCGATCAGCCATCGTCGGTGTCCGGCGCTGCTGACGCCGTAATCAATCAAGTAGTCGTCAACTTGGTCTTCGGAAGCTTGGCTTGATGAGCCCATCCAGAGGTTGCTCGTGCTCGCGCCGTAGTAACCCAAAGCGCTCCAACACTTCATGGTCGAATCGGGAGAATGCGTCAACGTGCCGTTCGCCACCATGATGAGAGAAGCCTTTGCCATCGCGGCATCATTTTCAAATTTGTACAATACCGGCTTCAGCTTGTGCAGACTTCTCACATAGTTGAGCTTGTGGAGCACCTTGAGTTTTTCGCTCTCTTTCAAAACGCCTTCGTAACAGCTCGCAACATTGGGTAGGATGTCGTAATACTCATGAAAGCTCGTCCCCGATTGCACCTCCCGCATCGGCGGAAGGGAGGGAAAGGCTGGCGCAATTTGGAATTTTTTGTCGGATTGCGCCACGAGCGGGTCGTGAAGTCCGAAAAGAAATCCTAATGAAGAGCAGCAAACGAAGGCGAGATAACGTCGGGGTGACATCGCTTTGAGTCCTCAAAGTATACAGAAGAATATTGCAGCAGCACAATTCGCGTGGCTTTTTTAGTTACGCGCCTATTTCTGTGGCGGCAACGGCGGCGGCACGGCTGCAAAGAGTGATGCAAGATCGGCGACTTGCCCTGCTGCCGTCCAACTCGCCATACCTTGACTCCACACGAGAGTTTCACGCGTAAGTTGGCCGGAGGCGATTTGCGCTTGCATTGCCGCGCGATCGAATGGACCTTGCTGTTGGCCGCCGATGCCGAGATAGTAAGCCGGAGATTGGGGCAGAGGAGGAGGCGCACTCGCCGCCGGAGCGCTCGGATGTGTGCCCATGCTTTCCATCATACGTTGCGCGATGCCAAGCCCGGCGCCCAAACCTGCGCCGACACCGGCCGCACCGCCCGCGGTATTTTGTGCTGCGTCGCGCACAGCCTCGGCAGTTTGATATTTGAGGTACTGATCGAGATTGCCCACCACGCCCATGGCGGTACGGCGATCCAAAGCTTCTTCGACGTTCGTCGGCAACGAGATATTCTCGATATAAAAATTGAGCAGGTCAATGCCGAACGCCGTGAACTCGTCGTTGATGCGATCGCAAATAAACTTGCCGAGCTTGTCGTAATTGCCGGCCAGCTCGAGCACGGGGATTTTCGCCTCGGCAATCACGTCGGCAAAACGCGAGACGATGACGTTGCGCAGTTGTTTGTCAATTTCATACAACTCGAATTCGGGATCCGTGGAAACCAACTGCTGCAGAAACGTTTTGGGGTCGACGACTTTGATCACATAGGTGCCATACGCGCGAATGCGTACCGGCCCGAATTCCGCGTCGCGCATCATAATGGGATTGCTCGTGCCCCACTTCAAATTCGTGAACTGCTTGGTTTGCACGAAATAGACTTCGGCTTTGAAGGGCGATTCGAAGCCGTACTTCCAGCCGCGCATCGTCGAAAGAATGGGTAGATTCTGCGTGCTGAGCGTATACATGCCGGGTGTGAAAAGATCGGCAATTCGGCCTTCGTTTACGAAGACCGCGGCCTGGCCTTCGCGCACGGTGAGCTGTGCGCCCATTTTGATCTCATGATTGTAACGCGGAAAACGATAAGCCATCAACTCGGTTTCTGAAGGCGCCGTCCATGCGATGATATCGATGAACTCGCCGCGAATTTTATCCCAGAGCGCCACGTTATTCTCCTTTGCTGAAAAATGAGGGGATCAACAAGTCGGGCGCAACATAGTTATTCGAAGGTAAAAATGCAAATCGTGATTCGCGCCAGAATTTGCTCTTGATTTTAGTTTCGAAGTGTCATAAATAAAGCCCACAAAATCATTCGTACCAGATTAACCTCGCTTGGACACGCCTATGAAGACGATTCAACTGACGATTGAAGAAGACCTTTTGTCGCGAGTGAATCATGCCGTTCAGCAACAGCAGACTACGTGGTCGGAATTTCTGCGTGCGTCGTTGCTCCATTACCTCGAACAATTGCAGATCAAAGAAATGGAGAAGCGACACCATGAAGGATACTCGAAGCAGCCTGTACAAGCTGGTGAGTTTGATGTGTGGGAGAATGAGCAGGCATGGAGTGAATGATGGAACGAGGGGAGATTCGTTGGTATAAGTTTAAGCCGCCAGATAAAGAAAGGCCAGTCGTTGTTTTAACCCGTAGCTCAGCCTTGCAATTTCTTGGTGAAGTAACGATTGCTCCTATTACTTCGACGGTCCGAGAGATTCCAACGGAAGTAGTGCTTGATGAGAGCGACGGCATGAAGGGGTTGTGCGCCATTAATTTGGACCATGTTCAAACCGTGACGAAAACCAAGTTGGGCGCTTTGATTGTGAAACTCTCGGAAACAAAAATGGAAGAAATCAGATCCGCGCTTTTGTTTGCAATGGGCTATTCCCGATAAATTTTTTCAGCTATTTTTAGAATCATTTCCCCGCTAAAAATCAAATCCCTTTTGTGCCAGTTTCCCCTGTTGATATGGATGCTTGATCTCCCGCATCTCCGTGGCTAAATCTGCAGCGTCGATCAACTCTTGCGGCGCGCCACGGCCGGTGAGGATGAGATGACACGTCGCGGGTTTCGCCGCGATGATCTCCAAAACTTTTTCCACCGGCAATAAACCCGTCATCACGGCGACGTTGATTTCGTCGAGAATGATCATATCATACTCGCCGCTTTTCAACACCTCCAGCGCACGCTCGGCCGCGGCGTGCGCGGCAGCGCGATGTTCTTCTTCGGGGAGGTTGTCATCAAGGATTTTATAGAAGCCCTTGCCCATGCGCTCAATCTTAAAATAAGGCTCCAACAATTTTGCGCCGTCCAACTCGCCGTAATGCCATGAGCCTTTGATGAATTGCAGCATGTACACGCGCAAACCGTACCCGACGGCACGAACGACCGTGCCCAGCGCGGCCGTGGTTTTGCCCTTGCCCTCTCCGGTATAAACTGCAACGAGTCCGTTGCGGACTTGAATTTTTTTCTCCAACATGACATCCTCTCATTATGCGTTCGCTGCGTCACATTTGTTATTCGACTGGTCTTATGTTGCGACGCTAGAAAGCCCGTTGCGGCAACGAAAACTTAGTCAGTGGAACCTCGTCCGGATAAAGTTAAAATTGAAAACTTTCATTTCCAACTAGGTAATTTCCGCATTGGCGCATCCGTCTGGCATCACGATGTGGCGGAGAGAAAGTTTCTTGTCGCTCTCGCTAGATAGCTTTTAGGCAGCTTCCGAGTCAGAAAATCTCTGCGAGCCCGAAGTTTTGCTTGACAAATTCGCAGCGGTTTGTTATTCTATTAAAGCGCTTTAATGAAAAACTTTCCAGGCACTGGCGATTTGCTTGGGTAATAGGCAAAAAATTACCCAAACTCGAGGACTTTAAAGACAAAACTTTAAACCGGTTTAATGATGAGCCAGGGTGCTACGATAAAAGACGTTGCGCAAAGGGCCAAGGTTTCGGAGGCGACAGTTTCGCTGGTTTTGAACAACAAGGCCAGCATTCGCGCAGAAACTCGGCAGCGCGTCCTCAAGGCTGTGCAGCAACTCAACTATCATCCCCGCCAGGCTGCGCGCGGCCTAGCTTCACGCAAGAGCGGCAACATCGGTTTTATCCTCACTGACGATCACTTCTCACGCGCCGAGCCGTTCTACACCAAAATTTTTCTCGGCACCGAATTCGAATCCCGCAAATTCAAATACTACATCCTGCTCACCACCGTGCCGCGCGCTTTTCGTATTGAGACCGACTTGCCGCGGTTCCTGCGCGAGCGCAACGTTGATGGCGTGCTTTTGGCCGGCCACGTGCCAAACGCGTTGTCCGAACATATTCTCAAACTCAAACTGCCGCACGTGTTTATTGATTTCTCGCCGCGCCACAAACAGGGCAACGTGGTCATGATGGACAATCTGCTGGGCGCGAAGCTGGCAATGCGTCACCTGTTTGATTTGGGACATCGCCGCATTGCCTTCATCGGCGGCGACCTCACTCACCCCAGTATCGCCGCGCGGCTGGAAGGTTACAAGCAAGCTTTGCTGGAAGCGCAGCTAGAGCCAGCAGAGGACTTGATCGAAACCGTGGAGAGTAATACGACCACTGATGACGGCGTGCACGCCGCGGAAAAACTGCTCGCGCGCGGCGCGCACTTCACCGCGCTCTTCACCGCGAATGACGCCATGGCCATTGGCGCCATGCAATGCTTGAAACAGCACGGCCGGCAAATTCCAGTGGACGTTTCCATTGTCGGTTTCGACGATATCGAAGCCGGCACCCACGCGCAGCCGCCGCTCACCACCATTCGAGTTGATAAAGAAGAGCTCGGCGCAGCGGCCTTGCGGCGGCTAATGGAAATGATCGAGACCAAAAAAGAATTGCCCGGCAAAGTTTTTACGCCCGTGGAACTGGTCGTGCGGCAATCCACCGCGCCGCCGGCAGCGTGAGCAAGTGGCATATGAGTCATGTAGAAAAGGGCCAGGACGAATAGAGGCCCTCGGCGTTACGCACTAGGAACTCAGCTCCATCATTGCATCATTGTACAACTGCTTTGAACTGCTGGGAGTTGATCCAATGCCATCGCTGTTCACATTCCTATTGATCAACTTCATCTCCGCGTTTGCCGGCAAAGAAAACGACTTTATTCCGCCCGACTCCACCATTGCGGTTGCATTTGCGGGCGGCTACGGTTCGATCGAAGTCGGCGGTCCTTACGCTGGTTTCGAGAGCCACCACAGCCGGCCCCTGCCCTCGCGCCTCAGCTTCTTTGCGCCGGTGGCGAATAGCATAGATCTGAGCGCCGACTATTGGCGTCGCGATGAATCGCAAATTTTCCATCTTGGCCTGCAAATTGATGATGGCCCCCGACAGTTGATTGGCTGGGAACCATGGCCTTATCTTCTTTCTCCCGCAACCGTGCAATTCTCGCAGCACATCGCACGCACGCACTTTACCGTTTCTTATTCCTTCTTTCAAAACAGTCCCGGCATGCTGGCGCGCATGGTGGTCGGCAATCGCGATTCTCAACCTCACACTTACCGTCTGTACACGCATTGGGAAACCACGCTGCGCACTTGTCAGAGTTATAAATTAAAAGATCGCGCACACACTTCGTTCGATCCCAACACGCAAACCATTTTTGCCGACTTCGATGATCCGGAAACTGCGAATGCAACCGTGTTAGTTGGCAATGGCGCAACTCCGCCGCGCCAGTGGTCGGCAAACAGCGCGGCACTATGGCGTGACGGGCAGTTCAATTGGATCTCTGGCAGTGACGCGATGAGTTGGCGCGCGCTTTCCAACAACGGCGGCGCGCATCAACCGGCTGCCGCTTTTGTTTATGAAAAAGAACTTGTTCCGGGGGACTCGCTGGTTGTCGTTCATTTCCTGGCCGCGACGACAAAATCGGAAGCCGCGACGCTCGCAAAACATTTGGCGGCAAACTGTCGCGAAGAAACCGCGGCCTACGAGAAACATATTGCAACTGCGGCGCATGGCGCGCCGGCGTTTCACACCGGCAATGCTGATCTCGATCATTCGGCGCAATGGGCCAAAGCTTTGCTCGCTGCCAACCGCCATTTTCTCGAGAACGAAATCGTGCCCATGCCTTGTCCCGCGCAATACAATTTCTATTTCACCCATGATGCGCTCATGACCGACCTCGCCGCGGCCAATTTTGACGCCCATCGCGTGCGCACCGATCTGCTCTATCTCGCCAACAAAGCCAACGCGGAAAACGTTATTCCCCACGCCTATTATTGGAAAGATGACGGTTTCAAAACCGAGTTCGCCGGAAAGGATAATTGGAATCACTTTTGGTTCATTCTGGTTGCTGGCAGCTATTTGCGGCACACCGGCGATCTCGCGTTGCTGCAACGCTTGCAGCCGGTTTTGGAAAAGAGTCTCACCTTCACCTTGAGCCACCTCGGAGAAGATGGTTTGCTGTGGGGCGCCTCGCCGGATTGGTGGGACATCGGCAATGCGCCGGGGCCGCGCGCTTACCTCACCGCGCTGGCGATTCGCGCTTTGCAGGAATTTGTTTTCATCGGCAGTAAACTGCAATCTGCGCCCGAGAAATTGCAGGCATATCTTGCACAAGTGAAATCTCTACGCACTGCGCTCGCGCAAAAATTGTGGGATGAACAACTCGGCTACTTGATCAATTTCAACAACGGCGCCACCAAAGATGAGCACATCTATGCGGGGGCTTTGCTGGCCGTTATGTTCGAGGTGCTCGAAACGGAGAAGCAGCGCCGATTGGTTGCCACCGCGCAACAAAGAATTTACGATTCGCAACTCGGCTTGCGCATGGTTGATCCGGCGGATTTTCATTTGCTCGAAAAAGAGTTTCACCTTGTCAATCACGAGCAGGGAAAGAACAAGGGCGAATATATCAATGGCGGCGTTTGGCCGCACGGCGCCGCGTGGTATGCGTTGGCTTTGCAGCAAATCGGTGAAAACGACGCCGCACTCGAGGTCGTGCGCAACAACATGACGATTGCCGGAATCATGCGCAGCCCGCAAGGCCAGCCCGCGATGTACGAATATCGCTACAGCGATCCTGCCTCTGCGCATTACGGCCGGATCGACAAGCCGAGCTTTCTGTGGGCCGGTGGTTGGTATCTTTTCACGCTGTATCGTTTGCTGGGCGCCGCCGAAAGCCCGTGGAATTTGCATCTGCGCACGGACTTGCCGAGCCCAACGCCAACGCCGGCATTTGAATGGTTGATCAATGGAAAAACTGTGAAAGTGATTTATTCCGGCCACGGCGAGTATGCCACCTCGATCCATTACGATGGCCGATCGTTCCCGGCGCTGGTTATTCCCGAGCAACACGCGCCGAGTGAAATTCAAATCACGCGCGGCGCCATTGCCAAACCCTATCTCGAAAACATCTCCGCAACGCTCATCGACGCGCACTGGCATGAACAGCATCGCGTCATGCGCTGGCAATCCCGTGCTTTTGCCGGCCATTCTGCAAGCGCTATCATCCTGAGCGCGCAAGCGCCAAAGAGAGTTTGGGTCGATCAAAAGATTCTGTCGGCAGCGTCGTGGACCGCACAGCAAGAAGATAAAAATTCTTATCGCACCGCAATCAATTATTCTCATGCTTTGCCTGACTGTAATGTGCGCGTGGAGTTCCCCAAAATGGAGTGATGGATAGCTGGATTGTTGGATTGCTGTTCTCTCCATTACTCCATCAATTCATTTATCCATCACTCCAACGATCTGAACATCCATTGTTGGAGATCGCCGAAATGAAAGCCGCGCAATTCAACCAGCCGCACGATGTGCAGATCATTGACCGCCCGCTGCGCGCGCTGAGGGGCGACGAAGTGCTGGCGCAAATCGCCGCTTGCGGCGTGTGCGGCACCGATGTGCACATTTTCGCCGGCGAAGCACACGCGCGGCCGCCGGTGATTCTCGGCCACGAATTTGCCGGCACAATCGTCGAAGCGGGAAATCAAGTGCGCGAGTTGCGGTCCGGCGATCACGTGGCGGTCGATCCCAACATTGCCTGTGGCGGCTGCTATTATTGCCATCGCGGCCAGGTGAATTTTTGCGAAAACTTGCGCGCGCTCGGCGTTGATATCGACGGCGGTTTCGCCGAGTTCGTGATTGCGCCGGCCAAACAATGTTACAAGCTGCCGGAAAATTTTCCGCTCGAATTTGGCGCGTTTGCCGAGCCGCTCTCGTGCTGCGTGCGCGGCCTCGAACGTGCCGCGATTCAACCCGGGCAAGCAGTGGGCATTATTGGTGCGGGTAACATCGGCTTGCTTATGTTGCAGCTCGCGCGAATCGCCGGCGCCGGTATGATATTCGTTCTCGATCCGCTCGCTTCGAAACGCGCGATTGCTACGCAACTCGGAGCAGAGATTGTGCTGGATTCGAGCGAGCCGAGTGCGGTGCAAGCGATTGCGGAGCAAACTCACGGCGGCTGTGATATTGTCATCGAATGCGTTGGCAAAGCCGAAGCCGCGGAGCTGGCACTCGCGCTTGCAAAGCGCGGCAGCCGCGTCGTGCTTTTCGGTCTCGCCGCGCCGGCGGCTTATGCGCGTTTGCCGTTGCAAACCGCGTTTCTCAAAGAGCTGACGATTCTCAGCTCGATTTTGAATCCATTTACTTTTCACCGCGCCGTTGATTTGCTTGTGCAGGGGAAAATCAATCTCGCGCCCTTCAGCCTCAACCGCTTTGCATTGGAGAGAATCAGCGAGGCGCTGGAGAGCACGCGCAAAAGTTTGGCAGTGAAAACTTTGGTGATTCCGCATTGAGTGAAAGGGAAATCGTAACTATTCAGCCCTTCCCTCGCTTGCCATTCTGGAAGAATCCTGTTTCGCACCAGCACAGAGCTTGAAATGGAACAAGATTGCTGCGGGATGCCATTCTCGCTTGCTACCGTAATAGTGAAGGGGGAATCTAACGAAAGGAGGTGATCGCGAGAAGGGCGGAGCGTTACGACTCACAATCAAACCAATTCATAAAGTTTAAATTTAAGGAAAGGGAAAAGAGTATGAGCCTATTTGCGAAAAGACTGCAAGGTGGCCTCCTTCTGTTGTTTGGAGCAGCCCTGTTGGGAGCGTCTTCGCTTCACGCGCAATTCTATGCTGTGGGTGGTTTCGAGAGCAATCTGCCTTCGTACTGGACGAAAGGCGCGGAGCCGGCGGGCGCGACCTTGACGTGGGCCACGGATCAAGCACACAGCATGGCGCGCTCGTTGAAGATTACGAAGTCCACAACGAGCGAAGCGGCCTCGTGGGTTTCAGAGAACATGGTGGATTACTGGTCGCCGCAACATCTCGCCAATGTTGATATCAAAATTGGCGCATGGGTGCGAACACAGAACGTCAATACGAACCCGGCCAACGACGACCAACGTTGGTGGATTGCCTACACGTTCTGGGATCAAGCCGGACAACTCATTGGCGAGACCAAGCTGCCGATCAATCAAAGTGTCGCGAGCAGCAATGGCTGGGTTGCTGATACGAATGCCGTGGGCGAAACCGTTTTGCCGCGCGATGCGTGGAAGACCGTGATCAGTTTTGTGGGCGGGAAAGATGCGACCGGCACAGTGTGGGCGGATGATTTCATCCATGTTGGCCGGCAAGGCGCGTGGGCCGGGCAGAATTGGAATCAATCGGTGGATATGCCCACGGGCTGGCTGTATTGGCTCCCGCCAATCGGCGGCAACGATGGCGTGCTTGCCAACGGTTTTGAGAACACGCGGCTCACGAACGAAGCGGCGCATTCGGGTTTGTATTCGCTGAAATTTGATTTGCCATTCAACCGCCAGCCGCACGATGCGTTCGTTGGAACCAAGCGTTATCTTCTTTCCCAATTGCCTGGTGGCGCAAAGGCCGGCGATGTGTTGCGCATCAGTGTGTGGGTGAAGGCGAATAATCTCGTGCCGGATTCCGCGGCCGCGTATCCAGTGACGTGGTCTTGCGGCTTCACCTACGGTTTCTTCAAAGGCAACGGCAACAACGACGGCTTCAACAACGTGACGGGCTATCCCATTGACATGCAATTCACTTTCCCGCACGTCACCCAATTTGATTGGACGAAGTACTCTTTGGACGTGACGGTTCCGAATGATCCCGAGGCGAAAGCGCTCGAGGTGCGTTTGCATCCGTACGCGCGCTTCACGGGCACGGTTTATTTCGATGACTTGACCGTGGAGAAGTTGGACATTCCGCCGCTGGCTGCCATCGGTGGTTTCGAAAGCAGTTTGCCCTCGTATTGGACGAAAGGCGCGGAGCCGGCGGGTTCGACATTAAGTTGGGCAACAGATCAAGCGCATAGCTTGGCGCGCTCGTTGAAGATTACCAAGACCACCACCAGCGAAGCCGCGGCATGGGTTTCAGAGAACATGGTGGATTACTGGTCGCCGCAGCATCTCGCGAATGTTGACATCAAGATTGGCGCATGGGTGCGAACACAGAACGTCAATACGAACCCGGCCAACGACGACCAACGTTGGTGGATTGCCTACACGTTCTGGGATCAAGCCGGACAACTCATTGGCGAGACCAAGCTGCCGATCAATCAAAGTGTCGCGAGCAGCAATGGCTGGGTTGCTGATACGAATGCCGTGGGCGAAACCGTTTTGCCGCGCGATGCGTGGAAGACCGTGATCAGTTTTGTGGGCGGGAAAGATGCGACGGGCACAGTATGGGCGGATGATTTCATCCACGTTGGCCGGCAAGGCGCGTGGGCTGGGCAGAATTGGAATCAATCGGTGGATATGCCCACGGGCTGGCTGTATTGGCTTCCGCCAATCGGCGGCAACGATGGCGTGCTCGCCAATGGTTTTGAGAACACGCGACTCACGAACGAAGCGGCGCATTCGGGTTTGTACTCGCTGAAATTTGATTTGCCGTTCAATCGTCAACCACACGATGGGTTTGTCGGAACGAAGCGGTATTTGCTCTCAGGCAGTGGTGCTGCGACGAGTGCGGCGGAGGGTGTGCCGTATGACATCACTTCACTAAAGGAAGTCAAAGCCGGCGATGTGTTGCGCATCAGTGTGTGGGTGAAGGCGAATAATCTCGTGCCGGATTCCGCGGCCGCGTATCCAGTGACGTGGTCTTGCGGCTTCACCTACGGTTTCTTCAAAGGCAATGGCAACAACGACGGCTTCAACAACGTGACGGGTTATCCCATTGACACGCAATTCACTTTTCCGCACGTCACGCAATTTGATTGGACGAAGTATTCTTTGGACGTGACGGTGCCGAATGATCCCGAGGCGAAAGCGCTCGAAGTGCGTTTGCATCCGTACGCGCGCTTCACGGGCACGGTTTATTTCGATGACTTGACCGTGGAGAAGTTGGACATTCCGCCGCTGGCTGCCATCGGTGGTTTCGAAAGCAGTTTGCCCTCGTATTGGACGAAAGGCGCGGAGCCGGCGGGTTCGACATTAAGTTGGGCAACAGATCAAGCGCATAGCTTGGCGCGCTCGTTGAAGATTACCAAGACCACCACCAGCGAAGCCGCGGCATGGGTTTCAGAGAACATGGTGGATTACTGGTCGCCGCAGCATCTCGCGAATGTTGACATCAAGATTGGCGCATGGGTGCGAACACAGAACGTCAATACGAACCCGGCCAACGACGACCAACGTTGGTGGATTGCCTACACGTTCTGGGATCAAGCCGGACAACTCATTGGCGAGACCAAGCTGCCGATCAATCAAAGTGTCGCGAGCAGCAATGGCTGGGTTGCTGATACGAATGCCGTGGGCGAAACCGTTTTGCCGCGCGATGCGTGGAAGACCGTGATCAGTTTTGTGGGCGGGAAAGATGCGACGGGCACAGTATGGGCGGATGATTTCATCCACGTTGGCCGGCAAGGCGCGTGGGCTGGGCAGAATTGGAATCAATCGGTGGATATGCCCACGGGCTGGCTGTATTGGCTTCCGCCAATCGGCGGCAACGATGGCGTGCTCGCCAATGGTTTTGAGAACACGCGACTCACGAACGAAGCGGCGCATTCGGGTTTGTACTCGCTGAAATTTGATTTGCCGTTCAATCGTCAACCACACGATGGGTTTGTCGGAACGAAGCGGTATTTGCTCTCAGGCAGTGGTGCTGCGACGAGTGCGGCGGAGGGTGTGCCGTATGACATCACTTCACTAAAGGAAGTCAAAGCCGGCGATGTGTTGCGCATCAGTGTGTGGGTGAAGGCGAATAATCTCGTGCCGGATTCCGCGGCCGCGTATCCAGTGACGTGGTCTTGCGGCTTCACCTACGGTTTCTTCAAAGGCAATGGCAACAACGACGGCTTCAACAACGTGACGGGTTATCCCATTGACACGCAATTCACTTTTCCGCACGTCACGCAATTTGATTGGACCGAATACACGCTTGATATCGTTGTGCCGGATGATCCGGAAGCCAGAGCGCTCGAAGTGCGTTTGCATCCCTACGCGCGTTTCACGGGCACCGTGTATTTTGACGATCTCAACGTGAAAGTCGTTGGCACGAGCACCGGTGTTGCCGAGCGCGGCGATGCCAACGGGCTTCCGGCGACTTTCGAGCTGGCGCAGAATTATCCGAACCCGTTTAATCCTTCAACCAACATTGCCTTTGCGTTGCCGCATGCGGCGAACGTGACGGTGGACATTTTCAACGTGGCGGGACAGAAAGTCGCCACGTTGGTGGAAGGTTACCGCCCGGCCGGACGTTTTGAGGTGAGGTGGGATGGCAAGGACACTCACGGCAAGGCGGTCGGCTCCGGTATTTATTTCTACCGGTTGCACACGGGCGAGATGAGTCTCACCAAGCGGATGTTGTTTGTGAAGTGACGGGAGTCAGTAAACAGTGATCAGTTTTCAATGATCAGTTTTAGGTAACAACTGATTACTGATCACTGATCACTGTTGCGTTGCGGTTCCCATTTCGTTGCAAGTTTCATAACCTCACATTAAAGGTGCGTGCGATGCGGTATCAAAAAAAACGTTACCGCTGGCTCATTCGACTTGCCTTGGGAGGCTTGGCAGTGGCGTTGCCGGTGCTTGCCGGAACCACCGGAAAAATTGCCGGCAAGATCATCGATGCTCAAACCAAAGAGCCGCTCATCGGCGTGAACGTTTTGGTTACCGGAACGGCGTTGGGCGCGGCCAGCGGATTGGATGGAACCTATTTCATTCTAAACGTCCCGCCTGGCGTCTATCAAGTGAAAGCCAGCATGATCGGATATGCCATGGTGGCTATGAACAATGTTAAAGTTTCGATTGACTTGACCACCAAACTCGATTTCGAGTTATCGGAAGAAGTGCTCACCATGGGCGAAGTCGTGGTTGTGGCTGAGAAGCCGATCATTCAGAAAGATCTCACCTCGACCACCGCCAAAATCGGCGGCGAAGAGATTGCGATGCTCCCCATCGAGGACGTGAACCGCGCCGTGAGCTTGCAAGCCGGCGTGGTGGAAGGCCATTTCCGCGGCGGCCGCAGCGCGGAGGTCAAGTATCTCATTGATGGTGTGGCGGTGAATGATGTCTTTACCGGCAACTCCGCGGTGGAAGCCGAGGTCAATGCCATTCAAGAGCTGCAAGTGTTGAGCGGCACATTCAACGCCGAGTATGGCGAAGCGCTCTCGGGCGTGGTCAATCAAGTCACCAAAGACGGCGGCGAGCATTATTCCGGCGAGCTATCGGGTTATGTGGGCGATTATGTCAGCAGCCGCACCGAACTGTTCAATAATATCGATCATATTTCGCCCACGGACCTCTACAACCTGCAGGGCACATTGAGTGGACCGTTTCCGGGGTTGGGCAAGTTGCTCAACTTCTTTTTGTCGGGCAGAAGAATTGACAGCCAGGGTTATATTTATGGCCGGCGGCAATTCAATCCCTCCGACTCCTCGAATTTCGCCGCGGATAATTCCGAGGACTGGTACGTGGGCGCAACGGGCGACAATGAGTACGTGCCGATGAATCCGGACGAGCGCGTTTCATTGCAAGGCAAATTGACGTTCAAAGTTGGACCCGCGCAAGGCATTCGGCTGAACACTTTTTATCAGAAACAGAATTTCCGCGAATACGATCATCGCTTCAAACTCAATCCCGAGGGCGACTATCAACGCTCGCAAGAAGGAAAACTCGCCAGCCTCGCGTACACGCACCTCTTCAGCCCCTCGACATTCGCCGATTTTCAAGCTTCGGCTTTTATCACGGAGTACAAGCAATTTGTTTTTGAAGATCCGCTTGACCCGCGTTACGTGAAGCTCGAACGCATGCGCGACGTGAGCGGCAATGCTTTTTTGACCGGCGGCACGCAAATGTGGCACTTCACGCACAAGGCGCAAACCTACACGGGAAAAATTGATTTCACCAGCCAAGTCACGCACGCGCACTTGCTCAAAACAGGCGTGGAAGTGCAGCAGCATACGCTGGACTATCATGATTTCCAAGTGCACGTCGATGCCACCACGGGCTACAAACCGGCGCTGTCAGCGCCCGGTTCGTTTGACAATAATCTCTACACGCGGCATCCGTATCAACTGGCGGCCTACGTGCAGGACAAAATCGAATTGGATTATCTCGTGGTCAATATCGGCGCGCGCTTCGATTATTTTCAGCCCGACGGCGAGTACCTGCTCAATCCCGATCAAATCGCCGGCTTGGACACGCTGCAGCCGCCTTTTCCACAAAATCTGTTTGGCAAAGCTTCGGCGAAATATCAATGGAGTCCGCGCATTGGCGTTGCGTATCCGATTACCGATCGCGGCGTGGTGCACATCTCCTACGGCCATTTTTTCCAAATTCCGCCGTTTGAATATTTGTATCGCAATCCGAATTATCGCATTCCCCTCACCGGTGATTTTCCGGCATTTGTCGGCTCAACCATTGGCAACGCCGATCTCGAGCCGCAGCGCACCACCATCTACGAAGTCGGCCTGCAGCAACAACTCGCCGAAGACCTCGGCTTGACGTTGACGGGCTATTACAAGGACATTCGCAATCTGCTCGGCAACGAAGTGCACGTGAAAAACGAGTTTCGGAAATTTGGCAAGTACATCAATCGCGATTACGGCGACGTGCGCGGCCTCACGCTGGCTTTGGAAAAACGACTGCGCAACGGCCTTGGCGTGACGGTGGATTACACGTATCAAATCGCGCAAGGCAATGCTTCTGATCCCAATGACGATTACAACAAGTCGCAAGCAACGCCGCCAATCGAGGCAAATAAGCAGCTCGTGGCGCTGGATTGGGATCGCCGCCATTCGCTCAACTTCACGGTCACGCTCGGCACGCCGAAGAATCTCATTGCCAGCTTCATCGGCCAAATCGGTTCGGGTCTGCCGTACACGCCCTCGTTGTTGAATCAACGCACTGGTTTGGAAAACAGCGACAATCGCCCGGCATTCTTCAACGTCGATTTTTACGCCACCAAATATGTGTCGCTGGCCGGACACGAGGTTTCAGTTTTTCTAAAGGCGTTCAATCTTTTCGACACCGCCAACGAGCAGCAAGTCTTTGGCGACACCGGCAGAGCCGGCTACACGTTGGAATCGGCGCTTGCTCCGGTCGTGCGCGGCGTGAATACAATTGATGAATACTTCACCCGGCCCGATTTCTATAGCCCGCCACGGCAGGTGGTGGTGGGCGCGTCGTTTGGATTTTGAATTAGGCTCTTGAACTCATCCCCGCGGCCCCATACGAGTCAAGATAAGGCTCTTCGCACCCTCGGAACTCATCCCCCTAGCCCTCTTCTCTTGGGAAGAGAAGGGGGCGGCCGGTTCGAGGTGAAGAAAAGCGCCTTTGATGCGATAAAGAGTAGTGCTCACGTGTTTGCAAACGCTTTTCTCCCCTTCTCTTTTTAAGAGAAGGGGACTTAGGGGATGAGTTCAAAGATCACCCGCAACAAAAGGAATTCTGTTTTGATGTGATGCCTTCAAATTGAACTCTTTGCTCTTTTCGTTGCAAGCTTATGAACACAGCATGGAGGCTCGTTGTGTTGCGACTTCTCCTTCGTCTGTTGTCGCCGCTGACATTCTTCTTGTTATTGGCGATGATCCCTGCGCCCAGCGTTGCGCAGCGCCTAGTTGATAAAAACAAAGGCGACCATTTTCAAACCAAACGGGGAATCATGGACGGCAACTTGGTGCAGACGGTGTATTACAACTTTGGCGAAGTGGCGGACTGGCTCAATGTTCCGACGCTCAGCGGCGTGTGGCCCAAAGGCAGCGGCCATACTTACGTCGATGGCGTTGCGATCATCGTGCAAGCGGAAACCAAATCGCCTGCGGGACAGCTCATTCATCCACTCGAAACCAATTACTACGAATACACGCGCCATGACCCGGCAACCGGCGTGACGTATGGTTGGTGGCCCTTGCCCGGCTATTTCAATCCGTTTCAATCTAGCCCGGCGCAAAGCAGCAATCCTCAAACTTGGCCCACGCATTGGCCGGATCGCCCGGCGGATTGGGACGGTTTCTGGAACGGCTTCTTCGGCAAAGGCGTGCAAAACGCGGATCTTGAAACCTATTTTGTGTTTGATGACCACGAAGACCGCGAATACATTTTGAAGCACAATTTCCGCCCCGATCGTGATGACCCGGAGCGCGGCGGCTTGGGCATGCAAGTGCGCGCGCGCGGCTTTCAATGGTCGCAAGTGCTCGCCGAAGACGTGATCTTTTGGTTTTACGAGATCACCAACATGAGCACCACCGATTACGAAAAAACGCTGTTCGCGCAATACATCGATTGGGGTATCGGCGGCCACGACAACTCCTCGAACAACGCCGGCGATTACAACGAAGAGCTGGATATTTCCTACGCCTGGTCAACCGTGCCTTATGGCAATCCCGGCAATTGGAGTCCGGTGGGATATTCCGGCTACGCCTTTCTCGAAAGCCCCGGCATTTCGGATGACCGCCGCGACAACGATGATGATGGTTTGACCGACGAACGTCGCGACAACGCCGCGCTCAATTTTATTCAGAGTGCGACGCAAGATCCTGCGCTGGTTGACCTCGCGCAAGACACGCTGGCCTTTCGCCGATTCTACGGCTATTCTTGGCGGCCGCATTGGGACGCCGACGAGAATGCCAATTGGCAAAGCTTCGGAGATTTCAATGACAACGGTGAGTGGGATGAAGGCGAGCCATTGAACGATGACGTCGGCGCCGATGGCATCGGGCCATTTGATGAAGGCTACACCGGCCCCGATGCGGACAACAGCGAAGCCAATGGCCAGCCCGATCAAGGCGAGCCCAATTTCGGCATTCTCGACAAAGACGAATCCGATCAACTTGGCCTCACCGGTTTCAAAATTTTTCCGGTGCACACGCCGTATGATCTCAACAACGATGAGCTGAACTGGAGCGGGCTGTCCGCGTTGCCGGCGCCGCACGGACAATCATTGGTCGGCGTCAATCTCGCCAATTATTTTTCCTGCTATTTGTTTCATTTGAGTGGACGCGACACCTATAGCCGCGAAACCGGCGCATTGCAGGAAACCGGCGAAACCGAACGCTTTTCCATGGCGCTCATTTTCGGCATTGATACCAACGATCTCTTCCGCCGCAAGCGCACGGTGCAACAGATTTATAACGCCAACTATCGTTTTGCCAAACCGCCGGCCAAACCCATCGTCACCGCCGTGCCCGGCGACCGTCGTGTGACGTTGTATTGGGATAGCCGCGCCGAGAAAACCTTTGACCCGTTCTATCAAAAATTCAATTTCGAAGGCTATCGCGTTTATCGCAGCACCGAGCCGAATTTCCTCGAGAACAAGCTCATCACCGATGCTTTCGGCAAGGCCACTTTTCGCAAGTCCCTCGCGCAGTTTGATCTCGTCAATGGCGTCACAGGCTTGCATCCAATTGATGTCAACGGCGCACGCTTCGATCTCGGCACAGACACTGGATTGCGCCACTCCTTTATTGACACCACGGTGCAAAACGGCCAAACCTACTACTACGCGGTGGTTTCTTACGATCAGGGTTTTTCGCGCACGGACATCACCGGTGAATTCGAGGGCATTCCGCCTTCCGAATGCACGAGCATTTTCAAAGTCGATATCAATGGCCGCGTGAAAGCTGACATCAACACCGCGGAAGTCACGCCGCGTGCGCCGGCGGCCGGATATATCAAGCCGCAAGTGAAGATGACGCCGCCCATTGGTCCCGGCACCGGCTCGGTCACGGTCAGCATACTCAATCCGGATTCCTTGCGTGAAAATCACCTTTACCGCCTCGAGTTCAATGACCGCACCGCATTTCACAATGACGCGCATCCGCAGTATCAATTGGTTGATTATACCGCGCGCGACACGTTGGTGGAGTTCACTGCCATCAAAGGGGAGGAAGAGCAAACGCCGGTGTTGCACGGCTTTGCGGTGGACATCAAGAACGATTCCACGGTGCGCATTATTCAAGCGCAGAGCAAGTGGAGCAAAGGCAACAGCAACTACCTCGTGCAACTTGGCTTCGATTCGCGCTATGCGCCGGCTTACGAGCCGCGCCGTGTTTTCTACCCCGCAGATTTTGAAATCACCTTCACTGCAAAGGGCGAAGGTGATTTGGGATTTCCAGCGACTTCTTTCAGCCCACGCAATGCTTCGAACATTGTCGTCAAAAATGTCACCGAGAACATTGATCACTTTCAATTCGTTTTCCGCGATAACAACAGCGATTCCACCTTCAATGCCGGCGACGCCATTTTCTTCGTCAGCGGTGACTCCGCGGGAAAAGCCGCCGACGTTTTTCGCAACGCGCGTTTTAGTTGGTCCATCACGCTGGTTAAAGACACTACCATTGCGGAGAGTCAACAGCGCCTGCCGCAGCCCGGCGACGTTTTTCGATTGGTGACTTCCAAGCCCTTCCGTCGCGGCGAGTTTTTTGAATTCGTGACTCATGCGCCGTCGTTGGATCTCACCCAAGCGCAAAGCGACTTGGACGATATTGCCGTAGTGCCCAATCCATATGTTGGTGCGGCTTCATGGGAGCCGTTCAGCACCAATGTCGGTCGCGGCGAGCGCAGGATCCAATTCATCCATCTGCCGCGCGAGTGCACGATTCGCATCTACACCATCAGCGGCCATCTCGTGCAAACGCTGCAGCACAGCAGCAGCATCGATGACGGCCAGGAAGCATGGAATCTCGTCTCGCGCGATGGGATGGATATTGCCTACGGCGTTTACATTTTTCACGTCGATGCGCCGCACGTCGGCACGAAGATCGGACGTTTCGCAGTGTTGAAATAGTTGCAGTGTTCAGTAACCCGTGATCAGTTCACAGATCACTGACAGCATGAGAGCGCAATCAGCGAAATGAAGGCGACGCACTATGAAGAAGACAATAATCTGCTCTTTTCTTTTGGTGATGATGGCCGCCCTCCAAGCCTTTGGACAGACATCCCGCAACGTTTCCAAATCCGGCACTGCGGCAGCAACATTTTTGGAGATTGGCGTCGGCGCGCGCGCGGCCGCAATGGGCGGCGCTTTTGTCAGCTTGGCCAACGACGCGACCGCGCTCTATTGGAACGTCGCTGGCGTCGCCAAAGCCGAGCGCAATGAAGTGGCGGCGCTGCACACCGAATGGCTGGCCGGCACCAGCTTCGATTTCGTCGGCCTGGTTTTGCCCGTGAATGATTTGGGCAAATTCGGCGTGAGTCTCACCGCATTGAACATGGACGAAATGCAGGTGCGCACCGTGGAAAAGCCCGAAGGCACCGGCGAATTTTTTGACGCGAGCGATCTCGCGATCGGCCTTTCATTCAGCAAGCAATTGATCGACCGATTCGGCGTCGGTTTCACGGCGAAGTATATTCAGCAGCAAATCTGGCACGAGTCGGCCTCGGCGTTCGCGATTGATTTCGGCACGACTTTTCGCACCGATCTTTTCGGCGGCATGACGATCGGCGCGGTGATCACCAACTTTGGCACCAAGATGCGCATGCAAGGCCGCGATCTGCGCCAATTCCATCGCATCGACGACACCAAGCTCGGCTCGAACGAACGCATTCCGCAAAATATCGATCTCGATTCCTGGCAACTGCCGTTGCATTTTCAATTCGGCGCTTCGACCGAACTGCTGCGCAGTGAAAATTATCGCTGGACCATTGCCGTGGACGCGCTGCATCCGAGCGACAACTATGAAAGCATCAACCTTGGCTCTGAACTGGCGGTGCGCAAAACCCTCTTTTTGCGCGGCGGCTATCAGTCGCTCTTTTTAGACGAAGCCGAGGGCGGCCTTTCACTCGGCGCCGGCCTTAAAACCAATATGCTCTTCAGTCGTGCTGCTGCAAAAATCGACTACGCCTATCAAGATCGCGGCCGTCTCGAAACCGTGCACGTCTTTTCGCTTGGCATTGAATTCTAATCTAGCATCAAACCCCGTTAGGGGTGAAATGCTTATAGAACTGTCGTTCTTTCAATTTTTGAAACGCCGTAGGCGTGACTTATTTTTAGCCGAATTCAATCAAACCTCGAATGAAATTGAGCTGTAAAAGAAAAATCAAAAGCCCTACGCAAAGGCGCAGAGTAAAGGATACGCAAAGAGCCTTCCTTGGCATTGTCTCGGCGGCTTCGCGTCTTTGCGTGAATTTTTCTTTTTTATGTATTGGCGTATTGGCCAGCGTTGGCTTCGCCGATAAAAAAGACCACTCCGCTCGCAACACACTTGTGCCCCCAGGCATGGACACCGTCGTGGTCGCGCGCGTCGGCAATCTTGACATCACCGCAGAAGAATTTTTGATGAGCTACGAATTCGGCCCGGCCTTCGTCAAAAAAGGCAACAACGCCAGAAAACGCCATCTCAATTTTATGATCTATGAAAAGCTCATGGCGTTGGAGGGCTACGGCCGTGGCTTGGCAGAAGATCGTCAAGTCACCTCGACATTGAAAGAATTTGAAGGCGATCTCGCCACCGAAGAGCTTTATCGTGACGACGTGCTGAGCAAAGTTTCCATCACGCCAAAAGAAATGGAAGAAGCTCTCGCCAAAGAACGGATTCACCTCGAGTTGAAATGGCTCTTTGCGCCGCACAAAGAAACGCTGAAACACTATTCCGATCAATTGGCGAAGGGTGCATCCTTTGACATGCTGTTCAAGTCGCAGCTTAGTGATTCCATTTCCGCGAGTGATCGCTCGCTTGAAATCACCAAATTTCGTTTGGAGAGTCAAAATCCCGAAATGGCGCGCGTCGTTGACAAGCTCGCGTTGGGCGAGATCTCGCCACCTGTCGAAACGCCGGATGGATTCTATCTGGTGCAGATCACGAACGTATGGACGAATCCGGTGATGACTGAAACCGAGCGTGTAAAGCAGGAATATGATCTCGAACGTGCTCTGGTTCAACGAAAGGCCGATGCGCTTTCCGATCAGTATGTGGATCAAATGCTGCGGGAGCGCAACCCTGTCATTGTTCGGCGACCATTCAATGCGCTGCGCGCGATCATCGGCAAGTCCATCCTTCCGTCTGAAAAATACCAAGAGTGGAATCTCACCAAAACGCTGATGTCCGAAGCCGGCCCGCTGGATTCGCTCAACCTCGCGCACTACCGTGGCGAGACATTGGTGCGGTTGACGGATCAGAATTTTCTTTTTGAAGATTTTTGGACGTGGTACCAGGCGCGCCGTGCCTATATTCGTTTCAACACCACTTCACCGCAGGCTTTGTCGGCGTCGTTGCAACAAATCGTGTGGCGCAGCGTGCGCGACAAACTGCTCACCTCGCGCGCTTTCGAGCGCGGGCTGCAAAATCGCCCCACTGTGCAGAAACAAAGGCAATGGTGGCAAGAAAAAATCGTTTACGCCAGAGCCATAGAAGAAATCCTGAAATCAATTGAAATGACCGACGAAAAGGCTCAGCAGTTCTATGCAACCAACAGTCGCCAATACCGCGATCGCCAGGGCAAGATTCGGCCTTATGATCAAGTCAAAGAACAAGTGCGCCAGGATTGCTATACTGAAGAGATGACGAAAAACCTGCTGCATCATATTAACGCGCTCAAAAGCAAATACCCCGTGACCATCAACCACGCCGCGCTCGACGCTCTGCCGGCAGGTAGCGAAGTGGAGCCGAAAGCGATTGACATCATCGTGGCCAAAAAAGGCGGCACGTTTCCTCGCCCAGGTTTTCCGACGATTGATTTCGATTGGAAGTTGTGGGAATGATTGCTGGATAAATTTTGCATAGTCACATTCAAATTTGTGCCCACTAAATACACGAAAAACGCGAAAAACCTTTTTAGTGTATTTTGCGTGTTTCGTGGGCCGAGCAAGATAACCTGATAAAGTAGATTTAAGCTTCCTTTCTTCGTGCCTGCTATATGAAATGCAAGCACTATTTGTTTTTTTTATTCAAACTTCGGGAGAAGTGTTGTGCCGGCTTTTGGGGCACAACACTTCTCCCGAAGCCCCGTCGTTCGACCGGCTTTTGGGTCGAACGACGGGAGTTGTATAAACGAATTTATAAAAGAACACCAACACCGGTTGAAAACTTCAACTCTTGACGACTCGGGGAAGACAGCCTGCTATTCGTAGTCCACGAGTGGCGCGAAGCACCAAGCTCATGGCCGACAAGTTTCTCGTTCGTAGTTTAAATGGGCCGCCGCAGTCTTTGTGACAAGCTTTCATGTCACAAACACAGCATGTTGTTTACGCACAAAACGCGGTCGGCCCAAAGTAGCCGCAAGTCGTAAGAGCACACGTTCAAACTTCAACATACACCAATCACATATTCTTGTTCATTCAGCAGACAGCTCCGTAAGCGGATCGCGAGGCTGCGTGCGACTGCGACAATGGCCTTCTTGCCATTGACACCGCGTTGCCGAATGCGATCATATTTCTCGCGCAAATGGGGATCGTGGCGAATCACGGTCCACGCGCTTTCAATCAACACTGCGCGCAAGTGCGCGTTGCCCTGGCGCGTAATATGACCGAGCCGAACTTTTTCACCAGAAGAATACTGCGCGGGCGTCAAACCGAGATAACTCGCAAACTGCTCGGCCCGGCGAAAACGGCCGAAATCAAAAATCTCTAAGAGAAAGGTCATCCCCGTAATCAAGCCCACGCCGCGCGCCGCGGTCAAGCGTTTGAAGTCTTCCGTATAGCGGAGTTCACGCGAGAGTTGCCGCAACTGACGTGTCACCTGGGCCAACTCTTCACGCTGGTGCTCATAGCTCATGAGCATATTCTGCAACGTAAACGCATCGGAATGATGCTCCCATTTGAGTTGTTTCAGCCAAGTGATATAATCGTGACTCCATTTGGAACCCGCTTCTTCTGGCGCTTTGAGGCCGTGCAGGTGCAGGAACGATTTAATCTGGTTCTTGGTGCGGGTCATGTTCTTCCTCACTTGCCCGCGACGACGCACGACGCGGCGATCGGCTTCGACTTCCGGCGGCGGAACGTAAACCGCTTTCAGCAGACCCGCCGCCAAATAACCTGCCAGCGCCTTGGCATCGCGGCGGTTGGTTTTAACCTTGTCGTGCGGCTGAGGCAACAGGCTCGGCGGCGTGATCATGCAAGAGTAGCCTTGCGCATTCAACTGCCGATACACCCAGAAACCGCAAAAGCCGGCTTCGTAAACGATGCGCACTTGACGCGCCGTCGAATAGAGCTTCAAGAGATTGAGCAAACGGATGATGTTGCCGTCAATCCGAACTTCTTCGACGACTTCGCCGTCACAGAGCACGCAAACGTTCCAGTGTTTGAAGTGCATGTCGATGCCGCAAAACACGGTTTTCTGGGCGACGAACTCGGAAACGTTGTTGAAGTAGCGCATGGTTCTCTCCTGGGAGGAAGTGAGCGACGCAATAGATTTGTCCCAAGCTAACGACTCGAAAGCTCATGTGCTACATTTCAATATAGAATCTTTGTGCCTTTGTGTCTTTGTGTCTTTGTGCCTTTGTGTCTTTGTGTCTTCGTGGTTTGGTTTTATGAATAAGCTTGGCTTAAAACCACCTCCGCTAGGTCAATGCGCATTCGCCATCGCCGCGACATTTCTGTTTGCTGCAAATAGCTTCGCGCAGCAAATTGCCATCAACCGCATCGACATGATGCCGAATCTGCCAGTGCCATATCAAATGCGAGATTGGAAACAAGTCACCCTGGGTTACGATTCTTTGGTTTTCGATTTTAATCGCACCGGACAATATTTGCCATTGATCTGGCGGCAGACGAACCCGGTGAATTATCCGAACCACCTCAGCTTTGGATTGCACACGGTGGTCGGCACGACAGTTCCCAATTCCGCCGAAGCCATTAATTTGCTGCCGGCGGTCATCGGCGCCAGCTTGGTGGGAATTGACAAGAGCAAACAGAAGGGCGAAAATTGGGTGTTGATGTGCGAAGAGTTTTTCAACCGGCGGCCGGAGGAAAATGTCTATCTCAATCATCCCGTGACCCAAAGCGGCGATGACTGGTGGTACGCCACCATGCCTAATGTTTTTTTCTACCAACTTTACGACATATACCCCAACACCGGTGACTTTGCCTTTCAATTCACCTCAGTGGCAAATCAATGGTTGAAAGCCGTCGAAAAAATGGGGGGCAGCGCCACGCCGTGGAATGTTCCGAACATGAACTATCGCGGCTGGTATCTCTCGAACATGACGCCGTATGCGAGCGGCGTGCCCGAGCCGGAAGCCGCGGGCGCCATTGCCTGGCTGCTCTATAACGCGTATGTTGAAACAAAAAATCCGCAGTATCGTATCGGCGCCGAATGGGCGATGGAGTTTTTGAGTAATTGGAATTCGAATCCTTCGTATGAACTGCAACTGCCTTATGGCGTTTACACCGCCGCTCGCATGAATGCCGAAATCGGCACCACTTATGAAGTCGCCAAACTGGTCAATTGGTGCTTTAACGTCGGCCCGCTGCGGCAATGGGGCGCCATCGTTGGCAATTGGGGCGGATATGATTGCTCCGGTTTAATCGGCGAAGTCAGTGGCAATGACTACGCCTTTGCGATGAACACGTTTGAGCAAATCGGCGCGTTGGTTCCGCTCGTGCGCTATGATGATCGTTTCGCCCGCGCCATCGGTAAGTGGGTGCTAAATGCGGCGAATGCCGCCCGGTTATTTTACCCGAAGTATTTGCCCGACCAGAATCAAGACAGCGAAGAGTGGGCGCGGCAATACGATCCCAACTCTTACATCGCACACGAAGCCATGCGCAGATTAGTGTTCGGTGCCAGTCCTTATGCAACAGGTGACGCGATCAGTGGCGGATGGGGAAAAACCAATCTGGCACTGTATGGATCATCGCACGTAGGCATCTTGGGCGGCATTATCGACACGAGCAATGTCGAAAAAATTTTGCAATTGAATGTTTTGAAAACCGACTATTTTCATGATGCCGCCTATCCCACATTTCTCTATTTCAATCCCTACGATACTGAGAAAACTGTTGAAATTGAAGTTGGCAGCGACCAGCATGATCTTTATGACGCGGTCAGCAATAATTTTTTGCGAACCAACGTGAGCGGGAAAATCAATTTAACGATCCCCGTTGATGCCGCCGTTCTAGTCGTGATTACTCCGGCAGGCGGCGCCATTACTTATGATCTCGACAAAATGTTAATTGATGGCGTCGTTGTCGATTATCGTTCCGGCCAAGCCGTTACAAATTACCCGCCGCGAATCAAAAGTCTTGCTGCAAAAAAGTCAACGTTGCTCATTGGTGAAGCCACGACGATTTATTGCACCGCTACTGATCGAAATGCGGATGAATTGTCCTACACATGGAAAGCAACGGACGGGACGATAATCGGCAGTGGTGCACAGATCGGCTGGACCGCTCCGATTTCACAGGGAAGTTACATTGTTCAATGTCTTGTGGATGATGACCACGGCGCGCGAGATTCGGCGGCGGTGCAGCTCGAAGTCGTTAGCTCGATCAATCACGCACCGAGCATTTCCGCACTGAAAGTGCGTCCCGGAAAGATCGACATGGGTGCAACGACAGAATTGATCTGCACCGCGAATGATCCCGATGGCGATACATTATTTTATTCCTGGATTGCAGCGCGCGGCACTTTGACTGGCAGCGGCTCGACCGTCAAGTGGATGTCACCGATGAGCGAAGGTGATTATTTCATTGTCTGCCAGATCGAAGACGGTCGCGGCGGCCAAGCCGTGGATAGCATCGGCATTCGCGTTCGTGACTTCTCAAAAGTTCAAACCGGCGATCTTGTTGCTTATTATCCATTCAACGGCAATGCCAATGACGCAAGCGGCAACGGCAATCACGGCACGGTTTCCGGCGCAACGCTTGTCGCCGATCGCTTTGGGCAAGCCAATCGCGCTTACGCTTTTGACGGTGTCGATGACTATATTCGAATTCCCAACCAGCCCGTTCTCAATTTCCAGCAAGCCATCACCATCAATCTTTGGATGAAGATCGGGCAATTTTACGATCGCGAGGCTTATCCAATTTCACATGGTAATTGGGAAAACCGCTGGAAGGTTTCGATTACGAATGGCGGCGGCCGCTGGACGGTCAAAACCAATCATTCCGTCAACGCCGGCATCAAAGATTTGGATTCGAAAACCAAATTCGTCGCGGACAAATGGTACAATCTCACCGCGCTCTACAGCGGCGCCGATTTTGAAATTTATGTGAACGGCGAGCTGGATGCCTTCTCGTCGTGGGCTGGCGCCCTCCTGCAAACTACAATCGATTTGATGATCGGGCAGGTGCTGCCCAACAACCGGAATTATAATTTCAACGGCGTGATTGACGACGTTCGCATCTACAATTATGCGCTTTCCGTGGCGGAGATTGAAAAGTTGTATGATATCGGCACTGCTGTTGATAACCGGCAACAGAATGCCGTGCCCTTCGAGAACGCTTTGCAGCAAAACTATCCCAATCCGTTTAACGCGCAAACGACGATTCGTTACCAACTCCGTGAGCCTGGACATGTCACGATAAGAATCTATGATCTGCTTGGGCACGAAGTGCGGTTGCTCACAGATCAGCAAAAACCGGCAGGCGAATACTCGGCGCAGTGGGATGGAAAAAACAACAATGGCCGTAATGTCACTTCCGGCATCTACGTGTATGAGATGAAGGCAGAAGGTTTTGTTGAGAAACGCAAGCTTTTGATGTTGAAGTAGCCCAGACTGCCAGTCTGGAGCGTTTGGAACAATTGGCCGATCAAAGCTTATTAAAAGAAATTTTGCGAATGTTGGCATTACCACGATTGGAAAAAATTGATCTCACTCCAATGAGCCTGCGGCTTTGGCGCGTGGTTGTTTTAGGATTTCTCGCCATGCTCTCTGCGAGCGGCTGCAGCAGCGAGAAAGCTTACAGCCGCCCGGAGTTGCTCTACTGGTCAGCCAACAATCCCTACGAGCAAGAAGTGGCGCGCGCGGTGGTGAAAGAGTGGAACGAGATGTATCCCGAGATGCGCGTCCATCATCAGCCGATTCCGGAGGGGCAATCCAGCGAAGAAGTGATTCTGGCGGCCATCGCCGGTCGCACCACGCCCGATATTTATTCCAACGTTTGGCCCGGTGATGTTGAATTTTATGTTCGCGCCCAAGCGCTCATCGCGCTCGATCAATTTGCGGATTGCGACAGTGTGCTCAACTCGCGTTGTGCCGTTGACGTTGTCGCGCAAGCGCGTTCCCGTAACGGCAAGCTTTATCAGATGCCCTGGAAAACCAATCCCATCATGATGATGTACAACGTCAAGCTGTTCCGGCAAGCCGGCTTTGATAACGCGCCTTCCACTTATTCCGAGTACATTGCCGCCGCCGCGAAGTTGCGTCACGATTTATCAAGCTGGATAGGCATGAGTGACATTCGCGTTTTGTGGTGGCAGCGCTTTTTTGATTTTTATCCGTTGTACCTTGCCGCCGGCGGCGGGAATACTTTGGTCTCCGGCGATAGCGTGTTGTTTGAGAATGCCAGCGCCGTTGCCGCGATGAAATTTTTGCAAATCCTGTTTCGTGAGGATTATTTCCCAAAGCAAAAAATGTCCGCCACCGTCGATTTTTTTCTGTTGGGGAAAGCCGCCTCGCGTTTCACCGGTCCGTGGGAAATCAGCCACGCGGAAAAATACAAACCGGAAGGATTTGAATACGACTTTGCGCCGATGCCGGTGCCGGACGGTCATCGTGGGCCGGTTTACACGTATGGCGATTTGAAGAACATCGTCATCTTTTCCACCTGTCAACAACCGAAAGCCGCGTGGGAGTTTGTCAAATTCATGGTCTCGCGCCGGAATGATCTGCGCCTGCTCCAGATCGCCAGCCAATTGCCGCTGCGCAAAGGCATGCTAAACGATTCTCTTTTTGCCGATTATTTCGCCAAGAACCCGCGCATGGTTGCCTTCGCGCAACAGGCCGAGCATGTCCGCGGCATCGATCAATCGCCGGTGATGAAAGAAGTCTTCGATGCCATCTCGCAGGAATACGAAGCCGCGGTCGTCTACGCCGCAAAATCGCCGGAAGAGGCCGTGCGGGATGCGGCAAAACGGGTGAGGTTGATTCTCGAGTGAACGAAAAAATTGGATAGCTGGATTATTGGATCGATGGATTGTTGGATCGATGGATTGTTGGATCGATGGGGCAAAATAGAATGTTGGACATTCCAGTACTTCAGCGTTCCAACAATCCAACAATCCAAAACTCCAACAATCCATTAATCCAACGATCCAAAAATCCAACTATCTATTTCGATGCGCCGTCGCAATCACATAGGCTATTTGTTCGTCACCCCCTACGCGCTCCATTTCGCCATTTTCATCGGCTTTCCGCTGGTGTTCTCGCTGGTGCTGCTCTTTCACCGCTGGGACATCGTCTCGCCGATGGTCTGGGTGGGGTTGGATAATTTTGCCAAACTTTTTCGCGACAACCTGTTCTGGCAGGCGATGCTGAACACCGGCCTCTTCCTGCTGCTGCACATTCCGCTGCAAATCGCTGTCGCGCTGTTTCTAGCTATTCAACTGAACGAGCGGATCAAACTGCGAGGCTTCTTCAGAGCAGCGTTCTTTCTACCGGTGGTGGTGAGCGGCGTGGTCATCGCGATTTTGTGGGATCAACTTTACGCCAAAGACACCGGCGTGCTCAATGCGTTGCTGGCGCAAATCGGTTTGCCGAAAATCGGCTGGCTGATCGAGCCGAAGATGGCGATGCCGGCAATTGCGCTCATGGCCACGTGGAAAAACGTCGGGTTGTATATCGTCCTCTTTCTGGTCGGCCTGCAAAGCGTGCCGCCGCAGATGTACGAAGCCGCCAGCATCGACGGCGCCGGTGCCTGGCAAAAATTTTGGCGCGTCACGCTGCCGATGTTGAACCCCACGATTTTCATGGTCGTTATTCTCTCCACCATCGGCGGCTTTTCGCTCTTCATCGAGCCGTATGTCATGACCGGCGGCGGCCCGATGAATCGCACGCTCTCCGCCATGCTTTACATTTACAAGCAGGGATTTTTCTTCTATCACATGGGCTACGCCGCCACGCTGGGCTTTGCGTTCGCGGTGATTGTGCTGATGGTGGTGCTCGTGCAGCGAAAGTTGGTGGAACGAGAATAGAAGACCAACGGACAAAACATCCGTTGGTCTTAATCCATCCTATATGTTATCTTGATCCTGTTCTTTGTCTTTTATTCAACGCGATGGC